>CAUAJK010000025.1:0-31726 GCA_958429345.1 uncultured Collinsella sp. | reverse complement strand
CGAACGGTGCGCCTGTTTAGCGAAACTGGTGAAAAATAGATTGACGCTAACACCTGACGGGGGCGTGCTCCAGATAGCAGCGGGCGGCGCCGAGGTCGGGCGCCCTCCAGCGCCTGGGCCCGAGCCTGTCGTAGGCGGCGCAGCGCCGCCCGCACACCGGGCACCTCGGCGCGGCCCTCCTGGGCCTCACGGAGACGATTATGGAATCGCCCTCGATTCTCGCTCCCTCGATTACGGTGCGCTCGAGCCCGAGCGCCCTTTTGAGTAGACTGTTCAGCATGGCGGCGTTCCTTCGCGCGTTCATTTTTTCTTTGGTCGGAAAACAACGATACGCGAGGCGCGCCGCCGCTGCTAGGCGGGCACTTTTACCGGGCGGCTAACCCACACAAACCCCCGAAGAGCCAGAAAAAGACTAAGATATCTTAAGAGACATATGCTGGGGTTGGTATTCCTTGAACGACTGCGGGCATGTGCCAGACTGCCTCGGCCCCCGGGGAGCACCCGGGCAGGTCGCCGTGTGACTGGGGAGGAAATTATGCAGAAGCTCAGAGAGACGACGTCTCGACTCGTGAATATTGCTACCGGGGGGGGGTGTCTAAGCAGGGAACTTCCTGGTGAACACCGGCCGCGCGAGCGGTGGTCCGTCATGTCTTATGGCCGCCGTCGTGGGCTGCGCCCGGTTTCGCCATATGCGATTGTTCTGGCCCTCGCCGTCGCGCTGACGGCGAGTTTCTTCCTGCCGCTTCGTGCCGAGGCGGCGATCTCCGACCACACGGTTCCGACGACCTCGCCCTCGGGGACGACGATCAACCTGTTTGATTACTGGGTGAATCCGGATGATCACCTGTCGGTTTCCGGCAACGGCGGCATCAACGCAAACCACCGGTTCCAGTTCAAGGATCAAAGAGCCAGCGAGGAACTTAACCAGTATACGGGTGGCTCCCGGGTCCGCCCCGGCATCGTGAACAGCGTTCTTACCGGCGGTTACCCGAAACTCGTCGACCGCTGGTACGGAGAATCCCTCGGCTACCTGTTTGATTCCTCCGCCCAGACGGGCAAGATATCCCATATGGGTGTGACGGGTTTGTTGCGGGCCAAGGGCGGCTACTACGAGTATGACAGCTTGCAGAACTACGCGGCGTACAACGCCAATAAGAATGCATTTGATGTATACGATGCCCCCGGCGTTAAGCAGGCGGGGGCTGGGCCTCATACAGTAGGCCAGTTCTTCCCCTTCGATGCGGCCAATGAGGTATTCAAGGAGGAGAGCAGCGGGCTCGTCCCGAACGGCATTACGTCGCAGAACGTCGGCGACTCGCAATATAACGATGGCAATCCCCTCAACCATTATTTCGGCCTCTCAATGTCCACGCGATTCGTGCAGCCCAACGGCGGCCTGGCGAACGGTAAAGATGCCATGACCTTTGAGTTCGCCGGCGATGATGACGTCTGGGTGTTCATCGACGATGTCCTCGTGGGCGACATTGGCGGCATCCACGCCCGTGCTGAGCTGACCATTAACTTCCAAACGGGCGAAATCACCGTTAACGGTTCCGCAAACGGCACGCTGCGGAGCAAGTTCCAGGCAGCAGGCAAGGGCGGCTCAGCCGAGAATTGGAACAGCAATACCTTCGCCGACGGCACCAACCACACCCTCAAGTTCTTCTACCTGGAGCGCGGCGCCACCGACTCCAACATGAGGCTCAAGTTCAACCTCGTGACGGTTCCCGAGTCCGACATTATCAAGTTCGACCAGGATGGCGGTCTGGTGGAGGGTGCTCAGTTCGCGCTGTACAAGACAGACGAGAGGTTCGCTGACACGACCACTAACCCAGAAAACCTACTTGGCTCCGGCACCACGAACGCGAATGGACAACTGACGCTCACGAATGACGTGGACAACGGCGTTATCAACTTCGATGACCTTTACAAAGAGCATGGTTACCAGTACTACCTCCTGAAGGAAACAAAGGCGCCTAGCGGTTACCGCTCGAGTCTCACGGCGACGGATGGCAGCATGCAGCTCGAGTACGTGCCCGCGAGCGACAAGAACGACGCGGGCGGTGTCATCATCAACCGCGGCGGTATGGACGCGGGCAGCGTCGTGTGGAAGACCGGTGCGTTCGCCGCCGCGAAGGAGACCATCACCGCGCCGCCGACCGTGTACAAGGCAAATAATGACCTGACGAAGTCCAACGAGACCGTCAACCTGGACTCCGGCATACTGTTCGCTGTGGTGCTCAAGCGCGATAAAAGCGCAGGCACGGGTATCAAAGATCAGAACAATTGGTACGCCGTGTCGGGCGACCCATCGACGGGAGCGGGGTACACCCTCGCCGAGAATCCGAGCAAGGCCGGCGCTATCGAGGCGGCGAAGAAGGACCTGCACGCCTTCACGCTCAACACGAGCGGCCAGTACCAGGTAGAGATTCAAAATCTGCCCGGCGACATCTCCAAGTACTACTACCTGCTGAGCGGTAATGACCGCAAGAATGCCGAGTACACGGTGGCCATCTACCATACAAAGGCGAGCTCGATCGGCGACGCGACTCCCGAGAACACCGTCCACGTGTACAGCGACGACATCGCAGACGGCACGAACTTCAAGCGACAGTTCGCCACGCGCTTGCTCGTCACGAACATCCAGAATCGCCTGTTCGTGCAGAAGACCGATACCGAGGGTAAGCCCGTTGACGGGGCGACGTTCGGCTTGTACAAGGCCGATCAGGTGACGACGGACGAGAGTGGCAAGGTCATGCTCAATGGCGAGCAGACCCCCTACGACACCCTGACGACGGGGTCGGTCGACTACCCGGTTCCGCTCAAAGGTGCGGGCATATTCCCGAATACGAGCACCCTTAACATGCCGCTCGTGAAGGGGACCTACTTCCTAAAGGAGGTCTCGGCGCCCAAGGGCTTCCTGCTTAACGACACGCTCACCAAGGTGATTGTGGACGATTCCGGCGTCCATGCCGATGCTGGTACGGCCGATGACGGTGTTTCGACGTTCGTGGGCCCGGGCGCGCTCATGAAGAGCCTGGGCCAGTTTGGCGCAGAGGGTGACATCGACAACACGCTCACGTGGATCAAGGGCCAGCGCCAGACGTCCGACGGGAAGCTCGACGGCAACGACAACCTTTCCTGGAACAATGACGCCAAGGGCGGCGAGGATGAGGTGCACCTCAAGTACGGCGCCAACGGACGTGTCTACCAGTATGGGCCCACCGAGGAGGGCAAGCCTTATCGCTTGGAGACCGAGACGGGCTGGATACGTATGGGCATCACCCAGGACGAGCAGCCCAAGGGAACCACGTCGAAAGGTGCCCGTGCCAATCTGGGCGACATGAACCTGAATGCCCTGTTCACGGGTGCCACCTGTGTGCGCGTGGCGAACAAGCGCGAGGCAAGCCTCGAAGTGACGAAGAAGGTTGCCGTGCCCGATGGCCTGACGGGCAATAAGGGCGCGGAGTTCACCTTCAAGTTCACTGTGCCCACGACGGCGGGGAAGACGTACAAGGCCGCGGTGTTTGAGAACGCGGGGGCCGAAAGCGAGAAGCAGGTCGGCGATATGTTCGACCTGACGAACGGTCGCGAGCAGACCATCACGGCCGACCAGACGATCCGCGTGTACGGTCTCGACGAGCACGACGCCTACACGGTGCAGGAGCTGACCGGTACGGACAAGATGCCGGCCGGCTTCACGCTGACCAAGCGCGAGCAGGGCGGCAACGCCCCGAGCGGCGAGGGCGACAGCATCTCCGGCACGATCGCAAAGCAGAAAGCCGACGGCACGGTGGCCGACGCCAACAAGCTGGTATTCACGAACACCTACAGCGTAAAGCCGCCGGTAACGCTCAGCAATGCGTTCTGGGCGCAGAAGGTGCTCCAGGGCCGTGACTGGAAGGATGGCGATAGCTTCAAGATTTACCTGCGCGCGGACAAGGGCACGCCGATGCCCGCCGGTGCCGAGAATGCACCCGTGAGTGGTATGAAGCAGGTTGTGAAGACTGTTGAGAACGGGGAAAAGTTCGACTTCGGCGAGATTGAGTACACCAAGCCCGGCACCTACACCTATCTCATCGCCGAGGCCACGCCGTCTCAAAACGACGCTAGCTGGCTGCCCGGGTTCGGGTATTCAAGCGCTTCCTACCGCGTCACGGTGACGGTGAAGGATCGCGGCGACGGCACGCTGTCGCAGCCGGCAGTCAAGATGGAGCAGACCTACACCGACGACGGCGTGAGCCATGAGGACAGCCCGATCGAGGTCGCTGACAAAATCGCCAAGATAACGAACACCTATAACACCGATGAGGAGACCATCTCCTTCAACGTGCAGAAGACGTATGCCGACCAGTCCGGTGCAAATCCGCTTGTGAAGGATAAGTTCACGTTCCAGCTCGAGGCACTCGGCGGGATGAAGAATGATGCCGTGCCGAGTGGCACCCTTAAGTTCGGCGATCTTGCCTACAGCGTCGATGCCAGCAAGGTCCCCATGCCTATGGGGTGCACGTCCACCACGACCACGGCGAAGAACGATGACGGCGGTATCGCCGCGTTCCCGCAGATCACCTATACGATGGGCAGCGAGAACCTCACTTACGTGTACAGGGTGACCGAGGTCAAGGATTCCGATACATCGACGTCCAGTGGCATGGGCTACGATGACGCGGTGTACTACGTGCTGGTGAAGAACCAGCAGGTTGATAACGAGTCGGGGACGGGTAAGCGCCTGTCCTCCACGGTCACGTATTGGAAGGCCGACGGCACGCAACTGGCAGACGCCAACGGATGCATCCCGTTCAAGAACACCTACACGGTGACCCAGGCGATGTCGGCGCCGGTTAACGTGCAAAAGACGTTCACCGGGCGCGCGTGGGAGACGAGCGATGCGTTCGACTTCACCCTGACGCCGGCGGATGATGCGACGAGGGACGCGGTTAAAAACAAGGTCGTTACCCAGAGGAAGGCTACCGACTCCGATGAGACCGGCGATCTGACGACTAAGGTTGAGATCGCAGGCGCCGGTGACGCGACGCGTTCTGCAACCTTCGGTGCGGGCGACCTGGTGTTCACCAGGCCCGGTACGTACACGTTCAATGTGAACGAGACGAAGCCGACCGACGCGAATAAGACTGGTATTGCGTATGACGGCCATACGTCCACGGTGACGTACACAGTGACCGATATCGAGAACGGCAAGCACACCGGTAAGCTGACCGCGTCGGTTGCGTACGACAACAAGCAGGCGACGACGGATGCCGACCGGCAGGTGACGGACGCCGCCGCGTTCACCAACATCTATGCGGCCTCTGGTACCTACGCGGGCATCGATGTGACCAAGACTCTGGTTGGTACCCCGCTGAAGAATGGCATGTTCCCGTTCACCATCGAGGCGATGACGTATAACGGTACGACGGCCCCGGAGCCGGCTGATACCGATAAGTCGTTCAAGAACACCGTGGGCAAGGATGACGGTGACGATACGCAGACCGCCACGATGTCCGGCAAGCTGAAGATGAACTTCACGCAGCTGAGCTACAACAAGGTGTATGTGTACAAGGTGTCTGAGGCGCATGGCGCCAACTCTGGTGGATACACGTATGACACCGAGTACCCCGGTGACGCCTACGTGCTCATTGCGGTGAAGCCGAATCCGGACAACAAAGGCCAGCTCTACACCGAGACGACCATCGCGAAGGGCCCGGGCGTGACGGCGCTTGTTGGCGGGGGCGGCAACGTTGATGCGCTGACGGCCGAGGCGATTAAGGGCCTCGATACCACGACCAACTACGTGAAGACGGTCTCGAGTCGCAATGCGAAGCCCGCTACGCCTACCGTCCCGTTCAAGAACAGTTACAAGTCAGACGCCAGCGACGAGCTGACCCCGCAGGTGACGAAGAAGATCTCCGGTGTTGAGAGCACGGAGAAGGCGTTCTCGTTCACGCTGACCGCCACGGAAGAGACACAGCAGAAGATCGTCGCCGGCGACTTGGGTGTGTCGGACGACCTGGCGGGCGACGCGCACGCGGAGTCCAAGGCCACGAAGGACAAGATTATCAAGGACAAGGGCCAGACGGTCGACTTCTCGAATATGACGTTCAACAAGGCGGGCGAGTACACGTTCACGCTCACCGAGGTGCACAACGCTGATGATGATCCCGCAGCGGACGGCGTGCAGAACGCCGGCTGGACGATGGACGCCTCGACCTATACCGTCACGGTAAGGGTCGAGGATAAGGACGCCAAGCTGACCGTCACGGGCGTGACGGTGAAGAAGGATGGTGACGCTGGGGCCAAGCCCATCAAGGCTGAGGTCAAGGACGGCAAGGTGAACCTCGCCACCTTTATCAACAGCTATGCTGCGAAGGGTTCCGTGACCTTGGCGGCGAAGAAACGCTTTAGGGGCGGTGCGCTCGCGGGGAACGACTTCTCGTTCGCTCTGTACAAGGGTGACAAGGCGGAAGGCACGCCCATTGAGACCGTCACGAACGACGAGAAGGGCAACATTACCTTCCAGCCCATCAACTACACCGAGGCAGGTGACTACGAGTACACCATCAAGGAAGTTACCGGTAACGACCAGACCATCGTCTACGACGGTCAGAAAGTGAAGGTCAAGGTCAGCGTTACCGATAACAAGAACGGCACGCTGGACGCGACCGTCACCTACGGCGGCGATAAGGCCGTGCCGACCTTCACCAACTCGAAGCCGACGACGGACGTTACCGTCGAGGCGACGAAGATCCTCACGGGCAAGGACCTGACGGCCGACGCGTTCACCTTCGGCCTGTACGACCAGGCCGGCAACGAGGTCGCCAAGGGCACCAACGACCGGGGCGGCAAGGTCGAGCTGGCCGTCAAGAACCTGAACCTGGGCGAGTACGACTACACGCTCAAGGAGGAGAAAGCCGCCCAGACCGTCGACGGCATGGCCTACGACGCCAAGGAAGTCAAGGTCCACGTCAAGGTAGAGCAGAACCAGGACGACAACAACAAGACGAAGGTGACCGTCACCTATGACGGTACCGCTACGGCTCCCACCTTCAACAACACCTACACCGCAAAGGGATCCGTGGAGCTGACGGCGACCAAGACCATCAAGGTTGCGGACGGCTTCGATCACACGACGAAGCCTGCGGACGGCGAGTTCACCTTCGACCTGAAGGACGCTGCCGGCAACGTGATCGCCACCGCGAAGAACGATGCAAACGGCAAGGTCTGCTTCACGCGCGAGTTCCAGCTCTCCGACTTGGACGGCGCCGCGAGCAAGGACTTCACCTACACCATCGTGGAGCAGCCGGGCGCGGAGCCGGGCATGGTCTATGACAATCATGCCCTCACCTATACGGTGACGGTCACAGACGGCGGGAACGGAGCACTGAATGCGAAGGCGATCGTGACGAGTGCATCCGGCTCGGATACCTTCACCAACACCTACCAGCCGGCCGCGACCGGTCTGGCCCTCGGTGCGCAGAAGAGCTATGTGAAGAAGGACGACAACACGCCGATCGTCCCCAAGGACGGCGAGTTCACCTTCGATGTGTACGAGGGCAAAATGACTGCTGAGCAGCTTGCCGGGGCCAAGCCCGTCCGGACCGCGACCAACGGCGCAGACGGAAGTGTTAACTTCGACGCCTTCTCCTACGCGAAGCCGGGCACGTACGAGTACACTATCGTGGAGCGGAAGGGTGATCTGGCCTACGTGACCTACGACGACGCGGTGCATCATGCCGTGGTGACGGTTGTGGACAATGCCGGCACGCTGCAGGCGAGCGTCGCCTACGACGGCGCGGACGCCACGAAGCCCACCTTCACCAACACCTACAAGGCGAAGGCGACGAACTCCGGCGCGATCGCCCTCACCAAGAGCGTTGACGTGCACGACGGCAGCTATCAGCTAAAGGCGGGAGACTTCGCCTTCGAGCTGGTGGGGTCTGACGGTACGGTGCTCCAGACCCAGAAGAACGACGCCAAGGGCAAGGTTTACTTTAACGAGCTGACCTTCGACCATGCGGGCACCTTTCCCTTCACGGTCCGTGAGGTGCAGCCGACGGACGGCGCGCCGGGCGTGCCGGGCGTGACCTACACCGGCAAGACGTACACCCTGACCTACGTGGTGAAGGACAACAACGACGGCAAGCTGGTGGTAGAGAGCTCTACGGTGAAACCGAGCGAGGGCACCGAGAACGACGTCACCCCCAATACCATGACGTTTGCGAACAGCTACCAGCCGGGTCAGACCTCCTACCAGATCTCTGGCACCAAGGTGCTTGAGAATGCCGACCCGGCCACCACGCGGACGCCCGCCGATGGCGAGTTCACATTCGCGCTGATTGACGTGGCCACCGGGCAGGAGATCGACCGGACCACGAACGTGGGTAAAGCGTTTACCTTCAAGGCCATCTCGTACACCGCAACTGGTTCGCATGCGTACCAGGTGAAGGAGGTTGCGGGCCAAGATGGCACCATCACTTACAGCGATGCGGTGCTGGACGTAACGGTGAACGTGACCGATGACGGCAGCGGCCAGCTGACCGCGACGGCGAACAAGACGGCTGCGGATCTGACCTTCACCAACACCTACACGCCGACGGCAACGACGGCGACGATTACCGGAACGAAGGCTCTGACCGGCCGCGACCTGGCCGAGGGTGAGTTCTTCTTCGACCTGAAGGACGCCGACGGTAACGTGGTGCAGACGGTGCAGAACGGCGCCGACGGCACGTTCGGCTTCGCGCCGCTGCAGCTGGACAAGGTGGGGACGTACGTCTACACCGTGTCCGAGCGGGCAGGGGCGACGGCGAACGGCGTCACCTACGACACGACGGTCTTTACCGCGACGGTGACGGTGACGGAGAATGCGGAGACGCACGCGCTGGAGGTGCAGGTTGCCTACAGCAAGGGCGGCAAGGCTGCGGATGCGGTGGCGTTCAGCAACAGTTACGCGCCGGCCGCGACTGAGGTGAAGCTGGGGGCCTCCAAGGTGCTGAGCGGCGAGGACCTAAAGGAAGGGCAGTTCTCCTTCCAGCTGAAGGATGCCGACGGCAAGGTGCTGCAGACCGCAAAGAACGCGGCGGACGGCACGGTGGGCTTCGAGGCGATCTCGTACGACAAGCCCGGAACGTACGCCTACAGCATCTCCGAGGTGGACGACGGTCAGAAGAACGTGACGTACGACGCGGCCGAGCACCGGGTAACGGTGACGGTGACGGACGACGGTGCGGGCCATCTGGTGGCGACGGTAACCTATGACGGCGCCGTGGCGCCGGTGTTCAAGAACACGTACACGCCGCCGACCACCCCGCCGACGGAGCCGCCCACCAATCCGCCGAGTAAGTCACCGGTGCCGAAGGAGGAGAAGCCGGGTCTGCCGTATACGGGCGATACCAGCTTGTCGCCGATGGCCCTGGGTGGCATCGCGGGCGGCGCGGTGGTGCTGATCGCCGCAGGCGTTATCCTGCGGCGCCGGAACCGGTAGCTACGGCGGCCGAGAAGGGCTTTGATTGAGGGCGGGTGGTCGCAGGGCGCGGCCGCTCGCCCTTTTTGGTGAAAGGCTATGTTAACCCGCCGTTTGCACGTCCGGCTCCAGATGGAACTCGTACTCCGGCTCCATCATCTTCTTCCGGATCTTTTCGTAGCGCCCGTCGTCGAGCTGCTCGCGCATGAGCGACGTCCTGTCCCCGACGCGTGCGGCCTCGCGCAGCCATCTGAACCACATCAGGCAGCTGTGGAGCCTGCGGGTCGATACGCCCTTGAACCTCTCGAGGAAGTGGCCGAGCGAACCCTGCGCTTCAGCATCCTCTGGACCGTGTCCCGCTCGTACCCGGTGAGCCTGCCGTGGGTCCTCGGGACCGCCCTCGCGGCGTCCTTCCCGCCCTTTCCGGACATGGCGTCCTCCGATCTCCCGGGGCCGGCCGATCCGGCCCTCAGGGTATCGGATTCCCAAATTTATCCGTATATGTGCGGATGAATGCGGGAGGCGTTCGGATGAAGTTGTATTCAAGGAAAGAGACTGACCCTTTGTCGCATTCCGTGCGGGTTATATGCAGGTATGCCTGCGCACGCTATCATGTATGGGTTAGACCGCAACTATGTACCTCATACGCGAAGGGATGCGCATGTATCTGAAGATCGACATGTTCTAGCTGGGCTTACCCCCGCAGTGGCGCCGCGCGCCCCATCAACTCTGCCGATTTTCGCCTTCACGCACATAAAGGAGTCCCGCCATGCGCGACAAGCTCGAAAAGATCATTAAGGCCTACGAGGAGCTCGAGAAGAAGCTTTCCGACCCGGCCGTCGCCTCCGATATCAAGGAGTTCACGCGTCTCAACAAGGAGTACGCGCACCAGTCCGACCTCATTGCCGCCTCGCGCGAGTACATCGGCGCGCTCGATGACATCGAGGCTGCCAAGGAGATGCTGCACGATACCACCGATGCCGATGAGAAGGAGATGCTCCAGATGGACATCTCCGAAAACGAGGCCAAGCTCCCCCAGCTCGAGGAAGACATCAAGTACATGCTCATCCCGAGCGACCCCAACGACGACAAGAACACCATCGTCGAGATCCGCTCCGCCGCCGGTGGCGACGAGGCGGCCATCTTTGCCGGCGACCTGTACAAGATGTATCAGCGCTTTTGCGAGTCGCGCGGCTGGAAGACCACCGTGCTCGATTCCAGCCCCAGCGAGGCCGGCGGCTTTAAGTCCATTGAGTTCAAGGTCGAGGGCGACCGCGTCTACTCCGTTATGAAGTACGAGTCCGGCGTGCACCGTGTCCAGCGCGTCCCCAAGACCGAGTCCCAGGGCCGCATCCAGACCTCCACGGCTACCGTCGCCGTGCTTCCCGAGGCCGAGGAAATCGACGTCCAGATCAACCAGTCCGACCTGCGCATCGACACTTACTGCGCTTCGGGCCCTGGCGGTCAGTGCGTTAACACCACCTACTCCGCCGTGCGCATCACCCACCTGCCCACCAACACCGTGGTGCAGTCGCAGGAACAGCGCTCCCAGATTCAGAACCGCGAAGTCTGCATGCAGATGCTGCGTGCCCGCCTCTACGAGATGGAGCTCGAGAAGCAGCAGGCAGAGCTTGGTGCCGAGCGCCAGAGCCAGATCGGCCACGGCAACCGTTCCGAGAAGATCCGTACCTACAACCAGCCCCAGGACCGCGTGACCGATCACCGCATCGGTTTCAACTCCACCTACAACGGCGTCCTTCTGGGCGATCAGCTCGGCACCGTCATCGAGGCGCTCGCCGCCGCCGAGCGAGCCGAGAAGCTGGCACAGGCCGTGTAGGTTACGCGGTTTTACAAACCGCGTAACGACTCGACACTGCGCGCCGCCCAGAGCGACAATTTGTCATTCAAAAGGCAAGGCATGACCAGAAGGTCTATGCCTTGCCTTTTTCATGCCAACTTGTTCGCTCTGGACGTCGCTCGCTGTCCGTCCTCTATCTGCGGCGTTGCCATCGCTGCCGAAGACGGCAATTGGTTAGTTGGCACTTAGGGACGTTCCTTTTCTGCCGGCAGTTTGGGACACTCCTGGCTTAGTAGTCATTGGGGACGTTCTTAAACGACTAGTCAAATAAGAACGTCCCCAATGACTAGGTCGGGCACATTGCTTTGTGAGTTTATTCAATCTTCTTTAATAACAATTAAGTTGTTTACCTGCTTAAAGTTATTTATCATTTTTAAAAATAATGCTCGAAAAAGCGTCCGAGAAGTCGCGGGGCGATTTTTGATGCGTCGCGCGTCAAGTGATCTGGCAAGTTCTTGGTTAGATATTGGTCAGTTTTGGGTCAACCTTGCCAAAAGCTTGACGAATGCAGATTTAGACGTCGACGAATGAACATTTTAGGCAGGTTCCAAGCAAAATTCTGGGCTGATTCTCGATAATCGCCTTCAATCGCCCCTTGCCATGCGCTGGCCTCGCGTACAATCTGCTCCGACATTCGCGCGCCGTCCGGCGCTTAAGAGGGGAGGGCCCCATGGCAAACGAGATTTGGACCATCAAGCGTTGTCTCGAGTGGACCAAGGAGTACCTGGCCGAGCGCGGCGAGGAGCACCCCCGTCTTTCTGCCGAGTGGCTGCTCTGCGCTGCCACGGGTTTGGCACGCATCGACTTATATATGCGCATGGACGAGACGCTTAACGCGGCCCAGCTCGAGACCATGCACGCGGCCGTTGTTCGTCGCGCTAAAGGTGAACCGCTGCAGTACATCACCGGCAGCACGCAGTTTCGCATGATCGACGTCACGTGCGCCCCCGGCGTGCTCATTCCGCGCCCCGAGACCGAGATGCTCGTCGAGGAAGTCCTCAATTATCTGGATGCCGAGGTGCTGAGCCCCGAGGCTGCTGCCCGTCAGCGTGTTGAGCTGCCTTGGAACGATGAGGTCGAGGAGGCACGCAAGGCTGAGGCCGCGCTGGCAGACGAACGCGCGACCGCCGAGCGCCGTGCCGCCAACCTGACGGCCGCCGATGAGGCTGCGCTGGGTAGCGACGTGCTCGGCAGCCGTGCCTATGCCGAGGAACTGGCCGACCGCGAGGCCGAGGAAGCCGCCGCGCAGGCAGCAGAAGCCGAAGTCGCGGAAGCCGCCGAGTCCGAGCTCGACGAATACGGCATCGCCATCGAGGGTGCCGACCAGGAGACGGCTTTAGCTCAGGATGCCGCTGCGCCTGCCCCAACCGAGCCCTGCACTGCCCGCGTTCTCGAGGTCGGCTGCGGCACGGGCTGCATTTCGCTCTCCCTTGCCTGGGAGCGCCGCGGCCACGTCACCTGCATTGCTACCGATATCGAGCCGCGCGCCATCGACCTTGCTACCAAAAACCGCGACGCCCTCGGCCTCACGGCAGATGAGGTTGCCTTTAGCCTCACCAACCTGGTGAGTTCCATTCCCCGCGAAGAGTGGGGCACCTTTGATGTGCTCGTCTCCAACCCACCTTACATCCCGACCGGCGTCATGCGCTCGCTGCCGCACGAGGTCAAGGACTTTGAGCCCGACCTGGCGCTCGAGGGCGGCGCCGACGGCCTCGATATCTTCCGCCGCCTGCTCAATGCGGCGCCTTACATGCTGCGCGCCGGCGGCCTGTTTGCCTGCGAGCTCTACGAGGGTGCCCTCGATGCCGCGGCCGAGCTCTGCCGCCAGGCAGGCCTTTCGGACGTGCGTATCGTCCATGATCTCACCAATCGCCCCCGCATCGTCCGAGCCATCGTCACCGAGCCCAAGCAGCGCCAGTAATATTTATTAACTGGTTAACAAAAATTATAAAGTAGTTTATAATTAGGACGGCTGAAAGAGGTCGGCCCATGCAACCTCCTACCTTTCGGGAAATCATTGCCCTACTCAAGCACGATGGATTCGTGAAGGTCGCGCAAGTCGGTAGTCATGCTAAGTATGTTTCTGCCGATCGTGTTGTCACCGTGAACGGCTCTGGTGGTGATCGACCAAAGAAGGGCACGTGGGCAAGTATTCGTCGCCAAGTTGGATGGTAGTTGGAGGCAAAATGAGGCAGCGATTTACCTATGACTGCGTTCTCATAAAAGAAGACGACGGTTACTGCGCCAGCTTCCCGCAGATTCCCGGCGCCTTTGCCGATGGCGATACGCGCGAAGAAGCGATTGCCCATGCCACCGAGGCGCTGATGGCGTTTTTGGCCGACGACCTCAACAACGGTTTGACTCCGGCAGGGTACGAACGCTCGGCCGAGGTCGTGGCCCTTTCAGTCGAAATCGACCACGAGGACGCTCGGGAAGCGGCGTGCCGAACATTTAAAGATGCAGCGCTGGACCTCAAAGTCTCCGCTCCGCGGATTACCGCGCTGGTCAAAGCCGGAAAACTCGATGTTGAACTCGTCGACGGCCGTCGGATGATAACGATAGACAGCATCGAGCGCTACGCCGCCCAAAGACGCCATGCCGGCAGGCCAAAGAAGTTCGTCGCAGTCCAATAACCCCCTCACTTTCACCGACTACTAGAGCCGCTCACCAAACCAACATGCGCTCTGGGCAAATAGGCTGAATGTTTCGTGCGAGAATGCCCCTCAGTAAACAAACTTTCACCAGAGCGTAAGGGGCTGGCATACACATGCAGACGGTCTATCGGGTATACGAGGGAACGCGCGAGCCGCATCGGCTCGCCGTCGAGCGCACGGCCGAGGTGCTCGGCCGCGGCGGCCTGGCCTTGATCCCGACCGAGACCGTCTACGGTGTCGCCGTGGCAGTCAACGCCTTCTCGGACGCCGTACCCCAAGATACAAGCGAATTCCCATCGTGGCCGCGCGATCCGCAGGCTGTCGTCAATGGCGCCGCGGTCCCTGCGCTCGGTACCGGCTACCGCCGCATCTTTACCCTCAAGCAGCGCAAGCTCACCCAAACGGTCGCCTGGCTGGTTGATAATGCCGAAGCACTCGACCGCTATGGCGTGGATATCCCGGAAGATGCCCGCGTACTTGCGCGACGATGCTGGCCGGGAGCCCTGACTATCGTGGTCAAGGCGGCTCCCTGCGTGCCGACCTTTATGCGTGCTGCCGACGACACCGTGGCCCTGCGCGCTTCGGCCTCTCCCGTGGTCCAAGCGCTCATCCGCGCCTGCGGCAGTCCCCTTGCCTGCACGAGCGCCAACACACACGGCGCGCCCTCGCCGGCAAGCTTTGCCGCCGTCGAAGGTCGCATCCTGGAGGGGGTCGATGTTGCCGTCGACGCCGGCGAGACCCCGTGTCGCGACGCCTCGACCATCGTGTCGTTCCAGCACGGCGGGCTCCAGATCCTGCGCCAAGGCGCACTTCCCGCATC
Organism: uncultured Collinsella sp.; assembly: GCA_958429345.1. GTDB lineage: Bacteria > Actinomycetota > Coriobacteriia > Coriobacteriales > Coriobacteriaceae > Collinsella. The sequence goes on along the minus strand of CAUAJK010000025.1, from coordinate 16,937 downwards.
AGAGATCGAACGGGTCCTGTCCGACCCGATGCAATAGAAAGGTGTAAGCGATGTCGTTGAATCTGGGCAGCCTGGGCATGGAAGATGCCTCGTTTAACTTTGGCGGTTCCTACATCATGGCGCTCGACTGCGGCACCACCTCGGTACTTGCGACCATCGTCGACGAGTACGGCTGCATCGTCGCGCAGGCACGTCGTAGCGTCAAAACCAGCTTCCCGCGTCCCGGTTGGATAGAGCAAGACCCCATGGAGGTGCTTGCCAGCCAGATCGGCGTGATGATGGAGGTCCAGTTTAAGAGCGGCATCCATTCTGACCGCATCGCCGCCATCGGTATCTCCAACCAGCGCGAGACCACGGTGGTGTGGGACCGCATAAGCGGCCAACCCATCTATAACGCCATCGTGTGGCAATGCCGTCGCACCGCACCTCTGATCGACGAGCTGGTCGAGCGGGGCGCAGAAGAGCTGGTGCGCTCCCGCACGGGACTCACGCTCGATCCGTATTTCTCGGCTTCCAAGGTGCAGTGGATCCTCGACAACGTCGACGGTGCGCGTGAGAGCGCGGCGGCGGGCGACCTCATGTTCGGCACCATCGATACCTGGCTCATCTACAACCTCACCGGCAGTCAGGTCTTTGCCACCGACTACACCAATGCCAGCCGCACGGCGCTCTTTAATATCCATACGCTCGATTGGGACGACGACCTGCTGGCGCTCTTTGACGTTCCACGTTCCATGATGCCCGAGGTTCGTTGGAGCTCGGGCGACTACGGCCGCGTCGCGAGCGACATCATGACCAACATGCCGCCCATCATGGGCGTGGCGGGCGATCAGCAGGCGTCGCTGTTCGGCCACTGCTGCTTCCATCCCGGCCAGACCAAAAACACCTATGGCACGGGTTGCTTTATGCTCATGAACACCGGCGACGAGGTCGTCGAATCCAAGAACGGTCTGGTCTCCACGATCGGTATCGCCGCGGACGGCAAGATCAGCTATGCACTCGAGGGCTCCATCTTTGCTGCCGGTTCCACCATGAACTGGCTGCGCAACAACATCGGCATCATCTCGAGTGTGAGCGAGTCGGCACAACTCGCCGCTTCGATCAACGACAACGAGGGCTGCTACTTCGTCCCCGCCTTCGCTGGCCTGGGCGCTCCCTGGTGGGACCCGCGTGCCCGCGGTATCGTGTGCGGCCTGACCGGTGCCTCGAGTCGCGCGACCATTGTGCGTGCGGCCTGCGAGTCCATGGCCTACCAGAGTTATGACGTGCTGCGCGCCATGGAGCAGGACGTGGGGCTTTCGATTGAGCGCCTGTCCGTCGATGGCGGCGCCTCACGCAACGAGTTCATCATGCAATTCCAGGCCGACCTGCTGGATATCCCCGTGCTGCAATGCGAGACGGTGGAGACCACGGCAATCGGTGCCGCGTACTTGGCGGGTCTTGCCGTCGGCTATTGGGAAGACCTTGAAGAGCTGGAGCAAAATGCCCAGATCGTTAGGACCTTCCTTCCCCATATGTCCGCCGAGCGTCGCGAGCAAAACCTTGCGGGCTGGCGTGATGCAGTCAAGCGCTCGCTCAGTACCGCACAGTAGGGCTGCGATGGGCTGCTCGATACAACAAACCGCTAAACTTATGCACGGCGCGCGGCAACAACATCGCCATGCGCCTTGTCAGCAAGGCCATCTTCCGGCCGCAACGAAAGGGGCAATCAACCCATGACCGTCACCTACGATACGTCCCGTGTGACCCTTGTCGATCACCCGCTCGTCCAGCATAAGCTGTCGATTCTGCGCGACAAAAACACCGGCACCAACCAGTTCCGCCAGCTCGTGCGCGAACTCGCACTTTTTGACGGCTACGAGGCCATGCGCGACCTGTCCATGGAAGACGTCGAAGTCGAGACCCCCATCACCACCGCAACGTTTAAGCAGCTCGCCGGCAAAAAGCTCGCCATCGTTCCCATTCTGCGTGCAGGCCTTGGCATGGTCGATGGCATCCTCGACTTGGTACCCTCCGCTCGCGTGGGCCACATCGGTATGGAGCGCGACGAGGTTACCCACGAGCCGCACGAGTATTACTGCAAGATGCCCAAGGATATCGACCAGCGCATCTGCCTGGTCGTCGACCCCATGCTCGCCACGGGCGGTTCGGCCGAGATGGCCATCAGCTACCTGCGCGAGCGCGGTGTCAAGGACATCCGCATGCTGTGCATCGTCGCGGCCCCCGAGGGCCTCAAGTCGCTGACTGAGAAGGACCCCGATGTGCATATCTATACCTGCGCCATCGACGGCCATCTCAACGAAGCTGCCTACATCGTTCCCGGCTTGGGCGACGCCGGCGACCGCATCTACGGCACGCTGTAATCTCTGGGCCATACCGGCTAACGTCGAAAATACGAAGAAATGGTGCGCGCGGTCGAACAAAAGACGACCGCGCGCACTCCTGTTAACGGACGTTTTGCCCCGCAGGGTTCGAGAAAAACGTATTACCGTACCTGCGGCATAAAGAAGGTCTTAAGAAAACGAACAGGTGCGTATTAACCGATGCTTTTTCGGTTGTACTTTAGCGATTGGCTCGTACAATAGTCACCAATGTTTGGCGGGAACTGTCCTGTGAGGCGATAAAAAAGGAAAGTGAGGACGCCAGTGTTTCAGATAGCCGATCTGCTCGCTATCGTTGCAGGTGCCATCGCGGGCGCGATTGCCTTCCTTCCCTTTGTCTTTACGCTCAAGCCGGTTCTTGACGATAAGCAGAATGCGGACATGCTCAAGGGTATGGTGAGTCTGGCGGTCTCGGCAATCGCTCTGCTCGTCTTTACCTTGGTTGTGTTTGTGTTGTTCGGAGAGGCATTTCGCATGTTCCTCCTGGGCGAGGCGATCGGCTTCGTGGCCTTTATGGCCGCCTGCGCGGTTCGCGTCGCCAAGGCGCTGCGAGATCCTCATGAGGTCGAAAGGTAAGTCGTGGAAATTTTTGAAAAGCTGCCTGATGAGATTAATCATCTGGTCAGCGAGTTCAGCTCCACCCCTGTCGTGGGCGATCTGAGCTGCGGCATCACGCAGTACTCGTTTTGGCTGATCGTCTCCACGATCGTGCTCCTGATCGTCCTAGCCGTGTTCAAGAAGAAGCAGACCCTGGTTCCCAAGGGCTTCTTCGTCAACGGTTTCGAGTACATCATCGAGTACGTCGAGAACGATATCGGCAAGGGTGTCGTGGGTGAGAACTGGAAGAAGCACTTCCCGTTCCTGTGCTCGCTTTTCCTGTTCATCCTGATCAACAACATGATCGGCCTGATTCCGGGAATGAAGCCCGGCACCGGCGCAATCGGCTCCACCGCCGCGCTCGCCATCTTCGCCTTCGTGTACTTCATCTACTACGGATGCAAGGCTCACGGCGTGATCGGCTACATCAAGAGCCTCGCTCCGCAGGGCGTGAGCTTCCCGATGAACGTGCTCGTGTGGGTCGTCGAGCTTTTCTCGACCTTCCTGCGCCTCATCACGCTCGCCGTCCGTCTGTTCTGCAACATGTTCGCAGGACACGTGGTCATGGGCTCGTTCGCCATCATGGCGAGCATGTTCATGCAGCCGCTGCTTCAGCAGGTTTCCGCGGCCCACGCCGTCGGCGCCCTGCCTTCGCTGGCCTGGCTTGCCATTCTCATCCTGATCTATGCGATCGAGCTTGTGGTCGGCGCCATCCAGGCTTACGTCTTCACGGTCCTTACCGCCGTGTATGTCTCCGAGGCAGAGGAGGTCGCGGAGGAGGAGTAGTCTTCCGTTCGCGCCTTAAAGGTAAGGCAATTCGTTAAACCGCCGGTGCCCGTACCCATGGAGCCCGGCAGTTATAAAAAGGTTATCCTGCGTGAAATAAGACACGCACGACAAAGGAGGAATCGTGGGAGTTATCGGTTACGGTCTCGGTGTTATCGGCGCTGGTCTTGCTATCGGCCTGTCTGCTCTGGGTGCTACGGGTGCTATGGCCCGTCAGCCTGAGGTCCAGGGCCGCGTGTTCACCGTCTTCATCATGGGCTCCGCTTTCGGCGAGGCTCTGGCTCTGATCGGCTTCGTTGTCGCGCTGATCGTTAAATAGCACGGAGCGTCAAGTATGAATCTTTCATCCCAGAAGAGCGCGATCGCACTCTCCGCGTCCGCGGCCGCGCTGCTCATGCCGGTTTCCGCGTTCGCCGAGGACGGCGCCGCCGGTGCGGACATCCTCATCCCTAAGATGGCGGAGTTCATCCCGGCGCTTATCGCCTTCCTGATTATCTGGATCGTGCTGGCCAAGGTCGCCCTGCCGGGCATCATGAAAACCATGGAGGAGCGCGGCAAGAAGATCGAGGAGAGCCTCGACGAGGCCGAGAAGACCAAGCAGGAGGCTATCGCCAAGCGCGCTGAGTCCGACTCGATCGTCACCGACGCCCGTCGTCAGGCTGCCGACATCGTTCTCGAGGCCCGTAAGGACGCCGAGTCCGAGCGTGCCCGTATCATCGAGGCTGCTCACAAGGAGGCCGAGGAGATCATCGCCAAGGCCCATACGACCGTCGAGGACGAGCGCAAGTCCATCTACGCCGGTGCCGCGAGCTCCATCGCCGACCTGTCCGTTGCCGTCGCCACCAAGATCGTGGGCGAGGCACTCGAGGACGAGACCGAGCAGAAGAAGCTCATCGAGCGCTACATCCAGGAAGCAGGTAGCCTGAATGCCGACTAGCCGCTATCAGGACAAGGTGCTCGAGACCTACGCGCGTTCCCTTTTGGAAGCCGCCAAGGCCGAGAACCATGTGTTCGAGGACCTCGAGATGGTCGAACGCTTGGCTTCTGCCAGCCCCGAGATCATCGCCGTGCTCGACACCATGTCCAAGCGCGACCAGCTCGACCTTCTTCCCAAGGTGGCAGCTGCCTTTAAGTATGTTGCCGAGGAAGACGAGGATGTAGTGGGCGTGACCGTCACCACGGCGATCCCGCTCGACGACGAGCTGCGTCAAACCATCACTAAGAAATGCGAGCAGGACTTCGGCCGCAAGGTATTCCTTATCGAGCAGGTCGACCCGTCTATTGTGGGCGGCCTGGTGCTCGAGGCCCGCGGCGAGCGTCGTGACATTTCCGTCAAGACGCAGCTGCGCATCGCGCAGGAGACCCTCGCAAACTCTGCTAATTCGTACGGAGGTGAAGCCTAATGTCCGAAACCCTCAATGCCCAGGATATCGCCAAGAAACTGCAGGAGCAGCTCACGAGCCTCTCCGCGACGGTCGATACGCATGAGGTTTCAACGGTCGACGAGGTAGGCGACGGCATCGCGCGCGTCTCCGGCCTCAAGAGCGCCATGGCAGGCGAGCTTCTGGAGTTCAAGAGCTCCGATACCGGTGAGACCGTCTTCGGCCTTGCCCAGAACCTTGACCGTGACGAGGTCGGCGCCGTTCTGTTTGGTGCCGTCGACTCCATCAAGGAAGGCGACGAGTGCCGCACCACTGGCCGCATTATGGATATCCCCGTGAGCCGTGCCATGCTCGGCCGCGTCGTCAATCCGCTCGGCCAGCCCATCGACGGCCTGGGCGACATCGTCGCCACGCACCGTCGCCCCATCGAGTTCAAGGCTCCCGGCGTCATCGATCGTACCCCGGTGTGCGAGCCGGTTCAGACCGGTCTGCTCGCTATCGACTCCATGGTGCCTATTGGCCGCGGTCAGCGTGAGCTCATCATCGGCGACCGTAAGACCGGTAAGACCGCCATCGCCATCGACGCTATCCTCAACCAGCGCGGCAAGGGCATGGTCTGCATCTATGTCGCCATCGGCCAGAAGGCCTCCACGGTTGCCAACATCCGTGAGACCCTCGCTCAGCACGGTGCGCTCGACTACACCATCATCGTTTCGGCCACCGCTGCCGATTCCGCCCCTATGCAGTACATCGCGCCTATGGCCGGTGCCGCTATCGGCGAGTTCTTCATGTACAACGGCGAGGACGGCAAGCCCGCCAGCGAGACCAACCCCGGCGGTCACGTGCTCGTCATCTACGACGACCTGTCCAAGCAGGCTGTGGCCTACCGTCAGATGTCGCTGACGCTGCATCGTCCGCCCGGACGCGAGGCCTATCCTGGCGACATCTTCTACCTGCACTCTCGTCTGCTCGAGCGTGCCGTCAAGATGTCCAAGAAGAACGGTTACGGCTCCATGACGGCACTGCCGATCATCGAGACCCAGGACGGCGACGTCTCGGCCTACATTCCGACCAACGTCATTTCCATTACCGATGGTCAGATTTACCTGCAGTCCGAGCTCTTCTTCCAGGGTCAGCGCCCGGCAGTCGACGTGGGCATCTCCGTGTCCCGCGTCGGTGGCGATGCGCAGACCAAGGCCATGAAGCAGGTCGCCGGCAACCTCCGTCTGGACCTCGCTTCCTATCAGGAGCTCGCTGGCTTTACCCAGTTCGGCTCCGACCTCGACGAGGCTACTCAGAAGCAGCTGACCCATGGTGCCCGCATGACCGAGCTCCTGAAGCAGCCGCGCTACAAGCCGTTTGAGGTTGGCGAGCAGATCGTTACGCTGTTCGCTGGCAACGAGGGCTTCCTGGATGACCTGGAGATCGCCGACGTGCTGCCTTTCCGTGCCGAGCTCATCGAGTACATGGACAATGGCTTTGGCTCGCTGCTCGACAAGGTTCGCGCCAAGAAGATCGATGATGACACCAAGGCTGAGCTCTTGCGCGTCATCGGCGACTTCAAGCAGCAGTTCATGGCCAAGCACCATTCGGATGTTTCTGGATCAGAGGAGAACTAAGCCCCATGGCCAACCTTCGCGACATTAAGAAGCGAATCTCCTCGGTTACCACGACCAAGCAGATCACGCGCACGATGGAGATGGTCTCTACGGCCAAGATCCGTCGTGCCCTCGATCGCTCCAAGCAGGCCGAGCCCTATAAGGAGGCGCTGACCGACGTCATGTTGACGGTCGCCGGCGACGCCTCCTGTTCGGGCACCGATCCCATGCTGCAGAAGCATGAGAGCGTCAAGCATGGCCTGATTGTCGTTATTGCCTCGGACCGCGGCCTTGCCGGCGGTTTCAATACGACGGTGGAGCGCACGGCCGAAAAGCTCGCCGCTTCTTGGGCGAACGACGGCATCGAGTGCGAGATCATCGCGTGCGGGCGTAAGCCGGCCACGTATTTCCGTGACCGCGCAAACGTCATCATGCACTTCGAGGGCAACTCCTCTGAGCCCGATTTCAATCAGGCCCGCATGATCTCCTCTCATATCTGCGATGCGTATCGTGCCGGTGAGCTTGACCGTGTCGAGCTTGTCTACCACCACGCCAAGAACCGCGTGGATCAGGAGCTTCGCGTCGAGCATCTGTTGCCGCTCGACCCCGAGATGATCGCTATGGCCCACGGTCCGCGTAAGAACGAGACCGACGCCCCTAAGCGCATCTCGTCCACGTTCGAGTTCGTGCCCTCTCCCGAGCATGTTCTCGGCAAGCTTGTGCCGTCTTATATCCTGACGGTCATCTACCAGGCCCTGATCGATTCGGCGGCTGCCGAGCAGGGTGCACGCCGCAAGGCCATGCACTCCGCGACGGAAAACGCCACCGCGATCATCTCGACCCTTACCCGCACGTATAGTCGCGTGCGCCAGGCTTCGATCACGACCGAGATTAACGAGATCGTCGGCGGAGCCTCAGCATTGGAGGAACAGTAATGGCTAATAACACCGTAAAGCTTGCGGTCGAGGAAGCCACCAAGAAGACGACTGCCGGTGATGGTCGCATCGTGCGAATCATCGGCCCTGTCGTCGACGTCAAGTTTGACGGCGCGGTGCCCCCGATCTACAACGCGCTCACGGTCGAGGCCGAGACCCCGATCGGTCATCTGAGCACGATCCTCGAGGTCGAGAGCCAGCTTCCGGGCGGCGTCGTCCGCACGGTCGCCATGTCCTCGACCGACGGCCTGCAGCGCGGCCTCATCGCCACCGATACCGGTGAGCCCATGAAGATGCCCGTTGGCCCCAAGACGCTCGGCCGCATTTGGAACGTCATGGGCAAGCCCGTCGACGGCAAGCCCATGCCCGAGGTGGAGGAGTTCTACCCCATCCACCATGCAGCGCCCCGTTTCGACGAGCTCACCACCAAGACCGAGATCTTCGAGACCGGCATCAAGGCCGTCGACCTGCTCGAGCCCTACATCCGCGGCGGCAAGACGGGTCTGTTCGGCGGCGCCGGCGTCGGCAAGACCGTTCTGATCCAGGAGCTCATCAACAACCTCGCCCAGGAGCACGGCGGCACCTCGGTGTTCACCGGCGTCGGCGAGCGTACCCGCGAGGGCACCGACCTGTTCCTCGAGATGAGCGAGTCTGGCGTTATCGACAAGACCTGCTTGGTCTATGGTCAGATGAACGAGCCGCCCGGAGCGCGTCTGCGCATCGGTCTGGCCGGCCTTACCACCGCTGAGTACTTCCGCGATCGCGGCCAGGACGTTCTGCTGTTCATCGACAACATCTTCCGCTTCTCCCAGGCAGGTTCCGAGGTTTCCGCACTGCTGGGCCGTATGCCGTCCGCCGTTGGTTACCAGCCCACGCTGGCAACCGAGATGGGCGACCTCCAGGAGCGCATTACCTCGACCAAGACGGGCTCCATTACCTCCGTCCAGGCTGTCTACGTCCCCGCAGACGACCTGACCGACCCGGCGCCTGCCACGACGTTTACGCACCTCGATGCCACCACGGTTCTTTCGCGTAGCATTTCGTCGCTCGGCCTGTTCCCGGCTATCGACCCGCTTGCGTCTTCCTCCGACGCTCTCGATCCCTCGATTGTCGGCGAGGAGCACTACCGTGTCGCCGTCAAGGTCCAGGAGCTCCTGCAGGAGTACTCCGACCTTCAGGACATCATCGCCATTCTGGGTATGGACGAGCTGTCCGAGGAGCAGCGCCTTACGGTCAACCGTGCCCGTAAGATTCAGCAGTTCCTCTCGCAGTCCTTCCACGTCGCCGAGAAGTTCACCGGCAACCCCGGTGTCTACGTCCGCGTCGAGGATACCGTCCGCTCTTTCGCCGAGATTGTCGACGGCAAGGCCGATGACCTGCCCGAGCAGGCTTTCCGCTATGCTTCCACGATTGAGGACGTGCGCGAGCGCGCCCGCAAGATGGGGGAGAAGTAGGTTATGCGTATCCGCATCGTGTGCCCCGTGAGCTGCGCCTATGAGGGCGACGCTGCGTTTGTGTCGATTCCGTCCACGGATGGCGAGTTTGGCGTTCTGCCTGCTCACTCCAGCGAGATCTGCACGATCGACCGCGGTTACGTTCGCGTTTCCGATAAGGCCATGGGCACTGTCGACCACACGTTTGCCGTGGCCGGCGGCTATGCCCAGGTTGCGGACGATGTCGTGACCGTTCTCGCCGAGCGCGCTTGCGATTTGGCGACCGTCGATGCCGACAAGCTTAAAGCTGATATTCAAGGTTTTGAAGAGAAGCTGGGTAATTTGTCGGAGGATGATGCACGCCGCGCCTACCTCTATAATGAAATCGCATGGTGTAAGCTCAAGCTTGCCCAATAGTCAAACGATTTAGCGTTCGACCATTTGCGAACACATCATGCCCGGGATGGCCCAGCCACCCCGGGCATGCTTTTTGAAAGGGTAGACCTTGGATATTATCCGCGTTGAGGGTGGCCACGCCATCGGAGGCTCCGTGCCCGTCTCGGGCGCCAAGAACTCCGCGCTCAAACTCATGGCGGCAACGCTTCTGGCGCCGGGCAAGACGACGCTGCAGAACGTGCCCGATATTTCCGATGTCCACGTGATGGGCAAGGTGCTCAAGGGCATGGGCGCTACGATCGATGTTCTCGACGAGCACACGCTCGAGATTGATACCTCTCAGGTCGATTCTTGGGAGGCCCCCTACGAGCTCGTCGCTAAGATGCGTGCTTCCACCGCCGTCATGGGACCTCTGCTGGGCCGCTTCCATCGCGCCAAGATCGCCATGCCGGGCGGCTGCAACCTGGGTGCTCGCAAGATCGATATGCACATTCTTGGTCTTGAGGCCCTGGGCGTTGAGTTCGATACCGCCCACGGTTACATCAACGCTAATGCGCCCCAAGGTCTGCGCGGTACCACCGTCACGCTCGAGTTCGCCAGCGTCGGTGCGACCGAGAACCTCATCATGGCCTCTGTGCGCGCACAGGGCACCACGGTTATCGACAATGCCGCCCGCGAGCCCGAGATCGTCGATCTCGCCAACATGCTCAACGAGATGGGCGCTAAGATTGTCGGCGCCGGTACGCCTGTCGTGACCATCGAGGGCGTGGAAGAGCTGCATCCTGTTACCCATCGCGTAGTGGGCGACCGCATCGAGGCCGGTACCTTTATCGTTGCCGGTGCGTTGATGGCCGACGATCGCGGTGTCGATGTCACGGGCTTTTGCCCCATTCACTTGGGCATGGTGCTCAAGAAGATGGAGCTCATGGGTATCGACTGCGAGCGCGTCGAGGATGGCGTCCATGTAAACCGTGCCGAGCGTATCAAGCCGGTCGACATCCAGACGCTTCCGTTCCCCGGCTTCCCGACGGACATGCAGGCGCAGATTATGGTGCTCTCCGCCCTTGCCGATGGCAGTTCCGTTATTACCGAGAACATCTTCGAGAATCGCTTTATGTTCGCCTCTGAGCTGGTGCGCATGGGTGCCGACATTCGTATCGAGAGCCATCATGCCATGATTCATGGCGTCAAGGGCTTCTCGGGTGCACAGGTTACCTCGCCCGATCTGCGTGGCGGAGCGGCCCTCGTCGTAGCGGGCTTGATCGCCGACGGGACGACCGAGGTTTCGGCCATTCATCACATCAAGCGCGGCTACGAGCAGTTTGTCGAAAAGCTGCAGGCGCTCGGCGCGCATGTCGAGCATGCTACCGTCCCCGATCCCGTCATCTACTAATACAGGTTGCCTATGTTTAATAAAAAGCCCCTCGCGGATACCACCACCCGAAGACCCTCAACTGGTGCGCAGGCCAAGATCTACAGTCGCGATAACGTGGCTCGCTATTCCGAGCGAGCTCGCCAACGTCGTCGTAGCCACACGATTCGTCACGTCGCGCTCATTGTCGTGCTTGGCGTGCTGCTGAGTGCCACTACCGCTGCCGGCCTGTGGTTTGCCACCATTATGGGCAAGCTCGGCGATTCTAATGTCATTACCGACAATCTGCGTCGGGTTCTGGTTGACACCGATGAGGCAAAGGATCCGTTCTACGTGCTGCTTCTTGGCACCGACGGCCGTCCGGGCGAGGATACGTATCGTGCCGACTCGATTATCCTGGCACGAATCGACCCCACGCAAAAGCAGGCGACGCTCATTTCCGTTCCGCGCGACACCAAGGTCGAGTACAAGGGCGAGACCATGAAGATCAACGCCTGCCATACCGTTGGCGGCGCCGAGGCCATGGTCGAGGCGGTCAACGAGCTGTGCGGTGTTCAGATTTCCCACTATGCCGAGGTCAGCTTCGACGGTATGCAGGCGCTGATTGATTCGGTTGGCGGTATCGACATTAACGCAACCGATGATGTTGACGACCCCGAGCACCTGGATATTAAGATTACCGCTGGCCAGCAGCATATGGACGGTGCCACCGCCCTTACCTATGCCCGCTGCCGCTACACCTATGCCGACGGCGATTACACGCGCATGCGCCACCAGCGTCAGGTGCTCGGCGCCCTTGCCAACCAGATTCTCAATAACTTCGATGCCACGAAGATCTTTGGCCTGGTTAATTCGCTGTCCGATATGCTCGTAACCGATATGAGCGTTCAGGATATCGTGGCTACGGTCAACGCCATGCGCGGTATGGATGTCGACGGCATCTACTCGGCCAACCTGCCCTCGTACGCCGACGACAGCACCATGATCGACGGTGTGAGCTACGTCTTTGTCTACGAGGACGAGCTCAAGGAAATGATGGAGCGCGTCGATGCCGGCAAGGATCCCAAGGGTCCCAACACCATGGGTCTTTCCGACGGTTCTAGCTCTACGATCGGCGACCTGAACAACAACACGTCTGACGACTACGCAAACGGTACCGCAACCTCATCGGTCAGCTCTGACGATTCCGATGACTCAAGCGATTCGAGCGATTCGGACTACTACGAAGAGCCCACCGGCGACGGCAACGGTTACGAAGCCAACTATTAGAGTTACGCGGTTTTACCAAACCGCATAACCGCTTGACGCTGCGCGGGCCGCATTTGGACAATCTGACGTTCAACTTCTAGGGCGCGACCAGAAGGTCAGCGCCCTTTCGTTTTACGTCACCTTGTCTCAAATGCGACCCGCTCGCTGCCCGTCCTCAACCTGCGACGTTAGTCATTGGGGACGTTCTTAAACGACTGGCCAAAGGGGACACTCTTGATGCACTTGGCACTTGGGGACGTTCCTTTTGTGCCGGCAGTTTGGGACACTCCTTGCGTTAAGAGGCTGACGTGCGTCAACCTGTTCTCATTGCAGCAAAAAAATCGCCCCGTTCTTGCTTGAGGACGGGGCGATTCGTCTTTTGGACTTGTGCAGCCAGGCTTATGCAAAGCGGGCGACGAGCTCCTGGAGCACGTCGGTCATCTTGACGAGCGAACTGACCGGGACGAACTCGTTGACGCCGTGGTAGCAATAGCCGCCGGTGGAAAGGTTGGGGCAGGGCAGACCGCGGAACGACAGCTGAGCGCCGTCGGTGCCGCCACGAATCGGCAGCACTTGGGGCTCAACGCCGCAGGCAAGATAGGCTTCCTTGGCAACATCAATAAGCTCGGGATAGTCACGAACGATCTCGGCCATATTTCGATACTGCTGCTTAATCTCGACCGTCACGCGCTCCTCACCTAGACGCTGGTTGAGCATCGAGGCGGCGGCATCAATAAGGTCGAGTTTCTGCTGGAACTTGGCGGCGTCATGGTCGCGGACGATATAGCGCGCTGTGGCGTGATCGACGGTCGCAGATACACCCTCAAGGTGATAAAAGCCCTCGTAGCCTTCCGTATACTCCGGTCGCTGCACGTAGGGGAGCAACGCGTTGAAGTCGCAGAACAGATTGCCTGCGTTGACCATACGGCCCTTAGCGTCGCCCGGGTGGATGGACTGGCCCTCAAAGCGGACGGTCGCCTCGGCGGCGTTAAAGCACTCCCACTCCAGTTCGCCGATGGGGCCGCCGTCGACCGTGTAGGCGTACTTGCAGCCAAAGGTATCGATATCCAACAGCTCGGCTCCGTGGCCGATCTCCTCGTCAGGGCAGAAGCAAATGCCGAGTGCGGGATGGGGCAGAGAAGGGTCCTGAGCGATACGCGCGACAAGCGACATGATCTCGGCGACGCCTGCCTTGTCGTCTGCGCCCAGCAGCGTGGTGCCGTCGCTGCAGACCAGGTCCTCACCCGCGAGGTCATTCAGGGCGGGAAGCTTGGCGGTACTCATGGCAACGGGTTTACCGTCAACCGTGCCGCAGACCAGGTCGCCGCCTTCGTAGTGCACGATGTGCGGCTTCACGCCGGCGCCCGGTGCAACTTCGGTGGTGTCGAGATGGGCGATCAGGCCCAGGGCGGGCTTGTCCTCAGCGCCCGCACTTGCGGGGATATGCGCGCAGACATAGGCGTGCTCGGTCACGTGGGCATCTTCCGCACCAAGCTCGCGCAGCTCTTCAGCCAGCACGTTGGCAAGGTCAAACTGAACGGCGCTCGAGGGTACCTGGTCGCAGTTTGCATCCTCGGACTGCGTGTTGATCTGGACGTAGCGCAAAAAGCGTTCGAGGACATCGGGGCTCGTGGTGGTGTTTTCCATAAAGACCGCTCCAATCTTGGTCGTCGTGTGCAACAAGAACTCTAGCACGGTATGCCACGGCATACCACGACGCTTGGATGGGGTAGAATCAGCCATTGAATGCAGAAGGGACGGAAGATCATGGATACGACAAATAGCTCGCGCGAACTACATCTGACGGTGGCGAACGAAGACTACTTGGAGTGCATGGTTCGCATTGAAAGCGAAGAGGGGGAAACCAACGGCGTGCGATCGGTCGACATCGCGCAGCGTCTTGGCGTCTCCAAGGCATCGGTCAATAAAGCGGTTTCGGCGCTCAAGGCATCCGAGCTTGTCGAGCAATCGCACTACGGCAAGGTGGTCCTGACCGATCGCGGCCGCGAGGTTGGTACGGCTATCTGGTACCGTCATCGCCTCATCCGCACGTTTTTGGTTCAGGAGCTCGGTGTCGAATTTGAGCGAGCCGATTCCGAGGCCTGCATGATGGAGCATGCGCTATCCGAGGACACGATGAGCCGCTGGCTCGCCTATCTCGAAAAGCAGGGAATCAGCGTCGAGGAATAGCGGGATATATATGGATACGAGTTATTACAACCGCTTTGGTGCCGAGGAACTTACGCGCCGCTTGTCGAGCGAGACCTTGTTGGCGCAGGGCCCCATGGGCAGTGTTCTGTTGAGTGAGTACGATGCCGCCGACATTCCACCGGCGTTTTGGAATCTGGCAGAGCCGCAGACCGTTTCTCGTATCCATCGCTTGTATGTCGCCGCCGGCGCACAGGTGCTCATTACCAACACCTTTCAGGCATCGAGCTATGCCCTCAAGCACGACCAGATTGCGCCGTCCGTGGAGGAGGTCAATCGCGGGGCCGTCGACGATGCCCGCCAGGCGCACCCTCAGCTGCTGCTGGGCTCGATGGGCCCGATCGGTATTGAATGGTTTGCCGAGGACTCTGCCGAGTATCGTGAAATCCGAGGCATTGCGCGCGAACAGGCGCACGCCTTGCTCAATGCCGGCGTTGACGGTCTGCTGATCGAGACGGTGACGTCTATCCGTAATTTGCAGCCCATGCTTGCCGGCGCTCGAGATGCCGCCGACGGCATGCCTGTTCTGGTGAGTTTTGTCGTTGACGATAAAGGCGACCTGTTGGGCGATGGCCTCAACATCGAGGCAGCCGTTTTGTACGCCGAAAAACACGGCGCAAACTCGGTTGGTGTTAATTGCTGTTCGCTTGCGGCCGCGAACGTGGCGGTGCCCAGGATGGTTGCATCGGCGACTACTCCCGTCACGGTGCGTCCCAACGTGGGCGATCCGGTCCAGACTCAGGATGGCCCCGTATGGCACGAGAACCCCGAAGCTTTCGCGCGCGCATGCATCGAATGGAGACATGCCGGTGCCGCAATGGTGGGCAGTTGCTGTGGAACCACGGCAATCACTACGGCCGCGATGGCCGAGGCGCTCGATATATAAAGGGCAAAACCGCTCCATACGGGGCGGTTTTTTTTATTGCTTGTATGTCCTCGGCAGCATTTGCCCAAATGGTGAATGCTGGTGCCGGCAGGTTGCCGAGTGCATGTTGCGGGTATACCTCATGCGTACCATGATCCAAACACTGTGAGGTGTCTGCGCGTGTGCGCGATAATTCATTTTGGAACTGACGGTTGGCGCGCTCGCGTCGATGAGGACTTCACTGCCGATAACGTTGCCCGTATCGCCGATGCCGTCGGCGAGTTGTGGCAAAAGATCAATCCGGGCAAAACGGTATATATAGGGTTCGACACTCGGCCCCTGGCGCGCGAGTTCGCTGAGCTTGCGGCGGGCGTGCTAGCAGCGCACGGGCTAGACGCCGTGCTCGCTTCGCGACCTGTCCCGACCCCTGCCCTTACGTGGGCGGCGGCTTATGACGGTGAAGCGTGCGGCGCGCTCATGGTGACGGGGTCCCATCATCCGCAGGGCTATCTGTGCCTCAAGATTCGCATGGGTGACGGCTCGACCGCCAACCAGGATGTCATCGAAGAGCTCGAAGAGACTATGGCTCCCGAGCCAATGGGGATCGAGGGGCAATATCGCACCGCGGATATCATTCCTGACTATATGCAGGCGGTGGCATCGTTTGTCGATGCCGAAGCCATCCGCGCCGCGCACCTGCGCGTGGTTGTCGATCCCATGGGCGGCGCAGCCCAGGGCTATCTAGCCGACTTGCTGCGCGAGCTTGGCGTTGAGGTGCACGAGATTCACGCCGGGCAGGCGTCTGACCAAGAAGATATCTGCCCCGACCCCGTTGAGCCGTGGGTGGACGCTTGCGAGCGCACGGTTATCGAGGACGGAGCTTGCGCTGGCCTGGTGACCGACGGCGACGCCGACCGCATCGGCGCGGTTGACGAGCGCGGCAGATATATACATCCGCATCAGATCATGGCGCTCGTTTTGGGCGACTTGGTTCAATTTCGTAATTTGGAGGGGCGCGTCGTCGTCAATCTTTCGTGCTCGACGCTCGTGCGTCGCATTGCCGAGGCGCTTGGCTGCCGCGTGACCGTCAAACCAGTCGGTTTCAAATATATAGCGGCGGAGATGAAGAAGGGCGGCGTCCTCATAGGCGGCGAAGAAGCCGGTGGTATCGGCATCGCCGCACATATGCCCGAGCGCGATGGAATCCTCGCCTGTCTGATTCTGTGTGAGCTTATGGCAAAGACGGACGCGCCTTTGGGCGTTCTGGTCGACCAACTCGAGGACAGTTTTGGTAAGACGAGTTACGGTCGACGCGATTTACGCCTTGAGGCCGAAGATGCCGAAACGTTACGAACCCTGCTGCCGGGCGTAAACCCCAAGTCGATTTGTGGCAAGGTGCCGCAAAACGTTAGTCATATGGATGGCTTGCGTTTGGCATTCGAGGATGACACGTGGCTGCTGGTCCGTCCTAGTGGGACCGAACCAGTGGTGCGCGTCTACGCCGAGGGGTTCTCGGTGGAAGAACGCGATGAGTTGCTCGATGCTGGCTGTGCTTTAGCTAGGGGGACGTATCCGCTTTAACCATGAGACTGCCTTATATAAAGAGATGCTCGGCGAGCGGTAGTTAACGGCTGGCAAACGTTAGTCGGATCACAAGATGTGTAGGAAATGTGTACGCCCAGATTCCCGCCCACGGCGCCCCTCCGGTCTGGCAATATATCTCCTTGCCGCGCGGC
>CAUAJK010000024.1:0-32810 GCA_958429345.1 uncultured Collinsella sp. | reverse complement strand
ACGCGCATAAAGAAAGCCTCCCATTTCTCATGTCCAAGAAATGGGAGGCAGTTCAGGTGGCGGCAGGGCTTTTGGAAGGGGGCTTGGTTGTGAGGGCTCGTTAGGCGAGCTTGGCCTCGAGCTCGGCGATGCGCTTGTAGGCATCGATGGTAAAGCGGGCCTGCTTCTCCAGAATCATGGTAGTCATGAGGGTATCCTGAGCATGGGCCATGATGAAGGTCATCTCCATCTCGCCGCCGCCGGCCTCCTGCGAAAGCAGCTTGGTCTGCGTGTCGTGGGCACCGATGAGCGCATCGCTGGCATCCTTGTGCAGCTGTTCGGCCTTCTCAAAGTCACCCTCGCGAGCAGCATCGAGCGCTGCAAGCAGATCGGTCTGGGCGTCACCTGCATATGCGACAATCTCGAATCCAACCATCGAGATTTCTTCTTTGGTTGCCATATTGCGTTCCTTTCACATATGAACCAATGGAGAGCATCGCGTCCGGGCATACGCGCTGCGTTGTGTATGACAGAAACAATAACATTCAAACAAAAAAGAACAGCGCAAAACGTAATTTCGAGCTATGAACGGTCACTTTTCGCCCGTGAACGGTTTTTAAACTAATTTGAACAATATCGAACATAATTAGCGGCAACCCAAACAGACCCGCGCCCTAGCGTACATCGCGCACCGTATCGCCCTCGACGAGCACGCCCGGAAACAGCATGTGCTCCACACCGGGTTCAACGCCCTCGGCGCCGGCAATCTTGTCAACCGCCCACATGCCGACGCGCTTGTTGTCAAAGCGCACCGTGGTCAGGCGACGGTCGGGCACGATATCGCCCAGGCTGTCATCAACACCCACCACGCTCACGTCCTGGGGCACGCACTTCCCGCGCGACTCGAGCCCACGGATACAGCCATATGCCATGGCATCGTTGGAGGCATAAATGGCCGTGCAGGTCGGATCATCCGCCAGAGCCTGGCCTGCGGCATACCCGCTCTGTGCCGTCCAGTCGCCGCGCACGAGCTGCGGGGGCTCAATGCCATGCGCGCGCAATGTCTCGCGCCAGCCTTCCTCGCGCCGCATGCCCGAAAGCGAGCGCTCGGGGCATGAGATAAAGTGCACAGTCTTGTGCCCCCTCCCCAGCAAATACTCGACCACCTGGCGCGAGCAATCGAACTGGTCGTTATCGACCGTTGAACAGAGCGGGTGCTCCAGCATGGTAACGAGCACCGTCTGCATGCCAGGTAGCGGCTCGAAGGTGCCAAAGTCCGCCGGCATGCGATTCATGATCACAACCATACCGTCCACTGGCAGTGCGCTCATGCGTGACGATGCGCTCTCGAGGGTATACGGATGCCCGTCTACTTTAGTGAGGGTGATGGCATAGCCGTGTTTGTCGGCCGCGGCGGCAAAGCCCTCCATACGGTCGAGGTTGCCGGTGCCGGTAATGTTGAACATGGCGACGCCGACGGTCTTAAACTTACCGCGGCGCAGCGATCGACCGGCAAAGTTTGGGCGATACCCCAGCTCGCGCATGGCGGCACGCACGCGTTCCTTGGTCTCGGGGCGCACGCTGGGCGAATCGTGCACGGTGCGCGAGACCGTCTGCTCCGAGACGCCCGCGAGACGCGCCACATCCTTAACGGATACCGATTTTTTAACAGCGGCCATAGGTCGATCTTTCTATGTCAACGATGCCATTGATGGCACCTTGCGCAGTCATTTTTACCGCCTTCAAGTATATCCAACGCCTCCCCCACCATACGCTCACCACCCAAAACCTACCGTTCACCGACATTTTTGCTTCCCCAAACGGCTTTTGTCGACCAAATGTTAACGTTGCCATTGTGCAAACACAGAGCCACCGGGCGGCTCAAACGTTTACGCGTAAGGAATCGACGGTTCGCAGGCACAGGAACCACCGGTTCGCTTCTTTTTTTGTGTCACAAAATGGCAACGTCAACATTTTGGCAACCGAAAGTCAAAAGCTACCATCGTTGCTAACCCACCGACTCTTAGGAGCATTGCATGGAGCAACTCATCGCCATCATCGAAAAGGGCCAGCCCTTTTTCAACGCGATCGCCCGCAACAAGTACCTCAAGGCGATCCGCGACGGCTTTATCTCCGTCATCCCCATCATCATCTTCTCGTCCATCTTCTGCCTGGTAGCCTCGGTCCCCAACATCTGGGGTTTCTACTGGCCCGATGACATCAACAACGCCCTGTGGAAGTGCTACAACTACTCCATGGGCATCCTGGCCATCGCCTGCGCCGCCACCACGGCCAAGCACTTCGCCGACGCTCAGAACCGCGACCTGCCCAAGAACAACCAGATCAACTTCATCTCGTGCATGTGCGCGGCCATCATCGGCTTCTTGCTCCTTTCGAGCGACACGATCGCCACGGACGCCGCCAGCGGTTTCAACACCACCTACCTTGGTTCCAAGGGCCTGCTGACCGCTTTCATCGCTGCGTTTGTGACTGGCATCATCTACAAGTTCTTCATTAAGCGCAACATCACCGTCAAGATGCCCGAGCAGGTTCCGCCCAACATTTCGCAGACCTTTAAGGACATCATCCCCTTCTCCGTTTGCATCACCGTCTTTTGGGTCTTTGACATCGCCTTCCGCGCTGCTTTTGGCTTCTGCTTTGCCCAGGGCGTCATCCAGGTGTTCCAGCCCCTGTTCACCGCTGCCGATGGCTACATCGGCCTCGCTGTGATCTACGGCGCCATGAGCCTGTTCTGGTTCGTGGGCGTCCACGGCCCCTCGATCGTCGAGCCCGCCATCGCCGCCGCCCTCGTTGCCAACATGACCGACAACCTGGCTGCGTTCCAGGCTGGCCAGCACGCTTCCGCTGTCCTGACCCAGGGTGCCCAGTACTTCGTCGTCTGCATGGGCGGCACCGGCGCCACGCTCGTCCTGGTCTTTATGTTCTGCTTCCTGGCCAAGTCTCAGGAGATGCGCGCCGTCGGTAAGGCCGCCATCGTCCCCGTCTGCTTTGCCGTCAACGAGCCGCTGCTGTTCGCCGCGCCCATCGTGCTCAACCCCGTCTTCTTTGTCCCGTTTGTCTTTGCCCCGATCGCCAACATCTGGATCCTCAAGATCTTTATCGACTTCTTGGGCATGAACGGCTTTATGTACACCCTGCCCTGGACCGTCCCCGGCCCCATCGGCACTATCATGGGCCTGGGCTTCCAGCCGCTCGCCTTTGTGATGCTCGCCCTTATCCTGGTCGTCGACTTCGCTCTGTACTATCCGTTCTTCCGCGCCTATGACGCCCAGAAGTGCGCCGAGGAGGCCGAGATCTCCCAGGAGGAGCTCGCCGCCAAGAACGCCGAGAAGGCCGCCAAGCTCAACGACGCTTTCCAGGGCAAGGCCGATGCCAAGAGCGTTGCCGCCGGCGCCGCTGCCGAGGCTGTAAAGACCGATGCTCCCGCCGCTGTCGCCGTTGAGGCAACGACCGCCAGCGACCTCAACGGCAAGCGCGTACTCGTGCTCTGCCAGGGTGGCGGAACCTCGGGCCTGCTCGCCAACGCGCTGGCCAAGGCCGCCAAGGAGCGCGGCATTGATCTTGAGACCGCTGCCGAGGCCTATGGCAACCACGTGGACATGCTCCCCGACTTCGATCTGGTCGTCCTGGCCCCGCAGGCCGCAAGCTACCTGGCCGACCTGCAGAAGGACTGCGAGCGCGTGGGCAACAAGTGCGTCGCCTGCCGTGGCAAGCAGTATATCGAGCTCTCCCAGAACGGCGATAAGTCTCTCGCCTTCGTCTCCGAGCAGCTTTCGAAGTAAGTAACGCTCAGGGCCAGCCGACCATCCAAGACCGGCTGGCCCTTCGATTTAGACGATTGGATCATCATGTCCGTTAACCCTGCTAGCGTCACCAACCCGCCCGCGCAGTTTCCCGAGGACTTTGTCTTTGGCGGCGCCACCGCTGCCTACCAGGTAGAGGGCGAGACCCGCACCCACGGTAAGGGCAAGGTTGCCTGGGACGACTTCCTGGAGGCCCAGGGGCGCTTCTCCCCCGATCCCGCTTCGGACTTCTACAACCAGTACCCCGTCGACTTGGAGCTGTGCGAGGAGTTCGGTATCAACGGCATCCGCCTCTCCATCGCCTGGAGCCGCATCTTCCCCAACGGTACCGGCGAAATCAACCCCGAGGGTGTCCAGTTCTACCACGACCTCTTCGCCGAGTGCCACAAGCACCACGTTGAGCCGTTTGTCACGCTGCATCACTTCGATACGCCGCTTCCCCTCTTTGAGAAGGGCGACTTCCTCAACCGCGAGACCATCGACGCCTTTGTGGACTTTGCCACCTTCTGCTTTAAGGAGTACGCCGACCAGGTAACCTACTGGTTCACCTTTAACGAGATCTGGGCCGACGCCTCCAACACCTACATTGAGGGCACCTTCCCCGGTGGCGTCAAGGCGCATCTGGCCGAGGCCTTCCAGTGCGAGCACAACATGATGCTCGCCCACGCCAAGGCCGTGCTGGCCTTCCACAACGGCGGCTTTAAGGGCAAGATCGGCGTCATTCAGTCGCTGGAGTTTAAGTATCCGCTCAACGAGAACGACCCCGCCGACATCAAAGCCGCCAACAACGAGCACGTGCTGCAGAACCAGTTTCTGCTCGACGCCACCTTCCGCGGCGACTATGCCCCCGACACCCTCGAGTGCGCCAACCGCCTGGCTGCCGTCTCAGGCGGCACCATCGAGATCCTGGACGAGGACCTCGAGATTATGCGCGAGGCCGCGCTCTACAACGACTACCTGGGCGTTAACAACTACCAGTGCCGCTTCTTGAAGGCTTACGATGGCGAGAACGACCTGCACCACAACGGTACGGGCGAGAAGGGCACCGGCCGCTGGCGCGTTAAGGGTATTGGCGAGCATGTGAACAAGCCTGGTATCCCCACCACCGACTGGGACTGGATCATCTATCCCGAGGGCCTGTTCGATCTGCTCGTCTACATTAAGCAGCGCTACCCCAACTACAAGCAGATCTTCATCACCGAGAACGGCATGGGCTACAAGGACCCCTACAAGGACGGTTTTGTGGACGACCAGCCGCGCATCGACTACATCGAGCAGCACCTGCGCTGGTTGCTCAAGGCCATGGAGGTTGGCGTCAACGTAGGCGGCTACTTCCTGTGGAGCCTGCAGGATCAGTTCTCCTGGACCAATGGCTACAACAAGCGTTACGGCTTCTTCTACGTTGACTTTGAAACCCAGAAGCGCACGCCCAAGGCAAGCGCCTACTGGTATAAGCACGTGGCGCAGACCCGTCGTCTGGACTAGCGGCTTGCGGCGAGCGGTTGGCGGAGTTGCACCGCCCACATAACCTGTCCCCATTTCTCAGCCGGGGCGGCACGTCACACGGCGCGCCGCCCCCGGCCTTTTTGGGCGGTTCGGGGTCCGTTTGTCTCAATCTGTAACATCTAGCCGAGTTTTTGGGTCCTAGCTGTTACAGATTGAGACGAACAGGATTGCTCTTTCCGAAGAATCTAAATCTGTAACACGTAGCCCGCTTTTGACCGTCTACCTGTTACAAATCGAGACAGACGGAGTAGGACCTAACCCCGTATGTCCCTAACAGTCGAGCGTTCGACCAGCGTGCTCGGCACATGAATCGCCTCGATAGACGAGCTCTCTCCAATCGCCGCCTCAAACGCAAGCTTACCGACACCGCGCAAATCAAATCGCAGCGTCGTCAGCCGATTGTGAGGAACAAGTCCCTCGAGTGCGTCGTCGATACCAACCACGCTCACGTCGTCGGGCACGGACAGGCCCGCGTTCTCGAGCGCGGCGATAACGCCCAGCGCCATCTGGTCATTTGCCGCAAGCACGGCAGTCGGCGTCTGCGACCCGCCGGCAAGCACCTCGGCCGCAATCCGCTCGCCCATGGCGTACCCACTGTCCGCACTCCAATCGCCACGCAGCATCGGAGCGGCATCGACATGAGCACGACCCAGCGTATCGCGCCAACCGGCCTCACGAAAACGCGAGGAAATCGAGTTTTCCGGACCCGCCACAAACCGCATATTCGAGTGACCATGTTCCAGCAGATAATTGGTCAACAGCTCGCACGAACCATACTGGTCGGAGTCGATCGTCGTGCAGCGCGGATGCGCATACATGGACAGGATGACCGTTCGCACTCCCGGCTGGGGAACAAACTCCTCAAAATCGGGAGCCATGCGGTTCATGTTGAGAATCATGCCGTCGACGGGTCGCTCGACCATGCGGCGCGAGGCATCGGCAAGTGCATAGGGCTTGTCGCCGCCCATCTCGATCATAGTGACGGCAAAATCATGCTCGCGCGCCGCTTGCATGATACCCTCGAGCGTCGCCAGGTTACCGACACGTGTGATGTTGTACATGCACAGGCCAATAGAACGATACGACCCGCCGCGCAACGCCGCTCCAGCAAAATTGGGACGAAAGCCCAGCTCTTCCATGGCGGCCAGCACACGCTTGCGCGTCTTTTCCGTCACGTTGGGCATACCGTTGACCACGCGAGACACAGTCTGGCGGCTCACGCCAGCGAGCGCCGCAACCTCTGCCGCGCTCGCCGAACGACCATTCCTTGTCTGCTGATCCATGCCTTCCACGCTAACCTGCTTCCCAACTATTCCCCGCGCCCATGGCGCATCGTACATACATTGATAACGTGCTCATGATACCCGAGCCATATACCACAACATGAAAACTTCTGTCAATCAAAACCGCTTACCGAACAAATACAACCGTTCGCAGCTGTTTGAAGTTGTTTTGTTTCTATACATCCCAGCCGGATGTTAACGTGCTCATTGTCAAATGTTCACGTGCTCATTTTGGTTCTAATCATTTTAAGATAGTGTTTATCGGGCTTTTTCACCGCTGAACGCTAACCAGGGAGCCTCCTGAGCGCAAACGCACGATATCGAACAGCGAGACGAGAGGATGTATGCATATGTCTTTGCTAAACCGCGTACAGCAGCTGCCGAAGGGCTTTGTTTGGGGCGCCGCAACCGCCGCGTACCAAACGGAAGGTTCCACGAAGGTGGCAGGCAAGGGTAAGACCATGTGGGACGATTACCTTGTCGCCCAGGGTCGCTTTTTGCCCGACCCGGCCAGTGATTTCTACAACCGCTACGAGGAGGATATCCGCCTTTCTGCCGAGCATGGACTCAACGCCATTCGTGTGTCCATCGCCTGGACCCGCATCTTCCCCAACGGCGACGATGCCGAACCCCTCGCCGAGGGCGTTAAGCACTACCACGAGCTGTTCGCCTGCTGCAAAAAGTATGGCGTCGAGCCCTATGTGTCCCTGCATCACTTTGACTCCCCCGCCGCCCTGTTCAACCAGGGCGACTGGCTCAACCGCAAGACCGTCGACGCCTATGTGCGCTATGCCGAGTTCTGCTTCCGCGAGTTCCGCGAGGTCAAGAATTGGTTCACCATCAACGAGCTCATCAGCCTCTCGCACTCCCAATACATCCAAGGCAACTTCCCGCCCAACCATCACTTTGATGTGACGAGCGGCATCCAGAGCCAGCACAACGAGCTCGTTGCCCACGCCCGCGCCGTCAACCTGTATAAGGATCTTGACGAGACCGAGCACCTGGGCGGACGCATTGGCATGGTCAACGTCCTGACGCCGGCATATCCTGCCACCGACTCGCCCGCCGACCAGCACGCCGCCGACCTGTACAACGCCTTCTACACCGACTTCATCATGGACGGCGCCTTCCTGGGTCACTACTCCGCGCGCACCCTCTCACTCATCAACGAGATTCTGCGTGCCAACAACGCCACACTTACGGTTGAGGACAGCGACATGGAGGAGCTCGCCAAGGCGGCGCCCCGCAACGATATGTTCGGCCTCAACTACTATCAGTCGGCGTTTATCGCCGCCTACGATGGCGAGTCCACCAACAGCTTTAACGGCACCGGAGACAAGGGCACCTCGTGCTTTAAGTTTAAGGGCGTCGGGCAGCAGGTCGATATGCCGGGTATCCCCACCACCGACTGGGATTGGCTCATCTACCCGCAAGGCCTCTACGACACGCTCAAGCACATCAGCGCCACCTATCCCAACCTCCCCGTCATCTATATCACCGAAAACGGCCTGGGCCACAAGGACCCCGAGCCCGACGCAAACGGCATCGTCGCCGATCCCGAGCGCATCGACTTTGTCGACCAGCACATGGAGAAGGTGCTCCAGGCGCGCGCCGAGGGCGTCGACGTCCAGGGCTACTTTATCTGGAGCCTGCAGGACCAGTTCTCGTGGGCCAATGGCTATAACAAGCGCTACGGCCTGTTCTACATCGACTTCGACACGCAAAAACGCTACATCAAGCAGTCGGCACTCTGGTACAAGGAGCTCGCCGACACTATGGCGGACGCGCAGTAGCGCATCGCCTCGCTTTCCCCCGAGAAGGGAGCGGCCCTATGCGATACAAACCCAGCCGCTCCCCTCTCTCCCCCTGGGACCGACCCCGCCTGCACCCGGGCTTTTAGCAAGCGGGAGACCATATAGGTTTTCAACGTCCATGCCATTAAGATTTCATGCAAAGAGGAGCGTGAACTATGGAATCGATCGTTAAGTTCTTGGAGAAAGGTCAGCCGTACTTCGACAAGGTCTCTAAGAACATCTACCTTCAGGCCATTAAAGACGGCTTTTTGGCAGCAATGCCCATCATCCTGTCTTCTTCTGTCTTCCTGCTTATTTCGACCCTGCCGGGCGTTGTCGCCACGGTCGGCGGCTTTACGCTGCCCGACTGGTGGAACGTCGACGTCGTGAACTTCTGCAACAAGGTTTACAACTTCACGATGGGCGTCGTGGGCATCATGGTCGCCGGCACCACCGCAAGCGCGCTGACCGGCTCCAAGAACCGCCGCATGCCTGCCGGCAAGGCCATCAACGCCACGAGCACCATGGTCGCCGCCATGTGCGCTATGCTCATCTTGGCCGTTACCCAGACGAGTGCCAAGATCGACGGCGCCGATGTCTCGGTGTTCTTTACCGACAACATGGGCACCAAGGGCCTGCTGAGCTCCTTTGTCGCCGCATTTGCCACGGTCAACATCTATGCCTTCTGCATTAAGCGAGACATCACCATCAAGCTGCCCAAAGAAGTCCCCGGCGCCATCGCCCAGAACTTCCGCGACATCTTCGCCTTCAGCTTCTCCATCCTGTTTGTCGCCGTCATCGACGTTATCTGCCGCACCTGCTTGGCCGTCCCGTTTGCCAACGTCATCTCCACGCTGGTGAGCCCGCTGTTCGCCGCTGCCGATTCCTACGCCGGCCTCGCCCTCATCTGGTTCATGATCCCGCTGTTCTGGTTCATGGGCATCCACGGCCCCTCGGTCGTTAAGCCTGCCCTCAACGCCGCGCTGTTTGGCAACATCACCACCAACCTCGCCACGCTGCAGGCCGGCGGTCACCCCGCCCTCGCCCTGACCGAGAACTTCGGTAACTACATCGGCGAACTCGGCGGCACCGGCGCCACGTTCATTGTCCCGATCATCTTCCTGCTCTTTATGCGCTCCAAGCAGCTCAAGGCCGTCGGCAAAGCCTCTGTCGTACCCGTGATGTTCGCCGTCAACGAGCCGCTGCTGTTCGCCGCGCCCATCATCCTCAACCCGTACTTCCTGATCCCGTTCCTGTTTGCCCCCGTGGCCAACGTCCTCATTGGTAAGTTCTTCATCGACTTTTTGGGCATGAACGGCTTTATCTATGCCATGCCGTGGGCACTCCCCGGACCGATCGGCACCTTCATCGACACCAACTTCCAGCCGATCTCTCTGGTCCTGGTTGTCGTCCTGCTGGTCGTTGACTTCTTGATCTACTACCCGTTCTGCAAGGCCTACGACAACGTCCTGTGCAAGCAGGAGGCCGAGACCCTGGCCGAAGAAGAGGCCGAGGAGACCAAGGCCGTCAAGACCGCTGCCGCCCCCGCCGTTGAGGCTCCTGTTGTCGAGACCGCTTCTGCCACCGAGGCCTCCGCAGCTCCGTCCGCCCTTAAGGGCAAGGATCTGAGGGTTCTGGTTCTGTGCGCTGGCGCCGGCACCTCTGCACTGCTCGCCAACGCGCTTAAGGAAGGCGCCGACGAGCTGGGCATCGACATTACCGCCAACGCCGGTGCCTACGGCAGCCACTACGCCATCATGGACCAGTACAACGTCATCGTCCTGGCTCCGCAGGTTCGCACCTATTACAACGAGATGAAGGCCGACACCGACCGCCTGGGCATCACGCTGCTGTCGCCCAAGGGCAAACAGTACATCGACCTCACTAAGGATCCCAAGGGTGCCGTCGCCTGGATCGAGGAAAACCTCAAGGCATAAGACGCTGACGCCACCTGCCGCTCGCAGACAAAAAATGGCCCATGCATCGATGCGTGATGCGCGGGCCATTTTGTTTAGACCGCACCCGCCCTCCTGTTCATCTCAATCTGTAACATCTAGCCGAGTTTTTGGATCCTAGCTGTTACAGATCGAGACAAACAGAACGCCCGAGCAGAAATATCTCAATCTGTAATATTTAGCTGAGTTTTTCGGTCCTAACTGTTACAGATTGAGACGAACGGGCCGAAAAACCCTACGCCCGCAGGTCCTTTACGCTGGAACGTTCGACCAACACGCCCGAGACGAGCGTACGGCTTCTGGAGCTCGGGGCTTCCAGACCTGCGACGACCTCGTTAAGCGCACGGACGCCCAGCTCGCGGTGACGGAACTTCACCGACGTCAGAATCGAGTTGGGAATCGTCTTGTAAAGCTCGTCATCAAAGCCGATCACGGACACGTCGTCGGGCACACTGAGCCCTTTGTCACGTAGAGCCATCATCACGCCGTTTGCCATGCAGTCGTTAGCAGCGAGGACCGCCGTGCAATCGGCTTTATCGGCAAGCACAAGGCCCGCGGCATAGCCACTATCCGCATTCCAATCGCCTTGCAGAGGCTCGGGCGGCTCAATGCCATGCGCCTCGAGTGCCGCTCGCCAACCTTTCATACGGCACTGGCTCGACAGCGCTTCTTTCTTACCAGAGACGAAGTACACGTTCTTGTGCCCGTGATTCAAGAAGTACTCGCACGCCATGCGCGCGCCGCCCTCTTGATCGTCACTGACGGTGGAGCAGGTAGGATGTTCCATCGGTGTGATAATCACCGTCTTGAGGTCTTTCGGTGCCTCAAAAGTATCAAAGTCATCGACCATCTGACGCAGGTTGAAGATCATGCCATCAACAGGCAGCTGCGACATCCTACGCGCCGCTTCGGCAAGGGTCATCTTCTCCCCCGCCCGCTTTTTGATCATCGTGAGCGCAAAGCCGCGTTCTTCGGCGGCATCTGCGATACCGTCAATCATGTCCACGGCACCGCCCGACAAGTGGAACAGCACCACGCCGATGCACCCGTAACGGCCCAACTTGAGCGAACGCGCGGCAAAGTTCGCCCGGAACCCGAGCGCTTCCATTGCGGAATGGACCTTATCGCGTGTCGACTCTCGCACGCTACCGGGCTCGTTAATCACACGCGAAACCGTCTTGAGAGAAACACCCGCGGCAATCGCCACATCGTTCATTGAGACATTTTTCTTGTCCATCGTTGCCACTACTTCTCCACTCGGTTCTCTATCGCTTGTTTTTTGCGTTCTAGCATACACCACCTGCCTGACTGATAAATCAACCGTTTACCGGACAATATCGACCGCTCACCCGTATATCCTTGTTGCTCTTCCAAAAATGTCTTACGTTGTCATTAACGAAATGACAACGTTGTCATTTCGCAATGCCTTCCTTGAGCAGGAAGGTTTCCGGGCAGTCCTGACCATCCATCGACGACCAGTTCCATCCACATGCATCGCGCATCAAGTAGCAAAGGAGCTCTATGGACGCCATCGTAAAGATGCTCGAAAAGCATCAGCCGTTCTTTGAGAAGATCTCGAGGAACATCTACCTCCAGGCTATTAAGGACGGATTCCTTGGGTGCATGCCCATCGTCCTCACCTCTTCGATCTTTCTGCTCATTGCCACCCTTCCCGGCGTAGTCGGTATCACGCTGCCCCAGCCGCTCATCGACTGGTGCAACAAGCTGTACAACTTCACCATGGGCGTCATGGGCATCATGGTTGCCGGCACCACTGCCAAGAACTTTACGGCTTCCATGAACCGTCGCATGCCCGCCGGCAAGGTGCTCAACGACGGCTCCACCATGGTGGCCGCCCAGTGCAGTATGCTTTTGCTCGCCGTTACGCAGTTCACCACCAAGTTCAACGGCTCCGAGCTTTCGGTCTTCGACTGCACCAGCATGGGTACGCGCGGTCTGTTCTCGGCCTATATCGCCGCGTTCATCACCGTGTGGGTCTACAAATTCTGCGTCTCGCGCGATCTGACCATTAAGCTGCCCAAGGAGGTCCCGGGCGCCATCGCTCAGAACTTCCGCGACATTATCCCCTTTGGCGGCGCTGTCATTATCTGCGGCATCATCGATGTGGTTGTGCGCAACCTCATGGGCGTTCCGTTCTCCGAGCTGCTCATCAAGCTGCTCTCCCCGCTCTTCACTGCGGCAGAAACCTATCCTGGCCTCATCCTTATCCAGGCAGCCACCGCGTTCTTCTGGTTCATCGGCGTCCACGGCCCTTCGATTGTCCAGCCGGGCATCGACCCCATCCGTCTTGCCAACCAGGCCGAGAACCTGCAGGTTCTGCTGGCCGGTGGCCACCCCGCCCACTCCCTCACCTTTAACATGTCGCTCGTGGGTGAGTTCGGCGGCACTGGCGCTACGTTCATCGTGCCGCTTCTGCTGATTCTCTTTATGAAGTCCAAGCAGCTCAAAGCCGTCGGTAAGGCCTCGATTGTTCCTGTTGCCTTTGCTGTCAACGAGCCGCTGCTCTTTGGCGCGCCGATGATCCTTAACCCCTACATGCTCATCCCCTTTGTTGCCGCCGGCTGCGTCAACGTGAGTGTTGCCAAGTTCTTTATCGACAATGTGGGCATGAACGGCTTCTCCTTCGTGGTGCCTTGGGCTACCCCTGCCCCCATCGGCATCTTCATCACCACAAACTTCCAGCTTATCGCCCTGGTGTTTGTTGCAATCATCATCTTGCTGGACGCTATCATCTACCTGCCGTTCTTGAAGGCATACGATAAGCTGCTCTGCGACCAGGAGGCCGAGCGCGCCGCCGAGCTGGGTCTCGAATCCGATGGTGCTGCCACCATCGCTGCCAACGCCCCTGCGCCCGCTGTCGAGCAGACCGCCGCTGTCACCGCTTCCGTCGAGCCGACCGCCGCTGTCACCGCTTCCGTCGAGCCGACCGCCGCTGCCGCCGACAGCAAGCCTGTCGCCGATCAGCCCGAGCCCGCCGCCGACGCATCCGCTAAGAAGGACGTCGACGGTCTGAAGGTCCTCGTCCTGTGCGCCGGCGCCGGAACCTCTGCCATGCTTGCCAACGCCATCAAGGAAGGTGCCGCGCAGACCGGAGAGAACATCGCTTCCTCCGCAGGCGCCTATGGCCAGCACACTGCCATCATGGATCAGTACGACGTTATCGTGCTTGCCCCGCAGGTTCGTAGCTACTACAACGACATGAAGGCCGACACCGATCGTCTGGGCATTAAGCTGCTCGCCCCGCGCGGCAAGGAATATATCGACCTTACCCGCGACCCCACTGGCGCCATCAAGTGGCTCCGCGAGAACCTCGACTAGTTCCTCCCTCTGTTGGTGCCCGGATCCCCAGTTCGGGCACCTCTCCCTATTCGTATCCCACAGAAAGGATGACTCATGACCAACCCCATGCAGTTCCCCGACGGCTTTGTGTTTGGCGGCGCCACCGCTGCTTACCAGGTTGAGGGCGAGACCCGTACACACGGCAAGGGCAAAGTGCCCTGGGACGATTTCCTGGCTGCTCAGGGCCGTTTCTCCCCCGACCCCGCAAGCGATTTCTACAACAAGTACCCGGTCGATATCGACCTGTGCCAGCGCTTCGGCATCAACGGCATTCGTGTCTCCATCGCTTGGAGCCGTATCTTCCCCAGCGGCACTGGTGAGATTAACCCCGAGGGTGTTGCCTTCTATCACGAGCTCTTTGCCACCTGCAATAAAGCCGGCGTTATCCCCTATGTCACGCTCGATCACTTTGATACGCCCGAGGCCTTTTACCAGAACGGCGGCGAGGGCTTCCTGACGCGCACGACGATCGACGCCTTTGTCGAGTACGCCAAGTTCTGCTTTGCCGAGTTCACCGAGGTCAAGCACTGGTTTACCTTTAACGAGATCCCCGCGACCGCCGAGGGCAGCTTTATCGTCGGCAACTGGCCGCACGGCGAGAAGTATCGCCTGGATAAGGCCTTCCAGCTCATGCACAACATGATGGTGGCCCATGCCAAGGCCGTCGTCGCCTTCCACGAGGGCGGCTTTGAGGGCGAGATCGGCATTGTCCAGAACCTGGAGCCCAAGTATCCCCTCGACCCCAACAACGCCGCCGACTGCGAGGCAGCTCGCATGGCCGACGTCATCAACAACCGCTGGGTACTCGACGCCACCTTCCGCGGCCACTATGCAGCCGACACCATGGAGGCTGCGACCAAGCTGGCCCATATCGCCGGCGGCGAACTCGACGTCCGCGACGAGGACATCGCCGCGCTGACCGCCGCGCTCCCCTACAACGATTGCCTGGGCGTCAACACCTACAAGTGCCAGTTCCTGCGTGCCGCCGAGGGCGAAAACGACATCAACCACAATGGCACCGGCGACAAGGGCTCCTCGCGCTGGTTCCTCAAGGGCGTGGGCGAGTCATGCGTGCGCGAAGGCGTACCCACCACCGATTGGGACTGGATTATCTATCCCGAGGGCCTCTACGACCTGCTGCTCCGCATTAAGAACGATTACCCCAACTACAAGAAGATCTACATCACCGAGAACGGCATGGGCTATAAGGACGACTTCGAGGATGGCTTTATCGATGACGCCCCTCGTATCGACTACATGCGTCAGCATCTCGCGTGGATCCTCAAGGCAATCGACGGCGGCGTAAACGTCGACGGTTACTTTGTGTGGTCGCTGCAGGACCAGTTCTCCTGGACCAACGGCTATAACAAGCGCTATGGCCTGTTCTACATCGACTTTGAGACCCAGAAGCGCTATCCCAAGGCGAGCGCGTACTGGTACAAGAACGTCGCGGAGACCGGTCTGCTTATGGCCTAACTTTTGCCGCATACCCCCTGTCGGCCGCATGTGAGTCCCTCCACGGGATCGCATGCGGCCTTTTTGTTTTTGGTGAGCCCGAGCGGATCATTTGTCTCGATCTGTAACATCTAGCAGGGATTTTCAATCCTAACTGTTATAGATTTAGACGAACGGGCGACCAGGGCTGAAAGATCTCAATCTGTAACACGTAGCCCACTTTCGACCGCCTACCTGTTACAGATCAAGACCATAAGATAGTCAAATCCAAACTTTCCAAGCAGTTATGAACCATGGTTTCTAGTTTTCGGTATCACGAACATACTTTCGGTATCATTTAATGGTATTATGATATCGAAAGTATGTTCGTGATACCGAAAGGAGCCGCATGCGCCAGTTCGATTACACCACAGTCCCAGCGGAACTCGAAGCAACTCCAATCACCAACCTCCTCCTCTCGATACGCGAGCATAAAGGCCGACAGCTTGCTCTGAGTCAAGTCAAACCCGAACTTCTGTCGTCACTTATGGAGGAAGCTAAGATCCAAAGCACCCAATCCTCCAACGGACTTGAAGGAATTGTTACCACCCAAAAAAGACTCAAAGCAATCATGGCGTATTCCGCCAAGCCAAGCTCCCGCGCAGAGGAAGAAATCGCTGGATACCGAGATGCGCTGTCGCTTATTCACGAGCAACACGATTCCATTCCCGTAACGCCATCGGTCATTCTGCAATTGCATCGTGACCTCATGGCGCACACGGCAATCTCGTATGGAGGCCATTGGAAAGATAGCGATAACGAAATCATCTCCATCGACGATCAAGGCAATCGATTTGTGCGCTTTAGGCCCCCCTCGGCTCTAGCAACCCCGGGACTTATTAAAGAAGCCTGCCAGTCCCTCAACGATGCTTTATCTCGCCAAGTTTGCGATCCCCTCCTTATATCGCTCCGCTTTATCTTCGATTTTGTCAGCATTCATCCCTTCAACGATGGCAATGGCAGGATGAGCCGGCTCCTTACAACGCTGCTGCTCGAAAAGACTGGATACGACGTTGCGCGTTACATCAGCATCGAACGACTTATTGAAGACAATAAAGCGCTTTACTACAACGCCCTCGCCGCAAGCTCCACTGGATGGAATGAAAATCAAAACACCGAAGCACCTTTTATCCGTTTCATGCTCGGAACAACCCTAGCCGCCTACCGACAGCTCGAGCAGCGTACCTTAATTGAATCAAGCACTCGTCCCATGTCGAAGCAAGCGCGCATCGCTGTTCTATTTCAACAGAGACCCGGCGTCATTAAGAAATCCGACATCCGGTCCAACTGCCCCGATATCAGCGAGGTAACCGTTAAACGAACCCTCGGTCAGCTTGTTAGTTGCAGCGCAATCGAAAAAACAGGAGCGGGCCGTTCGACGGGCTACATACTCAAAGACGTCCATGCTCTAGAACTATTCTTGCAATCCACAATACCCGATGGCGAGGCCGCAATAACAAAAGAGGCTCCAAAGGATAAGCTCCTTGAACGTGTAAACCACGCCGAGGATGAAAGCAAAGAGGGACTCTATGAAGACTATGATTCATTCTCAAGGGACATAAAGACGAAATACGGAGTCTAGTCATATCTCAGAATAGCCTCATCCTTGTTGCTCAAAGTTATTTGCGCGTCATTGTAAAGCGGTACCCCTGCGCCGGCAGGGGGGGGCAGAAGTATCGCCTGCCGATCCTGCTGGAGTCGGCAATCAGATAGCGCGCATCAGCCTTGCTAAAGGCGAGCTGCTGGATACGGCCCTCGTCCATGTTGGACGTAGATATGTCACCGTCCAAGATGCCGTTGGCACCGATAAACGCCGCGTCGATGCCCAGCGCACGCAGGGCATCCTCGGCCGTTGGCCCCACAAAAGCGGCAGTGCGGCGACGGTACATACCGCCCACGAGGCACAGGTCGCAGCCCTCGCGCGCCTCGAGCAGGTTAAAGACCGAAAGCGAATTGGTCACATAGATGGAAGGCAGTTTGTCGGTGACTCGGAGAGCGCCAATGCGATCTCACGACGGTTGCGCTCATTGTCTCAATTAGATACTCAACGAAATACGGCCCCGCAGCTCAATAAGCTGCGGGGCCGTACCATACACCGACGAATCAACGACGAAGTGCATCCACTATTTGGCCAGCTCCTGAACGATCCAGTCAATTGCACCTTCGGGATCGTTGGTAAGGTCGATATACTCCTTGCCCCTTGTGGTGAGCAGTTTAATTCCAAGGCGATCGGTATCGGCCTTCATAGCGTCATAGTACATGCGTGCCTGGGGCGCCAGAACAATCACGTTGTACTGATCCATCGTCTCATAGTGGCTTCCGTACGCACCGGACTGAGAAACCAGATCGATACCCTTAGCAGCGGCACCTTCGCGAAGAGCATTTGCCAAGAGAGTCGAAGTGCCGGCACCCTGGCAAAGCACAAGCACGCGGATCTGCTCCGCCTTGTCCTTTACCGCCTCGAGAGCTTTTGCGACATTTTCCTGTGCGGCAATAGCATCTGCATCCGAGTTTCCTGCAGTCTCCTTTGCAGACTCTTCCAAACAAAGCTGATGGTCATACGCCTTGCAGAACGGATAGTAAATCACAAAGTCAACGACCAACAGCACTGCCATCAATACGAGAGAACGCAGATCGAGACCCGTGGTGAGGAACGCACCAATTGGGCCGGGAAGCGCCCACGGCATGGTATACATGGGGGCGTTCATTCCAATGACGTCAATGAAAAATTTACCGATAATGGCGTTGACCATAGGAGCCACTAGGAAGGGCACGAACATATAGGGATTGAGAACAATCGGCATACCGAAGATAACGGGCTCGTTAACTCCAAAAATCACCGGGATAATCGATGCCTTGCCCATGGCTTTAAGCTGCTTGGAGCGCATAAACATGATCAGGATAATAGGAACGATGAACGTGCAGCCAGAACCGCCCAGACCGCCGATGAAGCTTGTAAAGTCCTGCGTGAGAGCAATTGACGGGTGTCCACCTGCTTGGAAAACCTCAAGATTGGTAACGGTATTGCCGTAGAGCGCAGCATTGATCGGACTCATGACAACCGAAGCACCGTGGATACCCATAAATTGGAAAAGCGCGACCGCGCCTTCGATAAGCGCCATGCCAGGATAGGTGTCGACTGCGGAGAACAGCGGCGAGATGAGAGCGGATACCAAATTGGCGAACGGCACAGCAAGCAGCTTGCGGCTCGCAAGATCGATAAAAGCGCACGCAAGGATCGAAAACCCAAATGCAAAGATATCGCGAAAACTCTGCGCAATAGAGCCAGGGACCTCTTTGGGAAGCTTGATCGTCACATTATGGCTAATGCACACCTTATAGATATTAACAGTCAAGAATGCGGCTACGAACGCAGCGAGAAAACCCTTGGTTCCCATATAGCCGGTTTCAAAAACAGATGTATCTGCTCCGCCAATCGAGACAACATCGTTCGTCACCGATAGCAAGAGCATGCCGCACATGGCACAAACCATGCACGAGGTGGGGTTGAGAGATTTACCCGAAGGCATGCGACGGTTCATCGACATGGCAAGTGAGCTCGCCGTGGTGCCGGCCACCATAATGCCAAGAAGTCCCATGGTATATGCATAGATTTTATTGAAGAAATCCAGCACCTCAGACGGAAGCGTGATGCCTACATAGGCAGGGAGCGTCGAAAGAAGAAGGAACAGGCTCGAGAACAGCACAATTGGCATATTCGAGAGAAAGCCATCCTTAATCGCCACCAGATAAATGTTCCTCGAGATTTTGTCGAAGAGGGGCTGGTGTTTTTCAAGGAATTTGACGATAGCGTCCATAACACATCCTTTCATGATTCCCGGGCACACAACGATTTATCCGGACTCAACCGTCGTCGTCCCCGTTTGTATCCACTTATGTAAGTGAATACGTTCTTGTGCGAAATGTAATATCATTTGCGCGATTTGTCATAACCAATTCTTTTTCCGCTTTGTCGATATGTCAAGAATTCAAATACTTATTCGGTGAACGGTAGTTGATTAATATAATGTTTTCCCAGCTAAAGGCTATTTTTTCCGAGCAGTACAATAAGTTTGCAACCGTTCACCGATTGGATATAACATATTTAATATATTGTTGTAACAATATTAGAGACAATGTCACAAGCCTGTCGTTCTAGTCAAAGGAAGTAACAATGCCCAAACGATTACTGAACATGTCCGCATCCGATTTTGCCGCCACGTCACCCATGGATCTAAAACAGGCAATTCTGGCTTCCGAGGGACGTACCATCATGGCGGAAAACGTACCCTCTTCCCAATTTCTCGGCGGCGTTACTAATGCAGAAATCGAACGTGCCGCAGGTGCCGACCTGCTTCTGTTTAACGCGCTCGATGTGTTCGATCCAGTTATTGCCGGTATTCCAGATGATCTCAATGAAAACCCGGTCACTTGGGTGAAGCGAGCATGCGGAAGGCCCATTGGCGTCAATCTGGAGCCAGTTGATAACGAGGCAGAGATGTCTGAATCCCGAACGGAAATCCCCATGGGTCGTCGCGTCTCTCCCAAGACCTTAGAAAAGGCTAACGAACTCGGATTTGATTTTATCTGCCTGACGGGCAACCCTGGAACCGGTGTCTCCAACGATGCAATCGCCCATTCGATTAAACTCTCCAAAGAGCATTTCAATGGCCTGGTCATAGCCGGAAAAATGCATGGAGCGGGCGTTGCGGAACCTGTCATGACGCTCGAAATTGCGCGCAAGTTTGTTGACCTCGGCGTCGATATCCTTCTCGTGCCAGCCCCCTACACCGTCCCTTGCTTCCAAGAAGCAGACCTGCGCGCCATCGTAGACTTTGTACGATCCCACAACGTAGGCAAGTCAATTGAAGAGAAGGTTCTCGTCATGGCGGCGAACGGGACGAGTCAAGACTCCTGCGACAGCGAGACCATTAAGAAAATAGGCCTTGCAGCAAAAGCAGCCGGCGCTGACCTCCAACATATCGGGGACTCCATGAACGGTATTTGCCTGCCCCAGAATATCTTCACGCTCGGACAAGCCCTTCGTGGATGCAGGCATCAGATCGTCATGCTGAGCCGCTCTGTGATACGTTAAGGTTACCTTGCCCACGTTACATCCCGACTGAGGCAACCATCAGGTATAACCAACATGCAAACTGAGGCTCTAATGCTCGATACACACGAAAAACGGCCACTCTATTTACAGCTCACCGACGCGCTGCTCAAGCAGATCGTCGATGAATATCAAGCAGACGATAAACTTCCAACAGAAATGGAACTCTGCGACGAATACGCCGTAAGCAGAACAACCGTCCGACTTGCCATGAGTGAGCTGGAGCGTCGTGGAAGTATCTATCGAATCCAAGGTAAGGGATCGTTTGTTGCACCGAAACGCGTTAGCGAGCTCAATTCACTTTTAGACTTTGACTTTGCAAGCCATTG
Source organism: uncultured Collinsella sp. (assembly GCA_958429345.1). Lineage (GTDB taxonomy): Bacteria > Actinomycetota > Coriobacteriia > Coriobacteriales > Coriobacteriaceae > Collinsella. The sequence continues at coordinate 12,174 of CAUAJK010000024.1, read as the reverse complement.
CGATGGCGTTGATCCGGATGCCATCACCAAACATTTCGGCGGCCTCACATCAGGTCGTCCAATTTCCGTAATGATGCTCCAACAATTTGGATGTCAAAGTCGCGATGAAATTCAGCGTCTTGAATTGACCTACGAACTTGAAGGCAGCTTCATAGGCGCTGATACGTTCTTCATTTCAAAGTCGCGCGTTCCGAATAACCAGTTAGATTTTCAGGCATTTAGCAGAATCATGGACGACTTGTCCAAGTCTATCCAATCTGTTAGGGAAAGCTATAGAGCACGTCAGCTTAGCGATTCCGAAGCCAGTAATTATGGTGTTGCAAAACTTCCGGTCATCGAACTGACTCATTATGCTTACGACTCCGGAGGCAAACTAATCTCAATTGTCTGCCGCACCGTCTTAACTGGGCGAATCCCTTATCAAAACTTTATTTTCAAGTCCTAATGTTCTTTTTCTTTTGTCTCGATCTGTAACACGTAGCCGAGTTTTTAAGTCCTAACCGTTACAGATCGAGACAAACAAGGTAGACCCCGCCGAATTGTCTCAATCTGTAACACTAAGACCGGTTTTGGACGTCTAGATGTTACAGGTTGAGACGATTTGATAGTGGAGTCCTTATTTGTGCGTCATATCGCGTAGCGCTGATGCGCTGGTTTCCACAATGACAGGAGGTAAAAGTCCTCCCGCATCGCCTGTTGGCAATCCCGTAGCGTTAGCTAGCAGATGACCTGCGTGTGTTCCTCGATGGCGGCACGATCTTCGGCGGTAATACCCGGCTCGCACACCACGGCGTCCAGGCTGTCCAGACGGCAGAAGGTGTAGAAGTCGCGCTTGCCGATCTTGCTGGAGTCGGCGATCAGATAGCGCGAGTCGGCCTTGCTAAAGGCGAGCTGCTGGATGCGGCCCTCTTCCATGTTAGACGTAGACACGTCGCCGTCCAGAATGCCGTTTGCGCCGATAAAGGCTGCGTCGATCCCCAGTGCGCGCAAGGTGTCCTCGGCCGTGGGGCCCACAAAGGCGGCAGTGCGGCGACGGTACATACCGCCCACGAGGCACAGGTCGCAGTCTTCGCGCGCCTCGAGCAGGTTAAACACCGAAAGCGAATTAGTCACGATGCGCAGGCGGCACGCCGGCAGCATCGAGGCCATCTGCTCAACCGTGGTACCCGTGCCCAAAAAGATGGTCGAGCCTTCCTCGATAAGCTCCACAGCACGGCGCGCAATCTGCAGCTTTTCCTCGGCATGCTTGGTGCGCTTTTCGCTGTGTGAGTACTCATGGCGCAGCATAGCGTGGGGACGGCCCTGTGCACTACGGGCGCCGCCGTGCACGCGCTCGATCTCGCCCAGGCTCGCAAGTTCCTCAAGGTCGCGACGAATCGTCATATCCGAGACACCCAGTGCATCCGAAATCTCCTTGACCGAAACCGTTCCCTGTTCCTCGAGCAGCTGCCGAACCTTATCCTGTCGCTCTGCCTTAATCACGATGAATCCTCGCCGTTCTTTGCGCGCATATCATTCAAACAGTAACGAACAAATTGTATCAGACCCGTGCGCGTCAAAAATGAACGCCCGCACAGCTCCAATCATCACTTTTTTGAGAAAAATACCCCCTGCTTTAGTGGGGTGTAGTGATAATCTCGCCTGTTCGCGCTACAGTTTGTCGGAAATACCTCGATGTTAGGAACCAAATGATCACTTCCGAGCTTTTCGGCACCGCTCCGTGCGGTACCCCCGTTCATCGTTACACCCTCAACGGGCCCGAGATCTGCGTTCGCATTATGGACTATGGCGCCACCGTGCTGGGCATCGACGTGCCCGACATTCCCGGCAACGTGCGCGATGTGGTGCTGGGCTTCGATAAGCTCGAGGATTACTTTGACAACCCCGCCTGCTTTGGCGCGACCATCGGACCTGTGGCCAACCGCACCGCGGGCGCCACGATCACCATCGCCGGCACGGACTGGCATATGCCAGCCAACGAAGGCGTCAACAACCTGCACAGCGATCTTGAGCATGGTCTGCACAAGCGCGTATGGGATGTTGAACTCGACGAGGTCCACAACGCCGTGCGCATGACCACCTCACTTGAGGATGGCGAGTTGGGCCTGCCCGGCAACCGCACCTTTACGGCCGTGTTTACCGTGACGCGCGCCGGCGTCTTCCGCATCGAGTATGGCTGCGAGAGCGACCGCGCCACCTACGTGTCCATGACCAACCACACGTACTTTAACCTTGCCGGTCACAACGCCGGCATGGACTGCGAGCACTTCTTTGTTGCCAACGCTGCCCACTACCTGCCCATTAACGAGCAGAACATCCCCACCGGCGAGATTGCTCCGGTCGAGGGAACGCCGTTTGACTTCCGCGAGCTGCGCCCCGTCGCGCCTGGCATGGAAGCCGACGACCCGCAGATTAAGCAGGCCCGTGGCTACGATCACTGTCTGTGCATCGATGGCTATCAGTACGGCCGTAATCTGCGCCGCGCGATGCATGTTGAGGAGATGTGGACCGGCCGCGAACTGGACTACTACACCACCGCCCCGGGCGTGCAGCTCTACACCGGCAACTGGCTGGGCGACGAGCATGCCAAGGACGATGCCAACTATGGCTGGGGCGCCGGATTTGCCCTCGAGGCAGAGATGTACCCCGACACGCCGCACCAGCCGCTGTTCCCGCAGGGCATTGTGGGCCCGGGTCACCCCTACAGCAATGTGATCGAATATCACTTTATGAGGCACTAAGCCCACAATGCAACATATTGCACAGCAACGCCCGCCGGCACCACCGCCGACGGGCGTTTTTCTACCTAGTCATTGGGGACGTTCTTAAATGACTAGTCGTTGGGGACAGTCTTTAACGTTTGGCAAGAAAGACTGTCCCAATCTGCCGGCACTTGGGGACGTTCCTAAAAGGCCGGCACATAAGGAACGTCCCCAAGTGCCAAGGGTGTCCCGCTTGACTAGTCATTTAAGAACGTCCCCAATGACTAGTTGGATGGGGTCGGGATTGGAGCTGGGGAGATAGCGGATTTCTAGTTCTATGCCGAGCTTTTGCAGCTCTTTGAGGGAGGCGACATCTGCGCCGTCTACGGCGACTGCGGGCGTTATGGGGTGCCTGCCCTCCCCTGCCTGCATATGGCCAATGCTGATCTTGGTGATCGGCACACCACCCTTAACCAGTGCGAGCGCATCGGCGGGTGAGGCCACCATGATCAGAATCCATTGACGCGGTGTCGCGGTGCGAATGATGTCGATGGTCCTTTGCACCGAGAAAAACCGCGTCCAAACGCCTTCCGGCGCCGCCACCCTCATGGGTGCCCATTGGCGCGAATCCGCCGCGATCTCATCGTTGACGATTAAAACAAGGTTGGAACCCACGGCCTCGTTCCACAGCGCAACGTCTTGCCCGTAAATGAAACGGTCATCGATACGCGTGAGAAGGATCTTGGGTTGAGCCATGGCTGCCCCATTCTGTTTGAGACCCATACGAGCGGGACATCACGTCTCCAATATTAGTGCATTTAAAGTGAGAAAAGCCGTCAGAGCACTTGCGCGGATCTGCGATGTCCCGTATCATAGACAGCCGTTGACGCCTCAGTTGCGCCACCACATGGCCGCCAGCGTAGCTCAGTTGGTAGAGCACCGCTCTCGTAAAGCGGGGGTCACCGGTTCGAGCCCGGTCGCTGGCTCCATTGCACAAGATAGCCGCCCTCGGGCGGCTTTTTTGTTGCCGATTTCGGGCACACATCCGCCAATCCAGGCACAACGCCGCCGGCAACTCCCCTACTCAACAAAAAGCCCCGTCAACCGCAATCCCCAAAGGAACCACGATCAGCGGGGCTTAAACGCGCTCCCCAAGGGGAACCACGCTAGCTCACGAGCAGTGCGCTACTCCTCCCAGTAAGCGTCTGCAAGCAGCTTAAAGCAGATCTTCTTGACCGGCTGCGCGCCATCGCCCGGGAACTCGAGCGTGGGCATGTGAGGCTCGCCGGCAACAAACAGCGCAAACTTGTCGTCAGCAAGATCGCCGGCGATCGAGGCGTCGGAATCGACCAGATCGTAGTCGTCCTTCTCGTCAAACTCCTGAACCAGCGTCAGGCTGTCCGTGGCAACCTTAAAGGCCTCGCGACCCTCGACGTCGATCTGCAGGTCGTGATAGCGCTGATGCGTCTCATAGTGAGCCTCGGCTTCGGGACGCGTCGTGGGAGCCATGACGTTCGCAAAGACCTTGTCGCCCAGAATCGGATGGCTGCCGACCTCGAGCTTCGCCGGATCGTTCTCCTCGAGCCAATCGATCAGCACGTCGAGGCCCTTGAGCATTCCACGGTACTCCTCGATATCGCCCAATGCACCGTAAATCATCTAAATCCCCTCTCGGATCGTTTCTTTGGCGGCTACTCGGCAAACGCATTACCGACGCTGTTGCCACCCACATGCGTCTCGACCAGGGTAAGGTCGGGATTGAACACGACAGTGTCGGCGTCGCGCCCCGGCATAATGCTACTGCACTTGTCGTCGACATGAGCTAGCAACCGATGCCGGGGCCGCAGCACAAGCTCCTACAGCTCGGTCACGACAACGCCGTTGTAAACCTCGTCCCAACGATCCATAACCAAGTGGCCAGTCATGGGATCCATGGCATTGAGCTTGCCGCAGGTGTTGGCGGTACGCAGCACCGTCTCGTCGTCGGCTCCGGCAGCAATCGCATGTGCGAAGCCGGCAATGGTCGAATCGCCAGAGCCCGTAGCGTTAACGGCAGGGATGTCGGGCGTCTTGGCGCGGAACGCACGGCCGTTATGGAAACCAACGGAGCCGGCAGCGCCCATGGATACGACGACCCAGGGGATATCGGAGAAGCGGGCGTCAGAGGCGAGCGCGGCGCGGAGCTCATCCACATCGTCGGTGGTAAAGCTCGTACCCAGAAGGCCGTTGATCTCGGTCAGGTTAGGCTTGACCAGCTCGGGCTTGACCTCGGACTTGAGCGCAGCCTCGAGAGAGGCACCCGAGGTATCGAGCAATACCTTGGCGCCGGCGTTCTCGGCAATGCCCGTGATCTTGGCATAGTAGTCTGCCTCGACACCGCGGGGCAGAGAACCCGAAATGGTGACGACGTCGGCCTTGCCCGCAAGCTCAGTAAACTTGGCGGTAAAGGCATCGAGTTCCTCGGGGGCAATTGTCGGGCCACTCTCGAGCAGCTCGGTCTGGTTGCCGGCGTGGAGGATGTTGAGGCAAATGCGAGTCTCGCCCTTGATGGGCACAAAGTCGTTGTTAATACCGTTGGCGTCCATGAGCTCAGCCATGAAGGCGCCCATGTGGCCGCCGAGCAGACCGGTTGCCACAACGTCGTCGCTCAGCTGACCCAGCACACGGGCCACGTTGAGGCCCTTGCCGCCAGCGGTCTTTTCGGGCTTCACACGGTTAACGTCGTCGATAATGAGCTCATCGAGCTGATAGCGCGTATCGACAGACGGGTTCATCGTAACGGTGAGGATCATTTTTAGCTCCTTATCTCGCAGGCTCCTTGTGCCTCGCGATACGAGTCGACAAAACGGAATTACAGAATCTCAATCGTGAACGAGCGAACGACGGTCTCCTTGGGCTTGGCGACAAGGCAGCCGCGCTTATGCTCAAGCACGTCGTCCTCATCGGAGCAGGTCGAAAGGCCACCCCAGGGTTCAACTGCCACAAAATCGCCCTCGGGCTTACTCCACACAATGAGATACGGGAAGCCCTCAAAGCTCAGGCAAACGCCTTTGTCCTCGCCCTTCTTGGAAAGCGTGACCTGACGGCTCTCGAGCACATCAAAGATGGTCTCCGCAAAATCGAAGAGCTCATGCGACAGAGGCAGTGTCTTTCCCACCATGGGGTTCTTGGAGCGCCTGTCCACATCAATCAAGCCAGTCGAAGGGACAGCGGTGCAGAGCTCCGCAGCCTCGTCCTTCTCAAAGCGCAACTCGTAGTCCGTATAGGCCTCGCCCTCATCGAGCGGACACCTAAAGCCGGGATGACCGCCAATAAAGAACGGCATGTCCTCGGTGCCCTCGTTGGTGACCTCGTAGGAAACGCGCACGGCAGCGTCCTCGAGCGTATAACGAGCGACAAGCTTAAACGGGTACGGATAATCGCTCAGCAGCGCGGCGTTATCCTCCGAAGCCAGGCACATCGCCAGCTCGTTCTCGCTCTGGCTCAGCAGCTTCCACTCCTGTTTGCGCGCAAACCCATGGCGGGCGAGCTTTACATGATGCCCGGCAAACGTCATGGCGTTGTTATCGCGCAAGCCTCCGCAAATCGGGAAGCAAATCGGTGCCTGGCCGGACCACACGGCGGGATCGCCCTGCCACAGATACTCGCGACCTCCGGCCTCGATCGAGGTAAACGAACCACCGGCCGTGGACACCTTAATAGAAATCGAATCGTTGGAGAGAGCGTATTCCATTGCCCATCCTTTCGAACAACTGCTTTTTGCTCGCAAGTACCCGTCTCGGCCCTAACCAAAGGACAAACCCGCACGTTCATCGATGCGTCCGGTATCCCAGCCATGTAACGGGGTACCATACAGACATTGATGCAATTACAGCTGAAAGGCCTTCTTATGCGAACCATCATCCTCTACGCCTCGCGCCATCACGGCAATACGAAAAAGCTCGTGGACGCCATCGTCGAGGCACACCCCGAGATCGATACCCTCGATGTGAAGACGCTCGGTAAAAACGAGTATCCCAACCTGCACGAATATCATCTGATCGGTGTCGCCACGGGCATCTATTACTCCGAGATCGACAAGGACATGGCACGCGTGCTCACGAACGTGCTGCAGCCGCAGGACAAGGTGTTTGGCCTTATGACCTACGGTGGCAAAAACAAGTGGTACGGCAAGGATATCGATGGCATCTGCCGCATGAGGCAGGCCATCTTTATGGGTGTCTACGGCTGCCCCGGCTTTGATACGTGGGGGCCGTTCAAACTCACCGGCGGTGTCCAAAAGGGACACCCGACCGCTGAGGAAATTAAGGGCGCCGTCGACTTCTTCGACAAGATCGAAGACGAGTATGGCGACATCATCGTCGAAGAGTACGCCAAGCGCGAGAAGCGCCTAGCATACGAGAAGGAGCATCCTGCAGGAGGCCTGGTGGCCGGCGTCAAGCGCACGGCAAAGAAGATCGCTAACAAGCTGTAACTGTGAAGGTGCTTTTGAGCGTTTAACCCATACGGCGGGTCCGAGCAGATTCGGGCCCGCCGTCTTTTTCTATCGTTACTCGGTAAAGGCGTTGCCGACGCTCTGGCCGCCAACATACGTCTCGACGAGGGTAAGCTCATGGTCGAACACGACAAAGTCGGCGTCGCGACCCGGCATGATGCTGCCGCACTTATCCTCGATGTGCGCGGAGCGTGCCGGCACCTCGGTTGCCATGCGAATGGCGATATCGGCGCTGGCGATGCCCCAGTCAACGATGTTCTTGACGCCCTGGGCAAGCGTGAGCACCGAGCCGGCAATGCTCTTGCCGTCGGCGAGCCAGCACAGGTTGTCCTTCATGATGACGTCCATGCCACCACTGGTGTAGCTGCCCTCGGGCATGCCGCCGCAACCCAGGCAGTCAGTGATGAGCACCGTGTGTTGCCAGCCCTTTGCCTGCAGCAGCGCCTTGATGGCGGCAGGGTTAACGTGCTTGCCGTCACAGATGATCTCGGCGTAGGTCTCGGGCGTGGACATGGCAGCGCCCACGACACCGGGCTCACGGTGATGCAGCCCGCGCTGACCGTTATAGGTATGCGTAAAGCAGCTGGCACCGGCGTTGATGGCGGCGATGCACTCATCGTAGGTGGCGTCGGAGTGACCGATGCTGGTCACCACACCCTTGGCATTCAGAGCAGCCGCATAAGCAGCGGCACCGTCGCGCTCGGCCGCCATGGCGCTCTTAACGATGCGACCACCCGCAGCCTCCTGCCACTGATCGAAGACCTCCTCGGAGGGATCGATCAGGTAAGCGGGGTTCTGCGCACCCACGTGCTTCATGGTAAAGAAGGGGCCTTCCAGGTAGATGCCCTGAATGCGGGCACCGCAGAAGTCGGGGCCGCGACCCTCGTCCGCCTGAGCGATGGCGGCGCAGGCGTCCTTGATCTGCTCGACGCCATCGGTGAACGTCGTGGGCAGCCAGCTGGTGGTACCGCGACGGGCGAGCTCGGTCGAGCTGATATCGATGCCCTCGGGATCGTTATCGGTAGTTGAGTGGTTGTAGAAGCCATGGATGTGAGTATCGACCATACCCGGTGCGATCCACGATCCCGTGTAGTCCTTAATCTCGCAAGAGGGCTCGTCGGCCTGCCAGGCGCCAAAGACGCCATCCTCGACCATAAGATAGCCGCCCAGTTGCGGGCCTGCCGGCAAGAAGAACTTGTCAGCCTTAATTGCGTACGTGCTCATATGCACTCCTCGCTTCTAAAGCAGTTGACTGTGGTGATGCTTATACCCAGCTCACGTAAAACAAAAAGCGCCCGCCCGCCGTTATGAGCGGACGGGCGCCCTTACAGGGGGACGCGATTAAGCGGTGAAGGGGTGAATCGTCACGCCCTTAACCACGCGGTTGACCGTGCCAGTGGGGCTCGGCGTGTCGGGCGTGTTGCCCACGCGCACGGAGTTGAGCAGGCTGATAGCCTGGGCAAACATCACGAACGGCAGAGCAAGGTAGCCCTCGGGAAGTGCCTCGTAGCCCTTAAAGGTGAAGGACTCGCCCTCGTAGACGGTGGCACCTTCCTGCTGAACGGCGATGGTGTGCTGAGCGATTTCGTCGCCACCGATCTCGTTGAGGATGTCGATGTCGTACTGACGGGTGTAGGCGTCGTTGTTGACGAACACGAAGACGAGCGTCTTATCGTCGACGAAGGACTTAGGTCCGTGACGATAGCCCATGGAGGTGTCGTAGGAAGTAGCGACCAGACCGTGAGCGAGCTCAAGGATCTTGAGCTGGCTCTCCTGGGCAAGGCCACCGAAGGAGCCAGAACCCAAGTAGGTCACGCGGTTGAAGTCGCCAGCCAGGTAATCGGCGATCTCGGGCTCACGGGAGATGACCTCCTCGCCCATCTTGGCGATGGTCTCGACCCACTCGGCCTTCTGCTCGTCAGAGGCAGTGTCAAAAATAAGGGTGGAGAGCAGGGTCATGCAGGAATAAGAACCGGTCATGGCGAAGCCCTTGTCGTTGGCGCGCGGAATGAGCAGCGTCAGCGCGTTGGGATCATCGGCAGACTCGACGGCGAGCTTGCCCTCGGGAGCGCAGGTGATGTTGAGGAACTTGACGTTGTGGACGAGCTCCTTGGCAACGGCAACGGCGGCAAGGCTCTCGGGGCTGTTGCCAGAGCGGGCAAAGGAAACCACGAGCGTGGGATCCTCGGCGCGTAGGAAGTCGCGCGGGGCGCTCACGATGTCGGTCGTGGCGATGGGCTTAAAGTCGTAGAGATCAGTGTTGCCAGCGTGACGCAGGTACGGGGCGCAGGTATCGCCAACGTAGTCGGACGTACCGGCACCGGTGAAGACAACGGACAGACGGCCCTCGCCCATAGCGCGAGCCTCGGCCAGGAAGGCCTCGATGGCCTCCTTGTTCTCGCGATAGATGTTGAGCGTATCACGCCAAAGCTCGGGCTGCTGAGCAATCTCGGCCGTGGTGATCTGGGCGCCGAGCTCGGTGAGCTCCTCGACACTCTTCTCGAACATTTTTAATACCTCTCTCTAGAAGTAATCCTCTGACGTGCAATTATACACTTCGGTTGGTTATCTGGTAGTAACCAGTTAAATGCAAAGAATCATCATATGGAAACGATGCGAACACTAGTCGCTACGCTGGTGGTAAACCTTGTATTTAAACTGATCGGCACGAGCAACCGAGAGTGTGTACTCCACAACCTCGTTTGACTCGTTATACGTAGTCCTGACCAAATCGAGCACAGGCGAGCCCTCGACAATTCCCAAAAGGTGGGCATCGGTGGGACGGGCTATGCTCGCATAGAACTCCTCTTCGGCCACGCGTATCTTTTGCTGAAAGTCTTGCTCAATCACATCGTAAAGCGGCTTACGCTCCAGCAGCGGTCGCTTTAGGGACAGAAATTGACGAACTGGTAGATAGCTGCGTTCGACCATCATGGGCATGTTGTCGGCAGAACGAAGGCGCTTAAGCTTAAAAATGCGATCACCGATACGCAATCCCATATGCTCGGCCAGATTTTTATCGGCCTCCATCTCGCAAAACTCGAGAATCGTGGTCTCGGGGTCGCGACCCATCGCGCGCATCTGCTCGGTAAAGCTGTAGGACTGCATGAGATTGGTTGCCTTTGCCGAACGGTCGGTCACAAAGGTACCGCGACCGTGCTGCCGAACCACCAGTCCTAAACGCTCCAGTTCCTGCAGAGCCAGGCGTACCGTAGTGCGCGAGAGACCATAGCGCTCCGAAAGTTCGCGCTCGGAAGGAATCATGTCACCGGCGCGATATTCATGGTCGATCTTTTCGGTCAGAATATCGACCAGCTGATCGTACAGCGGTTGCTTACGCGCTCCGATCGCCATCCTATCCTCCCTTTTGCTCGAATTCGGCTAACTACCTAGGGTGTTTAGCATTATCTGTCTGCCACACCCGAATCATCAAGAAAACAAAAGCCGCGCGCTCTTTCGAGCACGCGGCTTTTAACATACACATGGCTTAAGGGGTCGGGGTGTGAGCCGCGTAGGGACACACCCCTCAAGCTAGAGCCTTACCAGATGCTCGGCCAGAGACCAAGCGGGCCAGCGCCCAGGATGCCAAGGACGAAGAGCAGGAGAATGCCCTTGGTCGGGGTCCAGCTGTGCTTAGCGAACATGTAGTAAAGCAGCAGCGTAAGCATAAGCGGGACGAGCTTCGGGACGATGGTGTTGAGGGTGTCGGCAACAGAGAAGTTGACCGGATCCTCGGTAACGGTGCCGTAGGTAACAGACTCCATGCCGTTGCCCAGATCGGTGACGCCGCACTCGACAGCGTTGCCGTCGGCATCGGAAGCGGTGAGGGCGTTGCCGTCCTCATCGGTCATGGCGATGGTACCGGCCTCAGCGGTCTCGGTATCGATGCCCTCCATACCGGTGAAGTTCTCGGCCTCCTTCTCGGAGACGATCACGGTAGTAGCGGAGAGGCCACGGGTGGTGCCGTTGGGGATCTGGAGGTTGATCTGGGTGCCACCCATGGTGACGACCAGGCAACCGACGACGAAGACGCCCATGATGGAAGCGGCACGCGTGAAGGCCTGCATGTTGGCAGTCAGAGCGTCAATAGCGCTGGTGCCAAGCTTGTAGGACCAGTTCATGAGCCAGAAGCGGAGAGCGAACTGGACGACGTTGAAGATCACCAGGAAGATGATCGGTGCAGCGGCGTTGCCGTTGATGGCCATGTTGGAGGTAATGCCGGCCGTGATAGGCACGAGCGTCAGCCAGAACAGGGCGTCACCGATACCACCGAGCGGGCCCATTGCGGCGACGCGGACGGCGCGGATCGTGGGGATGTCAACCTTGTTCTGCTCGAGCGAAAGCACGATGCCCATAACAAAGGTGACGAGGAACGGGTGGGTGTTGAAGAACTCCAGGTTGTGGCTCATGGAAGCCGCGAGGTCGTTCTTGTTGGTGTGGATCTTCTCCAGACCGGGGATGATGGAGTAGAGCCAGCCAGCGGCCTGCATACGCTCGTAGTTGAACGAGGCCTGCAGGAAGCAGGAGCGCCAAGCCATCTTGTTGAGGGTCTTCTGGTCGAGCTGCGGAGCAGGAGTGAGATCCTCGTAGTGCTCCGGGATCACATACTCATTAGATGCCATCTTCGAAGTCACCTCCGTCAGAAACAGCTGCACCCTTCAGCTCGGTCTGCTGCTGGAAGTCCCAGAAAGCGATGCCGAAGCCGATGAGAGCGAGGATGAGCAGAGCAGGGGTTGCCAGCGAATCGTTGGCAACGGTGATGAGCGCGAGGCCAAAGCCCATGAGGAAGAAGCCCCACATATCGCGGTTCATCATAACCTTGAGCAGGACGGCGAAGCCGACGAAGCGCATCATGCCGCCTGCAGCGGAGAGACCGGTCTGCAGCCAAGTCGGGATGGCGGAAGCGATGGTCTGACCGATGGTAGCGCCAGCGATGAAGAACAGGGTGACGACGACAGCGAAGATCAGGCCGAGCAG
>CAUAJK010000023.1:0-32996 GCA_958429345.1 uncultured Collinsella sp. | reverse complement strand
GCGGGTGGTTTCTGATGCGGCGCGCTGCGCGCCCCGCACAGGCTAAAGCCCGTAATCAAAGTGCTCATTGCCTGTGTGGCAATGAGCACTAATTGACGTAGATTAAATATTAGTTCTAACGTGAAACCCTGGAGCTGCTTGAGCAAAGAGGAAATGCCTATAATCAGTCAGCTTCGACTTCATCGGAAGTTGGCTCATCAAGAACAAAAGATGCTGAGCCACCTGTTCGGGTAACTATTCCGCCAAATCCTTGATAAGTTGAGCTGTATACATCATCGCTGGTGTCGCTTTCGATGAGATTAACCTCTCGATTGACGTAGCAGCTGAGGTACGAGTTAGATATGGATTCGTACTTAGTATCGTCATCGGCTCTAAGGAGTGAATACCAGAGCTCCTTTCTGCCCCATGCTGCGGCACCTCCCCCGCTAAGGCTAAGCACCCCAGGATATCCACATGTCGGCAAGCATACTTTCTCATATTCCGTGTTGTTGCCTGTGTCGTCTGTTTGAACCTCAAGCGAATAGGATTTACCCTCTGGTTCCTTTGGCAACGACATAGATTTAAGGTCTTCAAAAAAACGCGAGAAGTAGGCATTTTCAACATTCAAGTCAGGATTATCCGCTGCCTCGGCCTTTAGGTCCTCGTAACTAGAAGAGAGCTCATCGATCACATTTTGCTTTTTGCTTTCAAATTCGTCCTGCGATATGGGCCAATGCTCTTTAGCCATCGAGAGAACTTCTTTATCCGAAAGACCTTCAAGGTCCCTAAATCGAATCACCGAAGAGCCCGTTTCGTCGTATACATTCCAACATGTAACCGTTCCGTCTCCGTAAAATTCAAAGATTGCCGTTATCGATGTGTCTTTAGCAACGCTCTCACGTCCGTCTGCATAGTCATTACCAAAAGTGAACCAAAGCCCCTTTTGTTTGAAAGCGTCGGAGGGCGTATACGTCCCCGTCGCTTCAAGCCAATCGAACTGCTCCTTATCTGATGCAGTGTTATCCGCGGAATCGATTGGCCTGTCGTTTGTTGAGCAGCCACTCAAGGGGGATAGCAGCAAACATCCTGCAGCCAATCCCATATGTTTAACGATCTGCCGTCTTGAATAGCACTGCATAGACACTCCTTTTCTACGTACGTGTAGAAGAAATGGTATCCCCCCCCCCCGAAAAGACAACCGTGCTCTGCGGTGAGTTTACCGAGCGGCATCTTATATGTCCCGAGCGGCATCTTTCATGTCATTAGAAAAAGCTGTCGTGTTTTGACGGGGGGTCCTCCGGTGGGAGCTACTCCAGCTCAAACGCTCCGGTGTAGAGCTGGAGTAGCTCCCACCGGAGGCTGGGGCCCCATTTGTTTGCTGAGATTTTTCTAGGACAGCGAGAGTAGTTAAAAAGCCCCGTCCCAAATGAGCTAGTTGAGGAGTTGGGCCATGGCGTTGACGAATTTTTGGACTTGGAGGGTGGGCTCGAGCGGATAGTGCAAAAAGACCGGCACCTCGCGACCGCACAGGAACGGCACGCCCACAAAGGCAGGGTGCACCCCCGACCACGCTCCGCAGGTGAGCACCGCGTCGCCCTTTTCCTCCGCCTCATTAAAGAGCGCAAAGTCAAAGCTGTCCACGTCGATCACGTCTACGCCGCCGTCGGCCAACAGATCGATACGCAGACTGTCCATAGCGTCGTTGCCGTGACGGAGCACGCGCAGGCGCATGCCCTCTAAGTCGGCAACTGTGATGCGCGTCTTGCGCGCCAGCGGGCTTGTGCGCGGCAGGTCGATATAAAACGGCACGTTGACAATGCGGAGCCTTTGGCAGGCATCACCCCAGCGTGGGGTAGAAAAACTCGACTGCACCACATCGACCTCGCGGCCCAAGCTGCGCATGACGGTCTCGCGCTCATCGTAGAGGTCGCTTACCGGCACGATCTCAAATCGCAGCGACGGTTCCAGATCGTGAATGCCCGACCACATCGACAACGTTTGGCGCCCCGGACACATCATCGACACGCCCAGGCGTACGGCACCGCCATCGCCCGCTGCGCGTCGGGCGCGGCGCAACGCATCCTCGGACTGCCGCATGATCGAGCGCGCGTCATCCACCAGCAGCGCGCCGGCCGGCGTCACCTTGACGCCCGAGTGCGAGCGTTCGAACAGCGTGATGCCGAACTCGGCCTCGAAACCCGACACCTGCTTGACGAGCGCCGGAGTCGACACGCGCAATTTTGCCGCCGCACGCGAGAAGCTTCGCAGCTCCGCGGCGGCCGATATGGCCTCAAGTCGTCGATCGTACACGTCAATCTCCCGTTTTCGCGCCCGTGGCCACATAGCGCCACAGGGGGTTATTTTCGCAGGTCACGCGCTCAATTGAACATAAACTGCATCGCACAGTGTAAACCTACGGTTAACGCTATTCTAACAAATATGCAATTCACCTGCGCAAATGCAAAGCATACGATAACCTGCGAAAACCACGTGGGTCGGTTAATGGGAGCGACCCACCGGAAGGCACAAGAAGGGAAGTTCCTATGAGCAATTGGCTTAAGCTCGAGGGCGATGTCTGCGCCGTGACCGGCGCGCTCGGCGGTATGGGCGCCGAGATCTGCCGCGAGTTCGCCCGCAATGGCGCCAACGTCATCCTGCTCGACCTGGACGAGGAGAAGGTCAAGGCCGCTGCCGCCGACCTCGCTGCCGAGTTTGGCATCCACGCCGAGGGTTACAAGATGAACGCCACCGACGAGGCCGAGGTTCAGGCCGCCGTCGACGCCACCATCGCCGACTTCGGTCGCGTCGACGTCCTCGTCAACACCGCCGGTATCCTGCGTTTCGCAGCCATGGAAGACCTGCCGCTGAGCGACTGGGAGCAGGTGCTCAACGTCAACCTCACCGGCTACTTCATCACCTCGCAGCGCTTTGGTCGCGAGATGATCAAGGCCGGCCAGGGCCGCCTGGTGCACATCTCGACCGTCGCCAGCCACTCCCCCGAGACGTTCTCGGGCGTGTACAGCTCTACCAAGGCCGGCGTCAACATGATGTCCAAGATGCTCGCCGCCGAGTGGGGCCCCTACGGCGTGCGCTCCAACTGCGTCGAGCCCTGCTTCGTCAAGACCCCGATGTCGGCCAATTTCTACGCCGACCCCGAGGTCGAGAAGAGCCGCAGCCGCCTAATCGCCACGCGTCGCATCGGCGAGGTCAGCGATATCGCCAACGCCGTCATGTTCCTGGCGTCCAAGCGCTCGGACTTTACCACCGGCGACGCCATCAAGGTCGACGGCGGCTTCTCCAACATGATGGGTGACCTCACCGCCAAGCCCGGCGGCCGTCGCGCCTATGCCGACAACTACCTCAAGAACAAGGGTGTCGAGCTCTGGTCCGATGAGTCCGGCGTCGCCAAGCCGACTGACCAGTAAACCAACCTGACAGGGAGGCCCCGCGGACACGACCGCTCCTCCCCCGTATCGATTAGAAAGAGTCCAATGGCTTCCACCAACTCCAACAAGGGTCGCGCCGTCGTGCTTTCCGCCGCGTGCGTCACCATGTTCTTCATCAGCTCCATCGCGCTGTATTCCGTCGTGAGCAAGAACCTGCTCGCCGTCTACCCCGAGTGGTCCAGCGCTCTCACCTGGGCCTTCCCGGTCTTTCAGACCATCATGGCCGTGACGGGCATCTTCGCCGGCCGCATCTCCGATAAGATCGGCCCGCGCAACGTCGTAATCGCCGCCGCCGTGTGCTACGGCCTGGGCTGGTTCATGTCCGGCACCGTCACCGAGCCGTGGCAGTTCTACCTGTGGTTCTCGCTCGTCGCCGCTGTCGGCAACGGCCTGGGCTACAACCCGGCGCTCACCACCGGCCAAAAGTGGTTCATCGACAAGAAGGGCCTCGCCTCCGGCATTACGCTCGCCGCTTCGACCGCCGGTCCTGCCGTGCTGTCCCCGGTGCTCGCCTCGCTGCTCATCCCGAGCCTGGGCATCTTTGGCGCCCTTAAGGCGCTCGGCGTCATCTTCTTTGTGATGATCGCCGCCTCCGCCCTGTTCCTGAAGGCCCCCGAGGCCGGTTGGCTGCCCGAGGGCTTCGAGGCCCCCAAGGGCGGCGCACACGCCGGCACCTTCGGCGACCTCACCCCGGGCGAGATGGTCAAGACCCCGCGCTTCTGGGTCCTCATCGTCACCTTCGCCTTTGCCGCCACCGCGGGCACCCTGCTCGTGGGCAAGGTTGCCTCCATCGCTGCCGTCCAGCTCTTCGCCGACCCCACGAGCGCTGCGGCCGTCGCCCTCGGCGGCGTGGTGGTCTCCGTTAACACCTGCGCCAACCTGGTTGGACGTCTGTCCTTTGGCCAGATCATCGACAAGCTCGGCGCCTATAAGTCGCTGCTCATCAGCCTTGTCGTCACCATCGTCGCACTCGTCATCATGTCGATGAGCTTTACGCAGGGCATGTTCTTTGTGGCGCTCGCCCTGCTCGGCTTTAGCTTTGGCGCCCTGCTCGTCATCTACCCGCCGCTCACCGGTGGCGCCTTTGGCACCAGCAACATCGGCGTCAACTACGGCATCATGTTTTTGGGTTATGCCGCTTCCACCTGGATCAGCCAGCCCATCACCGCCGTGCTGTATCACGCCGAGGCCGGCAGCGCCGCCTACCAGCAGTCCTTCTACGGCGCTATTGTGATCGCCGCCATCGCCGTCGTGCTCACCGTCTACATGATGGTCTCCGACAGCAAGAAGAAGTCCGCCTAGTTTTACCGATGCGACAAAGGGACAGCCCCTTTGTCGCATTTCACCGGTCACCAGTATTAAGGAGTCGAAATGTCTGAGCTCAACCCCGTCCGCATTGCCGTTATCGGCGCCGGCGCCATGGGCCGCAACCACATCCGCTTTGTCACCGAGGAGCCCGAGGCCGAGCTCGTCGCCATCGCCGACGCCTTTGAGGGCGCCCGCGCCACGGCCGAGGCCGCCGGCGTGCCGTTTTACACCGATCCCGCCCAGATGATGGACGAGGTCAAGCCCGAGGCCGTCATCATCGCCACGCCCAACGACCTGCACCTGGGCGTTGCTCGCGAGGCCGTGAAGCGCAATATCGTGCCGCTGGTCGAAAAGCCGATCTCCAACGATCTCGAGGATGCCCAGGCCTTCGCCGCCGAGGCCGAGACCGCCGGCGTGCCCGTGCTCGTGGGTCAGCACCGTCGCCACAACCCCTTCGTCAACAAGGCCAAGGAGATCATCGAGTCCGGTGAGCTGGGCAAGCTCACCGTGTCGAGCTTCCACTACATGATCTATAAGAATGACGAGTATTTCGATGTCGAGTGGCGCCGCAAGAAGGGTGCCGGCCCGATCCTGGTCAACCTGGTTCACGACGTCGACCTGCTCCGCTATCTGCTGGGCGAGCCTGTTGCCGTCCAGGGTATGCAGTCCAGCGCCGCCCGCGGTTTTGAGACCGAGGACTCCGCCGTGGTCAACGTCCGTTTTGCCGATGGCGCGCTCGCAAGCATGACCATCTCCGATGCCACCGCCAGCCCCTGGAACTGGGAGGCAACCGCTCGCGAGGATCCGCAGTACCGCCCCTTCGACGCCGACGCCTACTTTATCGGCGGCACCAAGGGCGCCCTGTCGCTGCCCCGCCTGCACCAGTTCTCCTACGACGGCGCCTCCAACTGGCACAAGCCGCTGCAGATGGAGATTCCGGCTGTCGACCCGGCACTGCCACACAAGATGCAGCTCAAGCACTTTGTGAAGGTTGTCCGCCGCGAGGTCGAGCCCGTCGTGACCCCCGCCGACAACGTTAAGACGCTCACACTTCTCAACGCTATCAAAGAGGCCGCCGAGACCGGCCAGCTCGTCGAGCTGTAATGCCTTAAGAGCGACCGCGGCAAACCCCATGCCGAACCCCTCGGTCCGCCACCAACAAGCCCCTCTTCTTTGCCCCGCGAGCAGCCTCCTGCCCGCGGGGCATTTTGCTACCTTGCCGACGATTTTTCTGGGGCGGGGGGCTATTTTGCACCTCGGCCTGATTCGTTCGCCACGAAATGGGCCTATCTACTACGTTTAACCG
The DNA here is from genome assembly GCA_958429345.1 of uncultured Collinsella sp. Lineage (GTDB taxonomy): Bacteria > Actinomycetota > Coriobacteriia > Coriobacteriales > Coriobacteriaceae > Collinsella. Next base: position 26,957 of record CAUAJK010000023.1, on the reverse strand, counting down.
ACCTCCCTCAACCATACCGAATTTCGCGAAATAAAAACCGCAGGTAAACGGCTTGCCGATTTTCGGTAAAACCAGGCATGGTCGACCCATACGGTTCAAACGTAGTAGATAGGTCATTTTCGTGGCGCGGCCCCAAAACAGTCTTTTGGGACGGGTGGTATCCTTGGTAACCCTGTGCTGCAAACGCACCTTAAACGCAAGGAGTCCCATGGATCTTATCGCCCAGCTTGCCCACGAGCTCAACCTTAAGGCCGCCAACATCGAGGCGGCCGTCAAGCTCATCGACGAGGGCAACACCATCCCCTTTATCTCGCGCTACCGCAAGGAAGCCACGGGCAGCATGGACGACGTCGCCCTGCGCGCCCTCGACGAGCGTCTGTCCTACCTGCGCAATCTTGAGCAGCGTAAAGAGGACGTCATCCTGCTCATCGACGCGCAGGGCAAACTCACGCCCGAACTCGAGCAGCAGATTCGCGAGGCCACGCAGCTCCAGCGTGTCGAGGACCTCTACAAGCCCTACCGCAAAAAGCGCATGACCCGCGCGCAGAAGGCCCGCGAGGCAGGCCTGGAGCCGCTCGCCAACATGATCATCATGCAGGCCTCGGCCAAGGGCAGTGCGCTCGACACCGCCGCGGCATACGTCAACGAGGAGGCCGGCTTCGACACACCCGAGAAGGCGCTTGCCGGTGCCGCCGATATCGTGGCCGAGACGGTGGCCGAGGACCCCGAGAACGTCGCCGACCTGCGCGCCTTTACGCAAAACACCGCCGATATCGTCGTCGAGGCCACCGACCCCGCGGAGAAGACTCCCTACGAGCCCTACTACAACTTTGACGAGCCGCTACGCCGTATTCCCAACCACCGCGTGCTGGCCATCGACCGCGGCGAGCGCGAGGGCAAGCTCCGCGTGCGCGTGAACGTCGACGGCGCTGCCGCCACGGCGCGCCTCGGCAGCCGCTGGCCCCATCGCCAAGGCGTCTTCGCTCCCGTCTTTGACGCCGCCATCGCTGACGGTTACAAGCGCCTCATGGCCCCCTCGCTGGAGCGCGAGGCGCGCGCCAAGCTCACCGTCCGCGCCCAGACCGAGGCCATCAACGTCTTTGCCAAGAATCTCGAAGGCTTGCTCTCGGCGCGTCCCGTGCGCGGCGCCCGCGTGCTCGCGCTCGATCCGGGCTACCGCACCGGCTGCAAGGTCGCCGTCATGGACGAGACCGGCAAGCTGCTCGACCACGGCGTGGTCTACCCCACCAAGCCGCGCCACGACGTCGCCGGCACCAAGCGCGAGCTCGCCCGCCTCGTCAAAAAGGACAGCGTCAACACCATCGTCATCGGCAACGGCACCGCCAGCCGCGAGACCGAGGAAGTCGTCTCGGAGTTCATCGCCGAGCAGGCGCCCAGCCTTCGCTACACCATCGTTAACGAAGCCGGCGCGTCGGTATACTCCGCCTCCGAGCTCGCCAGCCAGGAGTATCCCGATCTGGACGTCACCGTGCGTGGCGCCATGAGCCTGGGCCGCCGTCTACAGGACCCGCTGGCAGAGCTCGTCAAGATCCCGCCCCAGTCCATCGGCGTTGGCCAGTACCAGCACGACCTTGACCAGGCCGAGCTCTCGCGCACTCTGGGCCACGTGGTGGAGGACGTCGTTAACCGCGTGGGTGTCGACGTAAACACCGCGAGCGCAAGTCTGCTGGGATATGTATCGGGTATTACGCCGAGCGTGGCCAAAAACATCGTGGCCTACCGCGAGGAAAACGGCGCCTTTACCGATCGCCGCCAGCTTAAGAAGGTCCCCAAGCTGGGACCCAAGGCATATCTCAACGCTGCAGGCTTTTTGCGCATCAGCGGCGGCAAGAACCCGCTCGACGCGACAAGCGTCCACCCCGAGAGCTACGAGGTGGCCACGTCCGTCCTAGAACGCGCCGGCGTTAAAGCAAGCGAGCTCAGCCGCGGCGGCGTGCCCGACATCGAGCGCCGCCTGGGCAGTATCTCGGCGCTGGCTAGCGACCTGGACTGCGGTACCCTGACGCTCATCGACATTGTAAACGAGCTCAAGAAGCCCGGTCGCGACCCGCGCGACGACGCACCCGAGGTGGTCTTTAGCCGCTCGGCGCTTTCCATCGACGACTTGGAGCCCGGCATGGAGCTCAAGGGGACGGTGCGCAACGTTGTGGACTTTGGCGCCTTCGTCGACGTGGGCGTGCACCAGGACGGCCTCGTACACATCTCCAAGCTGGCCAACCGCTTTGTCAAGCACCCCAGCGACGTCGTGCGCGTCGGTGACACGGTCAAGGTGTGGGTCGAAAAGGTCGATCGCGACCGCAAGAAGATCTCGCTCACCATGGTGCAGGGGAAGTAAACCGCCTAAAGCAAAGGTACCCCCTGTAGCGATGTGCAAAATCGCGAGTATTCTGCAAATTCCACCGTTCCGGATGCCCCTCAGAGACGAAAAAGCAAAAAACAGCCCCCGTTTTAGCGTCGTCAGAGCCAAAACGGGGGCCGTTCCATGCTTCGGTTAACTGATAAAGACCTTTACCTTGCTGAATACTCTCAATTTTGCACGGCGCAGGCGGGGGCACCTTTGCCCACGGCAGGATATGGAAGCCAAGCGCCAACTTGCTGGCAAGCTCGTGTCGGCAGCCCCGGCCTTTCCTTTGCCTAGCGCGACCCTCGCGAAGCGCGTGAGCGATAGGGAAAGGAAAGGCCGGGGCGAGCAGCCCGCGGCGTAGCCAGTGTTCGCGTTACGGCAGAATATGAAAGCCCAAAGCGGCGATATCCTTGGCAAAACCGCGCACGGTATCGAGCGAGACCTCGTACGGGTCGCGACCAATGTTCTTGCGCTTGGCCAGGATGCTGTTGGGCACCGTGATGATCTGGCAACCGCAGGCCTCGGCCTGGTAAATGTTGATGAGCTCGCGTGTGGACGCCCACAGGACCTCGCAGTTGGGCTTTGCGGCGGCCTTCTTAACCGACTCCGTCATAAACGGAATGGGGTCGACGCCGGTATCGGCGATGCGGCCGGCAAAGAGCGAGATGATAGACGGCGTCTCGGCGTCAACGGCCTCGACCATCTCATCGACCTGCGTAGGCGTAAAGATGGTGGTGACGTTGACCTTGATGCCGTCGGCCGAAAGCTTGCGCACCAGCTCGGCGGTGGACTCGCCCTTGGTAGTCACGCACGGAATCTTAACGTAGACGTTCTCGGCCCAGGTAGCGATCTCGCGGGCCTCGACCTCCATGGTCTCGACGTCGTCGGCAAAGACCTCAAACGACACGGATACATCGGTGATGTGGGCCAGAACCTCTTTGGCAAACGCGCGGTAATCCGTCACGCCGCCCTTCTTCATAAGGGACGGGTTGGTCGTGAAACCCTGAACGTTGCCGTTCTCGTACATGTCGAGCATGCCCTCGAGGTTTGCACCGTCAGCGAACACCTTGATTGCCATCTGCCTGATTCCTTTCGCTTGCATAAGGCCGGTAAACTGCTAAATACTTTACCTACGTTTATCAAGGCGTGAGCTGCGGGTTTTTATCTTCTCGGCGAACGGTATAAACACCTCAGTGTTTGGATTGATAAATCGATTGAGCATGCAAAAGCGAAGAGTCGCAGTTTGAGCAAACGTCAGAACGCGAGATTCATTAGATGAGGCCGAAATGCTGCATCGCTGTGACGGTACCGTCGTGTGCTACATCGTCGGTCACGTAGTCGGCGAGCGCCTTGACCTCGGGCATGGCGTTGCCCATGGCCACGGCTGTCTCGACGGCGGCGAGCATGCCCAGGTCGTTGCCCGAATCGCCAAAGCCAAAGGTGCGCGCATTTCCCTCGCGGCCCAGATACGCCAGCGCTCGCGCCACGCCCACGCCCTTGTCAATGCCCTTGGGGCTCAGCTCGCGATTCTGGCCACCGGTGTTGCACAGCTCAAACTCGCAATCGATAAAGCCGTCATCATTGGCTACGCGAGCCAAACTGGGCACATTGAGGCATACCTTGCCCACGCGCAGACTGCCGTCGACGCGCATTTCCTCGGTGCTGTGCACCACAGAAGTGCCGATCAGAGACGACTGCTCAACACCCGCGGGTTCCAGGGCAAAAGTAGCCACGTTGGTCTCGAAAAAGGCCTCAATCCCTGCCGCGGCCATACGGCGCGCAAGCTCCTCAATAACGTCCTCGTCAAAGCAGTCCTCATGCACCACGCGGCCCTCGACCTCGAGCGTCGCTCCCGCCATGGCAACGACACCCGCCGGGTTCAGCGCGCGCAGGCCATCGGCAATCAGCCACAAGGGACGACCCGTGCAGATAAATGCATGGTGTCCCGCGTCGCGCAGACGATGAAACGCCTCGACGACCGCCTGCGAGGGGTGAACCGCCGAAAAGTCCTTGTCGGTCATGTTGTCGGGATCGAACGACGTCAGCGTGCCGTCCACGTCAAAAAAGAGCACGGCGGAATCGGGGCACGCATCAATCATATGGGTTCCTTTCGGGGGCGAGAGTAAACGAAGTATCCATCATATAATGGAGCGACGCAACCAGAGAGGTCACCCATGGAATTTTACGCAAGCTGCCCCGAGGGCTTTGAGTCCGCACTCGCCGATGAGCTTAAACGCCTCGGGCTTTCGCATGTTCGCCGGCTGAAGGGCCGCGCTACATTTGAGGGCGAGCTCGAAGAAGGCTACCGCGCCTGTCTGTGGTCGCGCCTGGCGAGCCGTGTGTTCGTGGTACTCGGGCGCTTTGAGGCGCAGGATGCCGATGAACTGTACGATAGCGTTTACGACATCGCCTGGGAGACCATCATCCGCCCCGGCGCCACCATCGCCATCACCGCCCGCGGCGTGACCGAGCAGCTGCGCAACACGCGCTTCTCGGCCCTGCGCGCCAAAGACGCGCTGTGCGACCGTCTGGCCGAGACCACGGGCCGTCGCGCCGACGTCGATGCCGCCGACCCCGATGTTCACCTGTTGCTTTCGCTGCGTCAGCGCCGCGCGAGCATCAGCCTGGACCTTTCGGGCGACCCGCTGTTCAAGCGTCTGCCGCCCGCTGCGACTCGTGCCGGCGAGGGCGCACACGTGTTGCGCCCCGACTACGCCGCCCTGGTGCTGGCGCAGGTCGGCTGGACCGCACTATGCGAGCGCGAGCTGACGGCCGACGATTACGAAAACGAAGCCCTTCCCACGCTGATCGATGCCTCGTGCGCCGGCGGCGGTCTGCTGCTGGAGGCCGTGAACATTCTGACCGACCGCGCCCCGGGCGCCGCACGCGAGCGCTGGGGCTTTGAGGGCTGGCAGCTGCACGACGCTGTCCTGTGGGAGCAGCTGCTTGCCGAGGCGCGCGAGCGCGAGGCGGCAGCGCGCGAGCGCCAGGCGCGCATCGTGGCCGTAGACATCGACCCCGCCGCCCGCAAGACTGCCGAGCGCATGGTCAAGTGCGCCGGCTACAAGCGTTTTGTCGACTTTTGTGCCGCCAAGCCCGCCACCGTGCTGGACCATGCGGGCGCCGTCGCCGGTGCCGCCCTGGTCGCGGACACGACCGAGACCCCGCTTTCGCTCATGCACGATGCCATGACGCTCATCGGCGAGCTGCGCCGCGCCCCCGAGCTCGCTTCGGCGCCGGTCGCCGCTCTCACCCGCGACGGCTTGCTGGCCCGCGCGCTCCACGCCGAGCCCGAGCGCTCGATCGCCGTCATGCCCAATAACGAGGAGGCGGCTCTTGAGGTTTGGCCCTCACTCGACCACGCCGCTGCAGCGTTTGAGGCTGCGACCAGCGCGGATGCCGAGGCCGAGGTTGCGGATGCCAACGAAGCCAACGACGAAGCCGCCGCTTCCTCCATGCCCGAACCTGCCGCCACGCTCGACTTGGGCGACGGCAAGCCGCTGCCCGTGCTCATCCCGGAGTCCGAGCAGTTCGCCAACCGCCTGCGCAAGAATGCCCGTCTGCGCCGCAAGTGGGCAAAGCGCGAGGGCGTGAGCTGCTACCGCGTCTACGATGCCGACCTGCCCGACTACTCCGCCGCCATCGACCTGTACGAGGGCTGCCCGCAGACGCCGGGCCGCTGGCTCGTCATCGCCGAATACGCCGCGCCCAAGACCATCGATCCCGCGCTGGCCCAGGCCCGTATGCTCGACATCTTGGCCATCGCGCCGCGCATCCTAGATGTTCCCGCCGAGCATGTGCACGCCAAGGCCCGCATGCGCTCACGCGGCGGCTCGCAGTACAGCAAGCAGGGCGCCGGCAAGGGCGGCTCGGGCGAGCGCGCCAACATCGCGCGCCGTCGCCTGCCGCTCATCGAAGAGGGCGGACTCACCTTTGCCGTCAACTTTGATGACTACCTGGATGTAGGCATCTTCTTGGATCACCGCGTCACCCGCAACCTGGTGCGCGAGCACGCCAAACAGGCACGCCGCTTCCTCAATCTGTTCGCCTACACCGGCACCGCCACCTGCTATGCGGCAGACGGCGGCGTCGAGGAGACCGTGACGGTCGACCTTTCCAACACCTACCTGGACTGGGCCGAGCGCAATATGCGCCAGAACGGCTTTGTTGGTCCGCAGCATCATTTTGTGCGCGACGACGTGCTCGCCTGGATTCGCGACCAGCGCCAGACGCGCAACCGCTGGGACCTGATCTTTGTCGACCCGCCCACGTTCTCGAACTCATCCAAGATGGGCCGCCGCACCTGGGATGTCCAGCGCGACCATGTTGAGCTTTTGGCCGGCGTATCGCGCCTGCTCGCACAGGGCGGACATGCCATCTTTAGCTGCAACCTGCGTGGCTTCCGCCCCGAGACGCGCAAGCTCGCGCGCGCGGGCGTCGTGTTGGAGGACATTACGGCGCAGACCATCCCCGAGGACTTCGCGCGCAACCAGAAGGTGCACCACTGCTACATCGTGCGCCGCCTGCCCATCGAGGACGCCATGGCCGAGGTCGGCTTTAGCGCCGAGGAAATTGCCGAGCGTGTCGAGGAGCTGCGCAACCCCGAGGCCCGCAAGCCTCGCGCGGCAGTGCCCGCGCACGCGCAGACCGGCAACGGCAAGTCCAACTTTGCCGGCAAACCCTCCCCTGCCGGCAAGTCCAAAAAGAAGAAGTTCTACGCCAGCAAGCCCAAGGGCAAATAACAAAGTTGCGGTGGAATACGGACTGTTTTGCCTGGAATTAGGCAAATTTAGACCGTATTTCACCGCAACTCATATTGGGATGGTGGTTGGCGATCTAGCCTTGGGTGACCAGGCGATAGCCGATACCCACGTGCGTTTGGATATAGCGCGGATGCGCGGGGTCGGACTCGATCTTCTTACGCAACGTACCCATAAAGACGCGCAGGCTCGCCAGGTCGCTCTTGGTTGCCGTACCCCAAATCTCGTGCAGGATAGACTGGTGCGTCAGCACCTTGTCGGCGTTATGTGCCAGCAGGCACAAGAGCTTGTACTCAATCGGCGTCAGATGCAGCTCCTCGCCATCCATCGTAGCGATGCCAGCATCAAAATCGATGTGCAGCTCGCCGGTATCGAACGAGCCCTCGGAGGCAACGCCGCCTGTCTGTGCATACGAAAGACGCCTGAGCGTCGTGCGAATGCGCGCGAGCAGCTCCTCGACCGAAAACGGCTTGGTCAGGTAGTCGTCGGCGCCAGCATCGAGCGCGCGAATCTTGTCCGCATCCTCGCTGCGCGCCGATACCACAATGATCGGCATGCCCGACCATGCGCGCACCGACTCCACCACCTTGACGCCGTCCATATCGGGCAGGCCCAGATCGAGCAGCACAATGCTCGGCGCCTGCGACGAGGCGGCGGCGATGGCGGCATGGGCGGTCTCCACGGCCATATGGCGCAAGCCGTGCGTCTCGAGCGCGGCAACGATAAGGTTGCGGACAGCGGGATCGTCCTCAACGACCAAGATGAGCGGTTTTACGGCAGAGTTCGGCACAGCGCTACTCCTTATCAAACGAAACATCGGCGGCGGGAAGCTCAATCGTAAAGACCGAGCCGTGCGGATCCGCCGCGGCAACCTCTATGCTACCGCCATGCGCCAACGCAATGGAGCGGCAAAGCGAAAGACCCAGGCCCACGCTTCGGTGGCTGTCGGCCAAACCGTGGTTGGCGGTGTAGAACGACTCAAAGATGCGCTCGCGATCCTCGGGCGCAATACCCGGACCGTCATCGGCAACCGAGCACGCCACGCGTCCATCGTCGACGCCAATCGAAATCACAATGTGCGAGCCTGCGGGCGTATACGTGATGGCGTTGTTCACCAGATTGACCACCAGCTGCACCATCAGACGCGCATCGACGTTGACGAGCGCCGGTTCATCGCACGCCACAACCTTAAGGTCGTGCTCGCGCACGGCAGGGTTCACGTGACGCAGCGCCTCCTCGACGATATCGTCCATGAGCTCGAGCGTGGTCGACAGGCGCATACCGCCGCCCTCGAGCTTGGTGATGGCGAGCAGGTTCTCGACGGTGGCGTTGAGCCATTGCGCATCCGAGCGAATGGACAGGAGCAGGCCGCGGCGCGTCTGGGCGTCGAGCACGGCGGTGCCGGTCGAGCCCTGGTCGAGCAGCACATCGGCATTGCCCGAAATACTGGTGAGCGGCGTGCGCAGGTCATGCGAGATGGAGCGCAGCAGGTTGGCGCGCAGCTGCTCATTTTTGGCAAGCACCGCCGCCTCCTCGCGGGCCTCCATGGCGCGGGCGCGATCGAGCGCCAGCTCGCCTTCGCTCACGATGGCATCGGCAAGTGTCCGCTCCTCATGCGTCAGCACGTCGGGCTCGGCAACGATAGCCAGCACGCCCACCACCGAGGCGGGATCGCCCGAGCGCGCGAAGCCGTCGCCTGTGCGAACCGTCAGGTAGATGCCATAAAACGCCGAGCCGCCAAACGTGGCGTCGAGCGGCGTTCCCACATAGGCGGACGCCGAGAGCCGAGGCGGCATCTGCGGCGCCAGTTCGTGCACCGGCGCGGCATCGCCCACGACCGTATACGTCGCACGCGGCAGCAGGTCATCGCCCTCGGCGTCGGCGCTGTACCACACGACAGGGCAGCCCGAAAGACGCGCCAGCTGCGTGGCCATGGCGTGAACGATCTGATGCTGATCGGCGCACCGCTGCAGCATGCGGTTGGTCTCGAGCACCATATGCGTGCGGCGGTCGCTGGCGGCAGCCTGTGCCAAGGCGCGGCGCAGGGCCAACGCAATCGAACTCGACACAAGCGAGACCACGAACATGATGAAGAACATGCCGGGATAGCCGCGGTCGATAAGCGACAGCGAGTAGCGCGGGTCGACAAACAAGAAGTTGTAGAGCGCCACGGCGGCAGCCGAGCTCAGCAAGCAATACAGGCGACTCCAGGTAAAGAATGCGCACAGCTGAACGGCAAACACATAGACGATCATGATGCTCGGCGCGAGACCCGGATGGTCGAGCAGCGCGCCCACAATCGTCGCCGCGACCAGCAGCCCCACCGATACGCAGGCGTCATACAGAGGAGTGCGGCGCGTCAGCGTTGTGCGCCGCCACCAAAAGCTATCGGCAATATCGCCGTCCGTACGGACGTCCATCAGCGTCCCGCCCCTCTCTCAAAAACAAAAACCACCACAAAGGGGACAGGCACCTTTGTGGTGGTTTCCCTTGTGGTGGTTCCAAGTGTATAGCCTTTGCAACCGGCGGTCGCTAGACAAACAGCACGTGCGCGAGCAGTGCGCACACGCACGCCGCTCCAAATACCAGTGCCACGATCGAAATTACGCGATCGGCCATATCCATGTTGGCACGGTTCGTAAGGAACCGATCTTCGGCGGCGTCGACACGCGCCTCACGCACCATTTCGACCACCGCCTCGCGGCCATCGAGCGCCTTTGCATCCATGTTTGCCTCCCCGGTCTCAATCTTGTCCATCAAAAACCAACTCCGTGCAACCTGTCGGCGCCTACGGGCGTTCGTTGGGGGCCAGGCGCTGCATCTTGTTCACGGCCTTGAACTTGGTGAACAGCGGCACGTACTCAAAGCTCACGTTGGAGTTCTCCAGGCCGTACCAGCGTGCAGGCGTGCCGGCGGCGCGGCGGATGATGTACTTGAGCGTGATGGCCGTACGCTCGCTCGGCTCCACATCGCTTTCGGGCGCCAGAAGCTTACGGATCAGGACGAACTTGAACGTGCCGATGTTACCCGGATCCTTGTAGACCGAGTAGTCATGCGTCTGCGGCGGCAGCTCGCCGGTGGCAGCCAGGTCCTGAACAACCTGACGCAGGTAGGCATTGACGCGCTGGTTGATCTTGTAGCCCAGGTACAGGTGCACGCGGAACACGTAGTCGGTGCCGAACGTCTCGACCGAATAGGCAAAGGTGTGCGGTTCGTCCATGGTCTCGACATTCACGAACCACCAGGCGCGGGCACGCTTGGGATGCTTGTCCAAGATCGAATAGACGATATCGCGGTCGATGTAGTCGGTATGGGTGTCCTTGGTCAGGTACACGACGTTGTCACTCATGCGCTCGTAACGGTCGTCGTCGCGCAGGCGCTTGAGCTGCGGCAGGTAGCTGCGCAGCGGCAGCAGCGTAAACTGGCGCTGCTCGACCGCCGTGCCGTTGTACCAGCACACCATAATGCCCATGATGAGTGCAGCCATGAGGATGGTGAAATAGCCGCCGTGGAAGAACTTGGTGAGCGAGCTCACGAAGAAGAAGCCTTCGAGCAAAAGGAAGAAGGCCGCGAAGATCCACGGAGCAACCTTGAGCTTGCGCTCCTCGTGCAGGTAGAAGAAGAGCAGCAGCGTGGTGCACATCATAGTCAGCGTAATGGCAAGGCCGTACGCGGCTTCCATATGCGCCGAGTTCTGGAACAGCAGCACCACGATGACGCAGCCGACAAGCATGACGTTGTTGACCATGGGGATGTAGAGCTGGCCCTTGGTCTCGGCAGGGTAGAAGACCTGCATGTGCGGCATGAGGTCCAGACGGCTGGCCTCGGACACCAGCGAGAATGCGCCGGTGATGAGCGCCTGCGAGGCAATGATGGCCGCAACGGTGGAAAGGCCTACGGCAAACGGACGCAGGCCCGGGGCGAGCATCTGGTAGAACGGGTTGAGGTCGGCAATGCCCATGAGCTCGGGGTTGGCAGCGTTGTTCATAAGCCAAGCGCCCTGGCCCATATAGGACAGCAGCAGACAGCACTTAACGAACGGCCAGGTAGCGTAGATGTTGCCGCGGCCGACGTGGCCCATGTCGGAGTAGAGCGCCTCGGCACCGGTGGTGGCGAGGAAGCAACTGCCCAGAATCATGATGCCCGCGTGGTTGTTGGGGCTCAGCAAAAAGGCGATGCCGCGCACCGGGTTGAGGCACAGCAGCACGGCGGGGTGCTGGAAAACAAAGAACAGACCCGTGCCGCCCAGGAACAGGAACCACAGCGTCATGATGGGGCCAAAGGCGTGACCGATCTTGGCCGTACCGATGCGCTGTACCAAGAAGAGCACGATGATGATGGCGAGCGTAATGGCGACGACGCGACCCTGGTCATCGCCCAGCACGGCATGGACCGCCGGGATGGTGCGCAGGCCCTCGATGGCCGTGGTAACGGTAACGGCAGGTGTCAGGATGCCGTCGGCGAGCAGCGCGGCGCCACCCAGCATGGCGGGGATGATGAGCCACTTGCCGCAGCGCTTGACCAGGCTGTACAGGGCAAAGATGCCGCCCTCACCATGGTTATCGGCGCGCAGCGAGATGAGCACATACTTGATGGTGGTCAGCAGCGTGACCGTCCACACGACAAGGGAGAGCGCGCCGAGCACGAACTCCTCCGTGACGCTTCCGATGCCGCCGTTGCCGGCAACGAGCGCCTTGGTTACATACATAGGGCTGGTGCCGATATCGCCGTACACCACGCCCAGCGTGACGAGCATCGCCGAGATGCTCACGGGAATCGCAGCGTGCGAAGCTGCCTCCTTGGCCTTTTGTTCCATAAGCCGGTTTCCTCCCAACTTTAATGTTCGAAGGAATTATAGGTAATCGGCCCATGTTTGAATGGCACTGTTTTCCCAGCTAGATAAACATTTATACAGCCTTTAAGCCACCTCGGCGATATGGAATGTGACAAAGGGACTTTCCCTTTGTCACATTCGTCATTTTCCAAGCCAATTTTTGAACCACCACTCCATGGAGCGGCTCATCTCGGCCATAAAGGGACTCGTGTGCTTACGGGTATAGATGTCCACGACGCGCTCCCCCACCTCGCGGGCATGCGGACGGAACATCGCGTCCATCTCGGCCACCTGCGCGTCCATGGTCGCGGCATCGGCGCGGCAGTAGCGCTCCTCGTGCACCAGGTTCACCACGGGATGCGCAATGGCCGGACGCTCCTTACGGGGCGTGCCGATGATGAGCATCGACAGCGGCATGGTATAGGGCGGCAAGTCCAGCAGCTCGGCAACTTCCTCGGCATTCTCGACGATATCGCCGATGTAGCAGCTCCCCAGCCCCAGGGCCTCGGCGGCAACCACGGCGTTTTGCGCGGCGATCACGGCATCCTGGGCCGCGATGGCAAAGTCGCCCAAACCCGGCGCGCGGCGGGGCGCCTTGCCCGTACGCTCGACAAACTCGGGCTCAAAGCAGCCCACGTGCTCAAACAGATCGATCCACTTGGCATAATCGACCACAAATATTAGTGCCCAGGGCGCCTTGGCGATCATGGGCTGGTGGTCGCACAGGTCGGCCAGACGATCCAGCGTAGCCTGCTCGCGAATGCTCACGATGGAATACATCATCATGGCGCCCGCCGACGGCGCGCGACTCGCCGCATGCAAAATTGCCGCCCGCTGCTCGTCGGTCACCGCCACGGGACGGTCGTCGTCATCACGCGCGAAGGCACGCGTGGAGGAACGGTGCTCCAACGTGTCCAGCACCGCATTGCCCGTGGTCTCGACCGGATAGCCACACGTATCCACAGCCTTGGTGCAAACCTGCTCGTTCATCGCCTCATCCTCGCTAATTCTTTAAGAAGCCTTTACGTTTCCGTGTAATTCCCGTCCATTATCGCGCAGGTCGCCACTACATTGCGTCACACCGCCACACGTGCGCGTTAATATGGCTGGTTGTTGTGCGCAGACACCAATTGCAGCGCATATCTTGGTAACAATCGGGTAAACCCCCGCTTTCGTACGTTTTAGTTTGTGAGGAGTCTCAGCATGTTCGCTGCCGCCATCTCGCTCGTCGGTCTTGCGGCGACCGTCTACCTTGTCTTGCGCGAGGCCAAGGCCATTCGCGCTCAGTCGGGCACCGTTGCCAAGGGCGCCTTCGCCTGGAGCGTCGCCTTTGGCCTGTTCCAGCTCTTTTTGACCGTCTGGGGCGCTATTGGCCTCGTCGCGCAGAACGAGCCGCTCGCCTTCGTGATGCTCATCCTGACCAACGCCATCCTCACCGGCTGCGCTTGGGCCAGCATCGCCCGCGACCGCATCGCCCCGCGCGTCTTTGCGTTCGCCGGGCCCGACGCCCCCGCCCCCACCGGCAAGCTCGCCCGCCTGCGCGGAGCCTTTGTGGGTAAACCGCTCGTCGCCGCCGTCCTGTGCCTGCTGCTCGCCGGCGTCTTTGCGCTGCTGGGCATGGAGGTCTCGTCCAACCACGACTTTACCTGGGTCTACCCCCTGTGCATCCTGCTCGAGTGGGCCATCATCACCACGCTCATGGTCGGCCTGTTCTTCCTGTTCCAGCGCCACGGCGCAGCCCCCGCGGTCTTGGCCTTTGCCCTCTTTGTCCTGGGCATTGCCGAGTTCTTCGTCATCACGTTTAAATCCATGCCCATCCAGCCGGGCGACCTTTCGGCCATCTCCACCGCCGCCGCGGTCGCCGGCACCGGCTACACCTTCTCGATCTCGCTGTTCTGCGTGCTGTCCATGGGCTTTACCGCCATCGCCATGCTGCTGTGCGAGTACGCCGGCCTGGTGGCACCGCACCGTCAGAAGGGCGCCGCCAACGCCAAGCGCATGCTGCTCACCAACCTGCTCGTCGCCGTGCTGTGCCTGGGCGGTGTGACCGCACACGTCACGCTCATCGACTACTACAACACCCTCGGCATCACCGTCTACACCTGGCGCCCGCTCGAGAGCTACTGGCGCGAGGGCTACCTGCCCGCTTTCATTAGCGCAGCGCAGTCCATCAAGCCGCCCAAACCCGCCGACTACTCCGTCGACGATGCCAAGGCCACGCTCAAAAAGTACGCCAAGGCCTATGACAAATCCGGCGCGGCTAAGAGCGATGAGCGCGCCGCCGCAAAGGAGCAGTTCGACAGCGAGAAGCCCACGGTCATCGCCATCATGAACGAGACCTTCTCGGATCTGTCGATCTACCAGAACATGCGCGCCGGCTACGAGGGCCCGCAGTACTTTAAGAACCTGTCCAACTGCCTCAGCCGCGGCAAGCTCTACGTGAGCGCCTACGGCGGCGGTACCGCCAATACCGAGTTTGAGTTTATGACCGGCAACTCCATGGCCAACCTGGGCTCGGGCGTGTACCCCTACACCATCTACAACATGGAAACGACCGGGAACCTGGCAGAGCAGTTCAAGTCGCTCGGATATTCCACCACGGCCATGCACCCCAACCACGCCACCAACTGGAACCGCGAGAACGTGTACAAGGACTTTGGCTTTGACCGGTTCCTGTCCATCAACGACTTCCAGGGAGCCGACACTCTGCGCGGTATGGTGACCGACCAGGCGACCTATGACAAGATTCTTGAGCTGCTCGACCAGAACGCCGATCCGCAGTTTATCTTCGACGTGACCATGCAGAACCACTCGGGTTACGACACGGGCCTGCTGCCGGTCGACAAGCAGATGCACCTGAACATCGACACGACCGATCTGGACGCCAAGACCGTCGAGGACGGCACGCTATCCGATGTCGACGAGTATGTCTCGTGCATCGAGCAGTCCGACCAGGCGCTGCGCTACTTCCTCAACGCCTTGAGCAAGCTCGACCGCAAGGTGGTCGTGGTGTTCTGGGGCGATCACCAGCCGTTCTTCCCGTCCAAGTTCAACGACAAGTGGTTTACCGACGAGGACGACGCCACCCACCAGGAACGTCTGTGGCAGACCGACTACATCATCTGGGCCAACTACGACGTTGCCGGCTGCGACCAGACGAGCGAGGTCGACGACCTGTCCACCAACTACCTGTCCACGCAGCTGATGCAGCTGATCGGCGCACCGCTGACCGACTATCAGAAGGCGCACATGACGCTGCGCGAGTCGCTGCCCGCTATCAACTCCGTGGGCTACGAGGACGCCAGCCTGCGCTGGGCGCTTTCCTCCAACGTCACCGGTGACGATGCCGCCGCCGCAGCCGCCACCAAGGCGCGCGAAGATTACGCCAAGATGCAGTACTACGAGATGTTCCGCGACGGCAAGAACGTGTACACCGAGCACTTCCAGACCGAGGCCAACGAGACCGACCCCAACCTGGCACCGGGCACGACCAAGATCAAGTAGCGGGTCGCTCATAACTGAAACGTCTGTCCGGGCGGAGGCATATAAGGTTCCCTGCTCGGACAGACGCCCTGTTGTTGGAGCGCGGCTTGTCATAGGGGGTATCCACTAAACATATATAAGTCGAAGGCCACGTCATGTGGCCTTTTTTGCATCCGGAAACCGTGTCCCAGAATTCACGTCCGGAATGGGATGCATTTTCCGCTTGTGGCTCCGTTGGGAAACTCCATCCCACTCCGGACGCAAATTCCGGGTCGCATTTTCCACCAGAGCCCTCAACGGGAAACTACGTCCCATTCCAAAGGCAAATTCCGGGACACACTTTCCGAAACCCCATCCATCCGGAAAGCCCGTCCCGCTCTGAATACATCCAGCGAACGTATGCGAGCGTGTTGTCCAGAACGGCCTCGTCATCGAGGTGATGGAAAATGTCGCCTCAAACGCTTGCAGCGGTTGTGCCCGCGAGTGTCAAGAAAAAAGTCTCGAGGATTTCGAGGCTTTCACATTTGTATTGTTTTGCACGAAGCACCACAAACGACGAAGCTACTCGCCCAGCACGGCCTTCTTGGCGGCTGTGGCCATGTTATCCAGATCTTCCTTGGTGGGATGGTCCTTCGCGGCAACCCAGTTGTCGAGCAGCATCTTATAGCGAGCGTTGTCGGGATCTTGCTCGAGCATGGCCTCGTAGCGTTGTTTGACCGCGGGACCCATCTTGCCCTGGCACATCGCCCAGCCCGCAAGTTCGGCATCCTCGGCCAGATTTGAGGTCACGCGGTCGATAATCTGCCTAAAGTACTCCTCGCTGGCGCCAAAACCGCAGGTGCCAAACAGGAAGACGCGCTTACCGTGCAAGGCGGAGAGCAATGCCGCGACCGAAGGCGTGCACGCGCCCTTGTCGCACCAAAAACCGACGAGCACCGTGTCGGCCGTGCAGGCGCCCTGCGCCTCGAGCGCAACCTGATCTGCATCCGCATCGTCGCTCAACGCCGCGGCATGGACAAACTCAACACCCGCAGCCTGCAGAGCGCGCTTGATCGCGCCCGAAACCATCCTGGTATTACCGCTCTTGCTGTTAACCACCAAAGAGCACGTCATAGTCACGTTGCCTCGTTTCCCCCAAAACTAAAGCCACTAATGCAATTTATTAGATGAATATCTTAGTACTAACGTGACAGATGTAAACCACCGTCTGTCGATTGATTAATTTGCCCCACTGGCTTGCTCACTGGGCAAACTGGCTGCGGTAGAGTTCGGCGTAGAAGCCGCCTGTCGCTAGCAGCTCGTCGTGTGTACCGCGCTCGATAATCTGGCCGTCGCGCATGACCAGAATGCAGTCGGCGTTGCGGATCGTCGACAGGCGATGCGCCACGACAAAGCTTGTGCGGCCAGCCATGAGCTCGTCGAATGCCGCCTGCACCTGCAGCTCGGTGCGTGTATCGATACTCGAGGTCGCCTCATCCAGCAGCAGAATCGCCGGATCGGTGAGCATGACGCGCGCGATGCACAGCAGCTGTTTTTGACCCTGGCTAAACGTGCCGCCGTCCTCGCCGATCACCGTATCGTAGCCGCCTGGCAGCTGCACGATAAACTTATGCGCGTGCGCGCGCTTGGCCGCCTCGACAACCTGTTCGCGCGTGGCATCCGGGCAACCGTAAGCGATATTTTCCGCCACCGTGCCCTCGAACAGCCAGGTATCTTGCAGCACCATACCAAAGGCACGGCGCAGGCTTGCGCGCGTGTAGTCACGCGAGGAACGGCCATCGACCGCAATGCGACCGGCATCGATATCGTAAAAACGCAGTAGCAAATTGATGAGCGTCGTCTTGCCACAGCCCGTAGGACCGACCAGGGCAAAGCGCATGCCGGGCTTGGCCTCGATGCAGATGTCCTGCAGCAACTTGCGGTCGGTCACATAGCTAAAGTCCACGTGTTCAAAAGTCACCTCGCCCTGCGGGGCGGCAAGCTCTACAGCGTCCGACGCGTCGGGCTCCTGCTCGCGCGCATCGAGCAGCGCAAACATGCGGCGCGCCGAGGCGTACGCGGTCTGGATCTGCGTAATGACGTTGGTGACCTCGTTGAACGGCTTGGTGTACTGGTTGGCGTAGGACAGGAAGATCTGCACGCCGCCCACCGTGAGCGCCGCGGGCACGCCCGTGATCACGCCCACGCAGCCGATCACAGCGACCACGGCATAGATGATGTTATTGATAAAGCGCGTGCCGGGGTTAGAGAGCGAGCCCATAAACTGTGCACGCTCACCTGCCGTATAGAGCTCGGCGTTGAGCGCGTCGAAGCACGCTTGGGCGTTCGGGCCGTAGGCGAAGGCGTCCACGAGCTTTTGCTCACCCACATACTCCTCGATATGACCACCGAGCTGCCCTTGAATACGCTGCTGGGCCGTAAAGCTTTTGTTGGAAAGCTTGGCGATGGCGCCGGCCGCAAAGATGGAGAGCGGTGTGACGAGCACCACCACGAGCGTCATGGCCAGGTTAATGGAGAGCATAAACGCAAGCGTGCCCACTATGGTGATAACGCCGGTGAAGAGCTGCGTGAAGCCCTGCAGCAGACCGTCGCCCACCTGATCGACGTCGTTGACCACGCGGCTCATAAGGTCGCCGTGGGCATGACTGTCGATAAAGCTGAGCGGCATACGGCTGAGCTTGTCGCTCGCCTCCACGCGCATGTCGCGCACCGTCTCGTAGGACAGGCGGTTGACGCAGTAGCCCTGTAGCCACTGGAAGGCCGCAGCACCTACGACGACAATCGCGAGCTTGGTAACGAGCGGCAGCAGTGCGTCAAAGTCCACCTGCCCGGCGGCAACGATCAGGTCGATGCCCTCGCCGATGAGGATGGGCGTGTAGAGCTGCAAAATTACCGAGACGGCGGCACTTAAAAACGATGCCGCAAACGAGACGCGGTGCGGGCGGACATAGCCCAGCAGGCGGCGGGTCACCGCACCCACGGGATAGCGCTCGGGATCGCCGGGCTGGCGCGGACCGTCGCCCAAGTCGTTGAGGTTATCGTTACCGGACACGTTGGCCGTCATCGTGGCGACCGAACCGGAGGAAGTGTACGGATTCATTTAGCATCCCTCCTTTGCGCAGACGGATGCGGGGGCGGTCGGGGCGGACGCGGGACTTGGGACGGACGTGGGCGCCGCACTCCCCTGCTGGCCCTCGAGCTCCTCGCGGCGCAGCTGCGACTGGCAAATCTCGCGATAGAGCTGGCAGGTCGCGTACAGCTCGTCATGCGTGCCCAGGCCCGCAACCGAGCCGTGGTCGAGTACGCAGATCATGTCGGCATCGCGAACGGCCGAGACACGTTGGCTCACGATGACGGTCGTGAGCGGCAGCCCGCCCTCGGCGGCACCGCGCACACTGCGCTCGCGGATGGCATGGCGAAGCGCCGCGTCGGTCTTAAAGTCGAGCGCCGAGGCAGAATCGTCCATGATCAATATCTGAGGCGAGCCCACCAGGGCGCGCGCGATGGTCAGGCGCTGGCGTTGGCCACCGCTGAAGTTCTTACCGCCCGCCTCGACCGGGGCATCGAGCCCCTGCGGCTTGTTGCGCACGAACTCGCTCGCCTGCGCCATGTCGAGCGCCACCCAGAGCTCCTCGTCGGTCGCAGCCTCGTCGCGCCAGGTCAGGTTGCTGCGGATAGTGCCGCTCACCAGCGACGCACGCTGCGGAACGGTCGCGACCACGTGGCGCAGCTGGTCGAGCTGCCAGGCGCGCACGTCGGAGCCCATCACGTACACGCTGCCCACGCCCGCATCGTACAGGAGCGGGATAAGCGAAACGAGGGTCGACTTACCGCTGCCCGTGCCGCCGATAATGCCGAGGGTTTTGCCCACCGGCAGCTCCAGAGTCACATCGCTCACGGCATTTGCCGCGCCGGCGCCAAACGAGAAGCTCGCATGGTCAAAGCTCAGCGCAGGGACCGGAACAGCGCCACCCGTCAGGTCGCTCGGCTCAGGCAGCGCGACCGGCTGGTTGCCCTCGTCAGCGATGCTCGGCACGCAATTGAGCACCTCGTTGATACGCGACGCGCTGGCGCTCGCCTTGGTAAAGACCACGACCAGGTTGGCGACGTACACGATGGAGGTGAGCGTCTGCGTCATGTAGTTCACAAACGCCATGACCTGACCCTGCGTGAGCTCGCCCACGTTGACCTGGATGCCGCCCACCCACAGGATGGCGCACACGCCCAGGTTCATCACAAGAAACGTGACGGGATTAAGGATCGACGAGAGCTTGCCCACCGCGATGGCAGTATTGGCCTGGTCATCGGCGGCTTGGGCAAAACGCTCGCGCTCGTGGTCCTCACGCACAAAGGCGCGAACAACGCGGGCGCCCGAAAGCCCCTCGCGGCAGATAAGCGCGATGCGGTCGAGCTTTGCCTGCAGCTGCCTGTAATACGGGATACAGCGCGCCATGACAAACCAAAACACCAGGCCGATAGCGGGCGTGCAAATCAAAAAGATCATGCCGAGCTTAAGGTCGATGGCGAGGGCCGCGCACATAGAGCCCACCGCCAAGAAGGGCCAGCGGATGAGCATGCGTACGCCCAGCGCCACAGCGAGCTGCACCTGGTTGACGTCGTTGGTGATGCGGGTGATAAGCGACGGCGTGCCAAAGCGGTCGAGTTCGGCATAGCTCAACTTGTTGATGTGCTGGTAGAGCGCACCGCGGATATCGGTGCCCATGCCCTGCGAGGTGAGCGCCGCCATCTTTTGGCAGACGAGCGTAAACGAGATGCCGATCACAGCCATGGCGCCAAGCAGCATACCGTAGTGGACGACGGCGTTGACATCGTGTGCGCCAATACCCTTATCGATCATCTGGGCAATCACCAGCGGCGTCAGCAGGTCAAAGATCACTTCGATCAGCTTGCACGCAGGGCCAATCACCATATACCGGCGAAACTTACCACCAAAACGCCTGAGCAGCTCAATCATGTATAGGCGCTCCCTATCATCATCCACATTCAATTCGAACCATGATAGTACGGTGAGCCCAAAAGAAGCGTAAACAACTCGTCATTTCTAATGGGATTCGGTTTCCAAAGAAGCGGAGAGGCGCGCACCCAGCCAGTGTCGGGTCGACCACTTGGTATACTTGCATTAGTGCTACCAAGTTAGTCGCCGACCCTTGAAATGAGGTACCGAGATGAACGACATTCTCGCAAGAAGAGCAAGACGAGCAACTGTGGGCATCGCCCTTTCCGCGGCACTTGTCGCGGGAATCGCCCCCGCAACGGCGATCGCGGCAGAAACCAGTTCCCCCACCGGTGCGGCCGTTTCGCAGACGAGCGCCACCAGCGGCAATTCGGGCGCCCCGCAGACAGAAGATGCGGCCGCCGCAAAAGAAAAAGCGTATGCAGCCATGCAGGAAGCGCTCAAAAACCTCGAGGCCGCAAAAGACGCCGCAAGTCCCGAGAAACTTGCGGAAATCGATGATGACATTGCCGCTTTTCAAGAGATCTACGACATGGTGGTGACGGAAGCCGCCAAACGGAGGGAACCCCTTCCCGCCATGCAAGCGAACGTCGATGCAGCCCAAGCCAAATACGATGAGGCCCACAACCGGACAAGCGGCCTTCAGGCAGAATTAGATAAGGCACTTGAAGCACTCGGCGACGAGGAGCCCAGCACAGCTATTAAGGAGCATATTAAGCAGTTGCGCATGGAGATCATGACGGCAGAAAGGCGAGAAAAATCTTATGAAGATGATCTTCACTCCTACCAACGCCGACTCGAAAGCCAGGAAAAACAGGTTCAGCATTTCGAAAGTGAGGCAGAGGAAGCTAAAGCCCACATCGACGAGGACATAGCCAAGCGAAATGCGCTCCTCGGCGATTTGAAAAAAGCGCAAACGGCCTATGACGACGCCTGCAAAGCATATGAAGAGGCGAAAGCCGCGGCCGCGGGAGAGCTCGCCCGAGATAACGAAACCCGCCGAGACGACAAAACCCTCCAGCTCAACGCAACCGGCCGAGACGGCACAGCCCGCCAGCTCGCCCGCGACCGGCAAAGACGCTCCATCGAGCTCCACCAAGCAAGCAAATACGACCACCGGCAAGCTCGCGAACACGGGCGACACAGCGCCGAGCGCAATCGCACTCGCAGCAGTCGCCGCCGCAGGACTCGGAATAACCACCGCAGCCACACGCCGCATCAGGAACTCAAAATAGCTGCCAGCGGTTATTGTCTTTGCCAATCCACAAGCCCAAAGACAAAAAGGGCCCGTTTCCCCAACCCAGGGAAACGGGCCTCTTTACTTGTAAAAACAAATGGTAATGCCATTGTCTCTTGAAGCACATCGCCACCGCGCTCCAAACAACACCAACGAGCAGCATTCCTTAAGGGATAGATTTAATTAGGCTAACGCGCCTTTACGGGTGATTTTTGGACGAAGTGGTCCCGGTGCCGGCGGGCTGTTTGGTAGTCGAGCGATCCCGCAGGCAAAACCGAGGACCAGCGAGACACCAAACACTTCGCCGCCTCCTGGACCGCGTAGCCATCGATGTTTTGGCAAAGCCAGCGAGCGCCACCCAGAGCGAACAAGTTGGCATGAAAAAGGCAAGGCATAGACCTTCTGGTCATGCCTTGCCTTTTGAATGACAAATTGTCGCTCTGGGTGGCGCGCAGCGTCGAGCATTGCGCGGTTTGGTAAAACCGCGCAAAAAGAAAGCCCGTGCGCTCGATGGATTCGGATGCCCGACAGAGGCTCCTTATGGCTGCTTCCTTCCGGACCTGACCAGATTCGGAACATGTCGTCATCCGAACCCATCGAACGCGCTAGGCGCTCGGTATATCTTACCTGCTCCCGCCCGCCACGGCAAGTGGGGCGAACCCATCGGATGGATTCGCCCCACTCGTGCATATCGCTAACGGCGCCTGCGGTACAGGACCGCGCCGCCCACTGCGGTCAGCGCGCCGATGCCGGCCATGGCCGCGAGCGCCTCGACCGGTAGGCTGCGGTCGCCGGTGTCGGGCATGCCGCCCTTGGAGCCGTCGCCGCCGGAGCCGCTGCCGGAGCCGTTATCTGAGCCGCCGCCCGAGCCACCGCCCGGCGTACCGGGGTTCTCGGGGGTGCCGGGGGTCCCGGGCTCCTCGGCGTAGCTGTTGGTGAAGACTGGCGGCACGTTGGCGTCGCCCTCGTAGGAGACCTTCGCCGACAGGTAGCCCGTCTTGGTGCCGTCGGCCGCCTCGTCGCTCACCGTGACGACGATCTTGTGCACCGCCTTGTCGTAGGTCACGTGCGCCTGGCCGTCGTCGACCTCGCTCACCGTGAAGGTGTAGGTGCCAGCCTGCTTGAACGTCAGCGCATCGAACGTGACGCTGCCGTCCGCGGCATTCTTGGCGGTCGACATGACCTTACCGTCCCGGCTCTTGAGCTCAAAGCCAAACTGGCCCGCCTTGAGCTCGGCGCCCTTGAGCACCTTGGCGGCGCCCAGCTTGAGGGTGACGGGTGCGGCCTCGTAGCCGTTGGTGAAGGTCACCGAGGTGTCGTTCGCGGCATTGCCCTCGGCATCCATGAGCTCGTGCTTGACGGCGAGCGTGCCGTTACCGGCGTCGACAACCGTCGTGCGCACGCGGTACGTCGTCTTGTCGTACGTCACGCCGCCCGCCGTGCCGACGACCTCGCGCAGCTCATAGCTGTGCGTGCCGGGCGCGGTGTAGGTGACGGGGCTGAGCGCGACCGTGCCGTCGGCGGCGTTCTTGCCCGTTGCCGCGACGCTCTCACTGCCGTCGGCGGCAATCTCGACCAGCTGGAACTCGAACTCGCCCTCGGCCAGGTCACGGCCCTTAA
The DNA here is from genome assembly GCA_958429345.1 of uncultured Collinsella sp. Classification (GTDB taxonomy): domain Bacteria; phylum Actinomycetota; class Coriobacteriia; order Coriobacteriales; family Coriobacteriaceae; genus Collinsella. Next base: position 3,683 of record CAUAJK010000023.1, on the reverse strand, counting down.
GCTTCTTGCTCACCGCGATCCGGTCGGTGACGGAGCTCGGCGTCGGGTTCACGACGTAGGTGTTGGTGAACTCGAACGCGCCCCTGCCCTCGGGCGTGCCCTCTGCGGGCAGGACCTCCGCGGCGAGCGTGCCCGCGTTGGTGTCCTCGACCACCCTGACCGTGAAGGTCCTCGTCGCCGTCGCGTCGTTGACCACGCCGTCGACCGAACCGGACTCGCCCACCCGGTAGGCGAACGTCTTGGTACGCAGGCCGTCGCCGTCGATCTCGACGTCATCGAGGTCGCTCGGCTGCTTAAACGTGACATGGCCCAGCTCGACGTTGCCGGCGGCGTCGTTGGTCGCCTCGGTCACCATCTTGCCGGAGGCGTCGACCGGTGCGGGCGCGCCGTTCAGCGGTGCGATCTTAAAGGTGTACTTGCCCTCTATGTCGGCCTGCGTGAGGCCGAGTCCAGCCTGGCCGAGCGCCAGCGTCTTGGTGCCCGCGAGGTCGACTGTCGCCTCGTTGGTGCCGTAGCCGTTCACGAACGACAGCGTGCTGTCGGAGCCCTCGGGGTAGACCACGCTAACGTCCAGCCCGCCCTTGCCGTCATCGGTCACCTTGACCGTGATGTCGAAGCTCGAGGCGGTCGCCGTCACGCCCGCGGACAGCTGGTCCGCATCGTCCTCGGATACGGTATAGGGAATGGCCCAGGAGCCGTCAGCGGCCCTGGTGGCGATGCCGTCCGCCACCATCCGCTCGAGAGCGTCGGTGGTGTAGGCAATGGGCGAGAACGCGAGTCCCGCGGTCTCGCCGTCGCCGGAGGCCTGGTTGGACGCGGTCGCGACCACGTCGCCCTGGGCATCGCGGACGGAGAACGAGAACTCGCCTGCCGCCGCGGCGCGGCCCGTCAGCGTCTTGGTGGCATTAATTGCCACGTTGCCCTCGCCGCCGAGCGTTCCGGTGGCCTCGTAGGAGTTCTCGAACGCGACCGTCACGGGCGCGGGCGTCTCCGTGGCGTCATCTGCCGTGGAGACCTCGCTGCGTGCGACCTCGACACCGTCCTTGGCAACCGTGGTCGTGACCGTGAGCTTGCCCGTCGCGGCGTCGTAGCCGGGCGCGATGGTCACCGTGCGCGGCGCGGTGTCGTTGGTGTAGCCCTCGCCGCCGAGCTTGGTCTCGGTGACGGTGAAGCTGTAGGTCTTGCCCGCGTCGGCGTCGGTGAACCTCACGTCGCTGCCCGCAGCACCGCCGACGAGGTCGACCAGGTCGGCCTCTCCGTCATCGGCAGCGGCCACGGCGTAGGCATCCTTGTCGGTCTTGAGGCCGAGCTTGGCGGCCGTCTCGGCGTCGGCGGTCACGGTGAAGGCGAACTGTCCCGCCTCCATGGCGCGGCCGGAGAGCGTCTTGGACAGGCGCACGCCCGCGCGGGCCGAGTAGTCGAGCTCGGTCGTGTAGGTGTTGACGAAGTCGCCGCCGCTCACCTGCGCGATCGCGGGCGTCGTGGCCGTGAGGTTGCCGGAGCCGTCGTCGGTCACGGTCACCGTCATCGTGGCGGCGTGGCCGTCGTAGTCCACACCGGCGATGGCGGAGCCGTCATCGGGCCTGACCTCGCGCACCGTGTAGGTGAAGGTCTTGGCGCGCACGCGCTTGCCGCCGACCTCGGCGAACCCGGCATCCTTGATGTCGTTAAGCGTGTAGCGGATGGGGCCGAAGTCGAAGGCGACCCTATCGCCCGCCTTGGTGCCGGCGGCCGTCACGCTGACGGTCTTGGAGCCGTCGGCGGAGCCCTCGGGCATGGGAGCGCCGTCCTCGCCCGTGAGCGCGAACTGGAAGCTATCGCCCTCCGCCCAGTCGCGGCCCTCGAGCGTCTTGGTGAAGGGTCCCGCGGTGGAGACGTCTCTGCCCTCGGTGGCCGTTCCGTACGTGTTGGTGAACGCGACGGTCGCGCCGTCCTCGGTCACGGCGCCTTCGGCCTTGGAGCCGTCGGCCCCGTTGACCGTGGTCGTGTAGCCCTCGGCGGCGTCCTCGGTCACGGTGTAGTGCGCGCCCACGGGCAGGCCGGCGACGGTCTTCTCCCCGCCGTCCTTGAGCGTGAAGGTCGCCTTGCCGTCCGTGAACGTCACGGCGTGCTCGCCCTTGCCGAAGGTGCCGGAGACGGGCTCGCCGTCCCCGTCGGCCAGCGCGACCGTGAAGCCGAACTCGCGCTGACTGTCGCCACCGACGACCGTCTTCTTGACGGTGAGGCTGCCCTCGCGGGGCACGCTGTTGTGGGTCGTGTTGGTCTGCGACTCGTTCTCGCCCACCTCGACCGTGGCGGTGTTGGCGATGTCGTCGACCACGGCGGCTTCGGCGGAGACCTTCACGTCGAAGCTGAGCGTGCCCGTGGCGCCCGCAGTCTGCTCGCCGAGCGACCAGGTAAGAGTGCGCGTCGCGGCGTCGTAGGCGGCGCCGTCGGCAGAGCCCTCGACGTAGTCAACGCCCTTGGGCAGGACATCGGTCACCGTCACGTCGGCCGCCTGCGCGGCGCCCCTGTCGTCGACGCTGTTATTGGCCCAGCCGATGGTATAGGTGAGAGTATCGCCCACGCCCACCGATTTGCCATCCACATCGACCTTGGCGCCCGAGGCGTCCGCCTTGGTGACAGTCTTGGTGTTGTCGTGCGGCGTGAAGGTGTTGGTGAAAGTCTTCTTGCCCCGCTCGTTGGAGATCTCGGCCTTAAGGCCGGCGCCGGTCTGAGTCACCGTGACGTCGAAGGTGTAGGCGTGCGCGTCGTCCTCAATCAGGGCATCGCCGCTTGCCTTCTCGGTCACGGTCGCGTGGTAGGTACCCGGATTGGTGAAGCTGAGCTCGCCAAAGGAAACCTTGCCGTCCTTGTCATTCTTCGCCTCGATCGGGTAGCCCTCGAGCACATTGCCCGCGCCGTCGGCGAGGGAGAGCTCAAAGGCGAACTCCCCCTCCCGGAGGCCGGGCTTGCGGCCGCCCGCGAGCACCTTGGTGAGCTCGGGGACGGACGCCGTGGCGGGGGCGGGGTCGAAGGTGTTGGTGAAGGCGGCGGAGGAGACCTGGTCTGCCGCGATGGAGCCATCGGCCTTGGATCCCTCGGCTCCGTTCACCGCGGCCTTGTAGCCATCGGCGGCACGTTCGGTCACCGTGTAGGCGGTTCCCGCGGGCAGCCCCGTGATCCTCGCCGTCTGGCCATCTTTGAGCTTGAGGGTCGCCTTGCCGTCCTTGAACGTCGCGTCACCGTAGGCGCCGGACACGCCGTGGCCCGCGGCATCGGTGGCCTCGACCGCAAACTCAAATGTCTTGTCCGCGTCGACCGCCAGGCCCTCGCGCGCCGCGACGGCCTTGGAGACGTCGAGCTCGCCCGTCTTCACGGTGTTGGTCACGGTGAAGCCGTCCTCGGCGTCGCCGGTGACCTTAGAGCTGTAGCCCTCGACGGCGTCCTCGGCCACGGTGTAGCGGACCTCGGAGCCGGACTCGGAGTACTTGGCCAGGCCCTTGAAGGAGCCCTTCCAGCCGTTGGCCTCGTTGAGCTCGATCGACTGGCCGGCGTCCTCGCCGTCGGCGAGCAGGCGCACGGTGGCCTTCTTGGCCGCCGGGCCGACCCACTTCTTCTCGACGGGCACCGAGACCTTGGCCGTGGAGGTGTTGGTCACGGTGAAGCCGTCCTCGGCGTCGCCGGTGACCTTAGAGCTGTAG
>CAUAJK010000022.1:0-33627 GCA_958429345.1 uncultured Collinsella sp. | reverse complement strand
CGCACTCCCCCCCCCCCACCCCCCCCCCCCCCCCCCCCCGCGGCCCCCAGACCGGCTGGATGGACCAGTTCAGATGGGGCTTTGATGCATGGGTGGTCTGTTGGTGGGCAAATGGGTATCATACTGTGGTTATTGCATCGACTCTGTGATGCATGTTTGTACGTTCCCGACGGTCGGTTTGCCAGAAGCGCCCCGTCGGTTGTTCCAGACCCGTTTCGAAGAAAGGAAACCACACTAACCTATGGCAGCTAAAAAATCATCTCCCTTGAAGATCATCCCGCTCGGCGGCCTTGACGGCATCGGTAAGAACATGACGGTCTTCGAGTGCGGCGACGACATGGTGCTCGTCGACGCCGGTCTCATGTTCCCCGACGACTCCCAGCCCGGTATCGACCTGGTGCTTCCCGACTACACCTATGTTCTGGAGAACGAGGAGAAGCTCCGCGGTATCGTCGTCACCCACGGCCACGAGGACCACACCGGTTCGCTTCCGTACCTGCTGCAGGACCTCAACAACAAGGTGCCCATCTTTTCGAGCAAGCTGACGCTTGGCTTTATCGAGGGCAAGCTTTCTGAGTTCCGCATCCGCGCGCCCAAGTTCCGCGAGGTCAAGGGCGGCAGCCATGTCAACCTCGGCGGCATCTCGCTCGACTTCTTCTCGATGACGCACTCCATCCCCGGCGCTCTGGGCGTGTTTATCCGCACCAATCAGGGCACCGTTATGCACACCGGCGACTTTAAGCTCGACCAGACGCCCATCGATGGTGTCACGCCTGACTATGCCGCTATCAGCCGCTTTGCCAAGCAGGGTATCGACCTGCTGCTGTCCGACTCCACCAATGCCACGGTTCCCGGCTTTACCAAGTCCGAGGCCGAGGTTGGTCCCAACTTGCTGCACGCCATCAAGAACGCCCCGGGTCGCGTGTTCGTCGCGTCGTTCTCGAGCCACATCCATCGCCTGCAGCAGATCTGCGATGCCGCCCGCAAGTGCGGCCGTAAGGTCGTTGTGACCGGTCGCTCCATGCTCACGAACACCCGCGTGGCGCGTGAGCTGGGCTACCTCAACATCGACGATGCCGATATCATCGATGCCTTCGACATTGATAACCTGCCCGACGATAAGATCGTCGTCATGTGCACCGGTTCGCAGGGCGAGCCGCTGTCGGCGCTGTCCCGTATGGCCAACGGCGAGCACAAGACGCTTTCCATCCACGAGGGCGATACCGTCATCCTCTCGGCAACGCCTGTTCCCGGCAACGAGAAGGCCGTCCAGCAGGTCGTCAACAGCCTGGCCAAGCTCGGCTGCGACGTGTGGGATAAGAACCGCGCTCTTGTCCACGTCTCGGGCCACGGTAGCCAGGAGGAGCTCAAGCTCCTGATGGCCATGGCCAAGCCCACGTACTTTATGCCGGTTCACGGTGAGGCCGTGCATCTGCGCGCCCATGCCCAGCTGGCCCGCAAGATGGGCATCAAGGACGATCATATCTTTATCCTCGATAACGGCGACACGCTCGAGATGCGCGGCGGTATCGTCAAACGCGGTACGCCCGTCGAGTCCGGCGTCGTCTACGTCGACGGCCTGCGTATCGGCGATACCGACCCCATCGTCCTGCGCGATCGCCAGAAGCTCGCCAACGACGGCATGGTCACGGCCGTTGCTATCGTCTCGCTCAAGCACAAGAAGATCGAGGCCATCGAGTTCTCGGGCCGCGGTGTCTCGTTTGCCATCGACGACCAGTTCTCTGAGGATGCCTCCGCGTCCATTATGAAGACGATCGAGAAGGGCAAGTTTAGCTTTACGAGCAGCGGCTCCGATGCCATTCGCAAGGCCGTGCGCGATTCGCTCTCCAACTTTATTTGGAGCCGTACGCGCACCCGTCCGATGATCATCCCGGTCGTCATGGAGGTTTAGTTTGGCGCGTGGATCTGCACAAAACGCCAAAGGCAATAAGGCCAATAACCAACCGGCATCTGCTAAGGGTGCCGGTTCCCATCTGCGTGCCAATAAGGGCCACGAGGCGGACTTCGACGATTTTGAGCCTTTGGTTGAGCCCTCGGCCAACCGTGATATCGCCGGCGTGGTCATCGCCGTTTTGGCGATTGCGTCCTTCATTGCCGTGATTTCGCCGGCAACCGCACCCGTTACGGCTGCGGTTGCCGGTTTCTACCACCTGGGCTTTGGTCTGGGCGCCTACGTGCTGCCGATCGTCATTTTGCTGTTTGCCGCCACGCTCTTTTTAGGCGAGGACTCGCCGCTCAACGTACGCTCTGTTGCGGGCGGCGCCGTGGTCTTTATCGCCGTCGTCTCCATTCTTTCGCTGATGGTGCCGGGTACGAGTGTCTCTTGTGACCTTATGTTCACGCCGCAAAATTTGTCCGCCTCGGGTGGCTACATCGGTGCGTTTATTGCGAGTGCGCTGCAGAATGCCCTGGGTAAGCCTATCGCGATGGTAGTCCTGTTGGGCTTTGTCGTCGTGGGCTTGGTCATCATCGGCTTTTCGGTTGGCGGCGTTTTGCGCTCTGCTCGCGACCGTGCGGCCGATTTTGCCGAGCGCCGTCGTGCCGATGTCAACGCCAGCCCGTGGGGTGACGACGAAGCTCTGTCGGTGCCCGGCGTTGCCCGTCCGCACCTGAGCATTCTTCGTCAAAAGGGCTCCGATGCTGCCGTGACCACGGTCATGGGCAACGGTGTGGACCCGGTTTTGGACGATGACGACGAGGACGAGAATCCGTTTGTCGACGTGTCCGAGTCGGTTGAGGCTGAGCGCGCTAAGACGAAGCTGCTGCCGCGCCGCCATGCCAAGAAGGGCAAGGCCACACCCAAGTTGAATACAAGCGAGCCCGACCCGTCTTGGTCCGATAGCGAGATTGAGCTCACCGAGGGCGATGACGAGGATGACGAGGCTCCGATTGAGACCGCAAAGACAACTTTGCTGCCGCGTCGCCATGCCAAGCGCGACCAGGTAACCGGCCAGCTTTCGATGGAAGACGACCCCGATAAGATCGACGAGTCCGAGCCGCCGTTTGCCGTGAATCCTGTCTCGGCAGCACCTCAGATTCCCGACTTCTTGAAGCATCCCAAGGTTGCCGATACGGCTGTCGCGGGCGCTGTCGAGGCGCCTACTTCTAGCGATGGGGGAGCGGTCAATGCCCCCGCGGATAACGAGGGCGAAGAAGAGGATGGCCTTAAGCTTCCGCCACTCGAAATCCTGCATGCCAACCCGCAGTCGGCGTCCTCCGCGTCTTCTGACAAGGAGCTGGAACAGACTGCCGAGTCACTGCAATCCACCTTGCTTGAGTTTGGCCGCAGTGCCCGCGTGGTCGGCTGGATCGCCGGCCCCACGGTGACGACCTTTAAGCTGCAACCTGGCGAGGGCGAGCGCGTGAGCAAGATCTCGAGCCTCGAGGACGATATCGCGCTTTCGCTCGCTGCCCAGTCGGTGCGTATCTTTGCCCCGATCCCCGGCACCTCGCTCGTGGGCATCGAGATTCCCAACCGCAAGCGCCAGAACGTCAACCTGGGCGACGTGCTGCCCTATGTGAAGGGCGGTCCGCTTGAGCTCGCCATCGGTCGCGATGCCGAGGGTACGCCGGTCGTCGCCGACCTTGCCAAGATGCCCCACCTGCTGATCGCCGGTACCACGGGTTCCGGTAAGTCGGTCATGATCAACTCCATCATCACGACCCTGCTCATGCGCGCTCTTCCCGAGGACGTTCGCCTGATCATGGTCGACCCCAAGCGCGTCGAGCTTGCGGGCTATAACGGCCTCCCGCATCTCTATGTCCCCGTGGTGACCGAGCCCAAGCAGGCCGCGAGCGCTCTGCAATGGGCCGTGTCCGAGATGGAGCGTCGCCTGAAGGTCTTCGAGCGCCTCAACGTGCGTAAGATCTCGACCTACAACGAAAAGCAGGCCGCCGGCGAGTTTGAGCATTACGACAACCCGCCGCTAAAGATGCCCTACCTGGTCATCATCATTGACGAGCTCTCGGACCTGATGATGGTCGCCGGTAAGGATGTCGAGGCCTCGATCGTGCGTATTGCTCAGCTGGGCCGTGCCGCCGGTATCCACCTTATCGTGGCCACGCAGCGCCCGAGCTCCAACGTGGTGACGGGCCTCATCAAGGCCAACATCACCAACCGCATCGCCTTTAACGTCGCCACGGGCATCGACTCGCGCGTCATCATCGACCAGATGGGTGCCGAAAAGCTCACCGGTTTGGGCGACATGCTGTTCTCCAAGGTCGACTGGGGCAAGCCCCGCCGTATCCAGGGCTGCTTTGTCTCGGATGATGAGATCAACGAGATTGTCGAGTTCGTCAAGTCGCAGAGTGAGCCAGACTACCACGAGGAGATCCTGTCTGCCGTGGCGCCCGCTTCCATGTCCATGGCGGGTGGCGGCGGCATTGTCCGCACCGGAGTCGCCGAGCCGCAAGACGATGATCCGCTCATTTGGGAAGCCGCCCATATTGTGGTGGAATCGCAGCTTGGCTCCACATCTGGCCTGCAACGTCGTCTGAAGGTTGGCTATGCGCGTGCCGGGCGTATTATGGATATGCTGGAAGAAAAGGGTGTCGTCGGCCCGCCTGACGGTTCCAAGCCGCGTGAGGTCCTGTTGGACGAGGAGGGGCTTGCCGCGCTGGAATCTGTCGACGCCGAGATGGCACGTGAAGATCGTGAGTTTGGAGGATTCTGATGGCTGCACGCTTTGGTGACATGCTGCTCGAGCAGCGTCGCCGGATGGGCCTTTCCATTCAGCAGGTCGCCAACACCATCAAAATCAGGCCGCAGATCATCGAGTTTTTCGAGACCGGTAACTTTGCTTCGATGCCGCCGCGCGGCTATGCGCAGGGCATGATTTCGAGCTATGCTCGCTTTTTGGGCCTCAATCCGCGCGAGGTCGTCAATGCCTACTTTGACGACCTGATGGCATACGAACGCGAGACGTCCCAGCAGGGCGGTCGTTTTCAGGACGCCGCCGGCTACGTCAATTCGCGTTCCTCGGTCGACAACGGGCGCTTCCTGATGGTTCAGGGCGGTCGTTCGACCCGCTATGGACAGCGTCCTCAGCAGGCCGGTTATATTACCGAGACGGGTTCAGGCGAGGAGATTCGCTCACAGCGTGACCGGTTCCGCAGTACGCCGATGCCCGAGGACCGTGCGCTTCCCGCTGCCCGCGGCGTGGCGCGTGACCCTCGTGCCGGCTACGGCGACGGTGGCTATTCCGATCGCGGTTACCGTGGTGTCTCTACGGGACGCTCTCGCGGTGGCTATGCGGATGCCGATACCACGCAGGTGACGCCGCGTCTTCGCTCTCAATCACAGCCGTATGGCCAGCGCTCTTCGGCTCCGCGTTCGGGCCAGCGTGGCTATCAAGGCCGCGGTGAACTTGCGCCCCGCTCGGGTCAACGCAGCCTTCAGGGCCAGGGTGGCTATCGCGGCCGTTCCGATAGCAATCGTGGTCGTATGCCTCAGGGAGGCGGCCGCAACAGTTCCAGTCGTGGACGCGGCGGATCACGTACTCCTCAAAACAACGGGCTCGATCCGCGTATCATCTATGCCGGCATCGGTGCCGTGGTGTTGCTGCTGATTGTGCTCATCGTGGTGCTTCTGCGCGGCTGCGCATCTTCGGCGCCCGAGAACACGCCCGAGACGCCCGCTGCCACCAAGACGACGACCAAGAAGTCTTCTAAGAAGACCGAAACGGTCGACGAGGACGAAGACACCGATGAGTCTACGGATGAGTCGGCTGATTCGGACGCTACCAAGACGACGGCCAAGAAGGAAGAGAACGAGGTCACGAAGGTCAAAGTCTCCGTTGCCAAGGGAAAGACCGCGTGGATTGAGGTCAAGGTCGACGGCAAGTCGGTCTATGGCGCCCAGGCGACTGGCCCCTTTGAGCAGGAGTACACGCCCGAGTCCTCAATCGAGATCACCACGTCCAAGCCTTCCGATGTCACCGTTACCAAGAACGGCGAAAAGGTCCGCTACGACACCAAGACCTCGGGCGTGGCGCGTGTGACGATCACCGTTCCCAAGAAGGAGACGTCTGATTCCGAGAATGGTGAAAGGTCTGATGGTACCGACACCACCGATGGTACCGATACCACCGACGGTACCGATGCCCAGTCCACGGATGGCGCCGATACCGCAACTGACGGTCAGACGCCTACCGATTCTACCGACTATTCGTACGATAGCTACTAAGCCGCTCGTACGCGAAAGGAAACATCATGGCTAAAGATTCCAGCTTCGACGTCGTGTCCGAGGTCAACATGCAAGAGGTCGACAACGCCTTCCAGCAGACCACGCGCGAGATTTCCCAGCGCTATGACCTTAAGGATTCCGGCGCCACGATCGAGCTTTCGAAGGGCGACAAGCTCTTTACGATCAACGCCCCGGCCGACTTTGTCTCCAAACAGATTATCGACGTGTTGAGCTCCAAGCTCATCAAGCGCGGCATCGACCTCAAGGCTGTCTCGTGGGATGCTCCGCAGGCGGCGTCGGGCGGCACCGTGCGCGTGCTCGGCCATATCGTCGAGGGTATCGACCAGGCGACCGCCAAGAAGATCAACAAGGACATCAAAGACCAAAAGCTCAAGGTCAAGGTGACCATCGAGGCCGACAAACTGCGTGTTTCCTCTGCTTCGAAGGACGCGTTGCAGACCGTGATCCAGTTCCTGCGCGACCAGGACTACGGTCAGCCGCTGCAGTTCACCAACTACCGCTAATATCATTCGAAAGGACCGCTCTCCAACATGGATACACCGTTGGGCTCCGTGCTCTACATCACCCTCGGGTGCGCTAAGAACGAGGTTGACACCGACCGCATGCGTTCTCTTTTGACCGCCGCAGGCTACGAGGAGGCATTCGACCCGCAGGACGCCGATATCGCCATCGTCAATACATGCTCGTTCCTCGCCTCCGCAACGTCCGAGAGCATCGAGACCACGCTCGAGCTCGCCAACGAGGTTCAGGACGGCGTTCGTTCTTGCCCCATCGTCATGTGCGGCTGCGTGCCGTCACGCTATGGCGATGACCTGCCTGACGAGCTGCCCGAGGTCGCTGCCTTTGTGAAGGCCGACGAGGAAGACGGCATCGTGGCGATCATCGATGGCGTGCTGGGTGTCGAGCGTGAGATTGCAGCCTATATCCCGCAGGTCAAACGTACCGTCGAGGGTGCTGTCGCCTACGTCAAGATTTCCGATGGCTGCAACCGCTTCTGCAGCTTCTGCATGATTCCCTATATTCGCGGTCGCTATCATTCGCGCAATGCCGAGAGCATCATCTCCGAGGTGCGCGACCTGGTTGCCGGCGGTGTGCGCGAGATCGTGCTGATCGGCCAGGACACGGGCATCTGGGGTACCGACTTTGCCGACGAGGACGTCGCCGATGGCTCGCCGCGCAATCTGGCGCAGCTGCTGCGTGCCGTCGCCGAGGCCGTGCGCCCGCACAACGTCTGGGTCCGCGTGCTCTATCTGCAGCCCGAGGGCATGACTGACGAACTCATCGAGACGATTCGCGATACGCCCGAGGTGCTGCCCTATATCGATATCCCCGTGCAGCACTGCGACGCGCGCATTCTCAAGGCCATGCGTCGCTCCGGTTCGCGCCAGGAGCTCGAGGATCTGTTCCGCGACCTTCGCGAGCGCATCCCCGGCATCGTGATTCGTTCCACGGCCATGGTCGGCTTCCCGACCGAGACCGACGACGAGTTCCGCGATCTTATCGACTTTATGGACACCGTCGGCTTTGACTACACGAGTGTCTTTGCCTACTCGCAGGAGGAGGGCAGCCTGGCCGCTAAGATGGAGGGTCAGGTCGACGAAGAGGTTAAGCTCGAGCGTGCCCAGGAGGCTATGGACCTGGCCGAGTCGCTCGGTTTTGCCGCGACTGCCGCGCATGTGGGCGAACGCGCCCAGGTGATCGTTGACGGTATCGAGGAGACCGAGGATGGCGCCGAGCTCATCGGACATGCCTGGTTCCAGGCGCCCGATTCCGATGGTGCGGTGCATTTGGACGCCAGCGAGGCGTCCGTGGGCGATATTCTGACGGTCGAGTTTACCGATAGCTTCTGCTACGAGCTTATCGGTCATGTTGTGGAGTAGGAGAGCGTCGTGGCTAACGAGAGCAATAAGGAACTGACGAGTGTTTGGACGCCCGCCAACATCGTGACGTGCGTGCGCATCGTCTTTATTCCGGTGTTCATGATTGTGTCGGCGCTGTCTCACACAAGCGTTGCCGGTACGGATTGGAGCACCTTCGACGGCCCGCTCGCCGCCGCCGCCTTTATTCTGTACGTCATCCTGTCGTGCACAGATAAGGTTGATGGCTACCTGGCTCGTTCACGCAACGAGATCACCGACTTCGGTAAGTTCTTGGATCCCATCGCCGATAAGTTGCTCGTGTTCTCGGCTCTGCTGCTGTTCTTGGACTTTGGTGCCGTAACCGTGTGGTCGGTGTTCATCATCCTGTTCCGCGAGCTGCTGGTGAGCGCCCTGCGCATGGTCGCGAGTGCGGCCGGTGTGGTCGTTGCGGCCGATAAGCTCGGCAAGTACAAGACGGCGACTACGATGGTTTCCATCTGCGGCTATCTGTGCGTCTTTGCGATGACCGGCCTCCAGTTGGGGCCTGCGGAGCTGTTGCTCGGTCTCTATGGCGTCTCACGCTTCCTGTACGCCGTGGCCGTTATCCTGACCGTTATCTCGGGCGCTCAGTACTTCTGGAACTGCCGCAAGATCGTCTTTTCGGTCTAGGTCCTGGTGGGCATGACGAAATCATTTGAGCAGATTGCCGCGCACAATGAAGAGCTCGCAGCCGATATCGTCGAGCGTGCAAGCGTTCGTGGTGTGACGGTTTCGACGGCTGAATCTCTAACAGCGGGCATGATCGCCTCGACGATCGCCGATATCCCCGGTGCCTCGGCGGTGCTGCGCGGCGGTGCGGTGACGTACTGCGACGAGATTAAGCATCGCGTGCTCGGCGTTGAGCAAGAGACGCTCGACCGCTATACCGCGGTGTCGTACCAGACGGCGCGGGAGATGGCTGCCGGTTCGCTGGAGCTGTACCAGAGCGATATTGCCGTGAGCGCGACGGGCTATGCCGGCCCCGGTGGAGGCACCGAGGACGATCCGGCTGGAACCTTTTATATTGGCTGGGCGTATCGCTCGGCCAATGGGGGAGCGCCGGTCGTGGACTCCATTCGTTGTCACTATGAGGGCGATCGTTCATGCGTCCGTGCCCATGCGGTCGCTGAGGCACTGGGTCGCATTGTCTGCGTGCTTAATTCTATGGAATAGACGTGTTTTAAGGGGCCTCCGGGCCCCTTAATTGTGGAGATAGGGACCTCTGGCGAATTTACTCTATGTGCAGGTAGTTGGCGTATTCTTCCTTGTCGTACCTTGCTCGGTTCGCCTGCGGTCAAGTTTTTGGTCAGTGTTTGGTTGGCGTTTGGTTGGGTTTTGGAAAGGTCGGCTGCATATGATTTATCTGAACGGTTGACCACGAACAGCCGTTCGTTTATTATCGATGCAGGTTGTTAAGAGGAGGGCTATTCATGGCCAAGAATTCAGGTCCCGTACGTACCGTTCATGCTCGCACGACGGGTAAAGAGCGCGATGAGATGATCGCCACCACCAAGGCCGAGATCGAGAAGAAATTCGGCCAGGGTTCCATCATGAGGTACGGCGACGGTGGTCCCGAGCTCGAGGTCGAGGCCATTCCCACGGGCGCCCTGGCCCTCGATGCCGCTCTGGGCATCGGCGGCGTGCCGCGCGGCCGTATCGTCGAGATTTACGGTCCCGAGTCCTCCGGTAAGACAACGCTTTCACTCGAGATTTTGGCAGAGGCCCAGGCTATGGGTGGCGTCGTGGCATTTATTGATGCCGAGCACGCGCTCGATCCCACGTATGCCGCGCGTATCGGCGTGGACATCGATGAGGTCCTCATTTCCCAGCCCGATACGGGCGAGCAGGCGCTCGAGATCGTCGACATGCTCGTGCGCTCTGGCGCCATCGACGCCATCGTCGTCGACTCTGTCGCCGCTTTGACTCCGCGTGCCGAGATCGAAGGCGAGATCGGCGATACTACGGTCGGCCTTCAGGCCCGTCTGATGAGCCAGGCGCTCCGTAAGCTCGCCGGCTCGCTCGCCAAATCTAAAACGACCTGCATCTTCATTAACCAGCTGCGCGAGAAGATCGGCGTCATGTTCGGCAACCCCGAGACTACGACGGGCGGCCGCGCCCTCAAGTTCTTCTCGTCGGTGCGTATCGATATTCGCCGCATCGACAGCATTAAGCTCAAGGACGAGGTCATCGGCAATCGTGTGCGCGCCAAGGTCGTTAAGAACAAAGTGGCCGCACCGTTCCGCTCGGCTGAGTTCGACATCATGTACGGCACGGGCATCTCTAAAGAGGGCTCGATTCTGGACATGGCCGTCGAGTGCGGTATCTGCAAAAAGATGGGCTCTTGGTTTGCTTACGGTGAGGATAAGCTCGGTAATGGTCGCGAGGCCGCCAAGGCCTTCCTGCGCGAACACCCCGATTGTGCTGACGAGATCGAGCATAAGGTTCGCCTCGCCTGCGGCCTTGAATTCGATGACGATGCTCCGTCCGAGGTCGAGCTGACCGATCGGCCCGAAACTGAGGAGTTCGATGAGCTTTACGCCATCGATGGCTCCGCGATGCTCGATGATGATGACGAGTAGCGGATGCCCTCATGTCGTATACGGTTACCGAGGCTACGGTCGTCTTTCCCGATAAGAAGGCGGCCTCCTCGTTCTCGAGTGGGTATGCATCAAAAAAGCCTTGTGCACATATCGACTGTGAGCTCGAGGGCGGTTTTGAACGATCCTTCTGGATTCCTGTTCGCGTCGCGCGCCTGTTCCTTAAAAATCGCCCCGATCTTCCTTGCGATTGGGATGAGTTTCGCGAGGCGGTTCAGCTCATTGAGCGTAAATGCGCGCTTACCATGGTGACTGAGATGCTGTCGCGCCGCGACCATGCCACGGGTGAGGTCCGTGACAAGCTGGCTCGCTATGGTTTTTGCGCGGCCGCAATCGATTTCGCCGTCCAGCGTGCCACTGAGTATCGCTTTTTAGATGAGAGGCGCTTTTGTTCGTACTTTATCGAGGAACGCAAGCGACGCGGCTGGGGACAGCGCAAGATTGAGACCGAGCTCAAGCGCCGTCATGTCGTACTCGATGATATCCCCGGCTATCCCGAGGATTATTTTGCCGTGGAGGACGACTTGGCTCGCGCATCGGCTTTACTCGCGAAGCGTCGTGTTCCAGAGACGCATGGATTCGAAAAGCTCGTCCGGTTTTTGATGGGCAAGGGCTTTTCGTACCACATCGCCGCCGATGCCGTTAAGGCGCGTCTCGATGCCGAACATGAGGAATGTGCAGTTTAGACACCTGTGTTTTGCGTACTTGCCGTTCGCCGCGTTTTAGCCGCCGTACTGGGTCCATTTATTTGACAGTTGTTACGGTTCAACGTACGATAAACACTGTCATTTGCTTTGTGATATGTGCTCATCTTTGATGAGTTTGTTTATATGTTTATCTGTATCCGACCCGCATAAGCTGCGCCCATATTACTCAAATGTCGCGAGCCGTTCGCAAGGACGGTTCGCTTTGTTGTGTAACGAATCCATAAAAAGGAGTGAGCATGCCTATCATCGCAGCGCTCGTTGGCATCGTTTTGGGTGCCATCGCCGCCATTGCCTACATGCGCACCGCCAAGCAGGGTAGTCTTCACGAGGCCGACGAAAAGATCCAGTCGGCTCACGTACAGGCTGAGTCCCTAATCGGTGATGCAAAGCGTCAGGCCGAGACCCTCAAAAAAGAGGCTCTGCTTGAGGCTAAGGAAGAGATTATCAAGAACAAGCAGGCTGCCGAGGCCGAGGACAAGCAGCGTAAAAGCGAGATTCGTACGCTCGAGAATCGCGTGATGCAGCGCGAGGAGTCTCTCGATCGCCGCAACGATGCTCTCGACAAGCGTGAGCATCAGCTGTCCAGCCAGGCTGGCCAGGTCGAGAAGCGCTCCCGCGAGCTTGAGGAGCTCTGCGCCAAGCAGACCTCGGAGCTCGAGCGCATCGCCGACCTGACCCGCGAGGACGCTCACAAGGAGCTCCTCGACAAGGTTCGCGGCGAGGTTACCCACGAGGCCGCCACGATCATCCGTGAGTCCGAGCAGCAGGTTCGCGCCGAGTGCCACAAGACCGCTCAGGAGATCTTGTCCCTGGCGATTCAGCGCTGCGCCGCCGACCACACCGCCGAGGTTACCGTTACCTCCGTGCACATTCCTTCCGATGACCTCAAGGGTCGCATCATCGGCCGCGAGGGACGCAACATCCGCACCTTCGAGCAGGTTTCCGGCGTCAACCTGGTGATCGATGATACGCCCGAGACCGTCGTTCTTTCGAGTTTCGATCCGGTCCGTCGCGAGACCGCCCGCGTCGCCCTTGAGAACCTTATTGCTGACGGCCGCATTCACCCCGCCCGCATCGAGGAGATGTATCACAAGGCCGCCGACTTGGTTCAGCAGCGCGTGCGCGAGGCTGGCGAACAGGCTGCCTTCGATACCGGTATCCACGATCTGCACCCCGAGATCGTTAAGACCCTGGGTGCTCTGCGCTACCGCACTTCGTTTGGTCAGAACGTGCTCCAGCATTCCCTCGAGGTTTCCGACCTGTGCGGCGTGATGGCTTCCGAGCTTGGCCTGGACGTTGTGACCGCCAAGCGTGCCGGCCTGCTGCACGATCTTGGTAAGGCTATCGACCATGACGTCGAGGGTCCGCATGCCGTTATCGGCGCCGAGCTCGCCCGTCGCTATGGCGAGAAGCCCGTTATCGTTCATGCTATCGAGGCCCATCACGCCGACGTCGACCCCAACACGGTGCTCGATGTTCTGGTCCAGGCTGCCGATGCTGTTTCTGCCTCTCGCCCCGGTGCCCGTCGCGAATCGGCCGAGAACTACATCAAGCGCCTTGAGAAGCTCGAGGAGATTGCCAACTCCCATGACGGCGTCGAGCGTACCTATGCCATGCAGGCTGGTCGCGAGGTTCACGTCATGGTTCAGCCGGACAAGATTTCCGATGCTCAGTCCACGGTCTTGGCTCATGACATCGCCCATCAGATCGAGGAAGAGATGGAGTATCCCGGTCAGGTGCGCGTCGTCGTGATTCGCGAGAGCCGCGCTGTCGATATCGCTAAATAACATGAACGACGCGAACGAGCTCATCTCATTTATCGCGTCGATGTCGGGGGAGGGCAACCTTCGCGTCGAGGAGAACCTTGGCGAGGGGTATGTCCGCCTCCGCGTTTCGGAGGCCGAGCGGCGCCAGGCAAAGCACGACATTCAGCATGTCGAGGATATTGTCATCGAAATGCTGCGCAACGCCCGTGATGCCGGTGCCGACAAGGTCTATCTCGCCACGACCAAGGAAGATGGCGTCCGTACGCTCGTCTTTCTGGATAACGGCTCGGGTGTGCCGCAGGATATGCAGGAGCGCATCTTTGATGCTCGCGTTACCTCCAAGCTCGAGAGCATGAAGATGGATCGTTGGGGCGTTCACGGTCGAGGCATGGCATTGTTCTCGATTAAGCAGAACACCGACGAGGCACGCGTTGTCGCGTCGGATGTTGACCTTGGCTCGGTTTTTAAGGTGAGCGTCGCTACCGACCGCCTTGGCGAGCGCGCCGATCAGTCCAGCTGGCCTCAGGCCGTGAAGGACGAGGACGGTCACTATGTCTGCGCCCGCGGCCCTCACAACATCATTCGCGCCGCCTGCGAGTTTGCTCTCGAGGAGCTGCGCGCCTGTGATGTCTATTTGGGGTCTCCGTCCGAGATTGCCGCGACGTTGCATGCGCAGGCGTCCAGCCGTCTCGATGCTTCTCGTCTTTTGTTTATCGATTACGAAGCCGAGCTTCCGGTGGTCGATCGCCTGGGACTTGCTTCGGATGCGGAAGACTTTATTCGTATCTGTTCGGGTCTGGGCCTTGAGATGTCCGAGCGTACGGCGCATCGTATCTTGACGGGCCAGATTAAGCCCGTTCGCGGTGTGACCGCACGCCTGCTTCGCGAGCGCGATTCGTCTCCACATGCGTCTGCTCCGGTTGATCTTGCCAAGGATCGTCGCGGGCTGCGTATCGCCAAGGACGACATGGCGCAGTTCTCGCGAGCCGTCGAACGCGACTTTAACGATCTTGCATCGCGGTACTATCTCAACCTTTGCGGCGACCCCAAGATTCGTGTTTCGCGTGATCGTATTACCGTGACGTTCGATCTTGCCAAAGAGGAATAGCATCTTTACCGAGTCCGTTCGGTACGATACAGTTATTGCAGTTAAAACGTACTTTTAAACGCAGGAGTTTCTTCATGGATTGCCTGAAGGTATCAAGCAAATCATCGCCCGCGTCCGTTGCCGGCGCCATTGCCGGCATGGTCAAAGATGGTGTCCCCGTCAATATCCAGTGTGTCGGCGCGGGTGCCGTCAACCAGGCCATCAAGGCCGTGGCCATTGCACGCGGTTTTTTGATTCCAACCGGGTTTGATATTTCCTGCGCGCCGGTGTTCTCCGACATCCTCATCAACGGGGAGTCGCGCACGGCCATCCGTCTTTCTATTTACGTTCATCAGATTAATCGAGCTGCTATGGATAACGTTGTGATGGACGACGTTAAACCTGTGGCCTAGCGTGTTTGCTCTTTGCCCGCGCTCTTTGATTCCGCCTATTCCACCTCGTTAGGACTTATACACATGGACCAGGGTTCCGTACGCGATATTCTTGCCGGTAAAACCTACTTTATCCGCACCTTTGGCTGCCAGATGAATCAGCACGACTCCGAGCGTGTGAGTGGCCTGCTCGACTCGTATGGCTGTCTCATGGCGCTCGATCCGGAGCATGCTGACATTGTCGTGTTCATGACGTGCTGCGTTCGCGAGGCCGCTGACACCCGTCTGTACGGTCAGTGCAACTCTTGTAAGAGCCTTCCGCCTTCGCCCTCGGGTAAGCGCGTGGTCGCCGTGGGCGGCTGCATCGCGCAGCGCGACGGCGAGGGTCTGCTCACCAATGTCGATAACGTCAATGTTATCTTTGGCACGCATTCCATCGCGCATGTTGCCGAGCTCATTGCCGAGGCATTCCTGGACGGTAAGCGTCATATTCGCACCAATGAACACGAGGACACGGATGCTATGAGCATGCCGTGGCATCGTGAGACCCAGTATCACGCCTGGGTCCCCATTATGACGGGCTGCAACAATTTCTGCACCTATTGCATCGTGCCGTATGTGCGCGGTCGCGAAAAGAGCCGCCCTTTCGAGGAGATTGTCGACGAGGTCACCGGTCTCGTACGCCAGGGCGTGCGTGAGGTCACGCTTTTGGGTCAAAACGTCAACTCCTATGGTCGCGATCTGTTTGGCAAGCCGCGCTTTGCCGACCTGTTGCGTGCCGTGGGCGATACGGGTGTAGAGCGCATCTTCTTTACTTCCTCACACCCCAAAGACCTGCTGCCCGAGACTATCGACGCTATGGCCGAGACGCCTGCCGTCATGCCGCAGCTGCATCTGGCAGTTCAATCGGGCTCGACGCGCATCCTTAAAGAGATGAATCGTCGCTATACGCGCGAAGACTATCTGGGGCTCGTCGATCGCATTCGCAATCGCATGCCCAATATCGCGCTTTCGACCGATATCATCGTGGGCTTCCCCGGCGAGACCGAGGAAGACTTTGAGCAGACGCTCTCGCTTGCCGAGACGGTCCGTTATGCTCAGGCCTATACGTTTATCTATTCCAAGCGCGCTGGTACTCCGGCAGCCGAGATTGACGATCCCACGCCGCATGAGGTGATTCTTGAGCGCTTCAACCGTCTGGTGAAGATTATCGAGACCACGGCGCACGAGTATAACCAAGGTGAGCTCCATACCGTTGTGCCGGCGCTTATTGAGGGTACGAGCAAAAAGAATGACGCGGTGCTGCTGGGCAAGAGTCCTAAGAATCAGACCGTTCATGCACCGATTCCCGCGGGCTACAGCATCGATCAGCTGATTGGCAAGATTGTCGATGTTGACGTTGACGTTGCCAAGACCTGGTATCTGTCCGGATCCGTTGTGGGCGAGCCGCGCTAATGTTTTCTCCCGGGGCAGGCCTTTCCGCCGTTGCGATTGTCGGTCCGACTGCGGTTGGCAAAAGTGATGTCGCAGATCGTTTGGCGGCCCGCCTTTCGTCCGAAGTGCTGTCGTGTGACGCGATGCAAATCTATCGAGGTATGGATATCGGCACTGCCAAGATGGCACCCGAGGAATGCACGGCGCCTTTACGCCTGGTCGATATTGTTGAACCGGGTGTTGCATATTCTGCAGCACTGTATCAGGCAGACGCTCGTGTGCATGTTGAGCGCTTGCTGGTCGAGGGCCGCCTACCGGTGTTTTGCGGGGGCACAGGCTTATATCTCAAGGCCGCCCTGGATGAGATGGATTTTCCCTCGGGCGAGCTTGAGGACGATCGCCGCGCGGAGTATCAGGAGCTTGCCGAGCGCATTGGCGAGGAAGCGCTGCACGCGCTGCTTGCAGAGCGTGACCCCGAGTCCGCTGCGGTGATCCACCCCCATAATGTTCGTCGTGTGATTCGCGCGCTCGAAATGCACGATGATGGTGTGTCCTATGCGCAGCAAAAGTCGCAGTTTAGTGTTCCGCGCGAGCATTATCACGCTCTGTGGTTTGGATTGATGCGTAATCGCGAGGCGCTTTACGAGCGTATTAACCTTCGCGTCGATCTGATGTTTGAGCAGGGTCTTGTTGATGAGGTTCGCGGTCTTATGGATCAGGGGCTTGAAGATGCCCTGACTTCGATGCAGGCGATCGGCTATAAAGAGATTATCGATGCCCTTAACGGCGTGATTTCTATGGATGAGGCTCGTGAACTCATCAAGATGCGTTCACGTCGCTATGCCAAGCGTCAGCTTTCGTGGTTTAAACGCGATGACCGCATTGTGTGGTTTGATATGGACGAGTTTACGATCGATGAGGTCGTTGAGGATATCCTTCATCGTATCGAGGCGGCCTAATGGCTCGGTTTCCCCTCGTTCCCACAGCACCTGAGCCCGAACGTGCCGTTCTTGTCGGAGTTGAGTGGCGCGATAACGCCTGGCCGCTCGATCGTTCGCTTGACGAGCTTGAGCGCCTTGCCCATACGGCTGGCGCTCAGTGCGTGGCGCGTTTGTCACAGCGTCTGGTTAAGCCGTATCCAAAATCGTTTATCGGCTCCGGTAAGGTTGAGGAGCTTTGCGGGCTCGTGCATCGTATGGATGCCGATGTTGTTATCTTCGACGATGATTTAACGCCCTCTCAGCAGTCGTATCTTGAGAAAGCCGTGGGCGAACCGGTTAAGATTATCGACCGTACGGCGTTGATTCTCGATATCTTTGGCCTGCACGCTCAGACTCGTGAGGGTCGCCTGCAGGTGCAGCTAGCCCAATTGCAGTATCTGTTGCCCCGCTTGCGCGGTATGTGGAGCCATCTTGCTAAAGAGCAGACACGCGGTGGCATTGGTTCGCGCTTTGGCCAGGGCGAAAGCCAGCTCGAGGTTGACCGACGTTTGATTCGCAACAAAATTGCCGCGCTTCGTCGTGAGCTTAAGCAGGTCGAACAGCGCCGCGATGTCCAGTCAAAGAGTCGTATCGAGTCGCCGGCGTTTCGCGTTGCCCTAGCCGGTTATACCAATGCCGGTAAGTCGACGTTGCTCAATCGCCTGACCGGGTCCACGGTGCTTTCTCAGGACAAATTGTTCGCCACGCTCGATCCGACGACGCGCTCGTATCGCTTGCCCGGTGGTCGTGGTATGACCATTACCGATACCGTTGGCTTTATTCAAAAGCTACCGCATGGTCTCGTTGATGCCTTTAAGTCCACGCTGTCTGAGGTTCTTGGTGCCGACCTGATCCTTAAAGTTGTGGATGCCTCTGACGAGGACTACGAGCGCCAACTCGAGGCAGTCGATCGCGTTCTTGACGAGATCGGTGCCGGTGAGCGTTTGACGCTTACGGTGTTCAATAAAATTGACCTACTCGATAGCGTCGATCGATTGAGTTTCCGTCGTCGCTATCCTGAGGCCGTGCTGTTCTCGGCCCAAACGGGCGAGGGGCTCGACGATCTCGTCGACCGTATTGCTCGTGAGGCAGCTGCCACCGATGTGTTGCTCTCCGCTGATATCCCGTATCGCGAGGGCGCCCTCATTACGCTGGTGCATGAGCAGGGAACCCTTCTGCATGAGGAATATCTAGAGGACGGCGTTCGCATTGTGGCAAAGATGCCGGCCCGAATCGCGCCGCGTCTTGAGCGCTATCGTACGGAATAAACGAGCTCTAGCACGCCTAGAATGACAGGCTGATGGAGCAGGTAGAACGGTAAGGCATGCCGACCGAGGACTGCGAGCGCCGGGATGGGATTGGCGTATGCCCATGCCGGCGCTTCGTGGCTTGATGTTTGTGCTGCCTGGGCAGTAAAGAAGCCGGTAAGGTACATAAAGACAAACGGAATGAGCGGATAGTAGTCTCCCGAAACAAAACCCGGGCTCGGGAATCCAAGCCATGCCAGGTAGGGGAGTGGGTAGACCGCTTTTGGAATGCCCCAGGTTAGGGCAAAAGGAACAAGGCACGCTGCGATGCCCCACGAGCCCGGTATTTTTTGGAGTAACGGACGGGTGAGTGCAACCACCGCGGTGCATGCTGCCATGCAATAGATGATGCCAAAGTTTACCGAATCGTCGACTGATACCAGTGTAGTTGCCATCCATACGATCAAGGCTGCGGCTGCGTATTTGAGGGCGCGCTTACCGTTATTACGCGAGAGCGTGCACATCCAACCGGCGATAAACAAAAATACCCAGCTGATACTAGCGCGCCAGATATCCTGGAAAACCGTTTCGGTAAACCATGGCATATCCCATCCATATAGGTAGGCCAAATCGTAGCAAGCGTGGAAACCTGCCATCGATAGCATCGTAAACCCGCGGACGGTATCAAATATGGTGATGCGTTTTTGCATTACGAGAACCGGCGCATTAAACCGACAACCTTACCCAAAATAACGGGGTTCGTTGCATAGATGGGCTCCATGGTGTCGTTCTCGGGCTGCAGGCGCACGCGCCCCTGCTCCTTGTAGAACGTCTTGACGGTCGCCGAGCCATCGATCATGGCCACGACGATTTCGCCGTTCATGGCGCTCTTTTGCTCGCGAACGATAATGTAGTCGCCGTTGTAGATGCCGACATTGATCATTGAGCTGCCGTGCACTTCAAGGATAAAGGAGCCCTGGTCTGTGGCGATTTCGGTCGGGATGGTAAAGGTGTCCTCGATATTTTGCTCGGCCAGAATGGGAATCCCAGCCGCGACGCGACCGACGAGCGGCAGCGAGACCGTTCCGCGGGGCGCTGTGGGTTCATCGGATTTGGAAATCGAGACTGAGGATCCGTCCTCATCAAAAAGCTCTAGGGCGCGAGGCTTGGTTGCATCGCGCTTGAGCAGTCCTCGAGCCTCCAGGGCAGAGAGATGAGCATGCACCGTGCTGGGGGAGGAGAGGCCTACGGCTGATGCCATCTCGCGCACACTGGGCGGATAGCCCTTCTCCTGCTGATATTCCTTGATGAAGTCGTAAATCTGCTGCTGACGCTTGGTAATTTTGCGAGCCATCAGGGGATCCTCTCTGCCAATGTCAAACAAATGTTCGATTTTTGCTTGACAGGAACAACTGTTCGAAGATAATAATAACCGAACATTCGTTCTCGCGCTAGACATTTTTGTCCGCGCGGCTTGATAAAACTGTTCTCAGCAAAACATGCGAGAGGAGAACATGATGAACGCAACGGATATGGTCCAGGGAAACCTCGCCCTTAAGCTCGAGACGCCTGCGGCGCCGGCTTTCACGGTTGTCAAAGGCGGCCGATCTGGTTTCCAAACACTGCCTGGCAAGCCCGTCCGCAGCCAGTGCGTCGCCACGACCTCAGCCCCCGTTGCCCTAAAGGCCTCGACAATTGTCGCCCTGGCTGTTGCGCTCACGCTCTTCTTTGTACTTGCTACCTCGATCTTCAGTGCTCGTCACGCCGCTTATGCTGAGTCGGCATCCAACGTTACCTACGAGACCGTCCGTGTTCAGTCTGGCGATTCCTTGTGGTCGCTTGCCCAGGAGCATCCGATTGAGGGTCTTTCCACACAGGAGACCTCTGATATGATCCGCAACGTCAATCACCTGGAGCATGGCTCGCTCGATGCCGGTGCGCATCTTAAAGTTCCCGCTCGTTCCTAAGATTTAAGCACCGTCGCATGGTACCCTTGTAATCGTTTTAGAGGAGGTACCATGCGCTGTCCCAAATGCGGCAAGGCACATACCCGCGTCGTTGATTCCCGCATGCAGGAATCTAATAACACCATCAAGCGCCGTCGCGAATGTTGCTCATGCAATTATCGCTTTACGACATTTGAGCGTTGTGAAGACCCTATCGAGGTCATTAAGTCAGACGGATCCAAGCAACGGTTCGACCGCAATAAGCTGCTGGTCGGTTTGATGCGCGCCACGATCAAGCGAGATATCGACACTAAAAAGCTCAACGAGATCATTGACGATATTGAGGTTGAGCTTCGCTCCCGTACGCTTACGGCCGTTACGTCCCATGAGCTGGGCGATATGGTTCTTAAGCGGTTGGCCAAGATCGATAAAGTGGCCTACATCCGCTTTGCCTCGGTCTATCGCGATTTCAAAGACGTCGATGAGTTTCTGCAAGAGCTCGACAAGCTAAGGTGATTTCATGTCCAACATTACCGTTAACATTAAACGTCTCGACCCAACCGTCGAACTTCCCAAATACGCACATCCCACGGATGCCGGTCTTGACCTCCGAGCCAACGAGGATTGCATTCTGAAGCCCTTTGAGCGTCGTCTGGTATCCACGGGCCTAGCTATCGCCCTGCCCGACGGCTATGCCGGCTTCGTCCAGCCCCGCAGCGGCCTAGCCATTAAGCAAGGCCTGTCCATAGTCAACACTCCTGGCCTCATCGACGCCCACTACCGAGGAGAGCTCAAAGTCATCCTCATCAATCTAGACCCCGCGAACAACATCCAAATCAACAAAGGCGACCGCATCGCCCAACTCGTCATCCAAGAAGTTCCCACGGTCAACCTCATAGAAGTAGAAGAACTAGACGAAACCGATCGAGGCAAAGGAGGCTTCGGCTCCAGCGGCGTATTGTAATGTCCGCTCGCCCCTGGGAGGCCCCTATATATCATTCCATGCTCAAACATTCTCGCGGGGGCGCTCGTATCCCTCCCGCCTGCCTCTCACACATATCATTCCATGCTCAAACATTCTCGCTTCGCTTCGCTCGCTGCGAAACTGCGCGTGGAACGATATGTGGGAGAGGCGGGCGGGCGGTTACTCGCTTGAAAAATAAAAGCCTTTCTTTCTAGTAAGCCGATGCGATAAAGGAAAACCTCCTTTCTCGCATCGGCTTACTATATTTATGATTTCCGTTTTCGCCTTTGCAGGTTCTAATGGTGGGGAATCTGGTATAGCTGCTAGTACGTAAACGTAGCTGCTCGGCGGAAGCCGCCCATATATCGTTCCACGCGCAGTTTCGCAGCGCAGCGAGAATGTTTGAGCATGGAATGATATATGGGCGGCTCCCGCCGAGCAGCGGACATTAAGACTCTAGCGGATATGCGCAGGTTTTCCGCCCCAGTAGAAGCGGCAGAAGGCTCGTTTGCGCTTTTGGGGTTTGCCTATGAGTTCCATGGTGGCGACGGCGATGTCTGCGGCTGCATGGGGGCGGCGTAGTACTTCGCCGTTGATGAGTAGGGCTTTGAGTGATTCGGGATGGTCGTGCAGGTGACGCAGGGTTACGATGAGCTCTCGTGCCGTGGTGACGTGCATGCTGGCGCCCATGCCGGTGAGCATGGTGGTGTTGGCCTTTTCTTGGCCATAGGACTTGCCCAGCAGGATCATCGGCAGATGTGCGCATAGGCACTCGGTGACAGTGAGTCCGCCCGATTTGAGGATTGCCAGGTCGCAGCCGTGCATGAGGGCCGCCATGTCGTCGACATAGTCCAGCACCGTGACGTTCTCGAGTTTCATGGCATCGAAGAGCGTCTTCAGCCGGGTGGCATACTCCACGTCTTTGCCAGGCAAAAAGACAAAGTGCATGTCTTCGAAGCTACGCAGGAAGGGGAGTGTGTGGTCCATCGCCGCGCGAAAGCGGACGTAGGGCTGAGGCAAGCTGGCACCGGCCATTACCAGTACGACGGTCTTGTCGATGGGGAGGTTGAACTTGGCTAGCTCTTCCTCGCGATCGTATTCCGTGTCGAATCCGGCGCGAATAGGAATGCCGGTAATGCGAATCTTTGCCTCGGGCACCTTGCGCGGACGCAGGGTTTCGGCCATAAATTCGTTGGCAACACAGAATAGATCGGTGTCCTTGTGGGGCCACCAGCCCTCGACTTCGTAGTCGGTCGGTACGCAGATGACCGGATAATCGATACCCGTAATTACGCGAGCGCCCACGGCAACATTGGCTGCTGTGATGTGCGTTGCAACCACGGCTATGGGCCTGCGGCTACGAATATATTCGTTGAAGGCGGGGAACATAATTCGCGACCATGCCGTGCCGCCACCCCAGAGAAGATGCCCCGTAAGCGTATATCGCCAGGTCAGGTCGTAAATGGGGCGCGTGGCTCCCGTAAAAGAAGCCGCGGTCTTATTGCCGTCGAATTTAATACGTCCAAAATCAAGGATATCGAGCACTTCAATCTCAATATCCTCGGGGATGCCATTGGTGCCGCGGATGAGGTCGAATGCCTGCGCAATCGCCTTTGCGGCGGCCTTGTGACCCGAGCCGACCGAGGCGTGCACGATGGTCACGAGAGGTTTTTGCTGTGCCAAGAGCGTGGTTTGCTCCGATTGGGGAGTGCTGTGCGTGAGCAGGGGAGCGTCGTCGCTCGTCTGCGTCTGATCCATCGATAACTCCCCTTCGACGTTGTAACACGGGTTTATCATTGTAGTGCATGAGTGTCACGTTTACGTAAATTTGGGTATGAGCGCAAAGAACGACAACGTTTCGACGAGAGGACTCTTCATGACTACCGATCAGACAATCGATGTTGCGATTATCGGCGGCGGCCCTGCGGGCTATGCTGCCGCCATTTATGCGGCGCGCGCCAACCTGACGACGACTGTCCTTGAGCAGGGCATGTCTGGCGGACAGATCGCCACGTCCAACGAGATTGAGAATTATCCTGGCATTCCGCTGTTGAGCGGTGTTGAACTTGGTGAGCGATTCCAACAGCATGCTGAAGGTCTGGGGGCTCAGGTTGAATGGAGTATGGTGACAGGCGTCGATTACGATGCCGATACGGCACAATTTACCATCCATCATGATATGGGCGATACAGCAGCCAAGAGCGTTATTGCGTGCATGGGCGCCACGCCGCGTCCTGCGGGTTTTGTTGGCGAGGACACGTATCGCGGTCGTGGCGTTTCGTACTGCGCGACGTGTGACGGCATGTTCTTTCGTGGTAAGCAGGTCTTTGTCATCGGCGGCGGCAATGCTGCCTGCGAGGAAGCCCTGTTCTTGTCAGAAATCGCCAGCAGCGTGACCATCGTGCTGCGTCGCGATCAATTCCGTGCACCCGAGGGTGTTGTGAATAAGGTGCTTGCTAACGACAATATTTCAGTTAGGTACCAAACTAGTATTGTTGAGCTTTCTGGTGAAGCGATGCCCACGACAATCACGTTCAAGGACAATGCGACTGGTGAAATGCACACTGAGTCCTTTGATCCTGGCTCTTTTGGCATCTTTGTCTTTACGGGGACGCAGCCACATACCGGGCTCGTTGAGCACCTAGTCGATCTGGCTCCGGACGGCGGCATTGTTACCGACGATTCGATGGCCACCCGTTCGCCCGGCTTATTCGCAGCCGGCGATATCCGTTCCAAGCGTTTACGCCAGGTTGTGACCGCCGTTTCGGACGGAGCCATAGCAGCAACCAGCGCATACGCTTTCCTACGCGGATAAGTACGATAATATATCTTATGTAACGTTGTTATCTTTAAACAAAGTGGTTGCACGGTGCGTCAATGTGCTGTCCAACCACTTTTACTAAGCGGCTATGTGGTATGCAAAACTAGATAACCTAGAATACAATATAGAAAACGAACGGAGGCCTCTTATGAACCATGCTAAATACGTTATCCCGATGTCCGATACATCGGTCAGCATTAAGCCGGAGGATATTCAGCCGACGGTGCTGCCGGATGCATTTATTCAGTCCGATATGGTGGGAAAACTCAACGCGTTGAGCCTGCCACGCTATGACCAGCTGCCCAACGTAACGCTCTATCGCGATCAGGTTATTGAATATGTTGCGCTGTGGATGGAGCCGCTTTCGATTTGTGTAGAGCAGCCCGTTATCACGCCTTCGATGATCAATAACTACGTGAAGGTTGGCCTCGTTCCTGCTCCGGTTAAAAAGCAGTATGGCCGTGAGCAGATTGCGCGTCTCATCGCCATTTGTATCTTTAAGCAGGTGCTGCCCATCGCTGCGGTTCAGGCACTCTTTAATATTCAGCGCTTGAGCTACGACGCTCCGACTGCTTTCGATTATGTAGTCGATCAACTTGAGGCATCGATTCGTGCGGCGTTTTCCGTCGAGCAGACTCCTGTGCCCGATACCGCACATCAGGTTACGCGCGAGTCGCTGCTCGTACGCAGCGCGGTATCGTCCTTCGTTTCGAAGGCGTACCTGATGAGCTACCTCAAGTTCAATGGGTTTAATAGCTAACCGAGGTATAAGACGGGCGGGATAAAAGCCACTGGCCCCTTATCCCGCCCGTACGTTTGTCTAGTTGGAAATTATCGGCCCGAAGCCACGCCCATGCCGTAGCCGATGATGAGGCCGTGCATCTCGGCATAGTAAGAATCTAGCCCGTTGCAGGGCATGATGATGGTCTTAGAGCCGGGCCAATGCTCCACAATGCGGCTGGCAAGTGCCTGGGCGCCTACCTCATTCTCGACGTGGTCGATGATGACCTCGCCGCCCGTGAAACCCTCGGCCTCCATGGTGTCAATAATCTTGTTGAGCATCTTCTTTTCGCCACGCGTGTGCCCAACGAGTTCAATTTTGCCCGCTTCGCTCGCCGTGCCCAAAATGCGGATATTGAGCTTGTTGGCAATAACGCCGGCTGCCTTAGGAATGCGTCCAGCCTTTGCAAGGTTCTCGTAATTACACAGGCTAAAGAGAATCTTGCTGTTCTGTTCCAAGCTATCGAAGTAAGCGCAGGCATCCTCAAAGGAGGCATCCGGGTTACTTGCAAGATAGCGGTCAAACAGCAGGAAGATTAGATCCATTTTGCCACCTGCGGCTCGAGAGTTAACCAAATGAATCTGACGGTTGGGCTCTTCGGCAAGCACCATGTCACGTGCGGTAGCCGCGGCATTGTAGCTTCCCGAGACGCCCTCGGAGATGGGCATGCAGATCGTCTTGTCGGAGAGCTTAAAGAGCGCAGCCCACTCCCCTACGCTCGGGCAGGAGCTCGATGATGCGCTGGCTTCCGATTGAATGGCAACATTAAGCTCGTGAACATCGAGCGAGAGGTCATCGACAAATTCACGCTCCCCTACTCGGATCTTAAGGGGTGCAAATGCAAAGGTGGTATGAGGTGCGGTTGGCTGCCAATCGCGAAGATTGCAGCTCGAATCGGAGATAAGTGCCCAGCTCATTGAGGGTCCTTTCTAGTTGTTCCTCAACAATTATAGCTATCTTTTGGACAGATGCTGTGCATATCTAGTATTCAAAACTAGATTGTTGCTTATACGCAAAACGGGCGGTCGAGATAAAACAATGGACCTCGCTCCCAAAGGATGCGAGGTCCACCTTCGTTTACTGAGTTACAACACTTAGTAGCGAACGAAAATGTAATTGTTGTTCATGCCAGCGGCAACGGAGCTGATGATAACGCCCGTCTTGTAGTCGGAAGCATGGATCATCTGGCCGTTGCCAATGTAGATGCCGGTGTGGTAAGAGTTAACCACGACGTCACCAGGCTGGCGATCGGACACGCGGGTCCAGCCCATAAAGGTGCCCGTGGTGCCAAGGCGGCAATAACGGCCGGTGAGGCAGTAGCTTACAAAACCGGAGCAGTCAAAGCTGTTCGGTCCAATGCCGCCCCAAGAATAAGCATAACCGAGCTTGCTGTAGGCGCGCGAAACAACGGTACCACCGTCAACGGACTGGCTCGGTGCGGAAGGCGTCGGAGCCGGAGCGGGCGTCACGGGCTGCGGCGTGGGGGCAGGAGCGGGCGCGGGGGTGTTGTCGCCGCCATTGTTGGTCGTGCCACCACCGTTGTTGGTGTTTTCGGTCGTACCGGCGGTGTCGTTGCTCACCGTGGCCTTTTCGGCAGTGCTGGCATTTATGCCAGCCTGCAGCGCGGCGTTGGCCTCGGCCTCGGCAGCAAGCTCGGCCTGCAGCTGTGAATCCAGGGAGTTCACGACACTCTGGGCCTCAGCCTGCTGGGCATTGAGCTCGTCGACCTTCTTCTGCGTCGCGGCGACGTTCTTCTCCTGCTCGGTCTGCTTATCGGTGAGCTGCTGCTTAAGGTCCTTGACCTCCTGAATGGTCTGGGCCTGCTTGTCGGAAACCTTGCCGTAGTAGAACAGACGGTTGAGCATGTCGCCCAGATCGTCGACGCCCGTCAGAACCTGAAGAAGACTCAAGCCACCGGTCTTGTACTCGCCGGCAACGTAGGACGAAAGCTTTGCCTGACCCTCGGCAATCTCTTGCTGCTTTTGCGTGATCTCGCCTGCAGTCTGATCAAGCTCCTGCGTTTGCGCGGAGAGTTCTTCATGAATTTGCTGGGTTTGCGTGCCAATCTGCTCGAGCTTGGTGCGAGCAGCAGCAAGGTCGGATGCGGTATCGGCGTAGGCCGGAGCCACGAGGCCCAGACCCAAAACACAAGCGAGGGTTGCCGTAGCAGCGCAGCGTGCCATGTTTCTGTGCGTGTTTGCTGTGCGCATGAAGCTTCCTTTCCAATACTAGGGGTAACGACTAGTCCACCGTTACCAGGCTAAAGAGCTCAACGTCCTCATTAGAAGGCGTGAGCTTCTTGCGCGGGTTGAGAAACGCAAGCTCAAGGATACAACCGTAGCCCACAAGCTTTGCGCCCATATCTCGCACCAGTTTACCTGTTGCCTCGACGGTTCCGCCCGTCGCGACCAAGTCGTCCAGAATCAACACGGTATCTTTAGAGCTGATAGCATCGGCGTGGATCTCGATAGAATCCGTTCCATACTCGAGCTCGTAGCTCTCGCTCACCGTCTTGCGCGGCAGTTTACCCGGCTTACGAGCGGGGACAAAGCCGGCGCCCAGGGCGACGGCTACGGGCACACCGACCATAAAGCCGCGGGCCTCGGGGCCGACGACCTTGGTAATGCCCATGCCAGCAAAATGCTCGGCGAGCGCATCGACCATGGCCTTCAGAGCCTCGGGATTGCCAAAGAGCGGCGTGATGTCCTTAAATACGACTCCGGGCTCAGGATAGTCGGGGATATCGACGATATGAGATTCGAAGTCGTACATGGCGTGACCTTTCATGGATTGCCGGGTGAACGGCGGTTATTTGCCCGAGTTAGTAGACGAGCTATGCGAGGGAACGACGACCTTGGACGGCTGCACGAGCGACTCGTCGTGCGCGGCAACCGCGGGGACGCTTGCCCCATCGCTTTTAGCCTTGGTGGATTCGGAACGCGCGATCTCCTCATCGAGAGCATCGATGTCAGCGTCCTCGACCACGGCGTTGAGCGACTCAAAGACACGGTTCTTAAGGAGCGCGGTGTGCACACCCTCGGTGAGGTCGTGCAGCTTCTTAAAAGCGCGCTCGAGCTTGGCGTCGCGCTCATCATCGGAGGTATCCATTCCGAGCATGCTTACGAGAACCTGCTCAAACATCGAAGACTCGCGATTTGCCGACGATACGTACTGACGCAGGTTGCGCGGCTCAATGTGGAAGCGCGACAGCTCCGAGCAGTAACGGATAATCGGGAAATCTCGGCCATCGACGAGCTCTCGGTTCTGCGGGCTCTTGATGATGCGGATTAGATCGTTCTCGGCAAGGGAGCGGATAAACGAAATCTCGACGCCGAGCATGTCGGGAATGGTCTCGATGGGATGCAGCTTTTGCTTGGTTTCCTTGGGCTCCGTCTTAAGCGGAACATCGGACAGAAGACCCACCTCGTAAGCCAGAGTGGAAAGGTCCGTTGCGTTTTCCAAGCGCTGCTTAATGACGTTGAGCGGCATATAGCGGGTCTTCTGCAGGTGCAGGATGACCTCGAGACGGTCAACGTCTTCCTTGGAATACTGGCGATACCCCTTAGGCGTACGATGAGGGGTGATGAGCCCCTCATCTTCTAGAAATCTAATTTTTGAGTTCGATAGATCGGGGTATGCGCCTCGAAGAAGGTTGACGACTTGGCCGATACTCAGATAGTTGCGTTCGGCCATTACCTACTCACCGGTTTCGATGCGCTCCGGCGTGCTCTCGTGATAGATGAGCGTGAACGTACCGATCTGAACGGAAGAGCCGTCGTGCAGCGGAGCACCGTTGACGATGGCGCCGTCGACCCAGGTGCCGTTGAGCGACCCCAGATCCTCAATACGGGCGCCCAGGCCCTCACGAATAATGCGGGCATGACTGCGCGAGACGGTCATGTCGTTGAGGAAGATGCCGTTCGCGGGATCGCGGCCGATGGTGGTCACGTCGTCCTCGAGCTCAAAGGCAGCTCCGGTCTGCGGACCCTTGACGATGGACAGAACCGGAGCGGTGATGTGCACGTTGGCCATAAGGTCGGGAACGGTGACATCGCTCGAAGGAACACGGAAAACGCAGGTAGCGTCCGCAGTCTTATCGTTCTGAGGCATGTTGTTAACCTTGTTGTCCATGACAACCCCTATCTAACGCGGCCACGCCGCAAAGAATGAACCGTACGTAATCATACCCCAATGAATCAGTCTTCGATTTCGGGGTTGAGAAAGTCGGTGTCCTCGTCCTCGGGATGCGCGATGGCCTGTTTAATGGCCGCCCCGCCCTTAATGGAATAGATGACAGCGGTGAGCATAGAGAAGATGACGCCGCCGTACACAAAGAAGATGCCGAGGGGCACCGAACTACCGTTGAGACCCGGGAATGCCGTGAACGCGGCGGGCAGCAGATGCCAACCGTCTATGATGGGGAATCCAAGCAGCATGAGCGAGAAGCCGGTCATGAGCAGCGCCGTGGCAATCTTGCCGGGAAAGACGACGTCAATGGGACGACGGTGATAATGGCGCACGATGAGCGTGCCGATGCCCAGGTAGATATCGCGGCCGATAATGAGCACGCAGACCCAGATGGGAAGCTCGCCGCGGACTACCAGGCCCAACACGCCGGTAAACAGCAGAGCACGGTCGCAGATGGGGTCCATAACCTTGCCGAGCCACGAGACCGTTTTGGTCATGCGGGCAATCTGACCGTCCATCCAGTCGGTGGAGGCTGCGATGGCATAGATGACAATAGCGACGACACGGTTGTTGTCCGTCACAAACAGGTACAGGAAGACGAGCGTGAGGATCAAGCGCGTAAAGGTGATGAAATTGGAGATCGTAAAGATCTTATTCGACGGGTAATCGGAAGTGCCGATAAGCTCCTTTTTGATCTTCTTCTTGATGCCCACAGGACTCCCCCGCTGGTAAACGACAAAACTTTCGATACTATACCCGTTCTAGCGATGTCTATCCAGCGTAAGCATAGAGAGTCCAGACATATGGAGGACGGTATCGGGCAGGATGTCTATCGCTTTTGTGTACGTCAGCCTCCAAACATGTCATAAATTGTCGTATTTGGAGGGTGACGTACAAGTATTTGTTGAGCGAAAGTATCGATCAAGAAAGCCGTTGATTCTTCGTTGCTTAATCTGTTGATTCTTAACAAAAAAGGTCAGGCACTAGGTGCCTGACCTGCAAACTTCTGGGCAGGACGACTGGATTCGAACCAGCGACCCTTTGACCCCCAGCGGGGTCAGAATGACCCTGACCTGTGCTTATTTTGTTAAAACACGCGCAGATAGCGCAAGTAGCGCATTTCCGCATTTGCAAATTTTACCAGCTCAGCGCGGTCTGTCCAGATAGCATATTTTCGGCTTCGAGGAGCGCGGTGCAGCCGATGATTTAATCAACGGGGGTAGGAGCCCCGAATCGTCGCCTCTCCGGGTTACCGCAGGTGGGCCCGCCTGTTTCTAATCAACTGCGGATTTAGGAGCAGACATGCAGAACGAGAAATGCAGCAATAAAACCTTACGCATATGCGGACCCGGCGGCGTGAGGAAGAACAAGGGCAAATGGCAGGCCGTCGTGACGGTGGCGGACGAGATGACCGGGAAGAAGGTCCAGAGGACCAAGAACACCGGCGTGCCCTGCCTGAAGCAGAGCACGAGGGGAAAAGCGGCGGCGATGCGCTTCCTCTCGGAATTCAGGTCGGAGATCGAGTCTGAGCTCGCCGAGGCAGAGAAGACAAGGGCCGCTATCGGCGCCGGGCTTCCCGCCGAACAGCGGGACGACTACGCCGCGCTGCCGCTCTCCGAGGCGCTCGAGAAGTTCATCGACTTCTGCCTGGAGATGAACAGGATCACCCCGACGACCCGCGACGACTACCACTACAGCGCCCTCCATATCGAGCGCAACGATCTCGGCCTCGTCCCCGTGAACGAGGTGACGACCGACGACGTCAACGCGTGGTCGAGGCGCAGGATCGCCCTGGGCACGGCGCCGGACACTCTCAACAAGTCCTTCAAGCTCGGCAAGCGGCTCTACGCCATGCTCCTCAGGCGGAGCAACGACACGATCGGGAAGAACCCGTTCGACGGCGCCCTCGCGCCCAGGGTCATCGCCAGGCCCAGGAACGCGCTGCGCTCCGACCTCGTGCCGAAGCTCAACTCGGTGACCTCGATGATGTCGGACTCGACTTTCAGGAGGGCGGTCGTGCTCTCCCTGCACACGGGGATGCGCATCGGCGAGGTCTGCGGCCTGCGCTGGTGCGACGTCGACTTCGAGTCGGGGCTCATCACGGTCAGGCACTCCGTGGCCTACGTCAAGGACAGGGGCTCCTTCATCAAGGACACCAAGAACCACGACCTGAGGACGATCCCCATCGACCCGGTGGGACTGCTCCCCTTCCTGAAAGAGATCCACGAGATCGATACTCGGAGGCTCCGGGAGGCGTCGACCCTCGGTACGCGCGACCTCTCGGACAGATACGTCGTGTCGCGGCCGGACGGCTCCTTCGCCACCACCAGCTACATCCGCAGGGCGTTCAAGACGTTCTCGGAGACCAACGGCCTCATGGGCACCAACGACGAGCTGATCACGTTCCACGGCCTGCGCCACACATTCGCGACCCAGTGGATCCGCCACGGCGGCGACATCAAGGCGCTGCAGTCGATTCTCGGGCACAAGGACGCCATGGTCACGCTCAACGTCTACGCCGACATCGAGCCGATGTCCAAGATCCAGAACATGCTGCGCGTGTCGCCGAGCCTGTGGCGCGGCTACCTCGGCCTGAGGGTGGACCCCGGCCCCATGTTCCAGCAGAAGATCCGCGAGGCGATCGAGACGCTCGAGGCGTTCGGCTACGGCATCTCAGAGCCCGACGACCGCAACGTCCTCATCCGCGACGTCCAGACCATCAGCCGCCTCTACCCCACCGAGTACGCGGCAGTGCTGGGGGCCATCCCGACCGAGGCGACTGTGGTCGAGTAGAGGCTGAGACATGCGCTTTCCCAAATCCGTAGTGCAGGTACGGGAATGTGGAATCGCGTTAGATAGATTCTACCCGGTGATCTCGGTTACGCAACTGCGGCACGGGTTTCCGCGAAGGCGGATGCCCGTGCCCTTCTTTTTATGATTGCGCAATTCGTTTTCGAGAATGTAGATGAGGCTGCGCAGTTCAGGTCGAGGATTTTCGGCCGCGCCGCCCGATTTCGATAAAAGGCCTGCAGATGCAGACGGCTTTCGGGAGGCTCCGACGGCACCTCTCTCAAAAATGGGAGCATGGCCCGAGGGCGTCCATGGGAGACCCTCCCGCCGTCCGGCCGGGTGGCGGCGTGTAGCCCCGTAGGCGTGTAGCCGTGTAGCGGTGTAGTGCGCTGCGGATGTAGGCCTGTGGCGGCGTATGCCGAAACATATTCCCAATCCGGGAATGCACATATATATAAGTGCGATCGTTTTGCCGTAGATGGGAAACCCGTCGGCCGGGCGGGACCGGAGAGCCGGGCGGCGAATGCGAAAGGCCGGATGCAGCCGATGCCCTGAATGGGGTCCCAACACATGGGAGGGACAGCTGAATCCATCTCTTTTGTCGCTCCCTAGGGCGTGGATTTCCCAGCTCTCGCCCCCGAGGTCATCTTGCAGACGATTCGCAAGTCTCCGAGCGGTAGGTACCTGATGGAGCAGAGGGCCGCGCTGGCGTAGTTGCCGCACTTCGACGATATGGACGATGACGAGCTCCGCCAATTCGCCGCCCAAGTCAGGCCGTGATTTTATAGAATTCAGGGAAGGCCGCCGTCACGTCCGCTGTTTAAGAAGGTGCCGCTTTGAAATATCTCGTCGAGGATTGCGATAATCCAGCAACTCCCGTCCAGGACTACGCCGAGGCCAAGCAAATCGTCCGAAAAGTACTCGGCTCCCACCCATCGGTGAGACAAGCTGCCACATGGCCATGGAAGCCTCATTTATTTGCGAAGAACATCGGCTAGCCGCAGGATTGAAATCATCGACCGATAAGTGAGTTCCACCTTTTCGCCCGCAAGCAGTCGTTTCGAGCCAATCTCATCTAGCCCCACAAGCCGAGAAAACAGCGGGCCGCTCATCGTGCCCTCGTCAATTGATTCCCTTATGGTCTTCAAAACGTCCGTATCATGAAGCGATGCCGAGCTGTAGGGGGCAACACGAGCGGAACTCTCAATTAACGACGAGACAAAAGGATGGAGATGCTTTGGACATAGTCCATCAAACACCACATTCCCATTGTCATCCGAGCCGACCAGGCGCCAAGTATAATGATCGACCCAGTCATCTCCGTCATATATGGCGTCCATGAGCAACTTCCCGTCTAGAGAGAGAAACCTATTTGGACATCGGGGCGCAAGACCGCAATCCATATCGGGCCTGCAGCAGCTCCAACCCAACGCACCACATAGGTTCCCTTTCGTACATGTGTATCAATCTGCCCCGAAATGCCGGTGAATGCAATTCCAGACCCGTTTGTCGGATAGCAATCGACGTATTCTTGATGGACATGACTATTCGTCACAAATCATTCAGCGTATCGCCGGGGTTCCAGTAATACTCGATGCATCGGGATGCCCTCATTCCCCATTTTTCGAAGTTGAATATGATGACAGGACGACTAGGTTTACAAGTCAAGCAAGTTAATAATCTATGTGGTCAATATAATACCGTTGAACCCGCATATCGATACCGCTCAGCCATTCGCCTCGCCCCCATCGCACGCATCTTCATTCGGTCTGTCATTATTAATCTAACGATGCTTTGAGAAAT
>CAUAJK010000021.1:0-34804 GCA_958429345.1 uncultured Collinsella sp. | reverse complement strand
GCACGACGCCGTGGATCTTGATGGGCCACTCGGGACGCATGGTCTCGGCGATCTTAAAGGCATCGCCATCGGAGTGCTCGGGGTCGAAGGTGAGCTGCGTGATGCCCTCGCGGTCGCGAAGGTCGCAGAAGATAAGGCCGCCGTGGTCGCGGCGACGGCTCACCCAACCGGTGAGGGTGACCTCTTCGCCCACGTTCTCGAAGCGAAGCTCGCCGCAGGTACGGGTGTGCATGGAATGCTCGTCAATGGGACGGGTCTGGCTCATACCAGTGATCCTCCTTTATGGATCTGTGCCGCCCCGTGTCGTTCCGGGCGGCGTCGTACAGATTGCCCAGCCTGCGTAAACCGCGCAGCCGGACATGGCGTTCTATCTTATCGCACCCGCGTCGATGTGCCGCGAAAAAGTAGCTCTTGCCCAAAGACTTGACGGAGACGAAACAATTGACGCACCGTGGCCGTCGCCCGGGCGTGCGGCGTGCGACAATGTGCCCCAATACAACTGCACTCGGAAAGGCCCGCCATGACTGCACGCCTCATCGTTATGGATATCGACTCCACGCTCATCAACCAGGAGGTCATCGACCTGTTGGGCGAAGAGGCCGGCGTGGGCGAGCAGGTAGCGCAGATTACCGAGCGCGCCATGCGCGGCGAGCTCGACTTTAAGCAGGCACTCGAGGAGCGCGTGAAGCTGCTTGCCGGCTTGGACAAGAGCGTGTTCGAGCGCACCTTTGAGCGCGTGACGTTTACCCCCGGCGCGCTGGAGCTTGTGCGCTCGGCACACAGCAAGGGCTGGAAGGTTGGCGTCGTGAGTGGCGGCTTCCACGAGGTCGCCGACAAGATCGTGGCCGCCGCGGGCATCGACTTTTGCCTGGCTAACCGCCTGGAGGTCGTGGACGGCAAGCTCACCGGTAAGTTGGCAGCAGACATTGTGACCAAGGAGTCCAAGCTCATCCAGCTGCTGGACTGGGCAGTTGAGTGCGGCGTCGACATGGCCCACACGGTCGCTATTGGCGACGGAGCAAACGACATCCCCATGATCCAGGCCGCGGGCACTGGCATCGCGTTTTGCGCCAAGCCCAAAACGCGCGAAGCCGCCCCGTTTGCCATCGACGAGCGCAACCTGATGCTCGCCATGGACATCATCCTGCGCGACTAGCCGATCCGTCTAACAATTAAATCAGTCTGTCCTATAGTTTCCGAACAATTTTGTCTTAGTGTTCGGAAACATACCCTTTGAGTGCTAGACTTTGCGCCGTCGAAGGGAACATATATGGATAAGCGAGATCTTGAGCAGCTGCTGAGCGATGTTGCCGGCGGATCAGTCACCCCTGCCGATGCCCTTACGCGCATCCAGACGGCTCCGACCGCCGATTTGGGCTTTGCGCAGCTCGATCTTTCGCGCGGGGTGCGCCAGGGAGCCGGCGAGGTTGTCTACGGTGCCGGTAAAACCGCCGAGCAGATTGCCGCCATTATCAAAGCGCTGCGCGATGCTGGCCAAGAGCGCATCCTGGTCACACGCTTGGATGCCGAAAAAGCCGCACGCACCGCTGAGCTTCTCGGCACCGGCATCGACCTGGGATATGTCCCGGACGCACAGCTCGCCCTCGTGGGCGGCAAGCCCTCCCCTACCGGCAACGGACGCATCGTCGTCGCCTGCGCCGGCACAAGCGACTTGCCCGTCGCCGAGGAAGCCGCGTTGACGGCCGAGTTCTATGGCAACGAGGTCGACCGCCTCTACGACGTGGGTGTCGCCGGCCTGCACCGCCTGCTCGCGCATGCCGAGGAACTTGCCCAGGCGCAGGTGGTCATCGCCATCGCCGGCATGGAAGGCGCGTTGGCGAGCGTTATCGGAGGCCTTGTGAGCTGTCCGGTCATCGCCGTTCCCACCAGCGTGGGTTACGGCGCAAATTTTGGTGGCGTAGCCGCGCTGCTCGCCATGCTCAACTCCTGCGCCAGCGGTGTTTCGGTCGTCAATATCGACAACGGCTTTGGCGCCGCCTACCAGGCAAGTCTTATCAATCATCTGAGCGCCGGCACACCCTGCGCCCGTTAAGGAGCATTCCATGTCCAACCATCAGCATACGCTTATCATCGACGGCACCTCGGGTATTAGCGGCGATATGACCGTCGCGGCCCTGCTCGACCTGGGCGCCAACGAGAAGCACCTGCGCGAACAGCTCGCCACGTTGCCGGTCGACGGCTTTGAGGTTGCCGTTACACGCGTAAACAAGCATGGCATCGACGCCTGCGACTTTGACGTTCAGCTAGCAGAGGAGCTCGAGAACCATGACCACGACATGGCCTGGCTCTACGGCAACGAAGCAGCTGCCGAGCACACGCACGAGCACCACCATCATGACCGTGGCGAGCATGAACACGAGCACTGCCATGAGCACGCGCATGACCACGACCACGACCACGACCACGACCACGAGGGTCACCATCACGCCCACCACCATCACCACCGTTCTTTGGAAGACGTCACCGCCATCATCGACGGCTCGCAGCTAAGCGATGGCGCCAAGCGTCGTGCGCTCGCCATCTTTACCGCGCTCGCCGCCGCCGAGGCCAAGGCACACGGCAAAACGCCCGAAACCGTCATGTTCCACGAGGTGGGCGCCGTCGACTCCATCGTCGACGTCTGCTCTGTCGCCATCTGCCTCGATGACCTGGGCATCGAGGATATTGTCGTCGAGTCGCTCTCCGAGGGTCACGGCACCATCCACTGTACCCACGGCCTTATGCCCATCCCGGTGCCCGCCGTCGTCAACCTATGCCAAGCAGGCAATATCGCCCTCACGCCCGCACCGGTCGCCGGCGAGCTCGTGACGCCCACGGGTGCCGCCATCGTCGCCGCACTGCGCACGTCCGAGCACCTGCCGGCCCGCTACCGCATCGAAGCCGTCGGCTACGGCGCCGGTAAGCGCCCCTACGAGGGCTGCTCCGGCACGCTCCGCTGCCTGCTCGTTC
Organism: uncultured Collinsella sp.; assembly: GCA_958429345.1. Taxonomy (GTDB): domain Bacteria; phylum Actinomycetota; class Coriobacteriia; order Coriobacteriales; family Coriobacteriaceae; genus Collinsella. The sequence continues at coordinate 31,834 of CAUAJK010000021.1, read as the reverse complement.
ACGCGGACGTATAGCCATGGATGCCCGCAAAGAAAAAAGCCGTGCCGCCATCGTCGCAGCATTCTCCGAGCTCCTGTGCGAGGAGGACTACAGCAAGATCACCGTCGGCGACATCATCGCGCGCGCTCACGTAGGCCGCGCGACATTCTATGGCCTCTTTAAGAGCAAAGACGACCTACTCGCCGCGCTCGTGAGCGATATCTGCACCCACGTCCTTGACGATGACGGTACGCCCCTCGATGACCCACTCGTACAGGTCGAGCATATCCTCAACAACCTCTGGGAACGCCGTCAGGGCGTTCGAGCCCTCGTAGCCGGCGCCGGCTCCCGCGTCTTCGCCGACTGTCTCCGCAAGACCATCATGACGCGCGCAGCCGAAACCGTCCCTACCGACCCAAACGGCCCCGCCGCCACCATGGACCGAAGCTTCTTACTACACCACATAGCCTCAAGCTTCGTAGCCACCGTCCAATGGTGGGCCTGGCACAACTTCCAAGCAGACAAAGCCGACGTAGCCAAAGACTACCTATCAGCCATAAAACCCCTCTTCAACTAAGTAAGAACATCATCCCAAAGCATCGCCCCAACCCAGGGCGCCACGCATCCCAAAGTGTCACTCGCGCTTCACCGCCCTCAACAGCAACAAGCCCCTCCCATCCAAATCCAAATTCAGATTTATATGTTGGGCTGCTTGCTCGAGCGCAGCAAAGACCCCGCAGCTGGCCGCATGGGGTAACTTCCCAGCGCATTCCGCAGGACGCAAAAAGGCTCGCCGCACGAAGTGCGCAGCGAGCCTTTTTGCATGTCCGAGGACGCGCTGGGAAGTTACCCCATGCGGCCAGCGAACAACTATGTAGCCTCAGACTAGAACATGCCCAAGAAACCATGCACAAACAGCGCGGCCAGAGCGGCACCGACAAACGGTGCGATGCCAGGAACAAGCAGGCCATACTTCCAGTTGTTGTCAGCCTTGTTCTTGATCGGCAGCACCTGATAGGCCATGCGAGGACCAAGGTCACGAGCCTGGTTCATGGCGAAGCCGGTGATACCGCCCATGCCCATGCCAACAGCCCAAACGATCAGACCGACGCAGATGGCGAGCATCAGAACGTTCTCGCCAGCACGGTTAGCAGCAGCAAGGATGGCGCTGATGAACACAAAAGTGCAGATAGCCTCGCAGAAGAAGTTGCGGGCATAGTTGGTGCCCTCGGTGGTGGGGTTGGTCGAGAAGATGTTGCGCTGAGCAATGGGATCGACGACACCATCGGAAGCCTTGAACTCATCGGCATACATAAGCCACGCGATCACGGCACCCGCAAAGCCGCCGAGCATATCGGCAATCATGAAGGGGATGCAGCTGCTCCACGGCACCAGGCCTACGATGCACTGGGCAAGCACCATGGCGGGGTTCATGCACACGGCGCCGCCAAAGATAAACAGAGCAACCGAGATGCCAAAAGACCAGGTGGTGATGGCAAACATGTGGCCGGAGCCCTGATACTTGGTGCCCTTAAGCACGGTATCGCAGTGCACGCCCACGCCAAAGATGATCATGAGGGCCGTTGCGCCGAATTCGCAGAGGAGTTTGGTAAGCATAAAACCTTATCTTTCTTGTCGGTTATAAACGATTCGTTTAGGCCGCGTACTAGTGCTGTGCGACGACAACGCCCAGGCCATCGGGAATGACGGCCACCTTGGCATCGGCACCCTTCATCTCAAAGGCGAGCTTGAGCGCCTCATCGAGGGTGTTAACCGGCGTCATGTGCATATCCTTGATCATCTGGTGATCGCACAGGTCGGTAACCATGATCACAGGGTGATGCGCCAGGATGCGGGCAAAGATCTGGCTCGTCCACTGGTCGGGCAGGGTCTCGTCCTTAGGACGGTCGATGCAGGCGCGCTCAAACTCTGCCGGATCATTGTCGGCGATGTTGTGATAGAAGCCCTCGCCACCGTGACCGTCGGCACAACCGGCGACATCGATGATCACACCGCCCTCGGGAAGCGTAGCCTCGGCAGAGCACATGCCCTTCACGGCCTGATAGATGTTCTGGTCGAGCGGGTAGCCGCCGTTGGTGGTAATGGCAATCTCGCACTCGACGGGCTCAACGCCGGCAAGGCTCTTCACGAACTCGCAGCCAGCCTCGTGCGCCTTGTGGATGTCGCCGGCAAAGGAGCCGATGACCTCGTGCTTGCCGTTGAGCACCACGTTGAGCACAAAGGCAAGGTGAGCCATCTCGGCAGCGGCAAACATGTCCTCGCTCACGTGGTTGTGGCACAGGTTGCCGGCACGCGAATGGGAATCGTTCACAAACTGACCGTTGTGGTTGTACATGATGGTCTTGTAGCTGGCGATACCAGGCAGGACGGACTTGCGGCTACCAGAGAAACCGGCAAAGAAGTGCGGCTCAATAAAGCCCTCGGCAAGCAGCAGATCGCAATCGGCAGCAATCTTGTTGATGATGCACTCGCCGCCAGAAGGCAGGGTGCCGATCTTTTTCATCATGCTGTCATCGGTCGCGACGTGCATAACGATTTCCTCGTTGGCAACGATCTCCTCGCCGTACTTGTTGACGAGCTCCTCGTGCGTCGACGGACGATGCATACCCGTAGCAACCAGAATACGCACGCGAGCCTCGGGCGCAGCAGAATGGATGTGATGCAGCAGAATAGGCATCGTCACACGCGAGGGAACGGGACGCGTATGATCGGAGCTAATAATGACGATATCCTTCTTGCCAGCACAAAGCTCCTCGAGCGAAGGCGAGCCATAAGGATTGGCAAGCGACTCCTCTACCAGCTCTTCCTGCGATTTTGTAGTCTTAAACTCGTTTTGATGACCTTCCATCACACCCGCGAAGTTCTTATCCTCGAGCTCCAGATGCAACGTCTTGTGGTCAAACGGCAGTTCACATTCAAACAATGACGAGCGCCCTCTTCCTTTCAACTGACACACTAGATAAACCGTTGGAAGGATACGCCGCTCACCGAAAAACACCACCGTCCACCGACTCATTAACACAACGTTCATATTTGACCCACAACAAAACGGCCGCGACCCCAAACGGGACCGCGGCCGTCACAGCTGTAAGGCGCAAAGCGCGCCTTATTCCCTTCAGCTTTAATCCCAGAAGACCGAGGACGAAGGGGCCCGATGGGTTTCCCTCTGAATGCATTCCGCAGCACGAAGCCCCCTTATCCGCAGCTCCGAAGGAGCAGGATAAGGGGGCTTCAAGTGCGAGGACGCATTCAGAGGGAAACCCATCGGGTCCCGGTGAGAGCCACAGGGCTATCGATTACCCCGTGTTCTGCAATCCTGCCGAGACGCCGGTCACAGTCGAAAGAATCAGGCTCATGTACTCGGCCTTCTTCTCCTCGGCCATCTCGTCCTGGTTCATACGCACCTCGCGAAGGGCGCGGACCTGGGCGATGGACAGGGCGTCGACGTAGGGGTTGCGCACGCGGACGGCGCAACCGAGCACGCGGCGACGCTGCAGCGGCCACTCATCACCGACGATGGCAAGGACCCACTTACGCGTGAGCTGCATCTCGGTGAAGACCTTCTCGGACAGATCCTGGCGATCGCCCAGGTGCAGATACATCTTGGCGATGCGCTGGTCGGTCTTGGCGATCGACATCTCGATGTTGTCGATAAAGGTGCGGAAGAACGGCCACTCCTGGTAGGCAGCCTTGAGCTGGTCAAGATCGCCAAGCTGCTCGCAGGCGGTGCCCAGACCGTACCAAGCGGCCAGGTTAATGCGCGCCTGGCTCCAGCTGAAGATCCACGGAATGGTACGCAGGTCGTCGAGCGACTTGGCACCCAAGCCGCGCTTGGCGGGACGCGAGCCAATCGGCAGCAGACCGACCTCGGTTAGCGGCGTCACGGTCGAGAACCACGGCGTAAAGTCCTCGGTGTTCAGCAGGTCCAGATAGCGCTCGTGGCTTGCGGTGTTGAGCTTCTCGGCCATATCCCAGAACTTCTGCGTGGTCTCGGTGTTGGTCTTCTCGACACTCGGGGCCGACTGCAAAAGCGTTGCGGCAGCAACGGACTCAACATGGCGCTGAGCCAGCGTGCGGTTACCGTAACGGGCAAAGATGACCTCGCCCTGCTCGGTAAGCTTAAAGAAGCAGTTGACCGAACCCTTGGGCTGCGCCAGCACGGCCTTGTTGGCCGGGCCGCCACCACGGCCCACGGCACCGCCGCGGCCGTGCATGAGCACCAGGTCGATGTCGTTCTTCTCTGCCCACTTGGCGATGCGCTCCTGCGCGGAGTGCAGTGCGAGCATGGCCGTGGTAGGACCGGCATCCTTGGAGGAGTCGGAATAGCCCAGCATAACCTCCATGCGGCGGTTGGTCTGGGCAAGGCGCTTCTGTACCACGGGCAGCGTGAGCATCTGGTCGAGCACGTCGACGCAGCCCTCGAGGTCCTCGAGCTGCTCGAACAGCGGGATCACGTCGAGCTCGGGGACATCCTCCTCGTGTGCAAAGGACAGGTGGGCAAGCTCAAAGACGTCAGCCACATGCTGGGCGCTCTTGGTGAACGAGATGATATAGCGGTGCGCCATCTTCTTGCCGTAGCGCTTTTGGATGGAGCCGATAGCGCGGAAGGTATCGATGACCTCGCGCGTCATGGGCTGCAGATCGCCATGGATACCGTTCTCGTGGATATCCTTGAGGGCGCGGGCGTGCACCACGGAGTGCTGACGGAACTCCATCTCGACCATGTGGAAGCCGAAGGACTCGACCTGCCAGATGATGGTCTGGACCGGGCCGTAAGCAGCACGGACGGCTCCGCAGGCGGCCAGCGAGCGCTGGACGACGCGCAGGTCCTCCAGGAACTCATCGGCGCTGTGGTACATGGTGTCGGTGATACGACGCACGGTGGCGTTCAGGCGGTCGGCCATGACGAGCATGACGGCGCGATGAGGCTCGTGCTCGGAGATCAGCTCGGCGCGGGCCGTGTAACGAGGGCTCATCTCGACCTGATGGTTCCACAGGTTGATGAGCTCGGCAGACGGCTTGCTGTAGGTGGCTTCGAGTGTGAGGTTGCGGCCGATGCGGCGGCACTTGTCCTCGAGCTTGAGCACCATGTGGGTGAAGTACTTGGCGGCGACCTCACGGCTCACCTTGGCGGTGACGTTGGGGTTGCCGTCGCGGTCGGAACCGATCCAGCTGCCGGGATGGAAGAACGCCGGGCACAGCGGCGGCACGGTACCGGCCTTGTCGCCCAGCACCCAGTCGTCAAAGCGACGATAGATGACAGGGATGACGTCAAACAGCGTGTTATCGAAGATGTCGATGATGGTATCGGCTTCCTCGACCGGCGTGGGCTTCTTGAGCGCGATGGGGCTCGTACGCACCAGGGCGTCGATCTCCTGCAGCATATGGCGCTCGTTCTCCACCAGGTCGGAGCCGCCCAGACGCGGACGCTCCTCCAGCAGGTTGGAGATACGGCGAATCTTGCCCTCGACGGCCTTGCGACGGGCCTCGGTGGGATGCGCGGTAAAGACGGGATGGAACTCAAGCTTGCCGAGCAGCTCGTTGGCGCCCTCGACGCCCAGCTCATTCACCAGCTGGTGATAGGCGACGGTGAGCTCGTTGGCGGGATCGACCTCGGTATCGGTCGACGCACCGGCCTCGCGCTCGCGCAGCTGCGCCACACGGTAGTTCTCCTCCGACAGGTTTGCCAGATGGAAGAAGCTCGTAAAGGCGCGGACAATGACCTGCTGCTTATCGAGCGGCAGGCTGTCGATCAGATCGACGACCTCACGAAATGCCACGGCAGTGGGCTCGTCGGCGGTGGGCACGCCCTGCTCGTCGACGGCCTCGTCGGCAGCGCGGGTACCGGGGTTACCGGCATTGGCCACAATCTCGGCCGACAGGATCTTGTCGAACAGGTCCGCGATCTCAGGATCATACTCGCTAAGCACACGACGCTCCAGGCGCAGGAACAACGCCAGATTGTCGCGCAGCTCCTCGGGGATCTCGATCTCGGCGAGACGCTCCCTGGACTCGGCATTCGAGCCGATTCGGTTAACGAGGCGGTTGACCACGGCAGCGACGCGCGCCGCGGCTTCGGGTACAGACTGGTTGCTTAGGTTCTCAGCCACGTTTCCTCCCATTCCTCCTTCTATGCACGTAACATGCGGTATTCATTATAGGCGCTTGAGAAATACTTTCGACACTGATTGCGCTTTACCACACAAAAGTATTTTCTGCATTGCAAGGGTTTTTGCTCTAAATGGTCGTATTTCTCGGTGGACGGCATACACAAACGGGGGCATTCCGCATAAATGCGAAACACCCCCGTAACAATCGCTCGGCGCAAGCGGGACATGTTAGCGGGCCCGCAGCTCAAAAAGATGCACTACAGGCGCTCGCGAACCGCCTCGACGACGTTGGCCAGATCGGCAAGGACCTCTTCGTGGCTCTCCATGTCGCGCACCTTGACCTTGCCGGCGGCAAGTTCGTCGCCGCCCAGGACCAAGATGAGCTTGGCGCCCACCTTATCGGCCTGCTTGAACTGGGCCTTGAGCGAACGGCCCTGATAGTCGGCCTCGGTCACGATGCCTGCGGCGCGAAGCTCCTGCGTAATGGCAAAGACGTTCTGGCGCAGCTCCTTGCCGGCGTTGGCGACATAGACGCACGGGGCCTCATCGGCACCCAAATCGTTGCCAAAGGCCTGCAGGGCCAGCAGGGCGCGCTCAAAACCGACGGCAAAGCCGACGCCCGCCGTGGGCTTGCCACCCTCGAGCTCGACCAGGCCGTCATAGCGGCCGCCGCCACCGATGGAGCCGACGCCGGCGCCAGGGGCCTCGACCTCAAAGACAGTACGGGTGTAGTAGTCCAGGCCGCGCACCAGGGTGGGATCCTCGACATACTCGATACCGGCGGCATCCAGATAGCGCTTGACCTGCTCGTAGTGCTCGCGGCACTCGTCGCACAGGTTGTCGCCCATCAGCGGCGCGTCGGCCATGATCTCGCGGCAGTGGTCGTTCTTGCAGTCGAAGGCGCGCAGCGGGTTGAGCTCGGCGCGCTCGCGGCACTCGTCGCACATCTCGTCTGCGTGATCGAGGATGAACTGCTTAACCTGCTCGCGATAGGCCGGACGGCACTGGGCGTCACCCATCGAGTTGATGAGCAGACGAAGCTTGGAAAGGTCGAAGCCCAGGCGCTTGTAGAACTCCATGAGCATGATGATGCACTCGGCGTCTGCCGCCGGATCGGGAGCGCCGAGCCACTCGATGCCCACCTGGTGGAACTGGCGCAGGCGGCCCTTCTGGGGACGCTCGCCGCGGAACATGGCCTCGGCGTAGTACGCCTTAAACGGCGTGGAGCCCTGGGGCACCAGATTGTTCTCGACGACGGCGCGCACCACGCCGGCCGTGCCCTCGGGGCGAAGCGCCAGGCGCTGCTTGGGCTTGAGTTTGGTGTCGGTGCCCTCGGCAAAGACGCGCTCCAGGTTGGCACCGCTGAACACGCGGAACATTTCCTTGCGCACGACGTCGGTCGACTGGCCGATACCGTGGACAAACACGTCCACCTGCTCGATCGCGGGCGTCTCGATGGGCTTAAAGCCAAACGGCTCGAATACGCCGGCCGCAATCTGCTGCATCTTCTGCCAGGCGCGCATCTCGGCGCCGATAAGGTCGCGGGTTCCCTCCGCCTTCTGTGCCTGCATGGGCAAACACCTTTCTTTTGTATCGCGTCATAGGTAGTGGTCATTATACGGCACAAAAACAAAACGCGGCGGCGCGTCTGACCGAACGAGGGTATGGGGGCTCGTTCGGCCAGACGCACCGCCGCGGTTTGTGATCCGTTTTCCTCCGTCTCTTTCGAATCACGTGATCTGTTGGGGGACGGAGGAAAGCGGATCATTTCTTAGGCCCGTGGCCGCCTTGGAAACCGAATGATGGTACGAGCATCCATTCGGCTTCCAGGGCGGCCACGAACAGAACGGGGCGATCTGAAAAGAGCGACGAACGTCTACTCCCCCGCCACGCTCGCGCGCAGCTTGGCGGCGATGGGCTCGGATGCCAGCAGGAACACGAGCATGACCACGGAGCACGCCAGGCACACAATCCAGGTGCTCGCAAAGGAGCCCGTGGCATCGAACAGCACGCCCGAGACGATGGCGCCCACGGTGCCCAAGATTGCCTTGAAAGACAAGGGCATAGGCCTTATGGCCATGCCCGCAGGCTTGAAAGGCAAGGTTGGGCGCTACCGGTGGTCGGCGATATAGCCCAAAGCGACTGCCGCATAAGCCGCGGCGCCGAGCGGCAGCTCGGCATCGCTAAAGCGTGCCTTGGGATGGTGCTGAGCAAAATGCTCGTCCGTATCAGTCGCGGCAGCGCCCACGGTAAAGTACGCACTCGGGATCTTGCTCGAGATAAGCGCGAAGTCCTCGCTCGCCATGGCGTGGAACAGTGGCAAGAAGGCGGACTTGGGCAGCACCGCGCCCACGTAGCCAAGCGACGCCTGCGTCATATCGTCATCGAGTACGAGCGGGGGAACATCCGAGAGCGTCTCGATAGTCGCCGGCGTACGATAGGTCGTGGCAACACCTTTGACGACCTCCGCGATGCGGGTCTTGAGGTGCTCCATGAGCTCGACGTCGAAGCCGCGCAGCGTTCCCTCGAGCACACAAGTGTCGGGGATGACATTTGCGGCCTGACCGCCGGCGAACTTACCGACAGTCAGTGCGACCTCCTTGGCCGCCGGCACCTCGCGGGAGATGAGCTCCTGAAGCGCCAGATGCACATGGACGCCGGCCGTGATGGGGTCGATGCAGATCTCGGGGCTCGAGCCATGACCACCCTTGCCCTGAAGCGTGATGCGAAAACCGTACACGCCCGAGAGCGCCGGGCTGCCGTAGAGCACCAGGCCAAGCGGCGACTGGCTATTGACATGCATGGCAAAGGCGGCCTGGGGACGCGGGTTCTGTAGCAGACCATCGGCGATGGCGGCGCGGGCACCCTCAAAGGTTTCCTCGCCCGGCTGGAACAGCAACTTAACCGTGGCATTGGCGTCGACAAGCTCCGCCTCGCGCGCCTTGAGCATACGGGCTGCACCAAGCAGCGCCGTCGCGTGCATATCGTGTCCGCATGCGTGCATGCAGCCGTTCGTAGAGGCGAAAGGCTCGCCTGACTCTTCGGCAACGGGCAGGGCATCCATGTCGCCACGCAGCATAACGACCGTACCGGCCTGTTCGTCCGTGCAGACGCCATTGCCCTGGGCCGCGACGGCACCGGCGCCGACAAGGCCCACAACACAGGAACCATCGACGAGCGTGGCAAATGGGATATCCATCTCGGTCAGGCGCGCTTGAATATACGCAGAGGTCTGCGGGAGGCTATTGCCCAGCTCGGGCATCTGGTGTAAATCGTGTCGCCACGCAGCGAGCTCGTCTGCAAAAGCCTGAGCTTCTGCAACAAGACCGTCACCGATAGCGGCCTGCGCCGCCGCGGTGGCCTTGGGCGCTGATTGCGGTTGAAGATCGGACAGTGCTGGTGCCATAGATGCCCCCCAGTAACGTTTTTGTAGCAAGCACTTTGATAGCGTAAAGTGCAAAGTACTACTTTAAGGGCGACGCATAAAAAATGCCGCCCCGGGAGGGCGGCGCAACAAGTTGTTTACAATTGCGGGCGCGGCTTTCGACGCAAAAAATCGAAGTGAGTCTCGCTCAAGATAATCGACAGGAAGATAAGCACGAAGCCGGCGAGCAGACGCGAGGTGAGCGCCTCCCCCATCAGCAGCACCGAAAACAACACGCCCGAAGGGGACTCCATCGAAAGGAGCAGCGAGCCCGTCGAAGCCGGGACATGCGCCAGGCCGACGTTTTGGATGAGCAGAGCCACGCATGTGCAGCCCACCGAGAGAAACGCCATCGCAGTGATAAAGCTCGGCGTCCACACGGACAGAGGCGCTTGGGTCTCGAATAGCAGCGACGTTGCCAGGCTCAGCACGCCGTTGCCCACAAACATCCAAAACGTGATGACGTTGATGTCCATTTTGCGACCGTACTTGGCGGTCACCGCCATCTGGATGGCGAAAAAGACCGCACCCGCCAGCGTAATGACGTCACCGATGTTGAATTCAACGCTATCGAGCGCCACCAAACCAATGCCCGCCAAGCACAGCAGTGCCGCGCCCAGGTTATAGCGGGTGAGTTTTTCGCCGCTCAGAAAATAGCTCGCGAACGGCACAAGGATGCAGTACGTGCCCGTCAAAAAAGCATTCTTGCCCGCCGTAGTATGTGCCAGACCGACCGTCTGCAACGCATAGGCCGCCCACATGAGCACGCCCATACTCAGGCCAACGATCAGGTTGCGAGCGTTGAAATGTGCAATGATGCGCTTGTGGAAGACGGCAAACATGACCAACGCTGCGGGCAGAAAGCGTACATAGAGCAGCGCGAACACCGGAATGGTGCCGAGTGCGTCCTTCATAGTGGTAAAGGAGTAGCCCCAGATGACCGCCACCGAAAGGAGCAGAACCTTCCAGAACAGCGGAGAGCGTGCGCCGGCGCCGCGGAAGGTGCCGCCCGCGCCCAGGTCTTCACGGGCTACAGGGCTATCGGGCAAGTTTTCGATTTCGTTGGCAGCGTATTGGGCCATGGAACATCCTCGCACTCAATCTGGGCGTGGTGTCCGCACGCGTATGGCTGCGTGCCGCCTCATGGTCAAATAAAAACGGGGCGCACCGGACCCCCGGCACGCCCCGCTACTGTAACAACAACCAAGCAACCCGTGCAATTCACTACGCTAAAGCATCGGGTTGGAAGGCCTCGATGTTCCGACGGCGTTTACGTCGCTGCATTAAATCAATTTGGTTGACTCCAGCTTTTCGATGATCCAGTCGTTGGCTTTGATAACCGGGCGGCGGAAGACGACGCCCAGGGCCAGCGACGGAATCAGATAGCTCGCCAGAATGCCCAACTCAACCCAGTACTCCATATGGTAGGCACCGGCCATGGCGGCGTGCATGGCGTTGATGCCGTGGGTAAACGGCAGGAACGGATAGATCGCCTGGAACACGGGACCGGTCATCTCGATGGGGAACGTACCGCCCGAACCGCCGACCTGCATGACCAGCAGCACGACGGCGAGGGCCTTGCCGATATCTCCAAACGATACCGTGAGCGTGTAGACGATATTGGAGAACACGAGGCTCGCGACCCAGCCGGCAAGCACAAACTGCAGGGGGTTGTCGCACTGGATGCCAAAGAACAGAATGTCGCCCGCGCACACGAGCGTTGCCTGCAGCAAGGCCAGACCGCCAAAGAACAGATAACGGCCCAGGTAGATCTCGTGCAAGCGCACGGGAATGAGTTCGTTGATGAGCTCATCGTCAACCGAGACCTTCATCATGGCCGCCAGAACAATCGAGCCCACCCACAGCGACAAAATCGTGTAGAACGGCGCCATGGCCGAGCCGTAGTTGCGGATCGGATAGACCGGCTTGCGATCGAGCGCAACGGGGCCGGAAAGCGACACGGCGAGGCCATCGGGGTCGTTGCCGATCATCGTCTTGATCGTGGCCAGATCGTCCGACATAAGGGCACCGTCGAGCTCGTCCTTGAACGCGCTAATCTTGTCCGATGCCTCACCCAGCTGATCGGAAGCCTTGTTGACGAGCCTTGCAGCCTTGGAGAGACCCTTCGCGAGCGAACCAGAGGCGTCGGTCAGACCGCTCACGGCGCTATCTAGGTCACCCGAGATACCGTTCAGGGAATCCAGAACGCCCGAAATGGTCTTCTTGAGCTCTTTGGCCTTAACCGAGAACGTAGAATCGTAGTCGGACTTGGCACCCGAGATACCCGCCTTGGCATCGGCGATGGCCTGGTCGACCTCAGCACGCGAGCTGTTGACCTCGGCCATGCTCTTCGTGAGCGACGTCGCGATGTTCGTCAGCTCATTGGCATTGTTGCGGTACTCCGTCGCGGTTTTGTCAAGCTCAGCAGCCGCGTCCTCAAGCCCTGCCTCGAGCTTATCGTTACTCACCTGGCCAGCAAGACTACGGAGCTCATTCGCCGTGGCATCAATCTCGTCGGCACGGTTCTTGAGTGACACTGCACCATCGTTGAGCTGAGACACCGTAAGATTGACATGCTTGTTTGCAGCGTCGAATGCCTTTGCGAGCTCGGTAGAAACGTTATCGAACGAACCTGCGCTCCCATCAATAGCGGCATCGATCGCATCGCTGGCAGACTTGAGCGCTTGCTCGGAATCGGCAATACCGCTCTCGGCATGCTGCATGAGCTGCTTCACCGACTCCTCGGTCGATCCGGACTGTTTGAGCATGCCGCCCGCCGATGTCAGTGAATCGGACGTAGAACTCAAAATGCCCGCAAGCGACGTTGCACTGGCCTGAACGTCCTGCAGGTCCTGGACCGAATCGCCCAGCGTCGAGGACAGATTGGCGATAAAGTTGCTCACCTGGTCGGTGCTCATATAGTCGAGCAGGCTGGACACGGTCTTAAGGCCGATGGTCGTGATGGTCTTGGTAAAGGTCTCGTTGACCTGACTCTGGACGGCGCTCGAACCCTTTTCAGTCACGATCTGCGCGATGGCGTTGGCCTTCTGGTTCTCATAGAACTCGATATCGGCGTGCTTCACCTCGGTCGAGAAAAGCGTCATCATGTCGGCGCTAAACGTTTTAGGGATAACGACGGCAGCGTAGTACGCGCCCGACTTAACGCCCTCAATCGCCTTATCGCGGTCGTTGAGGACGACCCAATCGAAGTTCTCGTTGCCGCGCAGGGTGGAGGTTACGTTTTCGCCCACGTTGACCTCGACGGGAATCAGATCGCTCTCGTAGCCCTCGTCGGTGTTGACCACGGCGATCTTGAGATTGCCGGTGTTGCCATACGGATCCCAGCTTCCGGCGATGTTAAACCACGCGTACAGGCACGGCACGATAATGAGACCCATCACGACAATCAAGCCAATCACGGAGCGAGACACGTTTTGGACATCGCGCTTAAACAGGTGCAGGATGTTTTTCATTTATGCCTCACCTCCTTTGGAGTGCTTGCCAAGCGGGGTGGTGTCCCCGTCGTTTCCGTTTACGTTGTCAACGCCGTCGGCATCATGAGCTTTACGATGCGCACCGGTATGCGGCAGACGGCTCGTGGGCTGTTCGCTGTCCTTGGTGCCCCGCTCGCTGGCGTTGAGACCAAACATGCGACGGGCAGCAGGAATGGCGGCCGTGTGCTCGCGCATCTCGCGACGCAGGTCCTCATCCGAAAGCGCCGAGATGCGCATCTGGGTATTGAGGCTCGCGCGGATGTACTCGATGTTGATGAGCCAGCCACAGATGGCGATAACCGAAATGATCCAGATAACGAGCAGGATGATCTTGCCGTTATTGTCGATATCGAGCACCGTCGAAAGCACAAAGAGCAGAACCTGCACGCCTACCACGGCGGCAAAACCGCCCTTGATGTAGTACGGGTAGCGATGCTCAAACGCCACGGCATGATCGAGCAACTCGCGACGGTACGAATCCGAATCGAGCATGACGCGCATGGCCGTGCGCAGCGAATAGCGCTGGCGCGGCAGGTCGTTGGACTCGCAGATCATGAGCCCCGTCGTGGAAAGCTGTTTATCAAAGAGCAGGTTGAGGTTGAGCAGCAACGGGCGCAGCTGCAGACCGATAAAGAGCGCCACGATCAGGAACACGCCCAGGATGCACAGGTTGAACAGGTAGTTGAACGAATACATGCCACCGACGGTCTCGCGCAGCAGGTTGATGCCATAGGTGAAGGGCAGCAGCGGATGCAGCCATTGGAAGAAGCCGGGCATCATCTCGATGGGATACATGCCCGACGAGCCGGGGATCTGCACGATGACGAGAATGACGCCGATAGCCTTGCCGATATGCTTAAACGTGGTGGACAGCGCATAGATGATATTGACGTAGGTGAACGAGATAGCGATGCCGCCCAGCACAAAGAGCAGCGGATTGACGCACTGAACGCCAATGACCAGGTCGCCCACCGTAACGATAATGGCCTGGAACGCACCCAGGATCACCATCAGCAGCCAGCGGCCAAAGTAGCCCTGACGCGCCGTAAAGCTACCGATGCCCTCGCGGTCGACCTCGAGCTTGTAGATAGCGATGAGCACATAGCCGCCTACCCACAGCGCCAGATTGGTGTAGAAGGGCGCGATGCCCGAGCCAAAGCTCTTGACCGGATAGATTGACTTGGACGTCAGCTCAACCGGAGATGCCATGAAATCTGCCACGTCATTGACGTCGACGTCCATGAGGTCGGCTAACTCGCCCATAGACTCAGAGGTCTGCAGCGCCGCAATGTCATTAGCGGCGGTCGCGAGCTTGTCCTGAACCTTGGCAAGGGAGGCATCGGTTTGGGACAGCGTGGTCTTGGCCTGGCCGAGCGTAGCGTTAAGCTGCGAAAGCGTACCGCGCGCGCTTGCAATCGTGGGCGTGAGGCCAGATACGATACCCGTCAAATCACCCGAGACGGCGGCAAAGGAATCAAGCGCGCTCGAGGCCTTCGGCAGCGCGTTTTGACCCAGGTCCGTCTGGGCCTGGCCAAGGTTGGTCGCACCGGTCTGAATTGCGTTATTGATAGCGTCGCTGGCACCCGAGACAGCCGCGGCGTCATTCGCCATGGCGCTCGACTGCGCGGACAGACCGTCCTTGATGCTCTGCAACTTCTCGTTCTGCTCACGGAGCGTATTGACGGTCGATACAATGCGCGCGTCAATTTCCTCGGAACCTGTCGACGTGTCATTGGCGAGAATCTCCAAGTGCCCGATAACGGCCTTATTGTGGTCGATCGTCGCTTGAAGAGACTCGAGCGAGTTGTCGATACGGGTGGTCGTAGATGTGACCGCGCCCGTCAGCTTGCCGATGGCAGCGTTCGCAGAGGCCGACGTCTTGGTGAGCGCAAGGCTGCCTTCCGAGAGCGCCTTGGAGAGCGAGGTGATGGAGTTGCCCGCCGTGGTGCGAGCTTCGCTCAGCAGGTCGTTGCCCTGGGAGATCGCCTGCGTCAGCGACGGTGCCTGGCCTTGCAAGCCGGCAAGTGCCGCATCAGCCGAGGCGATAGCGCCACTCGTCTTATCGATGGCGGCATTCATATCGCCAATCGAATCGCGCACCTCGCCCAAGGTGTCGGACGCCTCGGACACCGAACTTGCCAGCGAGTCCTGAGTCTGGGTTGCCTTGTCCTTTAAATCGACACCGGCATCCTTGGCGATACCGGCAACAGTCTTGCCTACCGTAGAGACAAATTCCGAGTTGATCTGCTCCTCGATGGTGTTTGCACCGGTATCGGTAACCTTGGGCGCGATGGCGCTCTTCTTCTCATTGACGTAGTACGTGAGCTTGGGCTGATGGTAGTTGCCGTCGAGCATCGAAACCAGGTTATCCGAGAAGTTCTTGGGAATCACGATAGCGGCATAGTACTCGCCGCTCTCGACGCCCTCCTTGGCATCGGCCGTCGAGTCGACGAACGTCCAGCCCAACTGATGATTCTCCTTGAGCTGGTCGACCACTTTGTCGCCAGCGTTGAGCTCACCCACCAAGTCGTTTTGGGTGCCTCGATCGTTGTTGGCGATAGCAATCTTGATGCCTTGGGTGTTTCCATACGGATCCCAGTTTGCCACGATGTTATACCAGGCATACAGCGAGGGAATAACGCACACGCCTAGGGTAACCACCAGGGCGACGGGGTTCACAAGCAGTCGCTTAATGTCGCGCTTAAATATCGCAAAGGACACCTTTGCATTGGATAGTTTGCTGCCGAGACTCACGCTTGGACCATCCATCCTGTCGTTAAATCGAATCGTACTATCGACAACCATTGTAGTAGGCGCTTTAACGTCTCAAAGCACAATGGTGCTGAGTTTTGCGGGTAGCAATATACTACGAAGATGAGTTAGCGTACAGATGTACAGTATCTTAAATTTCAGCTGGTCACAAAACCACAACCCGCACAAATTAGCAATCCGAGCAGTCATTGGGGACGTCCTTAAACGACCAGTCAAACAAGAACGCCCCCAATGACTAGTTTGGACCACGGTAACGTCGATGTTTTAGCAATGCCAGCGAGCGGGCGCCAGAGCGAACAAATTGGCATTAAAAGAGGACGGCATAGACCTTCTGGTCATGCCGTCCTCTTTGAATGACAAGTTGTCGCTCTGGCGCCCGCGCAGCGTCGACTGGTCCGCCGTTCGTTAGAACGGCGGAACTGAGGGCAGCGTCGAGCTGTTACGCGGTTTGGTAAAACCGCGTAACTACCTAATTACATAAGCTCACAAACAGCCGCCGCGAAGGCTACGGGGTCCTCGGGGAGGATGCCCTCGACGAGCAGGGCCTGGTCGTAAAGCAGGCCGGAGTACTGCTTAATCTTGTCGGCATCGCCCGCCTTCTGGGCAGCGACGAGCTTGGCGAAGACCGGGTGCTTAGCGTTGAGCTCGAGCACGCGCTGGCTCTTGGGCATACCGTCGGGCGTACCCTCGGGACCCTTCTGGAGCACCTTCTCCATCTCGAGCGAAAGCGGGCCTTCGGTGGTGATGCAGGCGGGGGCATCGGTCAGGCGCGCGGAGACGGCAACCTTCTCGACCTTGTCGCCGAGCGCCTCCTTCATGGCGTTAAAGAGGTCCTCGTTCTCCTTGGTGGCGTCCTCGGCCTCCTTCTTCTCGTCATCGGTCGCCAAGTCAAGATCGCCGGTCGCGACGTTCTTAAGCTCCAGGTGACGATCCTCGACCTCAGGCTCGGCACCATCGGCAACTGCCTTCTCGGCAGCCTCGCGAGCAGCGTCATCCTCGTAGACCTTGGGCATATCGGCAGCCACGTACTCACGCATGGCCTGGAAGGTGAACTCATCCACGTCCTGCGTCAGCAGCAGTACATCGTAGCCGCGGTCGAGCACGCCCTTCACGACGGGCATCTTGGCCAGACGCTCGCGCGAATCGCCGGCGGCATAGTAGATTGCCTTCTGGCCCTCGGGCATACCCTTAGCATACTCGGCAAGGGTGATCATCTTCTGCTCCTTGGCAGACCAGAACAGCAGCAGGTCGGCGAGCTCATCGGCCTTCATGCCATAGCTCGAGTAGATGCCGTACTTAAGACCGCGACCAAAGTTCTCAAAGAACTTCTCGTAGGCCTCGCGGTCGTTGTCACGCATATCCTCAAGGTCGGCGGTGATCTTCTTCTCGACACGCTTGGCAATGGCCTTGAGCTGACGGTTCTGCTGCAGCGTCTCACGCGAAATATTGAGCGTCACGTCGGCAGAGTCCACGACACCGCGCACAAAGTTGTAGTAGTCGGGCAGCAGGTCGTCGCACTTCTCCATAATCAGCACGTTGGAGCTGTAGAGCGCCAGGCCCTTCTCGTAGTCCTTGCTGTACAGATCGAACGGGGCGCGACCCGGCACAAACAGCAGGGCGTCATACTCGAGCGTGCCCTCGGCGTGGAAGCTGATAGTGCGCGCGGGATCGTCAAAGTCGTGGAACGTGGACTTGTAGAACTCGTCGTAATCCTTCTGCTCAACGTCGGAGCTGCGCTTTTTCCAGATCGGCGTCATGGAGTTGATGGTCTCAAGCTCCTGATAGTCCTCGTACTCGGGCTTGTAGTCGTCGCCGGCGTCCTCGGGCTTGGGCTTCTGGCGACTCTTGGACACCATCATCTGGATCGGATAACGCACATAGTTGCTGTACTGCTGAATCAGGCTCTTGAGGCCCCACTCGGTCAGGAAGCGATCGTAGGTCTCGGCCTCGCCGTCGGCGTCGAGCTTCTCGTTCTCGCGCAGCGTCAGGATGACATCGGTACCGTGCTCAGCACGCTCGCCATCCTCGATGGTGTAGCCCTCAAGACCGTCGGACTCCCAAACGTGGGCGGAATCCTCGCCGTAAGCGCGGCTGACGACCTTCACGTGGCTGGCGACCATAAAGGCGGAGTAGAAACCCACGCCAAACTGACCGATGATGTCGACATCGGAACCCTGCTGCTCGGCGTTCTCGGTCTTAAACTCCTCGGAGCCGGAATGGGCGATGGTGCCCAGGTTGCGCTCGAGCTCCTCGGCGGTCATGCCGATACCGTTATCCGAAATCGTGATGGTACGGGCATCTTTATCAAAGGAAACGCGGATGGCCAAGTCGCCCTGGTCGAGCTTGACACTCGGATCCTGAAGGCTCTTAAAGTTGAGCTTGTCGACGGCATCGCTCGCGTTGGAGATAAGCTCGCGCAGGAAGATTTCCTTATTGGTGTAGATGGAGTTGATCATGAGGTCGAGCAGTTTTTTGCTCTCGGTCTTAAATTGACGCATGTGCAGTCCTTTCGCGCTACCCCTGCCCGCAAAAACGGCCCGGTTGCCCGAGCCGCATCGCAGACCTGCTATGTTCAGACTTAGATTTTATAACCTATTAGCGCGCATATATACATACGGAATCGAAAAACTGTATGTTGGAACACCCATGCGTCGATTGCCAAGGAGTGTCCCCAGCTGCCGGCAGAAAAGGAACGTCCCTATCTGTCGCCCATGCGCTTGGCCATCCAGGCGTGGGGCTGGCCTTCGTCTTCGTAGTCCACCGGGGCAATCTGCGTGTAGCCGGCCTTGGCATAGAGCGGCAGCACGTATTCCTGCGCATGCAGCTTAATAAGCTTAGCGCCGGCATCGCGTGCACACGAAGCACTGGTCTCCACGATCGCACTCGCCAGTCCGCGACGACGCATAGCCGGCAGCACGGCGACGCGCCCCATAATGTAGGTCTCCCCCGCCGCAACGTCTTCGTCCATGTCGCATGCCGGCAACACCGGGGCCTCTGCGTCAGCCACGCGCTCAAGCTCTTCGGGAAACACGCGCGAGCAACCGGCAAGCTCGCCGTCTACATAGAGCGTCACATGAATGCAGTTCGGATCCTCGTCGATAGCGTCGAACTCATTCTCGTAGCCCTGCTCGTCCATAAAAACGACGCGGCGCACCAACGCCGCGTCATCAAAGCATCCCGTCTTAAGTTGGATATCCATAGCTGCCCTTTCATTCAACGCGAACGTTAGGGACAGATTTTAGCGAAAATGAGCTCCGCGTACGCTAAACTTCGCGCGAGCCTTCGCCAGGCAGTCGTAATGACCCACGTTATGGGCATCGCTCGCGATGAAGCTGTACAGGTTCTGATCGAACAAGCGCTGTGCCGGCTTTTTCTCGCGACCAAAGCGACCGCCGGCAATAAAGTCCGCCGAAGCCTGCAGCTTGCAGCCCATATCGACCAGGCGCTCCGCCACGCTTACATCCTTTTGAACCGCACGATAGCGCTCAGGATGAGCGATGATCACCTGGTAGCCACGGCACTGCAAATCGTAAATCGTGTTCTCGTACTCTCTAAACGCATACGCATCGGCATGCGTCGAAAGCTCGAGCAGAAACTCGTTGGTTCCATCGAAATGCAAGTGCTCCGCGGCATCGATACCAAGCTCAACGAGCTTTCGATGGTTGACCTCGAAGCCCATCTGGAGCGGAAAACCGTCAGCGTTATCACGCAGCAGCTCAAAGGCATCCCACATCTTGTCGTAATCAAAATAAGGATCACGGCAGTGAGGAGTGCAAACGATTCTGGTTACACCGACCCGCTTGGCAGCCTCGAGCATCGCCAAGCTCTCATCGAGATCGGCGGCGCCGTCGTCTACACCCGGCAAGATATGGCAATGAATGTCACGCATAGGTCAGCCTTAATCAACTAAACGTTTGCTCGGTTGGTGAAGATGCCCTTTTTGGAAGTCCCCTGATCGTCGGAGCCCTTCTTCACCTTCTTACCGTCCTTGGTGTAGTAGGAGTAGTAGTACTCGCTGGTCTCGGTCTCGCAGTAGTTCATAACGGTACCGATGAGCTTGACCTTCTCGGACTTCTTAAGCTGGCCGATAGCGTTGAGTGCCTCCTCGCGCTTGGTGAAGTCCTCGCGCACCACGAACAGCGTGCCGTCGGTCAGACTTGCGATCTCGGCAGCATCGATGAAGGTGCCGACCGGGGGAGCATCAAAGATGACATACTGGAACTTGGCGGACAGTGCCTTTACCAGCTTGGCAAAGCGGTGAGAGACGATGATGTCGGCAGGATTGGGAATATGCGGCTCGGCATCGAGGAAGTAGAAGTTCTTCTGACCCGTCTCGACAATCGCCTGGTCAATGGAGATCTGCTCGGAAAGAACCGCATAGAGTCCGCCGCGCGAACGAACGCCAAGCATATCGGAAAGGGACCTGCGGCGCATATCGGCCTCGACCAAGAGCACGGACTTGCCGCTCGTGGCGATTGCCTGGGCAAGGTTAATGGAAACCGTAGACTTGCCCTCGTTGGGAATCGAGGAGGTAACGGTGATGGTGCGAATGGGGTCGTCCACGCTCGCAAAGCGGATGTTGGCCAGAAGGGTCTTAGCGGCATTCTGTACAACGAGCTTATCGGTGTTCTTTGCCTTAGCCATGCCTATTTACCACCTTTCATAGCCGGAATTCGGCCAACAACGGGAATGCCCAGGAGCTCTTCTGCCTCTTCGGCACCGCGAATGCGGGTATTGAGCATGTCTGCCAAAACGACATAGGCAACTGCGATAAAGATACCGGCGAGGAACGCGACGGCAATATACAGCGTGCGCTTGGGGCCACTGGGGGCTTCGGGGGTCTTGGCCTCGTCGATAACGTTGATGCTCTGGGCAGCGCCGACGTTCTGAGCGACCGTACTCACCGAGCTGGCCATGGCCTTTGCGACCTTAGCCGTCTCCTTGGCATCGGTGCCGGTAACCGAAAGCGTAATGACACGCGTGGTGGTCTCGGAGGAAACAGACACCTTGTAGTCATCCAGATCGGTGAGGCCCAATTCATTGGCTGCGCCGCTCTTAACGCTATCGCTATCCAGCAGCGTGGCGATATCGTTGGAAAGCATCTGACTCGCCGAGAGATCGTTGTAGCTCATCTGACCGCTATCGTCGGTCTTGGCGAGAATGTACATGCTCGTCGTCGCGGTATAGGTGTTGTCCATCGCAACGAAGGACACGATGCCCATGGCGATCGCGCAGACCACCGGAAGGGTGATGACCAGCTTGAGATGCTTTTTGAGCAGCTGGAACAGTTCGAGAAGGGTCATGCAGCTTGCCTTTCATTTCCCCAGTTCGGATTGACAAAACTGTCCGTATGTTATCGCATCTTTTTACCGAGACCAAACTCTATACATAAGAAACAGGCTCTCCTGTAAAAATGTCGGAAGCAATCGTAAAATTGCACAACAACGCCGCACCCGAAAGTCAAATGCAGCGTCTGCATCAATATCTATGTTGTATCGCTATGCGAATGGCTCGTCCTGCTGTATGGGAAACGTCACCGTAATGGTGGTTCCCACGCCCAACTCGCTCGACAAATCGAGCGTGGCGTGATGATACAGGGCCGCATGCTTGACAATGGCAAGCCCCAGGCCGGTTCCGCCGCGTGCCTTGGACCTACTCTTGTCCACGCGATAGAACCGCTCAAATACCTTGCCCTGTTCTTCAGGCGCGATACCGATTCCCGTGTCGGCGACCGCGAGGAACGGATGGCCTTCGTCGTTGGTGCCGCACCGCAGCGTAACCGTACCGCCGGGTCGATTGTAGCGGATGGCGTTGCTTGCCAGATTATAGATGAGCTCGTCGATCAAGCGCGACACGCCTTCGACGACCACAGGCTTGGTCTCATGACTTATCGTCACATTCGCCTGACGGGCGACCTGTTCAAGACGCTGCTCAACCGCGTAGATGGCACGCGAGAGCTCAATAGGCTCCGTGGACCCAATGGGCACCGCCTCGCCCTCAGTTGCACGCTCGGCCTCGTCCAAGTTAGACAGCGTAAGGATATCGTTGACAAGCGCTGCCAAGCGGCCCGCCTCACGATAGATGCGACCGCCAAAGTTGCGCAGGTCGTCCTCGCCCTCGACCATGCCGTTTGCAATGAGCTCGGCATAGCCCGAAATCGCCGTAAGCGGCGTCTTGAGCTCATGGGTGATATTCGCCGTGAACTCGCGGCGCATACGGTCGTTGTCCGCTAGCACCGCCATTTGGCGCTTGAGTTCCTGGCGCTGCGACTCGATACGCTCAAGCATGGGGACCATCTCGGCATAGGCGTGCTCATAGCTACGGCGTGGGTGGTCCAAATCCACCTCTTGCAACGGCGCGATGATGGCACGGGACTCGCGGCGCGCCATAAAAAACGAGAGTACCGCACCCGCTGCTGCGATAAGCAGCATCGGCGCCACCATCGACAGCAAAATCGCCGCAACGCCAGGCTGGGCCTGCGCCAAGCGGACAACCTGGCCGTTATCAAGGGCGACGGCGCGATACAGCATAATCTCGTCGAGCGTAGAGCTTGCGCGCTCCGCGGAACCCAAACCACTCTCAAAGGCCTCGATGACCTCGGGGCGATCGCCATGGTTGGGCAGTGTGGAAGGCGACGCCTCGTTGTCGTAGGCAACCGATCCATCCTTGTTAATCAGCGTGATGCGCAAGTCCTCTCGATCGAGGCTACGCAAGAACGGGATGGGCTCCTGCTGCTCGTCGAGGGCGGCAGCAATGAGCTCGGTTTCCTGCGCCAGATTGGCACTCGTGGCATCCGCCAAGGTGTTTTGCACAAAGAACGCACCCAGCACCGTAAACGCCACGATAACCGCCATGGCACAGACAAAGATCGTCACAAAAACGCGGTGCGACAGCGTATGTTTTCCCTGGGGGGCGAAGACCACGGGTTACTCCTCCGATGCGGTGGCCGCGGTGTCGTCACCTTCGGCACCATCACCGGCAGAAGGCTCGGCCAAGCGGTAGCCCACGCCGCGCACGGTCTCGATGGCGCTGGCATGCTCGCCCAGTTTTTGGCGAAGCGTCTGCACGTGCACGTCAACGGTGCGCGAACCGCCGTCGAAGTCCCAGCCCCACACGCTCTGCAGCAACGACTCGCGGGTAAAAACCACGCCGGGCTTGCGCATGAGGTACTCGAGCAAGTCGAACTCGCGCAGGGTGAGCTTAAGCGGCTCGCCGGCAACGGTCACCTCGCGATGGCTGGGCGAGAGCACGATGTCGCCCACGCTGAGCACATCGCTCGCCTGCTTGACCATGCCGCCGCGACGCAGCAGTGCGCGGCAGCGGCTTGCAAGCTCCATGAGCGAAAACGGCTTAGTCAGGTAATCGTCGGCACCGCCATCGAGTGCCATCACCTTGTCGAGCTCGGTATCCTTGGCGGTAAGCATCATGATGGGCACCGTCGCCGTCAGGCGATCGGCACGCAGACGACGCATAATCGCCAAGCCATCGGTATCGGGCAGCATGATATCGAGCAGGACGGCATCGGGTACCCGTCGCGCCACGGCAGCTTTAAACTCACCGTCGCACGAAAAGCCCTCGGCCTCGATTCCCTGCTTGCGCAGTGCATAGACCGTCAAATCCCTGATGTTGTCATCGTCCTCGACGTAATAGATCATGTTGAACCCCTTTGCGGCCGGCATGACCGCATCTTAACCCTAAAGGTACCTTTACTAGATGGTATCAGCCAAAACGTCCCGTCAAATAATCCGCCGTGCGCGGATCGGTCGGATTCTTGAAGAGTTGCGCGGTGGGCGCGTGCTCCACCAGCTCACCCAGCAAAAAGAATGCGACCGAATCGGAGATACGCGCCGCCTGCTGCATATTGTGCGTAACGACCACGAGCGTGCAGGTCTCTTTGAGCTCGCAGGCCAGCTGCTCCACCACCAGCGTCGACACAGGGTCGAGTGCCGAGGTCGGCTCGTCCATCAGCAGAATGTCGGGCTGCACGGCAAGTGCGCGGGCGATGCACAGACGCTGCTGCTGGCCGCCCGAAAGACCCAGACCCGACTCTTTGAGCTTGTCCTTGGCCTCGTCCCACAGGGCGGCGCGTCGCAGGGAGTCTTCGACCAGCTCGTCGAGCACGACGCGATCGCGCACTCCCATTCCGCGCGGACCATACGCGACGTTGTCGTAGATGCTCATGGGAAACGGGTTGGGGCGCTGGAACACCATGCCCACGCGCTGGCGAAGGCGGCAGATGTCGTAGTCGCCCAGGATATCTTGACCATCGAGCGCAATCTTGCCCTCGATTCGGCAGTCCTTGATGCCGTCGTTCATGCGGTTAAAGCAGCGCAGCAACGTGGACTTTCCGCAGCCCGAAGGCCCGATGAACGAGGTAATCTGCTTGTCGCGGATCTTGATATTCACGTCCTTGAGCGCATGGTGGTCGCCATAGAACAGGTCGAGGCCCTCAACATCGATTCGCGTCGGCGAGGCGGCAAGATCCTCTGCCGTGGGGCGAGTCGCATCCCCAACCTCGCGCTCGTGCGCGGCCTCGGCCTGCGCTTTCATGAGTTCTTCAAGCTCCGTGGGCTCCACAGCCGCAGCAGCCGTCATACCGCATACCTCCACATCGATATCAATTCAGCAGTATCGATAGTAGGAATCGCGGCTCATATGCACGTGAGCGCATTGTCAAGTGTTTGTAAGGGCACACTGGCTATGCGGCGGGCAGCTCGATGGTGAATATCGTGTGTTCGGGCGTCGATTCACATGCAACGGTACCGCCGTGCGCGCATACGATCTCCTTGGCGATGGCAAGCCCCAGTCCAGCGCCGCCGCGATTGGTCGCACGCGCCGCATCCAGGCGATAGAACTTCTCAAAGATCACCTTGAGCTTTGCCTCAGGGATGGGATCGCCCTGATTGATAAAGCGCACGCGCACGCCACCGCCGTCCCGGCGTCTGGCCTCGATCGTGATGGTCGAGCCCTCATAGCTATAGGCAATAGCGTTTTTCATGATGTTGTTGAACACGCGAGCCATTTTGTCGCCATCCACGAGCACCGTCAGGTCCTCGCGAATATCAACTTGGACTTCCTTATGCTGCTCGTTGAGGATGGGATAGAACTCGTCAGTCACCTGAGCCAGCAGCAACCCCAGATCAACATAGCCGCGCGTGAGCACGATATCGTGGAAGTCAAAGCGCGTGATATCGAAGAACTCTTCGATGAGCGTATCGAGCCGGTGCGCCTTGTCGAGCGCCACGCCCGTAAAGTGCGCACGTTGCTCAACCGGCAGCTCGGGAGCCTCTTGCAGCAGCGAAAGATAGCCCACCACACTGGCAAGCGGGGTGCGTAGGTCATGTGCCAAGTACGTGACCAAATCGTCCTTGCGATGCGACTCGTCACGCAGAGCTTGCTGCACCTTGCGCTCACGGTCACGCACGCGGTTAAGGGCGCCCTCGACCTCCAAGAAGTCGCCGTCGATGTTATCCCAGGTGTCGGGGTGATCGATCAGGCGATCTTGAATACGAGCGGCCAGCACACAATCGGCATGCTGCTCGCCCTGCTCGTAGCCCTGGTAGTACAGGGCGCGGCCACACAAGAACAGCACGCACGCGGCAAGCGCCAGCACAAAGCCAAGCATGTTGAATACAAAGCCGGCATCGAACAGCACCGGCCCTTCGATGCCGCCGAGCGCCATGGCGCCAATCGCCAACGTCATGGCCCACGCGGCGCCGCCAATCACCACGCAGCGGCACACGATCTCAAATCGATCGATCAGCAAAAAGCCGACAAGCAGCACCGCCAAGATTCCGACGATGTTGTCGATGCCAATCAGCAGCAGGCTCAGCAAAAAGAGCAGCACCGTTGCAAGCGCGCGGTTGTCGACGACCGACCTCACGTATTCAAAGAGCCGATCGGGCACCTCGAACGCTTGCCTATCGTCTTTTGTCATATCAAGATCCTCACAAGCGAAAAGCGTTATTCGATGATGTAGCCGACGCCCCAGACGTTTTTGATAAAGCGTGGCTTTTGTGCGTCGTCGCCGATCTTTTCGCGCAAGTGGCGAATATGCACCATCACCGTATTGTTGGAGCCGGGCATAAAATCCTCGCTCCACACCGCGCGGAACAGGTCCTCCACGGCCACCACGCTGCCGCGATGCTCGACCAGATACAGCAAGATTGAATACTCGGTGGGTGTGAGGCGTACCGGTGAACCGTCCACTGTCACGGAACGAGCATCGCGGTTGATCTCCAAGCCGTCGAGCTGAATGGTCGGCGACTCGGCCGCCTGTGCACGGCTACCGTAGCTGGTGTAGCGGCGAAGCTGAGCGTGCACGCGCGCGATGAGCTCCAGCGGACGGAACGGCTTAACCACGTAATCGTCCGCGCCAAGCGAAAGGCCCCCGATCTTGTCTTGCTGGGCATCGCGCGCCGTCAGCATGATCACGGGATAGGTATGGCTGGAACGGATCGTACGCAGCAGCTCAAACCCATCGATATCGGGCAGCATGACATCAAGCAGCGCCAGATCGAACTCCTGCTCCAAAATCGCCTTGGCAGCATCGGCCCCGCTATAGGCAATCTGGACATCAAAGCCCTCTTTTGTAAGGTAGATGCCAACCAAGTCGGCGATGGCCTTCTCGTCATCAACTACCAAAATGCGCTCGTTCATGCGTGCTCCTCTCGCGCTCCATTATGCCTGAGGCGACGCACGCCACACACAACAAGCGTGGGTGATTAAGTCGGCCTTAAGCACCCTTGTGCCCGTTCGGGTGCGGATGTGGGCCAAGCGCGCACGCGATGATCGCCGACGCCGGCAAACGATATACTCTAGTTTCAGAAGAGACCATCCCGTCGAAAGCGAAATCTGTGAAGTCCCTCACCTCTTTTGCAAAGCGCTCAGCCCAGCTTGCCGCCGGCTTTGTCTGCGCTATCGCCCTTGCCGCCGGCGTGCCCACCGTCGCCGGCGCCCAAGCGCTCACGACCGACAATGTTTGCGGCAAAACCGCCGATGTGCGCGGTATCACGGCCGAAAACCTGCCCGATATCGATGCGACCAATGCCCTCGTCATGGGCAAAGACGGCACCGTCTACTATGCCCGCGGCGCCGATGAGCAGGTCAAGATTGCCTCGATCACCAAGGTCATGACCGCAATCCTAACCGTCGAGAATTGCAAGATGGACGAGAAGGTCACGGTGAGCAACGCCGCAGCCACCGTGGGTAATTCGACCGCCGGCTTGCTCGAAGGCGACGAGCTTACCGTGGAGCAGGCACTACGCGGTCTGATGATTCCCTCGGGCAACGACGCCGCCATCGTGCTCGCCGAATATGTGGGCAAGAAGATCGACCCCAAGACCAAAGACGCCGAGGCCACATTTGTGAAGGCCATGAACGAGCGCGCTAAGAAGCTCGGCTGCACCGGCACGGTCTTTGAGAACCCACACGGTCTGGACTTTGATGAGTGGGCTGGCGATATGCACTCAACCGCACACGACGTAGCGCTGATGATGCAGGAGGCCATGAAAAACGACACGATCCGCGAGGTCGTAGCGAGCGAGGATTCCTGGATCGAGGTCACGGGCGCCGACGGCGCCGACCATTCGCATTCCATGGACACGCATAACTATTTGCTGGGCCAAGATGGCAACATCGGCGGCAAGACCGGCACCACCGACGACGCGGGCTATTGCTTTACGAGCGCCTACAACCGCGATGGCGACGAGATCTACACCGTCGTTTTGAACTCCACCACCACCGACCAGCGCTTTACCGATACCGCCACCCTTGCCAACTGGTACTACGACCACAAGGTGACGGTCGCAATCGCCAACACGCAAGAAAAGACCGCCAACGACAACCCGCTTATGGCACGCATTAGCCAGACAGATTGGACGGACAAGACGATCGACGCCACGCTCGCCGACCCCGCCGCACAGGCAACGGTGTTCTCACTCGCCGGCGAAGTGACCGAAAAGGTTAGCTACGATGACCTTTCGGGCACGGTGCATGTTGGTGACAAGGTAGGCAGCGTTACGCTCAAGCAGGACGGCACCAAGGTCGCCGTCATGGACCTGGTCGCCGACGAGGAAGGCGCAGTGCCCAATCCCATCGAGTGGCTGCTCGTGAAGCTCGACCGTCTGGGCCGCCGCATCGACAACCGCCCACTTGCGGCAGAGAGCGAGACCGTAGCCAAGGCTCCTGAGATGTAGGGCGCAAGAATAATAAGTCCACTGAAAGGAGGCGTCCGAAAGGATGCCTCCTTTTTGAGGGTTCGAATCCCCAGCCGCCATTCTTGATAATAAAAAAGGGCCCCAAATGGGACCCTTCTTTAAAGTCTTACTGGCGGAGAGCTGGGGATTCGAACCCCAGATGCCCTTTTGGGGCATACTCGCTTAGCAGGCGAGCACCTTCGGCCTCTCGGTCAGCTCTCCGTAACAGCCGTTCTATAGTAACCAAACAGCAAAGGATGGGCAAGAGGAAATTTTCTAATTGCCTAGCATCCTTTCCTCCTTGGAAGCTTCGCCTACCCCAGCGAGCGGTTGAGGGAGCCGAGCTCGTCGTTGCCCATAGTGCGCCACATTTGGAAGATGCAACCGCGTGCCAGGAAAAAGAAGCCGTTGTCGACCAGTTGAACAGCGGCATCTGCCAGCTGATTCGTCACGGCGGACACTGGCGGCAGCTCGAGTCCAGCCTTGTGGATGGTCTCAACCGCTTCTTCGAACGTCGGAGGCTCGCTGACGCCCATCTCGTTCATAAGGCCCTGCATTTCTTCCAGCGCGCTGCTGCCCGACTCCTCGCCGCGCGGCACTAGACGGTAACAAGCCAGCGCCAGGTCGAGCTGATCGCAATTCCAATAGGCAAACGCCAAGCGATAGAACAGGTAGCCAATTGCAGAACGATCGCTGGCAATACGTAGGCCGTGGCGCGCCACCTCGATAATCTCGTCAAAGCGCTCCAGACGCGCAAGCACGTTGATGAGCGCAAAGTGCGATTGCATGGACGAGCGTGCCAGATCGTAAAGATGGCGCACCTCGGGCAGTGCTCGTTCAAAGTCCTCTTGCTCGGCGTAAAAGCTGCAGATCTCGTGCTGGGCAAAGTACAGCGCATCGGGCGCACGAAGGATTCGCACAGAGCGGTCTTCTTCCAACACCGGTAGCACCATGCGTACCAGCTGGTTGTCACAAAACTGCGTTTGAACCGGACCTGTCGCCAAAAGCTCGGCGACGGCGCACTTAGCCTCCAACTCCTCGACAAGACGGGAAAAGCCTTCAAAGGCACCTGTACGGTCGACTTTTGCCTGCTCGCGCAATTCAACAACACGGGCCACGTATGGGTCGTCGTCCTCTTCCATGACCTCCAACTCATCAGCCGTATCGGCAAGCAGCAGATCGCGCAGCGCCGGCGGCAGCGTGCGATGGTCATCACGCGGACGAGCATGAACCTCCGCAGGCTCAATCGTCTCCGGAGCGGTTGACTCATACGCCTCAAGCACACGCTTGCACGGCATATCGTCCATGTCCATGCTCTCAAGATCCTTGGCGACAGGCACGCAATCGGCCAGATAGGCCGCGCGCCCAAAGAAATACGTTGCAACAACGCGCTCGCCCTGCTCACTGTCGGGAGCAGCAATCTGCACATAGCAGCGCGTAATGCAGGTGCCCGCGGCAAAACACGCTGCCGCAAGCGTGAGTGCCACGCGCGCATCGTGCTCCGCGGCCCAGATCGCGCGCGTGTCCTCGTCCAGCTCGCGCCAGGCGTCATCCTGAGCTTCGTATTCACGTTGCAGCATGGCATCAACGACAGACTGCCCAAACCGAACGAGCATAATCCCCTCGGCAACGTTTGCCCGATAGGTATAGTCGAGCCGCGTGACCACGTTGAGCGCCTCAACGATTCGCGCAAAACGGGTGCGCACGTCCCACTCGCCGCCCGGCTGGCACGAAACCGTTCCCGGCTTGGCCCACGGGTTATCGCTCGAAGCCGTATCGAGCAGTCGGGGAACATCGTTGGTCGTCTTGGCGATATGCCACGCATCAAAGAGCGCGCAGCCCTCAAGGCTCGGCGAGGATGCCGCAGGGGCCAATCCGGCCCCGATGCGCTCAAGGATGCCGGAGAGGCGGTTGAGACGGCACTCGATGGCAAGCAGCATGTCAATCTCGTCCTGGTCCAACAGGCTACGATCAAAATTGAGATAGAAAATCTTTGAGCGATCAATGCGAGCCAGGCTCATCTCGGACTTAGCAGCGATGGTGCGCAGGCGGGGCAAGTCAATTTCGCTCATAAGGGCGGCGGCATAGCGCTCGATACCGCTCGGATTCTCGGCATGGTCAACGCGGTAAAGCAGCGTCTCGATAGCATCGGGGAGCGGTGCCGTGTTAAAGCCCAAAAACACCTCGACCGGCTCGGGCAACTTTACGAGCTTGATCTTGTCGACAACGTTTTGCATACCCTCGTCGAGTCCGCCGGCGTCCGCCGTGTTCACAATAGCGCTTTCGGAGTTGGCAAATATCACGTAGCGCAAGAACATCGAGGCCATGAACTCACCGTAAGGAAGGGCGCGGGTCGAATTCCATGTCTCGTGGTCGGACTGCTCGCGCATGGGGCCTTCGGGAGAGCCGATGACTCGCGCCCGGGAGCGCATCGTCCCATCGGTACCCCTGACTGCAATCTCACCGATGTTGGAATCGGACTCGTCAAGAATCAGCTGCATGTCGGGATCGTCGGGCAGCGATACTTCGTTAACGGGACGGTCCACCTTATAGACCTCACCCGAAACGCTCACGTAGCCCAAAAGCGACACATGGCTTTTGCCGACGAATTCGACGACATAGCATGATTCATGCGGGTCCTCGCCAAAGAGCTTCCAAACCACGCCATACGAGCGTCCCGCAGGCTGCTCGGGCATGGCCGGAAAGCGCTTTTTGGGATCAAGAAACCTGAGCTTGTATGTCGGACGCTCTGCCACGAAATATCACCCTGATCGGTCGTCTAAAGAAAGAGCGCGCCACGGGCTCACCGAGGCGCATACTCGAAATCTTACACGAGTCGATGAGAAATAGTCCCCTTTGACCGAGGTTCGAATCCATGCAGTGTTTACGTAAAAGAAAAGCCCCCGTTGCCGGGAGCTTCAATCTCAAATGGTGCGGCGTATAGGATTCCGCGCATCCGCTGCGCGGATCCGCACCGGCTTCGCCCGCCTGCCGGCGTGCTCGCCCGCTCGCTACGGACGCTCCGCGTCCGCTTCACGCTCGCGCCTCGACCGAGGTTCGAATCCATGCAGTGCTTACGTAAAAGAAAAGCCCCCGTTGCCGGGAGCTTTAATCTCAAATGGTGCGGCGTATAGGATTCGAACCTATGACGTTCTGATTCGTAGTCAGACCCTCTATCCAGCTGAGGTAACGCCGCGACTTGTTGATTATTATGCACATGGACTGAATAATCGTCAAGCGTTTTTCAAAAAAAGTTATTGAATTTGATTTTTACTCATTTTAATCACTTGCTGCGATCTTCGACGCATCGCGATATAAAAAAGCCCCCGTTTCCGGAGGCTTAAAACTCAGTTGGTGCGGCGTATAGGATTCCGCGCATCCGCTGCGCGGATCCGCACCGGCTTCGCCCGCCTGTCGGCGGACTCGCCCGCTCGCTAAAAACGCTCCGCGTTTTCTTGACGCTCGCGCCTCGAACGAGGTTCGAATCTCCGCAATGCCCCCGTAAAGGAAAAGCCCCCGTTTCCGGAGGCTTAAAACTCAATTGGTGCGGCGTATAGGATTCGAACCTATGACGTTCTGATTCGTAGTCAGACCCTCTATCCAGCTGAGGTAACGCCGCAACGCACGGATTATTATGCACGTGACCCCTCGATGGGTCAAGCGACAATTTGGAAAAATTTTACGAAGTGATGATTAAGACGCCCGCGCCTCGACCGAGGTTCGAATCCATGCGGTGCCGGCGTAAAAGAAAAGCCCCCGTTGCCGGAGGCTTTCGATTTTAATTGGTGCGGCGTATAGGATTCCGCGCATCCGCTGCGCGGATCCGCACCGGCTTCG
>CAUAJK010000020.1:0-35935 GCA_958429345.1 uncultured Collinsella sp. | reverse complement strand
CGAGATAGCCCTCCTGGTCGAAATGCATGATCTCGATCTTCTCGGTTTCCTTCATTTGTCTCTCCTTTCTGGGGTTGTTTCCACATCCCCCATGCCAACGGGCATCAAAACCCGCTTACATTCCGTAACACTCAGCCGCTTTGGCCTTAAGCGCATTGACTGACTCTTCGTAGCCCTCTGCCTTGACCTCCATTTGCTTGGAGACAGCATCGAGATACGGGTGAACGTCCCATGACTTCAGACGCTCGGCGATTATTGCCGCAATCGTCTGGAAGAACACGAGATTGGGAATTGCGCTGAGCAGCGGAGCCACCTGAGGCACCACAACCTCGTGAGCCCCACCCTTGGGATGGGCCGTGAGCAGCACCGTTTTTGTCGTAACGTTCGATAGCGCATCGGCGATATTCGCAAGACGCTCCGACCCCTGCGGATCGTCGACAATAAACACCAGATAGCCCGGAACGATCTGCATCTCGGGACCGTGGACGAACTCCTCGCCTTCGTGATGCATGGCAGGAATCTTGATGGTCTCGCTCAGCTTGAGCGCTGCCTCCTCGGCAACACCATAGTTGGGGCCGTTGCCGACGACCATAGCGGGCACGTGCTCAGAAAACTCGAGCATGTGGTCTTGAACATATGCCTCGGCTGTCTCGCACATGGTGGCGTTGGCTCGAATGGCCTCGCGCAGGTCGTCAAGACGTTGGGCAACGCCCTCGACATCAATCGTTCCGCGCGCTTGACCGCCGTAGATGCCAAAGAGCACCAGGTACTCGACGAGGACCTCGACGCCCAAGGTCACAAAGTCCACCGACTCGACGCCCACGCCGTAGTCAAGAACGATGTCAGTGTGCTCCTTGATGGGAGCCTCGACATTTGCCGTGAGCGCAACCACAGGCATATCGTGCGCGCGCATGTAATCGAGCGCCGCAATCGTATTGGTCGAATAGCCGCTCTGAGAGACGGCGATGTTGAGCGCATGCTGCGGATAGATGTGCTCAAAATCGACGAAGGCCTCGGGCGTCACAACGGACACCTGCATCTGCAGCGCGTCTTGCAGGTAATCGCGGGCGCAATCGGCGGCATGGCGCGACGAACCCGAAGCAACGATGCGCAGTGCGTTAAAAGAACCAGACTGGAAAATATCAACGAGCTGCGCTACCAACTCAGACGAACACTCGAGGTTCTCTCCCATACGCACATGGGCGAGTTGAACGTAATCGAGCATCTTCATCGTCTCACCTCCCAACAAATCATTAGTATTTGATACCAATCACGATTACAGGTTACGGCTTTTTGATACCTCTTTGTCGATTAATTTATTCCCTTCGGTGAACGGTCGATTTTGAGCCCTGTAAGGTTGTATATACAGCTGGCTCAACGGTCAGGATCGTTTAGTTTCCCAGCCGTTATACAAAAACACCAGCTAGTACGTATAGGTGTATCCACCCGCATTGCCGCGGTTAAATGACTTGACGTACTCAATTGCTTGGCCACTCGCGTCGTAACTCACGCACTCCAGCAGCAGGGCAAGGTCACCTTGCTCCAACCCAAGCAGACCGGCGTCTCGTGCGCCCAGCGATTCGATATCGAGCTTTTCCTGTGCCATGACCGGCTTTCGACCCAACATCTCATAGGTCTCGTACAGACTGAACACCGACACGTCGATTTCTTCGATGGTCGGGAACAGCAGACAGGGGATCAGCGCCATCTCAATCGATACGGGACCGCCGTTAATGCAGTTCAGACGTCGAATGGAATAGAGCAGGTCGTCCTCGGCAATGCCAAATAGGTCAGCGTAGTATGGCCCCGCATAACGCTTGGAGCGCGCCAGAATGCGAACGGACGGTTCGCCGCCCGAGGCGCGAACCGATTCACGGAAGCCGCTCGTACGCTCAAACGCAACGGGCACCTTCTGTGCCACGAAGGCACCCTTTCCGCGGACACGGCGAATCTGGCCGCGACGAACTAGCTCGTCCACGGCGCTCCGGATAGTCAGGCGTGTCGTGCCAAACTCCTCGGCAAGCTCATTTTCGGACGGAATCATCGAACCCGTGGGGTATATTCCGCGCTCGATACGCTCCTCAATGCGACGTCGAATGCGTATATAAACCGGGGTGGCATCTACTGTTTCAGCCATTGTTCACCTGCCACGCTCCTCATGCCGTTCTTTTCGCCGTTGTCGGCAAAGCGGAACTTTGTGGGCAAAATCACCGATTTACAATGCCCCACAAAACGCATGTCCTTATCAAATTCGATCGTGCTCTCATAGAACACCGGCGTTCCCTCTTCTTGCTGGAGCAGCTCGGCCTCTTCGGCGTTCAAGCGCGAGATGGAGATATGCTCACGTCCATGCTCAACGCGCACGCCACCTTCTTTGAGCAAAACATCGTAAAGGCTCTCACACTCAAAATCGTGCTCGGGAAGCGATGGGCACAGGGACAGGTTAACGTGAGCGGTCTCGATTGACGCCGGCTCGCCCTCGATAAGTCGAACGCGCTGCATGCGGAGCAAGGGAGCGCCTACAGCCACCCCAAGCTTGTCGGCAAGCGCCTCATCCGCCTCGATGGTCCCGGTGGAAACCAGACGAGAAGAGGGGTGCAGGCCGGCAGTCCGCACAGCATCGGAAAAGTTATACGTTTCCTGGAAGATGTTCAGCGGCTTGGGAGGACAAACATACGTGCCCGATCCGCGACGGCTCTCGAGCGTTCCACACGAGATAAGCCGCGTGATACCGGCACGCAACGCCGTACGCGAAACGCCAATCTCTTCGCACAGCACGCGCTCGGCCGGCAGGCGATCGCCGCCGGCAAGCTGATGGTGCTGGATATACCAAAGAATTCCCTCAACAGCACGATCTTTGGGGGGGATTGCATAAGATTCGCCTGCCATTGCACAGACTCCTCATTCAGACACGTATGCCGCCAAAATTAGGCCAGCCCTCCCATGGCATCAAATTCGGCCTTGATCTTCTCGGCGACATTCCGATACGACTTATATAGGCTTGAATCGCGTTTGACTTCGTCGGTCATAACGGGAATCTCTAATTTGGAAACCTCGTCTTTTCCCGTCTGAACCGCCACAACAACGCCCATACCAAGACACATATTACGCTTGGCAGCGTTTATTTTCGCCGCCTTGGCAGGATTTGCCAGGATACGCTGGGCAAATTCCTGTTTTGAAGCCACTTCCTCGGCCTCCGGATTGCCCGCCTCGGCTACTTCGCACTGCAACACGTCCGCATAGTCAAAAATCTTCGGCTCGCCACCGCGTTGATGCACAGCCCACTTGCGGCGCGTGGCATCCTGGTAGATAGCCGGCAAAAATGTAAACCGCGGCGGGTCCAAAATCGTATCCGTGATGGTAAACACATCGGGATCAAAGGCATCCTGCGGGTTTTTCTTCTTGAACAGCCCCATATCAGCCTCCCGTACTAGCATTAAACAACTCATGCTGAATATAGCACCAATTTCAAGCCACTGCTTTATCGCATCGGTGCGCGGCGTCTATGGCTCGCCCAGCGGAAGAGTTCACGGACGAGGGCCGGGGTGCCTGCCTTGTTTTGAGAAGTGGGCTCCGCGAACTTCTCAAAACAAGGCAGGCACCCCGGCCTCGCCGGCAAATAGCGGACACTCCGCATGCAATCTATGCAAACAAACAAGTACGTTTAGCTACATTCGGTAAGCTCGAGCACGCTACCCTTAACGATAAGCGCCGGCTCCAAAACGACCTCTTCGGCACGCCTACCGCCCCTACCGGCAAGACGCTTGGACATGCAGCCAAAAGCATGCTCCGCAAGAACACCAGGATCCTGCTCGATCGCGGTCAGCGCCGGCTCAAAGAGAACGTCGGCCGCCGAGTTGTCATAGCTTACGACCGAGATATCGCCCGGGATGCTCTTACCCATCTCGTGCAAGCGCTTGAGCAGACCGAGGGCAATGTTATCCGAGCTTGCGAACACGGCGGTGGCGTCAGTTGCGAGCACCGCCTCCGACGCCTCGTATGCGCTCGGAATGTAGTACTCGCTCTCAAACTCCAAACGTGCGTCGATCGGCAGGCCAACCTCGCGCAGCGCACGCTCGTAGCCGGCAAGACGTTTACGACCCGTATTGGAACGGCGAGCATTAACCAAGCAGGCAATGCGACGGTGACCCTGCTCGATCAGATAGCGGGTAGCCATGTAGCCACCCATCTCGTGGTCGAACATCACCTTGTCGCACTCGAGCCCCTCAATGGCACGGTCGACCATTACCGCCGGAATGGGCAGATGGCTGACTTCTTCGCGCAGGGCGCGGTCGTCGGAGAACTCGTCACCCACTACCAGAAAGACGCCGTCGACGCCGCGCGTCACCAGCTGGCGCAGCAGCTCAAGATCGTCGTCGGCACTTCCACCCGAGCTGGTAATAAAGAGCGCATAGCCATCCTCGCGGCAGCGCTTTTCCAAGCTGCCGGCGAGCGAAGCAAAAAAGCGGCTCTCGATGTTAGGGACGATAAGGCCCAGCGTGCGCGACTCGCGCATGACCAGGCTACGCGCGATCTGGTTAGGAACATAATGGTTGCGCGCCGCGACCTCTTTGATGAGCTTGCGGTTTTCTTCCGAGATTCGACAGGGCCGGTTGTTAAGGACAAGCGAGACCGACGAGGGGGAAAGCCCCACCTCCTGGGCAATCTGCTTGAGAGTAACTTTGTTGGCCATCTCGCTCCTTCCGGGTTTACGCGCAATCTCTTGAAAATATAGCGACTACCCCTCTACCTCGGTGATAAACACTTTACCAATCCGGTAGACGGCTGTTTTATCGCCGCCAGCGCACCAAATCCGTCCGGGTGGGGTATATTGCAATCGATTGATGACAACGACCACCAAAAGGCGGATATTCGTATGCACGAGAACGACTTTTTTAACGAGGACCTGCTGTGCGCGCTTGCTGGCGTTGCCGGCGAGGACAACGTACTGATGAGCGAGCCCATGCGCGAGCACACCACGTTTAAGATCGGCGGCCCGGCCGACGTCTTTGTCACGCCCGATACCGAGCAGGGCCTCGTCGCCACGCTCGATACCTGCTATCGCTGCGATCTACCCCTCACCATCGTGGGCAACGGCTCCGACCTACTCGTCGGCGACAAGGGCATCCGCGGCGTCGTCGTGGCGCTGGGCGAAGGCCTCTCCGACATTACGATCGACGGCACGCACGTCACGGCGGCAGCCGGCGCGCTGCTTTCCGATGTCGCAGCCGCGGCAGCCGAGGCCGGTCTCACCGGCATGGAGCCCATCTCGGGCATCCCCGGATCGGTCGGCGGCGCCTGCTACATGAACGCCGGTGCCTACGGTGCCTGCATGGCCGATGTGCTGGAGTCCGTGCGCGTCTACAAACCCGCTCGCCAGCTCGACGACGGCACCCGCGGCAGCGGCAATATCATCGAGTTCGATGTCGACGAGCTCAACCTGGGTTATCGAAAGAGCCGCATCGCCGATGACGGCTTTATCGTGCTTTCGGCCACCTTCAATCTCGCCCCGGGCAACGCCGCGATGATCAAGGCCGACATGGACGACTACCGCCAGCGCCGCGAGGACAAGCAGCCGCTCGACATGCCGAGCGCCGGCTCCACTTTCAAGCGCCCCGAGGGTTACTTTGCCGGCAAACTCATCATGGATGCCGGCCTGCGAGGACACGCCGTTGGCGGCGCGCAGGTGAGCGAGAAGCACTGCGGCTTCATCGTCAACGCCGACCACGCCACCGCCGCCGATGTCGACGAACTCATCCGCCACATCCAATCCGAGGTAAAGCAGCAGTTCGACGTAGACCTCGAACCCGAAGTCCACCGAGTCGGAGAATTCCTATAAAAAAGAAGGCCCCGAAAGGGGCCTTCACTTTCTTTTATTCAGACAACCAGTCCGGTGTGTCGCGCTCAGGACCCGAGAGGGCCGGGACAGTCCGAGAGGTATAAGGTTG
Organism: uncultured Collinsella sp.; assembly: GCA_958429345.1. GTDB lineage: Bacteria > Actinomycetota > Coriobacteriia > Coriobacteriales > Coriobacteriaceae > Collinsella. The sequence goes on along the minus strand of CAUAJK010000020.1, from coordinate 29,987 downwards.
ATCGCGAGTTCCGCACGAGCCGGAGAGCACTTAATGTGCTCTCCGTGCGAGCAGGACTGTCCGAGCAGGCAACCTTATACCTCTCGGACTGTCCCGGCCCAACTTATCGTTACGACAGCGCAATACCGCCAAGCCAGCCCCAGCGCACGCCAGAGCCAGTGCCGTAGAACCCAATGAACGAGTCAAGCGACTTAGACGTGATGGCGCCCTCGTTGCTCATAACGATGCCGCCGCCAACGTAGATACCCACATGACCGTAGATAAGGCCCGGAGCACCCGTGCCGCTGTGCGAGGAATCGGCCACGATCATGCCCACCTGCAGCGCCGAGCGGTCGGAGCTATAGCACCATGCGTTAAACATATCGCACGCGTTACCGCCAAAGTAGCCAACGCCGGCGTTACGGAAGACATTGGTAACCCACGCCGCGCACCAGTTCTGACCCGGCGAAGGCGTGGAGTAGCACGCGTTGACGACAGCCTGCTGCTTGCCCGAGCCGGCATTCTGCTGCGGAGTTCCGGGCGCATACGATCCACCACCCGAGCTCGAACCACCCGAGTAGGAATTGTTCTTGTTCGCGGCGGCGGCAGCGGCGGCCTTCCTGGCAGCCTCCTCGGCCTGGGCGGCAGCGAGAATCTCGGAATCACGCTGAGCCATGAGCTCCTTGACATCGTCAGAGAGGCCGTTCAGAACCGTCTGGACCTCCTGCTGCTTGGCCTGCATGTCCTGCATCTGAGCCGTCTGCTGGTCCTTGAGCTTCTCTAAGTCGGCCTTCTGCGACTCGAGCTCGGTCTTTTGCACATCGAGCTCTTCCTGAATCGTCTGGATATCCTCGATGGCATCGCGGTCACTCTTGTTGATCTTCTCGACGTAATGCGCGTTGGCGACGAGCTCCTCAAACGAGCCAGAGGCGAGCAGCAACGACAGAATATTGGTACCGCCCGACTTGTAGCTGGCGGCAACGCGATCGGAAAGGTCGTTACGCTTCTTCTTGAGCTCCGACTTCTTGGTGTCGATCTGCTCCTGGGTGTCGTCGATCTGACCCTGCACACCTTCGATATCGCTGAGGGTCTGGGCATTCTTGTTGGCGAGCGCCGCGTACTCATTGGCAATGCTGTCGAGCTGAGCCTGGACCTCGTCGAGCTGGGCCTGGGCGGCATTCAGTTTGTCGGTGGTTTCTTGGCTGGCCTCAGCCGCATGGGCGCGGGTGGGCAGGCCAAAAAGAACAGCCGCGGAAGCAGCGCCGAAAAGAGCCTTGAGGGCAGTGCGGCGCGAAAGCTCCTGCGTAAAAATGGAATCGTTGTTTGGTGACATATGTACTCCGTTACATGCTTATTTATATGTCGCTCAACTCAAACATATTAACGCACATCGCGCTTGTCCCAACTATTTCCACGAACGGCTGGAAAAGCATGGTCAGCGGCTCGCAAATACGTCCCACACCAAAGGTAAGAATTATGCAAATAACACCCTATGAGTACGTTAACATCATTCCTCTGGTTTTCCTGACCCGCGTGTTTTGGGCGCGCCCAGCTGCGCTATACTCCCCTCAAGAAGTGTTCCTGATTCGATAGGAGACTACATGTCCAAAGCACTCGACCCCAAAGACACCTGCGTCCTCGTTACCGGCGGCGCCGGCTTTATCGGCTCGCACACCGTCGTTCAGCTGCTCGAGGGTGGCTACCAGGTTGTCGTCGTCGATGACCTCTCCAACTCCAGCGCCGTTGCCATCGACCGCGTCAAGACCATCGTGGGCGACGAGGCCGCCAAGAACCTCACCTTCTACGAGGCCAACGTGCTCGACCGCGATGCGATGAACAAGATCTTCGATACCCACCAGATCGACCGCGTCATCCACTTCGCCGGCTTTAAGGCCGTTGGCGAGTCGGTGAGCAAGCCCGTCGAGTACTATCACAACAATATCGAGAACACCCTGGTGCTCATCGATGTCATGCGCAACCACGGTTGCAAGTCCATCATCTTCTCGAGTTCTTCGACCGTCTACGGCGATCCGGACAATCCGCCCGTCACCGAAGAGGACCCCAAGAAGCCCGCGACCAACCCCTATGGTTGGACCAAGTGGATGATTGAGCAGATCCTCATGGACGTCCACACCGCCGACCCCGAGTGGGACGTCGTGCTGCTCCGTTACTTCAATCCCATCGGTGCCCATCCGTCGGGCCTGATCGGCGAGGACCCCAAGGGCATCCCCAACAACCTGGTGCCCTACGTCGCCCAGGTCGCCGTCGGTAAGCTCGAGGCCGTTCAGGTCTTTGGCAACGACTACCCCACCCCCGACGGCACCGGCGTGCGCGACTACATCCACGTGTGCGACCTGGCATCTGGTCACGTTGCCGCCCTCAACTGGATGAACGGCAAGACCGGCGTCGAGATCTTTAACCTGGGCACCGGCACCGGCACCTCGGTACTCGAGGTCGTCGCCGCCTTCTCCAAGGCCTGCGGCAAGGAGCTGCCCTACGTGATTCGCGAGCGCCGTGCCGGCGATATCGCCGCCAACTGGTGCGATGCCTCCAAGGCCGAACGCATGATGGGCTGGAAGGCCCAGTACGACATCGCGGACATGTGCCGCGACAGCTGGAATTGGCAGAGCCATAACCCCAACGGCTTCGCCGACGCCGAGTAGCAAAAACCTACATACCGCTCTTGCCCCGATCTCACGTTGTGAGGTCGGGGCTTTTTTCATGGCATGTAACCATTCGCCGAAAATCGAACAACTTTTTTATCTTGCCTGTACATGTTTAAACAACATGTTTTACAATAGGCGTATCGAATCAGAACATCGGAGGCGGACTGCACACCCATCGGCAGGCCGACCCCACAACAAGAAGGTTGGTGAGCGCATTCATGGAGCGTGCAAGCGGCGTCCTCATGCCCGTCTCATCTCTGCCCGGACCATACGGAATCGGCGGCTTTGGCTGGAATGCCTACGACTTCGTCGATTTTCTCGCCTCGTGCAAACAACATTACTGGCAGATTCTGCCCCTCACGACGACCAGTTATGGCGATTCGCCCTATCAGTCGTTCTCGGCCCGCGCAGGCAACCCCAACTTTATCGACTTTGCCGAGCTTATCGAGGCAGGGTATCTGGAGCAGCGCGATATCGATGGCGTGCACCTGGGTTCTGACCCCAGCAACGTCGACTACGGTGCCATCTTTGGCGGCCGCCGACAGATTCTCGACCGCGCCGCCGAGCGCTTTGCCGCCGACAAGCCGGCCGATTTCGATGACTTTATCCAGGCCAACGAGGACTGGCTCATCCCCTACTGTGAGTTCATGACCGTCAAAGAGGAGTGCGGTCTCAAGGCGTTTTGGGAGTGGCCCGCGGAGCTCCGCACCCGCGGCGAGGCTTCCGCCAAGGTCTGCGCCGACCATCCGGCGCGTATGCTCTACCACCAGATGACGCAGTACTTCTTCGATCGCCAGTGGAGCCGCCTCAAGGCCTATGCCAACGAGCGCGACATTCTCATCATCGGCGACCTGCCCATCTATGTCTCGCGTGACTCCGTCGAGATGTGGGCGACGCCTGAGCTCTTTAAGATCGACGCCGCCGGCAATCCCGTGAGCGTCGCCGGCACGCCGCCCGACCAGTTCTCGGCCACCGGCCAGTACTGGGGCAACCCCATCTACGACTGGGACGCCATGGAGTCCGACGGCTTTTCCTGGTGGGAGGGCCGCATTCGCGCCGCCCTCGACATGTACGACGTCATCCGCCTGGATCACTTCCGCGGCTTCGAGGCCTATTGGGAGGTGCCGTTCTCCTCGCCCGATTCGTCCTACGGTTCGTGGACGCAGGGTCCCGGCCTCAAGTTCTTCAAGACGCTCGAGAAAAAGCTCGGCACGCTGCCCATCATCGCCGAGGACCTGGGCTTCCTCACCCCCGGCGTCATCGACATGCGCGACAACTCGGGCTTCCCCGGCATGAAGATCCTGCAGTTTGCCTTTGAGGGCACCAACTCGTACTACCTGCCGCATAACTACATCGCCAACACCGTCGCCTATGTGGGCACCCACGACAACGAGACGGCGCGCGGTTGGTTTGAGGGAACGGCTACCCCGCGTCAGCGCGAGCAGGCAGCCCTGTACACCCATCAGCAGGCCGGCGAACCCATGACAGATGCACTCAATCGCACCATCGCCGCCAGCGTGAGCGACACGTGCATCTACACCATGCAGGACCTGCTCAACTTGGGCAACGAGGCGCGCATCAACACCCCTGCCACGCTGGGCGGCAACTGGACCTGGCGCATGCTCGACGGCGCCATCACCCGCGAGCTCGAGCACAAACTCACCGACTGGACCGAGACCTACTTCCGCATCCCATCGGAAGCCGAAATCGAGCTTCCTCAATAGGAGCTACCGCGCCCGACCCCTCCCCACCGTGCGGACGCGCTTGCTTTTCCCGCGCGAGGCCACCCCAATCCCCTCGCGCGGGCTTCTTATGAATTGCAGACATGAAACAACCCATCACAGGAGAAAACATGCCCCGAATTAACCTCATGGAACTCGCCGAGCAGTCTTTTGGCACCTCGCTCGAGCAGCTCGACGACCGTCGCATTTACAAGCTGCTGGTCAAACTCGTGCAGGAGCGCTCCGCCGCCCGCCCGCTCAACAACGGCAAGAAAAAGCTCTATTACATTTCCGCCGAATTTTTGATCGGCAAGCTGCTCATCAACAATATGATCGACCTCGGCATCTACGACGAGGTTAAGGACCAGCTCACCGCCGCAGGCCACGACCTCAACAAGATCGAGGAGTTCGAGGTCGAGCCGTCACTCGGCAACGGCGGCCTGGGCCGCTTGGCCGCATGCTTCCTGGATTCCATCGCCACGCTGGGCTTGACCGGCGATGGCGTGGGCCTCAACTATCACTACGGTCTGTTCCGTCAGCGCTTTGTCGACAACCAGCAGAAGGCCGTCCCCGACGAGTGGCTCGGTGAGCAGGACATCCTAGTCGACGATGACCGCTCCTACACCGTCGAGTTCGGCGATTTTGCCGTTACTTCCAAGCTCGTCAACATCGATGTGCCCGGTTACGGCCAGCCCACCAAGAACCGCCTGCGCCTGTTCGACCTGGCGAGCGTCGACGACGGCCTGGTCCCCGGCAGCTCCATCGACTTCGACAAGACCGAGATCGCCAAGAACCTCACCTTGTTCCTCTACCCCGACGATTCCGACGAGCAGGGCCGCCTACTTCGCATCTATCAGGAGTACTTCATGGTGAGCAACGCCGCCCAGCTCCTGATCGACGAGGCCGTCGAGCGCGGCAGCAACCTGCACGATCTGGCCGACTATGCCGTGGTCCAAATTAACGACACGCACCCCACCATGGTCATCCCCGAGCTCATTCGCTTGCTCACCACCGAGCATGGCATCGAGTTTGACGAGGCCGTGACCATCGTACGCTCCATGGTCGCCTACACTAACCACACGATTCTTGCCGAGGCGCTCGAGAAGTGGCCGCTCGCCAGCCTGCAGAAGGTCTCCCCTGCCATCGCCGACATTATCGTCAAGCTCGATGAGATCGCGAAGGCCGAGCACGATGACCCGCGCGTCGCCATCATTGACGAGCACGACACCGTCCACATGGCCCACATGGACATCCACTTTGGCTTCTCCATCAACGGCGTAGCCGCCCTCCACACCAAGATTCTGGAGGACACCGAGCTTCATCCGTTCTACGAGATCTATCCCAAGAAGTTCTCCAACAAGACCAACGGCATCACCTTCCGCCGCTGGATCCATGGGGCCAACCCCGCGCTCGCCAGCCTGCTCGACGATGTGATCGGCACCGACTGGCGCAGCACCGGCGATCTGAGCAAACTCGCCAAGTTCGCCGACGACAAGGACGTTCTTGAGCGCCTGGCCGCCACCAAGGTCGAAGCCAAGGCCATCATGCGCCAGTTCATGGCGCTCGAGCAGGGCGTGACCATTCCCTCCAACGCCATCATCGACGTCCAGGTCAAGCGCATCCACGAGTACAAGCGCCAGCAGATGCTCGCGCTCTACATCATCTGGAAGTACCTCGATATCAAGAACGGCAACAGACCTAAGCACCCCGTCACCATCATCTTTGGCGGCAAGGCGGCGCCTGCCTACACTATCGCGCAGGACATCATCCATCTGATCTTGACGCTGTCGCAGTGGATTGCAAACGACCCCGACGTGGCTCCCTACCTGCAGGTCGTCATGATCGAGAACTACAACGTCACCGCCGCCGAGCGCGTGATCCCCGCCGCTGACATCTCCGAGCAGATCAGCCTGGCCTCCAAGGAGGCGAGCGGCACCTCCAACATGAAGTTCATGCTCAACGGCGCCCTAACCCTGTGCACGCTCGACGGCGCCAACGTGGAGATTGCCGAGCTCGTGGGCGACGAGAATATCTATACCTTTGGTGCCTCGTCCAAACAGGTCGAGCAGCTCTATGCCGACGGCACCTATGACGCCGGTGTGCTCTACCGCAAGCCCGGCATTAAACTGCTGGTGGACTTCATCACCAACCCGGCCTTTATGGCGACCGGCAACGTCGAGCGCCTGCAGCGCCTGCACGATGACATTAAGGGCAAGGACTGGTTTATGGCCCTGCTCGACATCGAGGAGTACATCCAGACCAAGGAGCGCGTGTTGGCCGACTACGAGGACCAGGACGCCTGGATGCGCAAGACGCTCATCAATATCGCCAACGCCGGCACCTTCTCGTCTGACCGCACGATCTCCCAGTACAACGACGAGATTTGGCACCTGAGCTAATTTCGCTTCCCTTACCCATCCTCTTGAGAAACGGAGTCGTGGCAACACGGCTCCGTTTTTTGTGCCCGCACGTTACCCTGCGACCCAACTCGGCCAAACAATCTCGATCTGTAACAACTACTCGGTAAAAACGGTCCCAGCTGTTACAGATTGAGACATACCGGCCCCTCCCCTTGGGTTTATCTCGATCTGTAACATCTAGCAGCTGAAATTCACCTTTGGTGTTACAGATTTAGATGAAATGGTTAGCTCAGCGGAACCGTCTCGATCTGTAACATCTAACGTCCGAAATCAGCCTCACCCGTTACAGATCGAGACAAACGACCGGTCAGACAGCCCCAACACAAAGAAAGGCTCCCCTCTCGCCCAGTGGACGGAAGGGGAGCCTTATATGTGACCGCGGCAAAAGGATGGCAATACCGCAGTCGCCCAAAGGGAGGGCCTGGATGCACCGGGCCTAGATAAGGTTCTTGCCAGAGACCTTATCGAAGAGGTGGGTCGCGTTCTTCTCGAACTTGAACCAGATGGTGTCGCCAGCCTTGAGCGCACCCTTGGCCTCGAGGTCGACGACGGGGATAATCAGGACAAACTGGCCGTCGGGAGCGGTCACGTGGACATGCTCGGTCGAGCCCATGAGCTCGGTCACCTCGACGGTACCCTGGAGCGCGCCCTCCTCGCCCTTGTCGGCAAGCAGGATCTGCTCGGGACGCACGCCGGCCGTAATCTCCTTCACGTCGCCGCCGTCCCAGTTGAGGGCAAGCTGAGCGCAAGTCTCGGGGGCGAGTGCCACGTTCATATCCTCGGTCTTGACGGTAAAGCCGTTGCCCGAGCGCACCAGCTGGGCATCGAAGAAGTTCATCTGCGGCACGCCGATGAAGCCGGCGACGAAGATGTTCGCGGGATGGTTGAAGACCTCCTGCGGCGTGGCGATCTGCTGGACAACGCCGTCCTTCATGACCACGATGCGGTCGCCAAGGGTCATGGCCTCGGTCTGGTCGTGAGTAACGTAGATGAAGGTGCCCTTGATTTCGTGACGTAGCTTAATGAGCTCGGCTCGCATCTGGTTACGCAGCTTGGCGTCCAGGTTGGACAGCGGCTCGTCCATCAGGAAAACCTTGGGGTCTCGCACGATGGCTCGGCCGATGGCGACACGCTGGCGCTGGCCGCCCGAAAGCGCCTTAGGCTTGCGGTCGAGATACTCGGTGATACCCAAGATCTCGGCAGCAGAGCGAACCTTGCGGTCGATCTCGTCCTTGGGAACCTTCTTGAGCTCGAGCGTAAATGCCATGTTCTCGTACACCGTCATATTGGGGTACAGAGCATAGCTCTGGAACACCATGGCAATGTCGCGGTCCTTGGGCGCCACGTCGTTGACGCGCTTGCCGTCGATGAGCACGTCGCCCGAAGTGATGTCCTCCAGGCCAGCGACCATGCGCATCGTCGTGGACTTGCCGCAGCCAGACGGGCCAACGAGGACGACGAACTCCTGGTCGTGAACGGTGAGGTTGAAGTCCTCTACAGCGAGCACACCGTCCTCGGTAACCTTGAGGTTGTGCTTCTTCTCCTCGGTCTTCTTCTTTTTGCCAAAGAAGCCCTTCTTTTTTGACTCGTTGTTGGGATACACCTTCTGAACATGTTTGAGAACGATCTCGGCCATGTCTCTACCTTTCGATATGCGGCGCCGCGCTGAGGGGCGCCGCAGAAACTTGCAAAACAGTTACGGCATCAGCCCTTGACGGCACCTGCCACCACGCCGTCGATGATGTACTTCTGACAGAGGATGTACATGATAACGATGGGGATAACGACCATCATGATGCAGGCCATCATGGGGCCGAGCTCGACGTGGCCGTAGCCGCCGCGGAAGTACTGGATCAAGATAGGAATGGTCTTGTACTTGGTGGAGTCGAGCGTAAGGTAGGGCAGCAGATAGTCGTTCCAGACCCACATGGTCTCGAGGATGCCGACCGAAAGATAGGTGGGCTTCATGATGGGAAGGACGATCTTAAAGAACACCTGGACCGGGTTGCAGCCATCAATCATGGCCGCCTCCTCGATCTCGAGCGGGATGTTCTTTACAAAACCGGCGAACATAAAGACCGCCAGGCCCGCGCCAAAGCCGAGGTAGATAAAGCAGATGTTGAACGGCGTGTTGAAGCCGATGCGGTCCGCCAAATTGGACAGCGTGAACATGAGCATCTGGAACGGCACGACCATCGAGAACACGAACAGGTAATAGAAGAAGTTCGAGATCTTGTTGTTGACACGAACCACGTACCAAGCGCACATGGAGCAGCACACCAAGATCAGCACGACCGACGTGACCGTGATGATGAGCGAGTACATAAATGCCGAGGCAAAGCCCTGCTCGTTAAGGGCGTGCATGTAGTTTGCGAGGCCGTTGAACGTCTCGGGCGTGAGCAGATCGAATGCCGTGGTGGTGCTGATTGCGGTCGCTTTCTTAAAAGAATTAAGCGCAATCATGAACACGGGGTAGATCCACGCGAGCGACAGGATCGTAAAGAAAATCGAGAGCGCGCGGTTGATAACCTTATCGCGTTTCATTACTGCTGCACCTCCTTGGACCTCGTGGCCTTAAGCTGGATCATGGAGATGGCCACGACCAGGATGCAGAAGATAACCGCCTTGGCCTGACCAATGCCCTGCCATGCGATACCGGCACGCGAATAGAACGTGTTGTAGATGTTCAGGGCGAGCATCTCGGTGGAGTGCGCGGGGGCGCCGCCGGTAAGGGCGAGGTTCTGGTCGAACAGCTTAAAGCCGTTGGTGATGGACAGGAACAGGCAGATGGTGATGGTCGGCATCAGGTTAGGGATCTTAACCTTCCAAAACGTCTGCCATGCCGTAGCGCCGTCGACCTTGGCGGCCTCGATGTAGTCGGACGGAATGGACTGCAGACCAGCGATGTAGATGATCATCATGTAGCCGACCTGCTGCCACAGGGTCAGGATGATAAGGCCCCAGAAGCCAGCAGCAGAGTTAAGAGCGATGAGCTGGGCGCCCACGTTGGAGAGCAGGCAGTTGATCAGAATCTGCCAGATGTAGCCCAGCACGATGCCGCCGATCAGGTTAGGCATAAAGAAGATCGTACGGAAGATGTTGGTGCCCTTGAGCGCTTTGCGGGTGAGCGCCTGCGCGATGGCGAGGGCGATCACGTTGATGAGCACCGTCGACAGGAAGGCAAACGCCACGGTAAAGAAGAACGACGTGGCAAACTGCGGATCGGACAGTGCGCGCACGTAGTTCTCGATACCGACAAAGTGCGTGTTGTTGATGGTAATAAACTGGCAGAACGAGAGATAGAAACCCTGGATAAAGGGAATCACGAACCCGATCATAAACGCCAGACACGTGGGCAGCATAAAGAGCGGCCACCAGCGCTTGAGTGCTTTGCCCATAGAAGGGTCCTTTCAATATGCAGGGGGCGGGCAAACCAACGTCTGCCCGCCCCCTGTCGCTAATCAGATAGCTTGGGCAGCAACTGCTTACTCGGAAGCAGCCTTCTCGGTCTTCCAGCCATCGACGAAGGCGTTCTTGACGCCGTCCCACTTGCTGTTGTCGGCAGCATAGGCGATCAGAGCCTGCTTGAGGTTCTTCTTCCACTCCTCAGAGGGGATGTAGACGAAGTCCCAAGCGACGGTCTTCTTGCCGTCCTTGGCCATGGCAACGGCCTGCTGCGAGAAGACGTTGGTGGTCTCCTTAGCGCTCTTGAACGGGGCAGTCAGACCCATCTTGTCAGCGATGATGCTGGTGGCGGTGTCAGAAGTGACGCACCAATACATGAAGTCCTCGGTGGCCTTCTGGGCATCCTCGGAAGCCTGGGAGCTGACGCACCAGTAGTTCTCGCCGCCGGAGCACAGGCCCTGGTTCTCCTCGCCGTCGACACCGATGTAGATCGGCATCATGCCAATCTGATCGTCGGTCATGCCGGCCTTGGTGAGGTCAGAGTAAGCCCAGGAGCCGTTCTGATAGAAGACGGCCTTGCCGGTTGCGAACTCGTTGGTGGCGTCATCGCCGGTCTTGGAGGCAAGCTGCGAAGGATCGCAGGTGGAGTCGGTGATGTACAGGTCAAAAATCTGCTTGAAGTTGTCGAGATACTCGCCCTTGATCTCGTCGTCCTCCTGGTTGTGCTCCTTCTCGAACTCGTAGTAGAGCGGGAGGTTGGCGAGGTGGGTGGTATAGCGCCAGCTGGAGGAGTCATCCATACCAGCAGAAGTGAAGGCACCCTCAATGCCAAGCTCGTCCTTGCGGGCCTGGATGTCGTCGGCGCAAGCCTTCAGCTTGTCGAAGGAGTTGATGTCCTCGGCCTTGTAGCCAGCCTTCTCGAGCAGCTGCTTGTTGTAGATGATGCCGTAGCTCTCCTGGACCCAGTCGATACCCAGATCCTTGCCGTCGGACTGCAGAGCCAGGGAGTCGTCAATGAGCTCACCGCGGAGCTTGGTATCGGACAGGTCGGCGCAGTAATCCTTCCAGTTCTTAAGACCGGTGGGGCCGTTGACCTGGAACAGGGTCGGAGCGGAGCTCTTGGACATCTCGGACTTGAGCTTCTCCTCGTAGGTGTTGGAGGCGGCGGTCACGATCTTGACCTCGACGCCCTTCTCCTTCTTATAGGCCTTGGCGATCTCCTTCCACTCCTTGTCGACCTCGGGCTTGAATTGGAGGAAGTAGACCTCGGCAGCGTCACCAGAAGCAGAGGAGCCGGAGCCGGCAGAACCGCCGCAGCCCACGAGACCCAGACCAAGAACCGCAGCCGCGGAACCAGCAAAGCCCAGGAACTGCCTTCTGCTCATTTCGTTCTTCATTACAATCCACCCTTTCACACCGTGGCGGCACCCTTTGCCGCCGCCTTCGGAGATTGGCTCGGGGACTTTGCCCCTTTTGCTGATTTGTACAATACGCTATTTGGCTAGTTGTTTGAACAAGTATTACTAGAGCGGTAGAAAAACTTCGGTGAACGGTAATTTCAACTTGATACTTGACAAGTTTTGTATAAACAATTATTTGTTATCGAATGCAGAGAAAACGCCCGGTCAAGCCGATGTACCGTCGGTTTGACCGGGCGTTTTCTCTTTGAGGCCATGAGTCTCGTCAGGCTGCGAGCTAGCCGGCTATCGCTTGGAATTGACGCGGTAATGGAAGATCTCGGGGTGTGTGCGAGTGTGCGTCACCTCAAACAAGATGCCATCCGAGGTGTACGACTGACTCTCCATGACGGCAACGCAGTTGTATTTGCCGAGGTCAAGATAGCTGCAGTCCTCATCGTTGGCGAGCTCGACACTCACCGTACGACGGCTCGCCATCACTTTGACACCGCGCTTGTGCTCCAGATAGCCGTAAATAGAATCTGCCGCGATCTCGGGAGTCAGGCCCTTGGCGATCGACGCCAAAAAATAGCCATGGTCCACTTGGCGCGCGTTGCCGTTGAGGCTTCGGACACGCACTACGCGAATCAACTCCTCGCCCACCTTAAAGCCCAGGTGACGAGAGAGTTGCTCGGTGCAAACCAGATGTTCGAAAGACTTAACATCCGTCGATGCAACGGCATTGTTGCGCTTTGCAAACTCGCCAAACGACTCAACCTCTTCGAGTGCGCCCAACATGTCGGTTTCGCCCTTAAGCCAAATAACGCGCACGCCCTTGCCGTGTATGGGCTGCACAAACATCCCGTCGGCCAGCATACTCAAGGCGCGACGGACGGTATTGCGAGTGCATCCGAACTCCGCGGTCAGCTCGGCTTCGGTTGGCAGCATCTCCTGAAACGCATAGGTCCCATTAATGATGCGCGAGCGTATTTCTCGGTAGATTCCTTCGTATATCGCTTTTGGCATTGTTTCACCTCTACATTATTCATTTCCGGCTAGGCACGATAGCATTTCTTAAAGTTGTTTAAACCGAATATCGGTAAAGCGACAGGATTTAACCGTTGACGGTTTCTGTCATGCCCAAATCGGTTTCGCTCAAAACTGCCGGTACGACAATCGTCTGGTCCTCTACAATGAATCCATTGTTTAAACGTTTCCCCACGCGCAACGCGCCTCGATATTCGGAAGGCAGAACATGCTGCAAAAAATCCAACGCTTTGGCGGAGCAATGTTCGCGCCCGCCATGCTGTTTTCTATATCAGGCCTCATGGTCGGCGTCTCCGCTCTCGCAACGACTGCGGACATCGTCGGCGATCTCGCCGTATACGGAACCCCTTGGTACGTTTTTTGGACCATCATCCAGCGCGGCTCATGGACGGTCTTTAAACGCCTCCCGCTCCTTTTTGCCGTAGCGCTGCCTATCGGTCTTGCCCAAAAGCAACCGGCACGCTGCTGCCTCGAGGCTCTCGTCGCCTATTTTGCCTACTGCTTCTTTTTGAGCGAGATCATTAAGCTGAGCGGAGACAACCTTGGGCTTAAGTACCCGTCATCTTTGACCCCCGCCAACGGCATCACCGTCATCGACGGCATCAAGACGCTCGACACCGGCATTATCGGCCCGCTGGTGGTATCGGCAACCGTCGTCGCCATCCATGACCGCTTCTACGATGCCAAGGTTCCCGATTGGCTCGGCACCTTCTCGGGCTCCTCGCTGGTCTACCTCATCAGCTTTTTTGCCGTGTTTGCCCTTGCCGCTATCTCGGCCGCCATCGTGCCCTCCGTATACGCAATGACCGAAACGCTGCGCCATGCACTTACGAGCGTCGGCCCCTTTGGCGTGGGCATCTTTGTGTTTTTGGAGCGAGCGCTCGAGCCTATGGGGCTGCACCACCTGCTCTACATGCCAATCTACTACGACAACCTGGTCATTAACGACGGCATCTACGCCACGTGGAGCAGTTTGCTCCCCATCCTCTCCCATAGCACGCGCCCCCTTAATGAGCTTGCGCCGTGGGCCGGTTTTACCGCCACCGGCTGGGTCAAGCTCTTTGGCCTTCCTGCCATCGCAGCTGCGTTCTACTCCACCGCAAAACCCGAGCGCCGCGCCGGCCTCAGGGTCATCCTTGTTCCCGCCATCATCGCCTCGGTGGTTTGCGGCGTTACCGAGCCACTCGAGTTTCTCTTTATGTTCACCCACCCCGGGCTCTTTTTGCTCTACGCCGTCTTATCGTCTTGCCTTGCCACAACCATGAATCTCTTTGGCATCGTCGGCATCTTCTCGGGCGGCCTCATGGAGATGGCAGCCTTCAACTTTATTCCGCTCATGCGCACGCATGCCGGTGCCTATCTTTTGGCGCTCGGTATCGGCCTTGCCTTTAGCCTCATCTTTTTTGTTAGTTTTCGAGCACTCATCTTGGTCTATGACCTTAAGACGCCGGGCCGCGAGGATCATGTCGCCAATCGCGCGGCAATCGATCGTTTAACGGGAAGCGACTTTGCCAAAGAGCAATCCCCCAATGACGAGGTCGATAGTCGATCCGATCAAGATCACGTCCTCGCTGAGCGGGTAATTCAGCTTTTAGGTGGCGTTGGCAATATCGTGGGCGCAACCAACTGCGCCACGCGCCTGCGCGTCGAGGTCGCAGACCCTTCCATCGTTGCAGATAACGCGTCGTTTGTCGCGGTGGGCGCCAAGGGCCTCATCATTACGGGCAAGACCGCCCAGGTGGTCATCGGCATCTCCGTTCCCCGCGTTAAAGAGCATTTTGACCAGATCATGGGCCTCGAGCCGGAATTTGTGCCCACCACCTCGGCCTCCCCTGCCGCCATCGCAGCCCATAAGCGCGGCGATATTTGCTTCTTCGATATCGACGGAACGCTCGCCTGGCAAGACCCCAGGCTCGCCCAAGACCTTCCCGAAGACGAGCGGGACCTCTCCCCCTATCCCAACGAGGCGGTTTCGCAGGCAATCCGCGAGTTTGTCGCCAACGGCAACATGGCCTTTATCTGCACGGGACGTACCCTCAGCTGCATCCACCCCAAACTTCTTGAGCTGCCTTGGACCGGCATCGTCTGTCTTGCGGGCGGTTACGCCGAGATCAACGGACACGCAATTCGCGATCTGTCGATGACGCCCAGTATGCTGCAGCGTCTTGCCCCCTACCTTGAGCAATCGGGCGAGGTCATCCGCTTTGAGGGCCTCAACGGCGTCGTGCGCATGAGTGCCGATGCGCCCGATGCTCCCGGATACGCGCGCACCCTGGGCGACGCAGTCACGCAGCTGCAACATTACAGTGTCTACAAGATCTTGATGTCTACATCGCTCGCCAACCACATCGCTCAAGATAAGGCACTTGAGCCGCTGCTGTGCTTTAACGAGCTCGAACTCGAGGTAACCGAAATCTCGCCCCGCGAATGCACGAAGCGCGGGGGCATCCAGTCTGTACTCGACGCCCTCGACCCCCACCACGGAACCGTATACGGCATTGGCGACGCCAGCAATGACGTCTCGCTGATGAACGCCGTCGATGTCGGTATCGCCATGGGCAATGCGCCGGACTATCTCAAGGATAAGGCCGATTACGTGACCGACACCGTCGATCACGACGGTGTCGTTGCGGCGCTCGAGCATTTTGGGCTGATTTAGGCACGCTCCATCAAACGCACGCCCGTTGTCCCAAATCGCCAAAACTGCCGCGCCAAACGCCTTAATGTGGCAATATGTTGTCTGCATATTGCATCAACGCAACCTCAGAAAGAATGCGAGAACCCGTGTCCAGTCCGTTTACCAGCTTTTTAGCCCAGCACTTTGACCAGATTAACGACTATCTGGCCACGTTCTTTGACGGACAGGCGACCTCTACCGATATCGAGCGCTACCTGTACGCGCCGCTCTCGGCTTTTACGGCCAACGCCGGCAAGCGCCACCGCCCGCTTATCTGCATGCTCGCCGCAACCGCAGTGGGCGGTAGCTTTGAGAGCGCCCGCAGTGCCGCGGCAGCCATCGAACATTTCCAGTCGGGCGCGTTGATCCACGACGACATCGCCGACAACGGACAGCTTCGTCGAGGCAAGCCCTGCATGCACCTTACCGAGGGCACGGGCCTTGCTATCAATTGTGGCGACCTGGCGCTCACCATGGTCACCAAAACGGTTCTCGACGACCCCACGCTGGAGTCCGACGTGAAGCTGCGCGTGCTCCACGAGCTTACCGAGATGATCGTCCGCACCATCGAGGGTCAAGCGCTCGACCTGGGTTGGGTCCGTGACGGGCGCTTTGATATTTCGGTTGATGACTACCTGGACATGGCGACGCACAAGACCGCGTTTTACAGCGGAGCCACGCCGCTTGCCACCGGAGCCATTATCGGCGGCGGCAGCGATGAGCAAATCGAAGCGCTGCGCGCCTTTGGCCTGCACACGGGCCTTGCCTTTCAGATTCAGGACGACCTGCTAAACCTTGTCGGCACTAAGGAAGCCGCCAACAAGGACTTCCGCACCGACATCACCGAAGGCAAGCGCACGCTTGTCGCCGTACACGCCCTCTCTGATGAGCGCCACCACGACGAGGTCGAGGCGATTCTTTCCTCAGGCACCGATGATCCCGCGCAGCTCGCACGCGCCGTGGAGATCTTCCAGGAGACCGACTCCATCGATTACGCCCACACTTACGCGCTCGACCTGACCGCTAAGGCCAAAGCGGCCATCGAGAACGTTGAGCTTGATCCGCACGCACGCGAGCTGTTCCTCTCCATGGCAGATTTCTTTGTGGAGCGCCTTAACTAACGGGGGTTATAAAACCTGTCAGCAGCGTATTTAGGCACAACTTGCTACACTGTTGAGTGCATGTTTATGCATCCCTTTGCGTTGTCTATCCGACAGACGCTCAAATAGTACGAATGGTACGCCGAAAGGGGTTCGTTCATGGAACCTATTACAACGGGCATGCAAGGAGCAGCCGTCGAGGACGTGCAGTCTCGTCTCCTGCAGCTCGGCTACACGATTGATGCCGCCGAAGTCACCGACAAGTACTTTGGAGCCACCACTGAGCAGGCCGTCAGCACCTTCAGGCTCGACAGCGGCCTTGCTGCCGGTCATGCCGTCGATATCCCCTGTTGGAGCGCCCTTGTAGACGCTTCGTATAAGCTGAGCGACCGCACCCTCTATCTGCGCATGCCCAATTTCCATGGCGCCGATGTGCAGGCCCTGCAGCGCGCTCTCAACGTTTTGGGCTTTGCCTGTGGCGAAGACGACGGCTACTTTGGTCCGCATACCGAGGCCGCCCTGCAGCAGTTCCAGGAAAATGTCGGCCTGTTTGCCGACGGCATGGCCTTCCAGGACACCTACGCCTACATCAACCGCCTGCACCATGTGTGGGAGGGCAAGCCCTCGGTCACCGAAGCCGAGTCCCGCATCGGTTTTGCTCGCGCCGCCAACGTGCTCGAGCGCTTTCAGATTGCCGTTATCGGCGAGGACCCCATCGCACGCAGTGTTGCGTCGCGTATGTGGAATATCGCCACGGCAACGACCGACAACAGTGGCATGATGCTCTGCGACTCCGAGGTCCCAACCGACGTTGACCTGGTGCTCGAGATCGCAAGCGACGAGCTGCCCGCCGACGCCGCACCGCGCGCCACGATTGCCCTCGCCGAGTGCCACAACCTAGCCCAGCGCATCCGCACTGCCAATGTCGCCGCACAGCAGAAGCCGGCACGCATTCGCATTGAGCTCACGGGCATGACGCGCTACAACGGCACCTTCACGGCCAGCGACGCGCAGACACTCGCCGTACGCCTGCTCGATGGCGTTTGCGATGCCCTCGCAGATTAGGTAAACTAAACGAGTTGCTTTTGGGCAACACCACACATTGGGACGTAGTTCAACGGTAGAACTCCGGTTTTTGGTGCCGGCTGTTGGGGGTTCGAATCCCTCCGTCCCAGCCATTAAAATTGAGCGCCCTGAGCCCATAACGGCCCAGGGCGCTTTCTTGTGGGCAAGCGGAGAAATTCGAACCCGCAAGGAATCTACCTATATAAGACAGACGCCCCAAGCCCGAAAGGACCAAGAGCGCCTAACATCAAGAAAATATCAGCCCAGTTCCGAAAAGCGAGCCGCATGCAACAACCAGGTAACCACAGGCCCCGGGAGAGCGGGGACACCGGCTTAGGTTTATCGCGAGTTCCGCACGAACAGGAGGCCACTTAATGTGGCCTCCGTCGTGAGCAGGACTGTAGAGCAGGAAACCTAAGCCGGTGTCCCCGCTCTCCCGGGGCCGAACGCCCTAGTTGTTGAGCATGCGGTCGAAGCTTCCCGAGTCGCCATCCCGATAGTCTGCGGTCATCAGGATCTCCTGCGGAATACGCCCGCCCTCGCGCAGCACGTTGCGGAACTGCACGCGCGTAACCATGGGCAGATCCTTAATCGTCGCCGCCAGGTTCTGCGGCACGCCCTGGTTGGCAGCAGCGGGCTCGCACGCGCCGCCGGCCTTCACGCGACGCCTATGCTCGGCGAGCATGGCGCGGTACATGCCGGCATGCAGGCGAATCTCAACCACATTGGCATTGCGAGCCTGCTCGACGATGCGCGCGCCCTCGCGGTCGATATCGCCCACATAGTAGACGTAGTTAAAGCGATAGCCAATCTCGGCCAGATAATCATCCAGGGCATGCGAGACGCTTGCCTTGCATCCGCCGCCAAAAATCACGCCGCCCACCTTGATGCCAAAGAGCTTGGCGTGCTTGCGGCCACGCAGCAGCTTGACGATCTCGTCGTAGGTGTCCAGGTTCTCGACCATAATGAACGGCTTGTCGGCACCCAGCGTAAAGAAACCCGTAAAGTGCACGGGGCGATTGGGAGCGACCTTGATCGCCTGCATGCTGATGCCCTTTTCGGTCATACGCCTGATCAGGCGCTCACCGTGCTTGCCGTCAAAAGCCTTCTCGTCGTTAAAGATCTGGTAGGCACGCTGGCGGCGCGAGGCAACCGGCGTATCGGCACCTCGGTTCTGCTCGATCCAAGCCTGGATGATTGCGATTTCCTCGGCAATCTTGCGGTTGGACATCTCGTTGTGCTGAGTGCGCTGCGGAGCCTTTTTGCCGTCCTTGCCCTCGACCTTTACGATCTGTGTCTGCTGCTCCTTGATCTTAGAGAGCGCCGTGGGCGTAGGGACAACTTTGAGCAGCTGCCTGCCTAAAACGCGGGCAAGGGCAAACGCCGAGACCTCGCCGTGAACGGCCGACTTGGGCTGCTGGGCAGCAGTATCTGCTGCGGCAGACTCCGGCTTCTTCTGAGACTTGCGTTTAGGATCGCCTTGGGAATTGCGCTCGCGCTTCGGCATAGACGCCTGCTTCTGCGGACGATCGGACTTGCTCTCCTTCGCCGGCTGGCGCTTAGGCTGCCCCGAAGAAACCTCGGCCTTCGGATCCTCGTCCTGCGGCGTGGTCCTCTCGGCTGCAGTCTCGGCATGGGAACTGCGGCCCCCACGATGGCGACGGCGGCGAGGCTTGCTCGACGCGCCCTGCTCCGTCCGCTCATCAGTAGGCTGCTGGCCCTTGGTCTCGGCATCAACCTCAAGCTGCGGCTCAACAGGCTTCTGCTCGCGAGCCGCCGGCTCAACGGCCTTCTCGTCCTGGGTGGTCGAAACCGACTCGCCCTTCTCCTGACGCTTTACGGGATACGCGCGTCCCGCAAAACCGCGGCCGGGACGACACGAACCCGGAGCCTTCTTGGCAGACTCCTCAACATCGTCTGCAACCTCAGAAGACTCTTCAACCTCACGCGCGGCATCCTGCTGTGCAGTCTTAAAGTGAGCACCGCGACGACGCTTGGGCTCTTGGGCCTCCACGGGCTTTTGCTCCCTCGCGGGCTTCTGCGACTCGGCAGCAACCTCGGTCTCAACAGCCTCAGCATCCGTCTCACCCTTTTGAGCAACGGCGCGACGGAAGCGCTCCTGCTGGGCGCGGCGCTGCGCATCGCGCTTGCCACCCCCGCCAAAACCGCCGCGTCCCGCCTTGGCCGTAAAGGCACGCACGACGTTCTCATCGAGCAACTCATCGGTATCGACATGCTCACGCAGAGCAGCTTCTTCCACAGCAGGCACGTCAGCGGAATCCTCGACGACAAAACCCTCGACGGACTCGGCAGGCTGCTCCTGGGCATCGCGGATCTCGGCATTGATGGTATAGAACGCCGGGCGCCCGTTAATGCCGCTACCCTCGATCTTGGTCACGATCTTTGCCGCGATAAGCTCATCGCGCATCGTCTTGGTGTCGCACTCCTTATCGACGGAGCGGAAAATCTGCGCCAGCGCACTCGACTTAATCTTGAGCGCCTTGCGGCAAAGCAGGTCGTAGGCAACCAGCTTGGCACGCTCAGCAGATAGCGACGTCTGGCTGCTCAGGCGCTCAGCCAAAGCATCGACATTGTTTTGATTATCGGAATATACCGTCTTGGCCACGGGGCCCCTTTCATATGTACACATATACGTCTATATGGTACAACGCGCGCCCTTATCCACGCAAAACATCTGCGAGAACACTCGAGCGTCACCCGCTTTCGCATGAAAAAAAGACCGAGCCCGCGAAGTCGCGGACCCGATCTTTCCGAGTCATATGGATGGAACGGTTAGTCCATCAAGCTGACTAGGCCTTGGCGGCCTCGGCGTCAGCGGGAGCCTCGGCGGCAGCGGCGCGACCGTACTCGGCCTTGCCCATCTCGGACCACTCGGGCTCCTCATCAGGCATGGAGCCAGCCTCCTTGCCGAAGAACTCCTTGAGGCAGTTGACGGCGACGATGAGGCCCAGGACCATCAGCAGGACAGCGAAGACAAGCTGCAGACCCTTGGTGGCGGCGACGGAAACGGCGGCCGTGGTGGCGGTAGCCGGGATGGTACCGAAGAAACCGTAGGCCTGGACGGCGGTCATGCAGCCCATGGCGCTCTGGACCAGCGAGGTGAAGGTGCAGCAGAGCAGGAAGGCGACGGGCACGTAGAGCATCCAGCCCTTGCGGCCGGTGCACTTGCAGAACACGGCGAGGGTGATCATGGTCATGCCGCCGAGCAGCTGGTTGGAAGCACCAAAGAGCGGCCAGATGTTGGCATAGCCACCAAAAGCGAGGGCGAGACCGGGAAGCAGGGTAACGACCGTGGCGAACCAGGGGTTGCCGAGGACCTTCATGTAGCCGGCCTTGGACTCGATGGCCAGGGCATCGTTGGTCTGGGCAAAGAACTCGGAGAACGAAGTGCGGGCGATGCGGGCGACGGCGTCGAGCGAGGTCAGGGCCAGAGCGGAGACGTTCATGGTCATAAAGACGGTAGCAAGCGTGCCGTCAACACCGAAGGCCTGCATACCGCGGGAGATGCCAGCGGCGAAGATCTGGAACGGGGTGGAAGCGACACCGGCGTTGAGGGCGCCGGTACCGGCGGTGTTCATGTCGGAGAACATGATGCCGGCGACGATGATGGCAAGGATGCCGACGAAGGACTCGACGATCATGGCGCCGTAACCGACCTTGACGGCGTCCTGCTCCTTCTCGACCTGCTTAGAAGAGGTGCCGGAAGAAACGAGGCTGTGGAAACCGGAGAGAGCACCGCAAGCGACGGAGACGAACAGGACCGGGAACATCATGCCAGAGGCAGTGGAGAAGCCGGTAAAGACCGGAGCGGTGATAGTGGCCTGACCGTTGACGCCCAGGACGACGATGCCGAGGACAGCGCAGACGATCATGACGATCATCATGATGGAAGTGAGGTAGTCACGCGGGGTCTTGAGCATCTGGATGGGCATAGCGCCAGCGAAGACCAGGTAGACCATGACGACGGCGAACCACTGGAACTTATCCAGGTAGACCGGGAACTGCATACCGACGGCGAACATGAGAACCATGAGGACCACACCGGTGACGAACTCGGCAGCACCGGTAAGGTTGAACTTCTTCTGGGCCCAACCAAAGGCGATAGCGACGAAGGTGAACAGGATGGAGATGGTACCAGCGCAGCCGGCGGCATAGGACTTGGTGAAGTCGATGGCACCGGTAGCAGCACCAGAAGCGTCAACGGCCGGGGTGAACATGAACGTCTTGCAGACCATGTCGGTAAAGGCGGCGATGACGATGATGCAGAACAGCCAGCAGAACAGCAGGAACAGGCGACGGCCGGTCTTGCCGATATACTTCTCGATGAGCTGAGCGAGTGACTTGCCGTTGTTCTTCATCGAAGCGTACAGGGCACCAAAGTCGTGGACGGCGCCAAAGAAGATGCCGCCGACGAGGACCCAGAGCACGACGGGCAGCCAGCCAAAGGCCATGGCGACGATCGTACCCGTGACAGGGCCAGCACCGCAGATCGAGCTGAACTGGTGCGAAAACGCAGTGAAGGCGGAGACGGGCGAGAAGCTGTTGCCGTCCTTCATGCGCTTGGCCGGCGTGAGGGCCTCTTTGTCAACGCCCCACTTGTTGGCCAGCCAGCGGCCGTAGCCCAGATAGCCGCAGGCGAGCACCGCCGCGGCCACAACCATGAGCAAAACTCCGTTCATTACATTTCCTCCTCTAAAAAGAACTACTCAGACATAAAAAATGAGGGCCGTCGGTTGCGCTCGACGGCCCTCATCTTCATCAGCCGCCCGTTATCGTACGGGCTAGCTGTATGTGCTAACCCGCATCAGATAATTACTACGCTGATAATGTTTAGCTGATGCGTGAACATGTCTGAGAAATCCTCTTCAATCATGATGCGAACGATCCGTGCGTGTTCACATCCCCCAGTGGTTGAAAAGGAGTATGAAACTTTAGTTACCTAAAGTCAACGCAAATTTGTAATGAATTTTCAACTTTTTTGGATTTCTCGGTATAAAACGCCACTGACCTTGGACTTTACCCCACGACAGTTTTTGCATGAGAGATGCCCCTGAGAGCCGCGGGAGCCGGGCGGCGCATATGAACTTTCCTGCTCTACAGTCCTGCGCAAGACGGAAAGCACATTAAGTGCTTTCCTTTGCGTGCGGAACTCGCGATAAAGTTCATATGCGCCGCCCGGCTCCCGCGGCTCTCAGGGGCTCCCATCCCAAATGCGGAGCAAAGCTCCGCACACTATCTTTTTCTTTCAGCTAAAGCACGCCGGAAATTCGACGCAGCTGGCTAACCTTGCCGGACGTTGTCGACGCCAATCCGGCTCAGAAGCCGCATCGATACAGAAAGGTCCCCGGCGCTGCCCGGGCGCCAGCGGCCGCATATGAACTTTATCGCGAGTTCCGCACGAACAGGAGGCCACTTAATGTGGCCTCCGTCGTGAGCAGGACTGTAGAGCAGGAAAGTTCATATGCGGCCGCTGGCGCCCGGGCAGCGTCGGGGACCGCACCCGTACGACTACAGCGTCATGTTTGGATCGGCGTCGACGTCGAACGGCGAGATTTCGCCTCGGTCGAATTTACGGCGGGCGACCTCCGCGATCATGGCTGCGTTGTCGGTACAGGCAGACAAGGGCGGCACCGTTACGCGAATCCCCTGACGCCCAAGCTTCTTGATCATCATCTCGCGCAGATGCGGGTTGGCCGAGACGCCGCCGCCGATGCAGTATTCCTTACATCCGGTAGCGTGCAATGCGTTTTTGGCCTTCTTGTACTGCACGTCAAAGACAGCCGCCTCAAACGAAGCCGCCAGATCGGGCAGGTGAATCGTGCGCCCGGCCTTGGTCTCCTGCTCGATGTAGAGCGTCACGGCCGTTTTAAGACCCGAAAGCGAGAAACGATAGTCTCCCCTGCTGTTAAGCGCACGGGGGAAATCGATCGCGCGGGGATTGCCCGTCTCGGCCAGCTTGGAGATGATGGGGCCACCGGGATAGCCCAGGCCCAGCGCCTTGGCCACCTTGTCGAAGGCCTCGCCCACGGCGTCGTCGAGCGTCTCACCGAGCACCTCGTAGTCGCCCCACGCCTTCACATGCACGAGCATGGTGTGCCCACCCGAGACAAGCGTGAAGATAAACGGCGGCTTGAGGTCGGGTTGCGCCAGCAGGTTGGCAAACAGGTGCCCCTCCAGATGGTTGACGCATACGAGCGGCTTACCGGCAGCGTAGGCAAAGCCTTTGGCAAAGGCAACGCCCACCACGAGGGCGCCCACTAGGCCCGGACCCTGTGTCACGCCCACGGCGGCAAGCTCGCTGGGGGCAATGGCTCCACCCTCAAGGCCAAGCGATGCCGCGGCATCCTCGAGCGCCGCATCCACGACGCTCACAATCACCTCAACGTGTTTGCGCGAGGCGATCTCGGGCACCACGCCGCCAAAGCGGGCATGAAAATCAATCTGTGTCGACACCTGGTTGGCCAGCATATTGCCATCCGCATCGATAATCGCCACGGCCGTCTCGTCGCAGGAACTCTCGATAGCGAGCACTAGGCGGCGGCGCTCAATTTCGGCACGCTCCCCCTCGGAGCGCCCAGGCGCAGGCAGCGGCCATACGCGCTGCTCTGCCGCCGTCGGCTCGGGCGAAGCGTTGTCGACCGGGAGCACCAAGGGCAGCGGCGCCGTCATGACGATGGCATCTTTGCCAACACCGTAGTAACCGCGGCGACGGCCAGCCTCGGTAAAGCCCAGAGCGTTATAAAGCGCGATCGCTCCCTCGTTACCGTCCTCGACCTCGAGCGAAGCCGTGGTGCAGCCGAGCATCTGGGCATCATAGCTCACGTGCGACAGCAGCTTGCGGGCAATGCCCTCGCGGCGATGTGCCGGGTCGACGGCGACATCCAGAATCTGCACATCACCGTCCACGACCATACCGCCGGCAAGGCCCAGCAGCTTGCCGTCGTCGTGTGCCACCCACCAACTACGCGGCGCAGCAACGTCCTCGCCCAGTTCGGACAGGAACATGCCCGGCGTCCACGCCTCGTGTCCGGCACCTTCAAAGCAGGCAGCCTCCAGCGCGCTCGCGCCCTCGGCATCCGCCGCGCCCATGGGGCGGAACTGCAGATGACGACCGGCGAGCTCATCGGCAACACCCGTAATTTCGCTCTGCGCACTCTCGGCAAGACCAAGACGCTTGCGCTCGTTTTCCTCGGCATCCGAAAGGCGCGTGTAAATCGGCAAGACGCGGGCCGGATCGCCGTCACCCGCAGCGTGCGCGAGCAGCAAGCCCTCGCCCGAAGGCCACCACAGGTCGCGCTCCACGCAGCGGGCGGTCTCGTCCTCACCCAGCAGCTTGCCATAGCGCACGAGACCGTCACCGGTCAGCTGAACCTGGTCCCAGTCCGCTGCTTGGCGCCACTCATCGAGCGCCACGGCGGCCTTGACCACGTGTTCGCGCTCAAATTGACGCTCGAGACCCTCATCGACCAGCATATACAGCGCCGGATATACCTCACCGCGCATAGCATCGGCCAAGATACCAAGCTTGCCGCGCACGCCAGCCTTCCACGCCGTCCAAGCGCAAGCGTCGAGCGTCGACACGCCCAGCAGCGGAACATTGGCACCGCGCGCGAGGCCCTTGGCAGTGGAGATGCCGATGCGCACACCCGTAAACGACCCCGGGCCGCGGCCGACCACGTAGCAACCAACATCGCTGCGATCCAGACCGGCTTGAGCCAGCACGCCATCAACGGTATTCACGAGCTCAACGTTTGCGTGACGGCGACACATGTGGTCGCCACTCACGAGCTTCGTCTCGCCCGTCTGCCCATCAATCCAGCTTGCCGCGCAGGCAAGCATGTCGGTCGAGGTATCGAGCGCCACCACCAGCGCGTTGTCGTTATGCAAGCTCATCTTGTACAGCCTTATCAATCAAATGGGAAAGCTCCATTGCGCGGTCACCGTGCGCCTCAAGCGTTATCGTTCGCACATCGCTGTCGCCCTCATCACGCTTGAGCGTCACCGAAAGATACTCATCCGTCAGCTCGTCCTGGAATTGTTCGCCCCATTCCAGCAGGCAAGCACCCTCATAGCCCAGCACATCGAAAATGCCCGTATCCTCGAGCTCGTAGGCATGCTCCAGGCGGTATAGATCAAAGTGAAACAGCGGAATACGACCTTGATCGTGAACGGCCATGAGCGCAAACGTAGGGCTCGTAACCATATGCTCATCGCCCAGCCCGCGCGAGACGCCCTTGGTAAAGTGAGTTTTGCCCACTCCCAGGCCGCCGGTCAGGATGAGCACATCGCCGTCCTCAAGGCACGGTGCAATTAGCTCGCCAAAGTACTCCGTATCGGCAGCGCAAGTCGTTTTGTAAGTACCTACCCCCAGGCGCTCCAGGGACATATATGCTCCTTATTATTCCGAGGCGTCCTCTGGTGCGGGATGTCGCTCCAGATAGTCGCCCAGCATCTTAAAGTCTTCCTCCAACAGCTCCTGCCACGCCGGATTGCGCAGCGCTGCTGCCGGATGGAACGTGGGCATTACTACAAAATGCCCCATCTGGTGGAACCTACCGCGCAGCTTAGTAATGCCAATCTCGGTCTTAAGCACAAAGTGCGTCGCGGGGTTGCCGAGCGTCACGATGATATCGGGCCAGATGCTACGAATCTGCTCACGCAAAAACGGCGAGCAAGCCAGCACTTCCTCGGGGCGCGGATTGCGGTTTCCCGGCGGGCGGCACTTAAGCACATTGGCAATGTAGACGTCTTCGCGTTTAAGACCCGCCAGAGACAAAATGCCGTTGAGGTCCTCGCCTGCCGCCCCCACAAAGGGTTCGCCCTGCAAATCCTCATTGCGGCCCGGTGCCTCGCCAATAAACATCACGCGAGCGCGGGGATTTCCCACGCCAAACACGATATTGTGACGCGACTGGTAGAGCTGGCAGAGGTGACAATCGCCCAGAACGGCCTCGATCTCCTCGAGTGCGACCTCACGCGGCGCCTGATGGGTATGGCCCGGGATGTGCATGACGCCCATAGCGGCTCCTACACGTAGACCTTGTCGAGACGCATGCCAAAGCCGCAGGCGACCTCGTAGTTAATCGTTCCGCGCAGTCGGGCCATCTCGTCCATAGTGATCTCGGCATCGCCATCGCGGCCGACAATGATCATCTCGTCACCATACTCGGCCTCGGGAATCTCGTGTGCCGGGTTGGACTGAATGGCGACCATAAACTGGTCCATGCAGATATTGCCAACCTGATGCACGCGCTCGCCGCGATACAGCACATCCATATGATTGGAAAGCGTACGCGATAGGCCATCGGCATAACCGATCGGCAGCGTGCAGATCTGAACGCGCGTACGCGGTACGCGGTAGGTAAAACCGTAGCCCACGCCCTCACCCATCGCAGGGTGTGCCACGCGCGTCACACGCGCATGGACGCTCATAACGGGATCAAGCTGCATCACGCGGCCACTCAGCTCGCACGGCTGCATGCCATACAAGCCAACGCCGGCGCGGATCATATCAAAATGCATCGAGGGGTCGAGCATCGAGGACGGCGTGTTGGCGCAGTGCACGATACCGCACTCAAAACCCGCATCCTTAATGGCCTGAACGGCCTCGGTAAAGCGCTGACACTGCAGCTTGTAGTCCCAGCCCGAAGGTTCATCGGCCGTGGCGAAGTGCGTAAATACGCCGTCGCACTGAATACCGCGATGGAAATTAATACCGCGGACAAAGTCGAGCACCTGCGTGTAATGTACGCCAATGCGGTTCATGCCCGTCTCGATGGCGAGATGATACTTGCCCACCTTGCCCGCCGCGACGGCACATTCGCCATACGCAAGAGCAAAGTCAGACGTATAGACCGAAGGCATGATATCAAACTCGAGCAACGTCGGAATGGCCTCGATAGGCGGCTCGCTTAGGATGAGGATGGGCTTCGTAATCCCGCCCTGTCGGAGCTCAACGCCCTCGTTAACCGTCGCCACGGCAAACATGTCGGCACCGGCCGAATACATGATCTTGGCGCACTCAACAGCTCCATGACCATAAGCATCGGCCTTGACCACGCAGCACAGGCGCTGACGTGGATTCAGCAAGTTCTTATAGGCCCTCGTGTTGCGACGGAGCGCCCCACGGTCGATCTCGACCCAGGACCAGCGCGTCAAATCGGCTTTATTCATGATTAGTCATCCGACCCTTCGTCCATGATTCCCAGATCTTCGAGCGCATCCTTTGCCGCCAGCTCCATGGCAGGACCGATCAAGTCGATAAGATCGGTCGCGATAACGCTCTTCTCACCATACTCCGTCGCCGCGGCAAAACCGGCGTAGCTGTGAAGTGCGACGGCGTACGAATACAGCAACTCCCAACGATCCATCTCGTCGCGCATGGTGGCAAGCGTGCCGGCCAAAATACCCGCGAGAACATCACCCGAACCGGCAGTTGCCAGAGAAGCCGGACCCGAGAGCGGCAGCAGTACACGCTCAACGCCACAGATAGCCGTCGTCGGCCCCTTGGCAATGACCACCAGGTTGTCGGAGCCTGCAGCCCAGACAACCTTCTGCGCGGCTGCAATCGCGGTACCAAGGTCGTTCACCTCGTCTCCGGCAACCAGACGCGAAAGCTCACGATAGTGCGGCGTCATAACCAACGGCTGCTCGCGACGATACATCTCGGGGTTACTATCAATACCGTCAATGGCAATCTTAGCAAGGCAGTTGAGTGCATCGGCGTCCAAAATAAGCGGCACATCAAGCTCGAGCAAGCCCGAAACCACCTGCATAGCGCCGGCAGATGTCGTCATACCAGGACCGCACAGTACGCAGCTGTACTTCTTTGCAATCTCGCACACCGTCATGCGCGCAGCGGCGCCAAAGGAGCCGCGGGAATCAGACGGAATAGCAAAGACGGGAATCGAAGGAAGTGCCATGCGAATAAGATTGGCGCAGGCGTCAGGAGCCGCAACTGCCACGTAACCAGCACCCGCGCGAGCTGCAGACTTGGCCGCCATAATGGCAGCACCAGGATATTGCGCAGATCCGGCGACAATAAGCACAGAGCCACGGGAATACTTATCGATATTCGTAGGTAGTGGAGCAAAGTAATCAACTAAGTCACCGGGCTCGACAATCTCGGCGGCGTGGTCGACATCATCGATGACCTCGTCAAGACGGTCGTAAAGATTGCCGCAGATCAAATCGCCAGCATACTCAGGGCCATCGGCGCTATACAAACCAATCTTGGGCGCAATCATCGTCACCGTATGCTCGGCACGAATGCAGTCGTCATCAACAACGCCCGTCTCGGCATTCAGGCCCGAGGGAACATCAATGGATACGACACAGTCGGCGCATTCATTGACCGTAGGAATCCAGATGGAGAACGGCGCACGCAGATTCCCGTGAAAACCGGTACCAAAAATGGCATCGACAACAACATCGGCCTTATCGATCAAAACCTCGAGTTCATCACGCGAGGGGCCGACGCAAACGTGCACATCGCGGCCGGCAGTACGACGAGCAACATGACGTGCCAGAGCAGCAGGAATCTCATCCGGCTCAACCGGAGAAACGATATCGACGTCCACACCCTTATGGCTCAGAATATCGGCGGCAACCCAACCGTCGCCGCCATTATTACCAAAACCGACCAGAACGAGAACCCGATCGGGATTGAGCTTCAAGATCTCGTTGGCGGCAAACTCACCCGCGAGCTCCATAAGCTCGGCCTTCGAAGTCCCTTCGCGTTCGATGATATCCTCGAGACGAACGACTTCTTCGGTACTCAAAACCGGTTTCATCTATGCTCCTAGCGTATCTTGCGAAGCATCGCCCAGGTGCTCCGTCAATGCTGAATTCTGCAGCTGCTCAAGCTCATCTAAAACAGAGCGAGCCTCTTTAAATGTCTGCGCTACGCGTTTCTTGGTACTCACCTTTTCCTCTTTTGGCTTAGGCCGAGCATCTTCGGTAATCGCGATGGCATTCGCAACGGCAAAGTCTCCTGTAAGCGTAATGGAAAGAGCGACCTCAACAACACCCAGCTCTTGAGCGATCTCGAGAGCACGGCCCGAAAGCAGCGCTTTCGGTTTGCCGAGTTTATCACGCGTAACCGAAACATCCTTGCGACCAACGCCTTGACTAAAACCCGTGCCGAGAGCTTTAAGTACCGCCTCGCGCGAAGCAAAGCGGCTGGCATAGTGAGCAGCGGGACGCGATGATGCATCACAATACGCACGCTCTTCTTCGGTAAACACACGCCGAGCAAACGACGGCGTCTTTTCAAGAATTGATTTCATACGGGAAATCTCGACGATATCAACGCCGATACCAGCTTCAGCCATGTTCACCTCCATATCGCACAGACTAAGTTATTGTAGCCCGTTCACAGAAGATGCGACAAACGAGGGTTATAAAACACAGCTACTATGTGAGACAAAAGCCCGTAAACGCAAAAAGGGGGAGGCCGCGAGGCCTCCCCCTTCTCAGTTCAAGCGTACG
>CAUAJK010000019.1:0-38053 GCA_958429345.1 uncultured Collinsella sp. | reverse complement strand
GCTCGCGCTCGCGCTCGACCACCAGGGCGAGCGTCGGCGTCTGCACGCGGCCGGCAGAGCGCACGTTACCAAAGCCGCCGAACTTGGCGAGCGTCAGATAGCGCGTGAGCACCGCGCCCCAAATGAGGTCGATATGCTGGCGGCTCTCGCCGGCGTCGGCTAGATTCTGGTCGAGCGAGACGAGATTATCGAAGGCGTGCGTGATCTCGGCCTTGGTAAACGAAGAGTACTGGGCGCGGGCAACTGGCAAGTCGGGCGCAACCTCGCGCACCTTGTTGAGGGCGTCCGAGCCGATCAGCTCGCCCTCGCGGTCGAAGTCCGTGGCGATGATGACGCTGTCGGACTTTTTAGCGAGGTTCTTGAGCGAACGAATGAGCTCCTTCTCGGCCGGCAGCTTAATAACGGGTGCCCAGGTGAGGTAAGGCAGGCTCTCGAGCTTCCAGCCCTTGATGGAAATGCCATCGGCAAGAAACGGCTTGCGCTTGGTGTCGTACGGCGGGCGGGCCAGGCCATCGGGCATATCGGCCGGCAGCATCTCGCCGTCTTCGGTCACCGAATACCAACCCAGCTTTTTATCGAACAGCACGCTGTCGCAAAAATCGGGCGCAAGGATGTGACCGGCAAGGCCGATGGTCACGCACTCCTCGCCCTTCCACTCAAAACGGTAGATGGCGGTGTTGTACACCTTGTCCTTTTTGGGTTTACCCGTGGACAGCCGCTCGGCGATCTGACGCGCGGCGTCGTTTTTCTCGGCGATGATGAGCTTCAAAAGAGGCTCCTATCTCGTATCTCTGCGGCTACGCCCGCCCGTATGGCGGCCGACTTACGCCCTTGCTTGCTCAATCTGCCCGATGAGCCAATCGCACCAGGCATCCATGCCCTCGCCCTTGCGCGCGCTCACGGCAAACCGCGGCGCCTGCGGATTGAGGTCATCGAGTGTCTTAGTATACCTATCCATGTCAAAATCGAAAGCCGGAGCCACGTCGACCTTGTTGAGCAGCTGCGCGCCGGCGTGCTGGAAGATGCCCGGGTACTTGATGGGCTTGTCGTCGCCCTCGGGCACCGAGAGGATCATGATGGACAGGTTCTCACCCAGGTCAAAGTCGACCGGGCAGACCAGGTTGCCTACGTTTTCGATAAAGATGACGTCAATGTTTTCCAGACCCACAGCCTGGTCGAACGCGTCAACGGCCTCCATGATCATGTTGCCCTCGAGGTGGCACAGGCCGCCCGTGTTGATCTGGATGGCGGGCATGCCGGCTTCCTTCATGGTGATGGCGTCGACGTCCGAGGCGATATCGCCCTCGATGACGGCGCAGCGCAGGCCGGCCTTGTCGCGCAGGCGCTCGTTGGTGCCCAAAATCGTGGTGGTCTTGCCCGAACCGGGGCTCGACAGCACATTGATCACATAGGTGTTTGTCTCTTTAAATCGCTGACGCAGCTGATCTGCCAGGCGCTCATTGCGCGACAGGATCGGCGACGCGATATCAATCGTTTTCTCGGCCATACTTGGCACTCCTTACTTTGGCCCCTTTATACCCCATCACCAGATGGCTAGCGGGCTAATCGTCGGGGGTTTCGATTTCGATACTCGCGATGTCGAGCTCGCGGCCGTGCAGCAGACGCACGTTGGCGCCGCCACATTGGGGACAGCGGCAATGGAAGCGGTCGTGCTCAAAGACCTCCCCGCAGTCCAGACACTCGCTTTGTGGATGGACTTCCTCCACGGCAAGCTCGCAGCCTCGCGTGAGCGGGTCCTCATCGCGAAATGTCTCCCACGCAAAGTCGAGCGCCTCGCGCACAACTTCGGTCATATCCCCGATACGCAGCGTTACCAAAACGGCGCGCGAGGCCCCCGCCCCACGCGCCGCGCGAATCACTGTATCGAGTATGCCGTTGACAATGCCAACCTCGTGCATACCGATTTACTCCTCGTCGTCCTCATCGTCCGAGAACAGGTCCAGACGGCTCACAAACAAGCCCTCCTTGCCCTCGCGCGCGGTAATGACCACGCGGGCAATGGCGAGCGAAATCTCGTAGAGCGAGAGCAGGGCACCATACATGAGGCCCAGCGTAACGGGCGAGCCGTCGGGCGTAATCACAGCCGAGCCCACAAGCAGGCCCACGTACACGTAGCGCCAGGCGCCGCGGAAGGCCGCGTAGGACACGATGTGGAAGACGGACAGGTAGAAGATGATGAGCGGCAGCTCAAACGCCACGCCAAAGCCGATCATAAAGAGCAGCTCCATGTTGACGTAGTTCTCCAGGTCGGGCAGCGCCGTGGCGACGGCCGAGGTCTCGCCGATAAGCCACTCAAAGCCCGCCGGGATGATGATGAAATAGCAGAAGATGGCGCCCAGGAAGAACAGCACCGTCGAGGCGAGCACCGTGGGCACGACCCATTTGCGCTCGTTGGGACGCAGTGCCGGCAGGAAAAATGCCAGAATCTGCCAGATGATCATGGGCGTGCACATGACCACGGCCATCTTGATGGCCAGCGAGAAGCGCAGGCCAAAGCCGCCGAGCGTGGTGGTGATGTAGAACTTACCGTCCGGCACAAAGGAGCGGATGGGGTCTTCCAGGATGTCGAGCACCACGGGCGTGGCGAAATACAGCA
Organism: uncultured Collinsella sp.; assembly: GCA_958429345.1. Classification (GTDB taxonomy): domain Bacteria; phylum Actinomycetota; class Coriobacteriia; order Coriobacteriales; family Coriobacteriaceae; genus Collinsella. Next base: position 35,436 of record CAUAJK010000019.1, on the reverse strand, counting down.
CGATGGCGGCGGCAAACACCGACACGACCACGATAGTCAGGCGGCGACGGAGCTCTCCCAGGTGATCGAAGAGCGGCATGCGCGCAGGTCCGATAGGCATTACTCATCGCCTCCCTTCGAGGCGTCGGCGGCAGCGGCGTCGTCCTCGGCCTCGAGCTCGCGGGCGAGCTGGTCGACGACGGCCTTGCGCTTGCGGGGACGACGGGCGTAGAGGTCGGCCGTCGTGGGCTCTACCGGCTCGGGCTCGGGCTCCGGTTCTGCAGCAGGCTCGGGCTCGACGACAGGCTCGGCGGCAGCGGCAGGCTCGGCACCCTCGGCCTCCTCAGCAGCACCCTCGCCCTCGGCGGCAGCCTCGCTCGCGGCCTTCTCGGCAGCAAGGCGGGCACGGCGCTCGGCAAAGGTCTCCTTCTTGGCGGGCGCTGCCGTCTCGGCGGCATCCTCGTCCGCATCGGAATCGTCATCGACGGCAGTCTTCTTGGGCTTGACCGGTGCCGAAGCGGCCTCGCTTACCGGATCGATGATCTCGGACTGAACAACGGCCGTCATCTTTTCCTGCGTCTCGCGGAACTGACGGATGGCACGGCCGATCGTACGGCCCATCTGCGGGAGCTTATCCGGGCCAAACAGCAAAAAGCCGAAGACCACGATGATCGCGAGCTCACCCTCTCCAATACCAAACACACATACCTCCAAGGCTCGATGTGAGTCGAGCCCGCACCGCGCCATTCGGCCGGAACTCGTCTATTCATTCGGTCAAGTATAGCGCCCGGACGCCAAAACGTCCGAGCGCATCACAAACATATGCCAAACGGCACGCCCTTTTGGGGGCAAAGATTATGCGGCGGTGATCGAAATCTCCTGGTCGACACCCAACAGCTGAACCACACGCATCACCGGGGGCTGCACATTGGTGCAGCTAAAGCGCTTGCCGTGGTCGACCGCGTGGTGTGCGGCGCCCACGAGCACGCCAATGCCCGTTGAATCGATGTAGCTCACCTGGGCAAAATCGAGCTCAACGACCTCAGTGGGCTGCTCGAGCGCCAGGTCGATGGCATTGCGCAGGCTATCGGCGTTAGAGATATCGATCTCACCGGTTACCTTAATGGTGTAGAGCTCTGGCGTGGGGTTGGTGGAAATACCCAAATCCATGTATACGCTCCTTTACGTATCGAAAGTGCGGATAGTACGGGAAGCCGCGCGTTAGGCGCGCTCGGCACGCGCAAGCTCGGCAGCGACAAGCTTGACGGCCAGCACCAGCACATCGAGCGCGGCCTCCAGGTCCTCGACCGTGGGATAGCTCGGCGCGATGCGGATGTTGGTGTCGCGCGGGTCCTTGCCATAAGGCCAGGTGGCACCAGCCGGCGTGAGCTTGACGCCCAGGTCGGCGCAGAGCGCGGCGACCTTCTGGGCTGAACCCTCGGGACCATCGAAGCTTACAAAGTAGCCGCCGCGGGGGTGCGTCCAGGTGGCGCAGCCCGTGTCGCCCAAGCCCTCGGTGAGCTTGCGCTCGACAGCCTCAAAGCGCGGGCGCAGGAACTCGGCATGCTTTTTCATGTGCTCCTTGACCGCCTCGATGGTGGGAAGGAAGCGCACGTGACGCAGCTGGTTGAGCTTGTCGGCACTGATGAGGCCGGCCTTCAGGCGCTTGGAGAACTCCGCAATAACCGCGGGGCTCGCACCGATAAAGCCGATACCGGCACCCGGGAAGGTGATCTTGGACGTCGAGGCGAATGCCACCACGCGGTCCTCGGTGCCCGCCGCGCGGGCAAGATCAAAGATGTTGGCGAGCTCGTCGGTCTCGTCGTACAGGTCGTGCACGCAGTAGGCGTTGTCCCAGAAGATGCGGAAATCGGGCGCGGCCGTGTGCATCTCGACCAGGCGGCGCACGGTGTCCTCGCTAAAGGTGATACCCGTGGGGTTGGAATACTTGGGCACGCACCAGATGCCCTTGATGGAATCGTCGGCGGCAACAAGGCGCTCGATCTCGTCCATATCGGGGCCGTTGTCGGTCATCGCGACGGGAACGTTCTCGATACCCAAGTCGGCGGTAATGCCAAAGTGGCGATCGTAGCCGGGAACCGGGCACAGGAACTTGACCTTCTTGCCGTCGTGCGCTGCCTCGTAAGCCTCCCAAGGATCGCTACCACACGAGCCGCAACGCCAGAACATACCGGCGATATCGTGCTCGATCAGCAAGCTCGACGAACCCAGCACGAGCGTCTGCTCGGCGGGGCAACCCAGGAACTCCCCCGCCAGCTTGCGTGCCGAGGGAATGCCCTCAAAGCAGCCGTAGTTGGAGCAGTCGACATTGCCGTCGTGCAGATCGGCATCGGCATTGAGGATATCGAGCATGGGTCGAGAGATGTCCACCTGGGAGGGCGACGGCTTGCCGCGGGCCATGTCGAGCGCCAGGCCCTTGGCCTTGACCTCGGCGACCTCGGCCTTGAGCGCCTCGATGGCGGCATCGAGTTCGGTGGTTTCCATCTTCTGGTAGATCGTCTGCATGGGTGCGACCTTTCGCGAAGCGGTACGTTGCAGTTCGTCTAAGTATAGACCGCTACCGCCGCAACGGTATGAAGCCGTGATAGATTAAGTCCATCGCAATAAATTACGAATCGCCGCGCATGCCGGCATGGGGCGCCCAAGGAGGCACTATGGAGTACGGATCGTTCCAAGCCGAGGAATTCGGCGACCTACAGCGCCTGGTCGACGGATTGTTTTACGACCGCCACGCCATCGACCGCCTGGATCTGATCGTACAGGCCGAAATCTTGGACCTGGCGCCCGATCTCATGGAAATCGTCAACCTGCTACCGCCCGGCTATTACGACCGCCAGTCACTTTGCGACCAGCTCAACTCCGCCTTGGCCGCCCACGGCTGGGGCGCCATCTACGGCACCGTGGAATAAGCCTCGAGGCCGACGATTTGGCCCGTTTCCCGACCCTGGCGAGGTTTGTTTTAGGGCTTGTGGCCAAAAAAGGGCAAATATGAGTACTGTTACCTTTTTAGTAGCAGCGATTCTTGGTCGAAATCGGCAATGCTGGACTTGAAACTCCTTAATCACCGTCAGTTAGCGCCGAATTGGAAGTCGATGGTCACTCATTAACGTACAGCTCTTATAACTTTGTTCATTATTTTCCACACCTAAAATGAAACGCCGTTTGTGACAGTACTCACAAACGGCGTTTTTTGACCACGGGGGTATCTGGCAGGGGGCCAGTAGCACCCTGATCCGAGTTTCGAACGCATCCAAACCGGTTCTGGTGTCTGTTTTCGAGCTTTTACTCGCCCTTGGGCGCGGGGTGTTTGCAAACCACGCTCATGTAGATCATGCCGAGCACGGCAGCGGTGACCGAACCGGCAAGGATGGCGGCCTTGGCAGCAAGAACCTCAAACTGGGCCGTCGGGAAGGCAAGGCCGCTGATGAGAATCGACATGGTAAAGCCGATGCCGCCCAGAATGCCCACGCCGGCAATCATGTGCCAGTTGACATTGCGCGGCAGCTCGCAGGCCTTGAGCTTGACCAAGGCGAACGTCATGCCAAAGATACCGATCGGCTTGCCCAGCAGCATGCCAAAGTACACGCCGAGCGTCACCGGGTCGGTGAGTAGCGTGCTCATGTCCACGCCCACTAGGCGAACCTGTGCGTTCACGAACGCAAAGATCGGCAGGATCACAAAGTTGACCGGCGTGGAGATCAGACGCTCCATGCGGATGAGCGGCGGGGTCACGCGGTGCATGACGCGCTCGACCTTGGTGGTCGAGACGGTAAAGTCATGCTGGCCCAGGATGTGCGCCTCGTCGTCGTAGCGGTCGTCGAGCAGCGGCAGGCACTCGCCCAACCAATCGGTGAGGCTATCGAGCTTGACGCCGCACTTGGCCGGGATGGTAAAGGCCAGGATGACGCCAGCAAGCGTAGCGTGCACGCCGCTCTTGAACATGCAGAACCACAACAGCAGGCCCAGTACCGAATACGGGGCAAGGCGGTAATGCTGCGTCTTGTTGAGCCACACGAGCGCACAGGTCACAAGCGCGGCGGCGCCCAACCAAAACGGATTGGGGCTCTGACCGTAGAAGATGGCGATGGCGGCGATGGAGATGAGGTCGTCGGCGATGGCGAGCGTCGAGAAGAACACGCGCACGCCGTTGGGCACGCGGTTGCCCAAAAGCGACAGCACGCCCAGCGCAAAGGCAATATCGGTTGCCATGGGAATGGCCCAGCCGTTGTGCGCGCCGGCATGGTTAAAGATCAGATAGATGCAGGCGGGAACGACGACGCCGCCCACGGCCGCCAGCATGGGAAGCATAGCCTGGCGCGGGTTCTTGAGCTCGCCAACTGTCATCTCGTACTTAAGCTCAATGCCCACCAACAAAAAGAAGATCGCCATGAGGAAGTCGTTGACGAAAAGCTCAACGGTGAGACCGGCCGTAAGGTTGCCCAGACCCACATACAGCGGGGTCTCCAAAAAGTGATGGATGGCCTCGTAGGCATCGGTGTTGGCGCAAATGACGGCGGCGATGGCGGCGAAGACCATGACGGCGGCGGAAATCGTGCCGTTCTCGGTGATGCGCTCCCAAATGTCGTGGCGCTCAAAACGCTTGCGCTCACGAACGTTAAACAGCTGCTCGGGTGCTGCCATGGGCGGCTCCTTTCACGGGAAAGCTCCCGTCTTAAAAAAGCACGGCCCGCCCAAGTGGCGGCGCCGCGCTCTAACGTATTACGCTTGCATCTAGCCTACCCTGCACGACAAGCACGCAGGCGTGGCCGAAAAGCGGAACCACAGGTTGAACATTATTTGCTCAACGGCACGGGCACGCCTGTCCAAGAGACGACGCGGCGCCGTGCACAAAAAACGACCGGAGCGCGGGGCGTCCGCGATCCGGTCGTGGCGTTTGGTCAACTAAACCTAGCAGGCGGCCATGATGGGGGCAGCAACCTGCTTCTTACGGGAGAGGACGCCCGGCATCCAGACGCCGTCGTGCTCGTCGGCAATGCCCAGGCCCTTCTGAGCAGCCTCGGTCTCGCCCTCGAGCAGGACCTGCGAGCCCTCCTCCATGATGTCGGTGATGCACAGGACAATGCCGTCAGCACCCTTCTCGGCGGCGTAGGCGCGCATGGCCTCGCGGATCTCGTCGATCATACCGAGCGCACGGCTCTTGTCGACGGTCTCGTACTGGCCGATGAGCAGCTTCTTGCCGGCGGGCTCGAACATCTTGATGTCGTTGCCGACCATCTCGGCTGCGGTGAAGGAGCCGGACGGGCGGGTGAGGAAGACCTCCATGCCAAACTTGACCGGGTCGACGCCCACCTGCTCGCCGAGCTTGGCGGCGACGGCGCGGTCGACATCGGTGGTAGTGGGGCTCTTGAGCATGAGCGTGTCGGTCATCATGGCCGAGAGCAGCAGCTTGGCCTGAACGTCGGAAAGCTCAACGCCGAGCACGCCGGCGAGCTTGGTGACGATGGTGCAGCTGGAGCCCCAGGGCAGGCAGATGTAGTGCAGCGGGCCGGCGGTCTCGAAATCGCCGATGCGGTGGTGGTCGACGACGCCAAAGACCGTGGCGTCCTTAAGACCGGCGACGGACTGGGCAGACTCGTTGTGGTCGGTGAGGACGACGAGCTGACCGGCCTCGACGGACTCGATCACGCGGGGCTCGGCAATGCCGGCGTCGGCGAGCAGCTTGGCGGACTCGGCCGGAAGCTGACCAAGGGCGCAGGCCTCGTAGGTGTTGCCGGCATACTCAACCTGGTTGAGCAGCTGGGACAGGACGACGGCGCTCATGATGGCGTCGTTATCGGGGTTCTGGTGACCAAAGACAAGAACGTTTGCCATGGGTTTCCTCCATATGCGTGTGTGTACTCATACGTCTCTATGGTAGCACGCGGCGCGGCCGCGGCCGCCAACGTCTATCGCTCGGCGTGGTTGCGCTCCTTGCACTCGTACATGCGCTGGTCGGCGAGGATACGCACCTCCTCGGCACTGCCCTCGCACGGATAATGTGCAAAGCCGCAGCTCGCGCCGATCTCGATCGCATGTCCATCGATCACAAATGGCTCAGACAGCGCTTCCTGGATGCGCTCGAGCACCCGCTGCGCCTGCATATCACTCGCCGCGGAGCTCACGAGCACCGTAAACTCATCGCCACCGATGCGGAAGGCGTAGTCGTCGGCGCGCACGATACGCTGCAGGCGCTTGCCAACCGCCTGGAGCAGCTTGTCGCCCGCGTTGTGTCCATAGGTATCGTTGACCGGTTTGAACTTGTCGAGGTCGATATAGAAGAGCATAAAGGGCTCGTGCCGCTGCTCCTTGCGCTCGAGCATCGCAGCAAAGCACCGCTCGTTAAAGAGCCCGGTGAGGCCGTCGGTGTTCGCCAGGTTCTCGAGCTCCACGCGCTGGGCGATATCCTGCGTGATTAGCATCACGGTGCGCACCTTGCCCTCGGCATCAAAGCTCACCGGCACGACATTCATGATCCGGTAGACGTTCTCGTTGCGGCCACAGTACTCGATCTTTTGGATGTCGTCCATGTCCTTGATCGTGTCGCGCAGGCGCTCGGCATCGAGCAGCTGGTTCATCTTGAGCGTCTCGCCCTGCGAAAGCGGAAGGAAACGGTCCGCGACCTGGTCGATAAGCCGCTGGTAGGAGCCCGTCGCGCTATAGGCCGGCTCGTCGAGCTGATGCTCAAAGTACTCGTAGGTATCGCTCACCAGGTCGCACACGGCAAAGCGATCGACGACCTTGCCCATACCGCTAAAGAGCTTGCTGGTCAGCTCCTTTTGCCTCTCCGCCATCTGACGCTCACGTTCCTTGGCCTCGAGCTTATGCTCGTGCAGACGGATCTTGCCGTGCTCGTAGTTCACCAAAGCTGCCACGATAAGCGCCGCGACCGCGGCACACAAAACCAGCAGCACCAGGATCGTCACGTGGGCTGCGTTGCTCATGCCGGCATCGACTGCATCGGCAGCGACCACGCCCACCACCGACCAGTCCTCAATGCCCACTGCACGATACACCAGATAGTAGTTGCGCCCGTCATAGCGCATGGTCTGGGCGCCGGAACGCCCGTCCTTGATGTGTTCCTTAAAGTCGTCGAGCGTGCCGCGCGTAAACTCGGCGTGCTTTTCCAGATGACTGTTGAGATTGACGATATAGCCAGTGAGCTCCGTCCTGTCTTGCAACGGAATCACCACGTCTCCCTTGGAATCCACCACGTAGCAGTCACTGTTGCCGTCGAATAGCCTCGTCGAGGCAAGTGCCTCCACCGCGCTATCGTCATAGGTTACGGCGATTCCCGTGTACGTGACACCGTTGGCGACGATGGGGGTCTTGAGCGGCTCGGCGAAGACCACGCGACGGTGTCCCGCACTCGACTCATAGCTCGTTAGGACCGGCTCTCTGTCTTGAAACAGCGCGCTAAATGCCTTGCCCATCCCCGTGCTGCGTGTGGTCTTGCCCGAGACGGCGATCATATCGTGCGCCTGGTTAAAAAGATAGAAATCGGCGTAGCCCCACGAATCCTGCTGCTTTTTTACCTCGTTCCAGGCGCGATCGAAGTCGCCTAAGCGCGACGAGTAGTCAAGCACGTCCTCCCAGGACCCGAGCAGCGCCCAATTGCGGCGGGTGAAGATACGAAACGTCTTGCGCACCTGGGCATAGGTCGAGGCAACGTGTCCGGAACTCTCGGTAAAGATGATGTCACCCAGATACGAACGATAAGCAAGGGCTCCCCCGGTAACCGCCACCACCACAACGATAGTCGCAACCAGCATCTTTGCCCTCTTGCCCATGCTCGAGCCCCTCTTTTTCCCTGCGGTGGCACGGCTCGGCAGGCATCGCGAGACCGGCGCTCAGACTCGCAAATTGTCCCACAACCGCATAAGCGACGCAATTGTGCGCAGCGGCAGCAAAAGACCCCCGACTGGCTGTTGAAGCGGTCGAGGGCCTGATTGGCTCGATATGCGGTGAGAGACGACGGCACTTCGCCGTGGATGCGAAAGGCCACGCCCGAGGTGCGCTCCCCTATTTGCCGGCGGCGCGCAGGGCTACGTAGGCGGCGCCAATGATACCGGCGTCATTTCCGAGCGAAGCGACCTTAATGGGCGTCTCGCGCGAGGCAGAAAGCGCGTATTGCTTAAAATGCTCGCGGACCTTGTCGAGGTAGACATCGGCCGAAGCGGACGCGCCGCCACCGATCAGGAACATCTCGGGGTCGACCACGTTGGCAATGAGCGCCAGGGCACGGCCGAGATAGTCGGCCATGGTATCGGCCGCGGCAAGCGCGAGCTTGTCGCCCTCGCGGCAGGCTTGGAACACGTCCTTGGAATCGGAGGGGCCGGTGAGCTCGATGGGGTCGACGCCCGCCTTCTTGCACTCGGCAAGGTAGTTGCTCACCACGCCGGTGGCGCTGGAATACTGCTCCAGGTGGCCATGGCCGCCGCAGCCGCAGGTGCGATCCTCAGCCGGGTTCAGGCACATGTGGCCAATCTCGCCGCCGGCACCCACAACGCCCGATACCACGTCGCCGTTAACGATAACGCCGCCGCCCACGCCGGTACCGATGGTGACCATCACCACGTTCTGTACGCCCTTGGCGGAGCCGAGCCAGGCCTCGCCCATGGCAGCGGCATTGGCATCGTTCTCGTACTTAACGACCGCGTCGGGGCAGTGCTCCTGAATGGCGATCCTCAACTCGGGCAGGTTAATGGCAATGTTGGCCTTGACCTTGGCATCGCCCGATGCCGGGATGGGGCACGGAACGGCCAGGCCAATGCCTGCCACAAAGGCGCGCGGAATCTTGGCCTTGGCGACCACCTGGTCGATAGCCTCGGTCACCGCGGCAAAGCCTGCGGCGTCAACGATGGGAGGCGTGGGCACACTGGCCTTGGCCAGCAGGTTACCGTCCTCGTCGAACAGGCCCTCCTTAACCGAAGTGCCGCCGACGTCGATGCCAATGTAGTACTGCTTAGGTTCCATGGGAGCCCACCTTTCTCGTTTAAACATTGCCTGTATGGTACCGCTCCCAAGGCAAAAACCTACCAAAAAGGGACAGGTTTGTTTTGGCAGGTTTTATCTGGGGAAGCGCAATTGGCTGCTCAACAGGCTGCGCAAGACCTTCCCCAAATATAAAGGCGCCGGGAGGCGGAGACTCCCGGCGCCCGTCAAAGGGACTATGTTGTCTGTTGGACCGCACGGTCCTTCGTGGCGATAACGCCGACTAGGCCTGAAGTGCCTGCAGCTGCTTGTGAACCTCGATGAGCTCCGTCGCCATGACGCGCATGGTCTCGGTACCGGCCATCTGGTCCTCGGCATGCAGCAGAATTAACGGGGCCTCGCCGTTACGCTCGCCGTTGGCCTCTTTCTTTAGAAGCCCCATGTGAACATCGTGGCCACCGTTATAGGCCTCGTCGCCCTGCTTGATAAGCTCCTCGGCGGCGTCAAAATCGCCCTCCTTGGCCTTTTGCACGGCATTGATGTACATGCTCTTGGCAGTACCGACGTAGCTGATGATCTCAAAGCAGGTCATCTGCAGTTCGTTCATATCCTCCATGCGGAGCACCTAGCCCATCACGCTGACGCAGTGGTCGATGATGCCGGCAGCGTTCATGCGGCCGTAGTCGACCATGTTGATGACCTCGACCGGGAAACGACCGGCGGCCTCCTTCTCAAAGTCACCCTTGGTGTAGCCAATCTGCGGGCCAAGCAGCAACATGTCGCACTCGTCCAGGTGATCGTGGGCCTCGTTCATGGGACGAGCCTCGACCTCGATATCCAGACCACGGTTTGCAACCTCGGCCTGCATCTTCTGGACCAGCAGGCTCGTGGACATACCGGCATTGCAGCAGAGCATGATCTTCTTCATGGTTTCCTCCTTATAACTGCGCGGCGCGCAGACGACGACTGGTTGTATTCCTTGCGGTTATTGTGCCCACTCCCCTGTATCTTTACGCAAGGGAGAGAGCCGCGGGCACCGGCACCGCGCACCGGCGCCCGCAAAGGTGAAAGGGACGAACGTTAGGCGTTCTACTCGGCGAGAGCCTCCTGCTTGGCGATTGCCTTCTCGGAAATCTTCATAAAGGGCAGGTAGACGGCCATGCCAATGACAATCTCGAGAGCCTGCCACACGCCGGCGCGCCAGTCAAAGCCTGTAGCGAGCAGGGCATTGATGACGGGAGGCATGGTCCAAGGCACCTGGGCGATGCAGGGGCTGATGATGCCTGCGCAGGTAAGGCCATAGGTGATGCCGATGAACAGATCGGGAAGAAGAACGAACGGGATCATGAGCGGCAGGTTGTACACGATGGGGTAACCGTAGATAACCGGCTCGTTGATATTGAACAGACCAGGCAGGATAGCCATCTTGGAAACGGTCTCGGAAGCCTTGTTCTTGGAGAACAGGAGCGTGTCGAGCAGAAGCATGAAGGTGCAGCCCGAGCCGCCGATGAGGGCGAAGCTGTTAACAATCTGCATGTTCATGTAGTGATCGGGCTGGATGGTGCCACCGGCGGCAAAGGTAGCCATGTTGTCGACGATGAGCATGGTCAGGATCGGCTCGACGGTAGCGCCAGAGATGGTGGACTGGTGAATACCGACGCAGAACAGCAGGTTAGCAAGGGTGTAGATGAGGATAACAGCCCACGGACCGGCGTTCATGATGCTCTTGAGCGGGTTGGAGATGCACGTGGAGATGATGGTGCACAGATCGGTGCCGGCGCACACGGCGAGCAGGGCTGCGGCAAGAGCGAAGATCGCGAGGTTGAGCAGCATCGGGATCATGACGTTGAAGGAGTTGGAGACCGCGGGAGGCACGCCCTCGCCCAGCTTAACCTTGAGCTTCTCGACGCCAGAAATCTTGATGAAGAGCGAGACGGAAAGCAGGGCGATGATAATAGCCGAGAACAGACCGTTGGTGCCGGTGTTGGCAGTCGAAAGGGCGCCCGTGACCTCGGCGGAGGTGATCTTGTCGGTGAGCAGCGGGCTCGTGGCGGCAAGCGAGGCGGTGATCTGCTGCGGCATCATGATGACGAAAGCAGAGATAGCGACGACCACGCAAGCGAGCGGGTTATCGAAACGCTTGTTCTTAGCGAGGCTGTAGCCAATCAATCCGGCCAAGATAATGGCAGAGACGTTGAGGGTGCCCAGCGTAATTGCCGAACCCCACGTCTGAAGGTTGGCAAGGCCCGCCGCATCGAGCGGGAACAGAGGGAACACGACGTTGTTAATAAGAACCGCGATACCCGCAAGGATATAGAGCGGCGTGATGGTCGCGAAGGCGTCACGCAGGGAACGCAGGTGAACCTGGTTTCCCACCTTCGCAGAGACCTCGGCAAACTTGTCGAGGAAGCTCTTTCCGTTGTCACTGGCCATGATTGCTCCTAACTTTCAAATCCGGCCTTTTCCTATGCGCACGGTGGTCTGTCGCCCTCTGCCACCAGATGTGCCATGTGTTGCGCGCAGCGGCGCGCGGTCTGGGCGTTCGCCCGTTCGCTAATCAACCACGTGAGTCGTGGCGACCTGCTTGAGCCAAGCTGCCGACTTCTTAAGGCGGCGCTTGTAGCCGTCCATAAGGTCGACCTCGACAAAACCGTAACGGTTCTTAAAGGCATTCGCCCAAGACCAGTTATCGATGACGGCCCAATAATGGTATCCACGGCACTTGGCGCCCTCGGCAATTGCCTTGGCAACCCACTCCAGGTGCTGGCGTACAAAGTCGACGCGGTAGTCATCCTGGATGGTTCCTTCGGCGTCTCGGTTCTTGTATTCGTCCATGATGCCGATGCCGTTCTCGGAAACGAACCACTCAAGATCGGGGTAGTTCTTAGCGCAGTCCATGCCAAAGTCATAGAGGCCCTGCGGGTAGATCTCCCAGCCGCGGCTCTCGTTCATAACGGCGTCGGGCCATACGTACTCGTCGGCAAAATGCGGCAGGCCGTACTGGTCGACCTTGCTCGCCGGTGCCTGAACACGCGTGGGGTGGTAGTAGTTGCAGCCGAGCCAGTCGACAACACCCTGCTTGAGAATCTCTTGGTCGCCGGCACGGAACGGGAGCTTAACGCCGCCCTCGGCCAGGCTGTCGAGCACGTCGGCAGGAAGCTCACCCTTGGTAATAAGGTCGAGCCACCAGCGATTGTTGATGCCGCTGGTCATACGCACGGCCTCGAGGTCTGCCTCGCTGGGGTTCTCCTTGGTGTAGACCGGGGTAAAGCAGTTGATCATGCCGATCTTGGCATCGCTGCGAACGGCGCCCTCGTCATAGGCGCGACGGTAGTTGGCCACGGCCAGCGCGTGCGCCAGCGAGATGTGATACTGCACGGTGCGAGCGCGGCTAAAGTCGTGGAGCTGCGGGAACCACACGCCCTCCTGATAGCGCTGTTCGGGCTCGACGATGGGTTCGTTAAAGGTGAACCAGTACTTAATCTCCTGGCCAAACTCGTGGAAGGCGACGTCGGCGTAATGTGCGTAAGCCTCGACGACCTCACGGCTCTCCCAGCCGCCACGGTTAAAGAGGTAGGTGGGCATGTCAAAGTGGTACAGGTTGACAAACGGCTCCAGGCCGGCCTCGCGAGAAGCGCGGAACAGCTCGTGATACCACGCAGCGCCCTCCTCATTAAGGTTGCCGTCGGCATCGAGCAGACGGCTCCACTGGATGGAAGTGCGATAGGTATTCAGGCCCAAGTCCTTCAAGATGCGAAAGTCTTCCTGGTACTTGGCCATAAAGTCATTGCCGGCATAAGAGCCAACGCGGTTGTAGAACGAACCCAGATCCTGGATGGACCAGGTGTCCCACAGGTTCTCGAGCTTGCCGCCCTGGTTCCACTGACCCTCAGTCTGCGGGCCGGACATAGCAGCGCCAAAGAAGAAGTCGTTGGGCAGCTGATACTGTGCCATCAAAGTCCTCGCTTTCGTGTTCTAGAGCTTCCGGTTGGAGACGGGTTTGCTTTGGCAGGTTATCCGGCGCGGGCGCGCACCGGTCATACCGATATCCAGCCCGCCAAAACAAAACCGTCCCCAAACAGTACAAGCAAACGCCAATGCATCTCGCTTGTTGTCTATAACTATAGCGCTCTAATTTTCTATGTAAAGCGTCTTTTTAACTTTTCTTTATCGAACTTCTTTCATGAAAGCCATATGGATGCTTTTTAAGTAGGTATACTTTCTTAATATTCAACGCAAATATGAAGGGAGGATTGCATGATTCCCAAATACGAGGCGATAGCTGCAGATATCCGTCGAAGCATCGAGGACGGCGCCCTTAAGCCGGGCGATAAGTTGCCCACCGTCGTTGAGTTCTGTGAGCTCTATAGCGTTTCCAAAATCACCGTCAAACGAGCGATTGAGCAGATCACCGAGGAAGGCCTTATTACCAGCCGGCGCGGATCGGGCACCTACGTCAAGGACACGGCGGGGCTTCCCGGCCAGGTGTTTTTTCAAGGCAAGAACGACCGTGCCCAAGGCTTTTCGTACGAGCATCGCGGGGAGAAAGTGACCTCGGTGGTCTACGATTTCTCGATCGTCAATCCACCGGCAGAGGTTGCGACCCAGCTGGGAATGGCCGAGGATGACTTCGCCTATCACATCGTGCGCGTGCGCCAGGTCGACGAGATGCCCATCGTCATCGAGTACACCTATATGCCGCTCGAACTGATCCCGGGCCTTAAAAAGAAGGACCTGTACGGATCGGTCTACGGCTTTATCCGCGAGCAATGCGGGCTGAAGATTTCGAGCTTCCATCGCACCATCCGCGCCGTGGCGGCAACCGAGGAAGAAGCCGAGCGCCTGGATACCAAACCCGGCTCTCCCCTGCTCGAGCTCACCCAGATTGGCTTTTTGGACAGCGGCGCCGCCTTTGAGTATTCGATCTCGCGCAACGTTGGCGACCGCTTTGAGTTGCACAACGTAACGTTGGCATAGGTTTTTGTAGTCATGCGGGCGCCGTTTTGAGCAGTTTTACGCGGCGCCCGCGCAACACAATGGGGTATGAATATGTCCGATTTGATTAAACTGACGCCGATCTTTCACGAGAAGATCTGGGGTGGCCGCCAGCTCGAAACCGTATTTGGTTACGACATTCCCGAGGGTCCCATCGGTGAGTGCTGGGCCATCTCGGCCCATCCCAACGGTGACTGCCAGATTGCGGAGGGCCCGTATGCAGGCCACACGCTTTCATGGCTGTGGGCCGAGCACCGCGAGCTCTTTGGCAATTGCGAGGGCAAGGAGTTCCCGCTGCTCATTAAGATTCTGGATGCCAAGGACGACCTTTCAATCCAGATTCATCCCAACGACGAGTACGCCGCCAAGCACGAGAACGGCAGCCTGGGCAAAACCGAGTGCTGGTATGTGCTGGACTGCGAACCCGGTGCCACGATCATTGTCGGCCAACGCGCGCATGACCGCGCCGAGGCCGCACAAATGATCGAGGGGGGCCGTTGGGACGAGATGCTCAACGTGCTGCCGATCCACAAGGGCGACTTTTTCCAGATTGATTCCGGTACCGTGCACGCCATCAAGACCGGCACGCTCATTTTGGAGACGCAGCAGTCGAGCGACGTGACATATCGCCTGTACGACTACGACCGCCCCGGCACCGACGGAAAGCTGCGCCCGCTGCACATTAAGCAGAGCCTCGACTGCATCGACTTTGATGCTCAGGCTCCGACCGACGGCACGGTGACCGCGCCCGAGGTGGACGGCGTGACCGAGCTCGAGTCCAACCCCTGCTACACCGTCGATCGCGTGCGCGCCAACGGCAGCAAGACCCTCGACCAGCGCTGGCCCTTCATGTGCCTGTCGGTCATCGACGGCGAAGGCACCGTCTGCGGCGACCCCGTCCACAAGGGAAGCCACCTGCTGGCCCCGAGCACCGTCAGCTCCATCGGCCTCGAAGGCAAGATGGAACTGATCATCAGCCACCTGTAGGTCGCAACAACAACCAAAACGCAACAAGGGGCTCCCCCGTCCATGTACGGGGGAGCCCCTACTCATATCTATTAATCTATCAGCCCACCCGGCTCTCCAGACCAAAAAGCGAACGAGCAAAGCAACGCTCGTCTAGCAACGTTACCCAAGGACCTGGGCGGGCGTATAGGGCAACATCGATCGCGAGTTCCGCACGCAAAGGAGGCCACTTAATGTGGCCTCCGTCTTGCGCAGGACTGCCCGAGCAGGCGATGTTGCCCTATACGCCCGCCCAGGTCCGCCGGGACTACGACAGTTTGACGATCGGAGCGAAGCCCTTCATGAGCTTTTTGGTCTGGCCGGTCTTTTCGAATTGAACCTCGATCATGTCTCCGACGACCGAGATCACGGTACCCGTGCCAAAGGTCTTGTGGCTCACGGTATCACCCGCGGCAAAGTCCTGCGATGCGCTGGCACGATCGACCTTGCGCTCCACCGTCGGGGACACCTTGGACGACGGCTTTTTGACGCGCGGCGCGCCCGAGCCAAAGGTCGAGGCAACACGGCCGGCGTCGGGCGAGACCCCACGATGGCGCTCGGTTCCGTAGCTACTGCCGCCAAAGAAGTCGTCGAAGCTCGATCCGCCGCGCGAACCGGAACCGCCGGTCGAGCGCGTATGCGAGCCAAACACCTTGCCGCCGTACATATCCGAGCCCATGCCCGAGCCAAAGGTACCGTGGCGGTCGCCGCGCTTCTCCCAGCCCGTGCCCTCAAAACCGGCAGAGCCGATACCGCTAAACTCGATATCCTCAAACGGAATCTCGTTGAGGAAGCGCGAGCGCGGGTTGGCAGAAGTCGAGCCGTAGGTGCGACGCGTGGCCGCATAGGTCAAGAACAGGCGCTTACGGGCACGCGTGATGGCGACGTAGGCCAAGCGACGCTCCTCCTCGAGCTTGCCCGGATCGTCACTACCGCCAAAGTCGTGCACGTGCGGGAAGATGCCTTCCTCCATGCCGGCCACGAACACCGCCGGGAACTCCAGGCCCTTGGCGGAGTGGATGGTCATCATAGTGATGGCATGCGTCTCGCCGGCCAGGGAATCCAAGTCGGAGCGCAGAGCCAGCCACTCCATGAGTGCAGGCAGCGCCTTGCAGGTGAGCGGGCCGTAGGTGCGCTCGATCTCGTCGGCATGTACGGCACCCGCCGGCAGCTCTGTCGGCGCGGCATACGCGTTGCCCGCGATGGCGGCGGCCAGGGCATCCTGCGGAGACAGCGCCGGAGCGGCCAAGCTATCGAGCGGATTGGAGCCCGCGGCGTCACGCGCGCCAACGAGCGCCTCAAACGAGGATACCGGGGCAGATGGCCCCGGTTCGGGCGCGGGCGCGCTCACCACGACAGGCTCGGACTCGGCGCTAGCAGGCACATCGGCAACACCGGCAGCGCGCAGCTCTTCCAAGCTCTCGAGCGTACCTTCGATATCCTCGTGCGTCTCCTCAAATTCGGCAGCGACACCCAGGAATTCCTGGATGTTCTCGGCGCGGCTCTCGGACTCCATGGTGCCCTCGGCGCGGAAAGCCTGCAGCAGGCCCGTCTTATCGACAATCATCTCGACAACGTCCTTGAGCTCGCCGTCCATGCGGCGACCCTCGCGCACCAGCGACACAAAGCTCGACAGGCCGTTACGCACCTTGGCGCTAAACATGCCGGTTTCGGCGCACGCGATCTCGCAAGCCTGGAAGAACGAGCAGCGGTTGTCGCGCGCCAGCTGCTCAATCTTTTGGATCGAGGTGGAGCCGATGCCGCGGCGCGGCGTGTTGATGACGCGCTTGACGCTCATCTCGTCTGCCGGGTTCACGATCATCTTGAGGTAGGCCATGACGTCGCGGATCTCGGCACGATCGAAGAATCGCGTGCCGCCCACAATCTTGTAGGGCACGCCTGCGCGCAGGAACATATCTTCGAGGATACGCGACTGGGCGTTGGTGCGGTAGAACACAGCAATATCGTCGTAGCTCGTGCCCTTGGAGTGCAGCTTTTCGATCTCGCCGGCAATCCAGCGGCCCTCGTCGCGCTCATCGCTTGCCTGGAAGGCCTGGATCTTCTCGCCGTCGCCCTCGGCCGTAAACAGGCGCTTCTCCTTGCGCTGCGAGTTGTGACGCACCACGGCGTTGGCGGCGCTCAGGATATGACCCGTGGAGCGGTAGTTCTGCTCTAGCTTGACGGTCTTGCAGTTTTTAAAGTCCTTCTCAAAGTCCAGGATATTGGTGATGTCGGCGCCACGCCAGCTATAAATGGACTGGTCGTCGTCGCCCACGACCATGAGGTTTTGGTACTTGGCGGCCAGCAGGTTGGCGATCTCGTACTGGACGTGGTTGGTGTCCTGATACTCGTCGACGCTAATGTAGCGGAAGCGCTCCTGGTACTTGTCGAGCACCTCGGGGCGGGTGCGCAGCAGCTCGAGCGTGCGCACGAGCAGGTCGTCGAAGTCCATCGCGTTGGCGGCGCGCAGGCGGCGTTCCAGCTCCAGGTAGACCTGCGCGGCCTTTTTGTCATTGGGGCTGTCGGCGGATTTGAGCATGTCCTCGGGGCCGATCATGGCGTTTTTGGCCGAGCTGATCTTGCTGCGGATCATGTTGATGGGGAACTGCTTTTGCTCGATACCGAGCGCCTGCATAATGTCGCGCACCATGCGCTTTGAGTCATCGTCATCGTAGATGGTGAACTGACCGGTGTATCCCAGCAGGTCGGCGTCCTCGCGCAGCATACGCACGCACATGGCATGGAAGGTGCATACCCACATGCCACGGGTGCCGCTGGGAATGAGTGCCGCCAGACGCTCACGCATCTCGGCCGCGGCCTTGTTGGTAAACGTGATGGCAAGAATCTGCCAGGGCTTAACGCCCAGGTCGCCGAGCATATGTGCGATGCGGAAGGTCAAGACGCGGGTCTTGCCCGAGCCGGCGCCGGCAAGGACCAGCAGCGGGCCCTCGGTGGTCAGGACCGCCTCGCGCTGAGCGGGATTAAGGCTGTCGATGTCGACGATCGGCTTGGCGGGCTTGGGCGCCGGCGCGGGAGCGTCGTAGATGTCGAGCGGAACGAGCTCGGGCTCCGGCGCAGCAGGGGTGGTGTATGCATCGAGCGGCACGGGTTCCGGCGCGGGCGGCACGGGTACCGCGGTGTTCTTTTCCCAGGGCAAGGGCTGGGTCATGGGCGACTCCTCATCTGACGGACGGCGCGCCTGCGGGCGGCGCCATAGTTTGAGCCGTACCAGTATACCGAGCCGCGCGGACACCGACGCAATTCACACCACGACTCCGTGCGCCACCGTCAGGCCCGCCCCAGCGGATTTGGCGCAATGGGGTCAGGTTACTTTGCACCAATCTATTGACAATCACGAAACCGCCGATGTCATGACAGCAGCGGCGGCGAGCGGCGGCCAGGGCGAACAAATTGGCATGAAAAGGGGGCGGCATAGACCTTTTGGTCATGCCGCCCCCTTCGAATGACAAGTTGTCTCCCTGGCCGCCGCGCGGCGTCAACCAAGTTACAGGCCGAGCATAGGCTCCAGAACGAAGAAGTATGCGAGCACTACGACGCCCAGGATGATGCGGTAAACACCGAAGCACTTGAAGTCGTGACGGCGGACGAAGCCCATGAGCCACTTGATGGCGATGAGCGAAACCACAAAGGCCACAACGCAGCCCACGCCCAAGATAGCGACCTCGTTGGCGCCGAACGTGCCGCCCTTGATGAAGTATTTGACCAGCTTGAGTGCACTCGCGCCAAACATGACAGGGATGGCCAGGAAGAACGTAAACTTGGACGTCACCGAACGCGTACAGCCCAAAAGCAGGCCGCCGATGATGGTAGAACCGGAGCGAGACGTACCAGGCACCAGCGAAAGCACCTGGAAGCAGCCGATACCCAGCGCAGTCTTCCAGCTCAGGTCCTCGAGCGTGGCGATGGAGCCAAAGTCCAGATTCTCGTCATCGTCCTCATCCTCAGCGGTAGCCGCGGCGGGCGCCGCAAAGTGCGCACCGGCGGGACGTCCACGCGACACCACAGCACGCGAACCAAACGAACCGGCAACGGCCATTTCCTCGCGCTTGCTCGCGCGCCAGTTCTCGATCACGATAAACAGCACGCCGTACACAATGAGCGCCAGCGCCACGACGGGAGCATTGTAGAAATGCTCCTCCATCCAGTCGTTAAGCGGCAGACCGATCGCCGCAGCGGGAATGCAGCCGAGCACAATCTTGCCCCACAGTACCCAGGTGTCGCGACGGCCCTCCTTGCCCTTGCTGGGCGAGAACGGATTGAGCTCATGGAAGAACAGGACGCAGACGGCCAAAATGGCGCCAAGCTGAATCACGACCAGGAACATATTCCAGAACGTCTCGCTCACGTTCATCTTGACGAACTCGTCCACCAAGATCATGTGACCGGTCGACGAGACGGGCAGCCATTCGGTGATGCCCTCGACCAGGCCCATGAAGGCAGATTTTAGAAGCTCGATAATATCCAAAGGGACCCCCTCGTTAGACACCCGCCGGTAGATGTTCTGAGGACGATGCGGGCGATGTCCCATTATCAACCGTTGGCGGTGCGACCGCGCCTACCCTTACCAAAAAACTCGCCCGTTCACAGAATTGCGAGCAGTCAAACCGAAATCCTTGGGTATAACTGCAACAAGATAAAGTGTCCGGCGGCCAACGCGCCCGCGCCCGCCCGACGCACGAGCCCCGCGCCCGTGCGATAGACCAAGGAGGAAACCATGAACGAGGGCTACACCAAGGTATTTGTTTCACTCGACGGTACTGAGCAGCAGGATTTTGTGCTCGCACGCGCCATCAAGGTCGCCGCGAACAACGGCGCCAAGCTGATTATCGGCCACGTTATCGATTCCACGGCGCTCGAGAGCGCCGGTTCCTATCCGGTCGATCTGGTCAACGGCCTAGAGGAGGCATTTAAGAACTCCATCGCCAAGCAGCTCGAAGAGGCCAAGGCCAATCCCGACATTCCCGAGGTCGAGGTCATGATTCGCGCCGGCCGCATTCGCGAGACGCTCAAGGACGAGATGCTCGACGTAGTCAAGCCCGACCTGGTGCTCTGCGGCGCACGCGGCCTGTCCTCGATCAAGTATGCGCTGCTGGGTTCGATTTCGACGTTCCTGCTGCGCAACACGGACTGCGACATTCTGGTCGTGAAGTAGGTTCCTTCCCGCCGGCGCAAGGCCTGCGGGGTTATCACGCCGACGTCCTCGCCGCTTCGCGGCTGCGGGATGTCGGCTTAGATAACCCCTCCCGGCCTTGCGCCTTCGTTACCGTACTTCAGCGAGTTGGCTGATAAGAAAGATGGCGTGCCGCCCCGTTTGGGGCGGCACGTTTTTGTTTGGGCGGACGTCTGCCGCGTGCGTTACTCAAAGTATTGGAACTTGTTGGTTGAGAAGGCAAACGTGACGACAAAGCCTTTGCCGGAGTCGGATGCTGCGGTGACGTCGATGCCCATCTTGGAGCACAGGCGCGCCACCAGATAGAGACCGATGCCCGTTGCACGCTTGGTGGTGCGGCCGTTGTCGCCGGTAAAGCCCTTCTCGAACACGCGCGGCAGGTCTGCCGCACACACGCCGCAGCCGTTGTCCGCGACGGTAAGCTCGATGCGCTCGCTTGCCAGGCCCTCGTCCAGCAACGCGCCC
Source organism: uncultured Collinsella sp. (assembly GCA_958429345.1). Classification (GTDB taxonomy): domain Bacteria; phylum Actinomycetota; class Coriobacteriia; order Coriobacteriales; family Coriobacteriaceae; genus Collinsella. The sequence goes on along the minus strand of CAUAJK010000019.1, from coordinate 14,849 downwards.
GAAAACACGATCTTCGCGCCGTCCTCGCACGCATATTTAATGCTGTTCTGAATGAGCTGGCCCAGAATAAACTCGAGCCACTTCTCGTCGGTAAAGACCTCGAAGTTGAGGTTCTCGCACACCGGGGCCACATGCGCCGCAATGAGCTCGCGCGCGTTGGCTTTAATCGCGCCCGTCACCAAGGTTTTGAGATCCCAGCGGCGAATCAGGTAGTCGCGCTCCACGACTTCCGAGCGCGCGTAGTACAGCGCCTGGTCGATATAGCGCTCCACGCGGGCAAGCTCGCGACCGAGGTCATCTACGCGCGACAGGTCGTCTTCGCTGCTGTCCAGGTTTTCCAAAATCAGGTGAGCCGCCGCCAGGGGCAGCTTGGCCTCGTGGACCCAGCTCTCGATATAGTCGCGATAGTCATCGGTCTGACGCCTGCCTTCGGCAACCTCGTCGCAGGCGGCTTTGCCCACCCGGCGCAAGACCTCGTATTCGAGCTCGCCCTCGGCATAGGTCGGGCATTGCACCATCTCCTGCACCCATGCGGGACTCTCGAGCTCCTCTGCCGCACGCTCCAGCTGGCGCAGAAAACGACGGCGACGCGCATACTCGATCACGATGCCCAGCATGCCAAAGATAAAGGACACGCCGACCGCCACGACCACGATAGAGACGGGTGCACCGACAACCGTCAGCACAAAGCAGCTCAGCAGCACACCGCACGTCCACACGGCGACGGGAAGCAGCGCATCTTTAAAGAACTTGCCAAACGACATAGCCGGCCCCTAGACCGAATAGCCTTGGCCGCGATGCGTCGTCAAATACCCCTTGATGCCGATTTTTTCGAGCGTGGTGCGCAGGCGGTTGATGTTGACGGTGAGCGTATTGTCGTCCACGAAGGCGTCGGAGTCCCACAGGTCCTGCATGATGGCCGAGCGCGAAACGATCTTGCCCGCGCGGCTCAGAAGCAGCGAGAGGATACGCAGCTCGTTTTTGGTGAGCTCGGTGCTGGTACCGGTTTGCGTATTGGTGACCATGGAGCGGGCGAGGTCGAGCTCCAGCCCCTTGTGGACAAGTGTGCTGCGCTCGCCTGCCGCCGCGGTGCGACGCAGCAGGGCATTGATGCGGGCCACGAGCACGCGCGCGCTGTAGGGCTTGGGAACAAAGTCGTCCGCGCCGAGCGTCATGGCCATGACCTCGTCGATCTCGGTCGTGCGCGACGTGAGAACGATGATGGGGACCTCGGATTCGCGACGGACCTCATGGCAGATGTGCTGGCCGTCTTTGACGGGGAGCGTGAGGTCGAGCAGCACCAGGTCGGGCGCGGCGGCGAGAATATCGCGCGAGACGTGCTCAAACGATTCGCAGGCCTCGACCTCAAAACCGGCACGGGCAAGGGTGTCGACAAGCTCACGACGAATGGGCTCGTCGTCCTCAACGATATAGATTAGCGCCATGGATTCCGCTCCCCCTCTTGGTTGTCTTGCCACCATTATGGCTGCGAAACTGCAGGTGCGCGCCACGCACGTCGCCAAGGTGACAGAACTGTTCGCGAACGGGGGCGTTTTGTCCGCCTTACGCTCGCGACGGGAACGGAGACTAAAATGATTCTTTAATCCCCGTCCCAGAAAAATCATTTAGCGGCAGGCACGGAGCTTTTCGTAGCCTTCGGCGAAGAAGGCGACCGTGGCGGCGTCGGCCTCGGCGGCGTCCGTCTCGGTTGCGGGGACCACGCCGTGCTCGTCGCTCACCAGGAACAGCGCGCCCTTAAGCTGCGCGGGAATATCTACGCGCGTGACCGGGATGCCCTTGGTCTGGGCCAGCTGCTCGATGAGCGTCGCCGTGCCGCACAGGCACTCGTCCGCCGGCGCCACAAAGGCAAGCTCGCCATTGTTGACGGCGGCGAGCAGCTCGGGCGCCACGCCAGTTTCGTCAGCCTCGGAGCGGGCCTCGGCGGAGCGGGCGCGCAGCGCCTTGGCCGACGTATCGGCGAGCGGCTCGTACTCCCCCACCGTCATGGCGGCGTTGCCGTTGATGTCGATCACCAGCATGAGCACGCCGTCGCGTGCGGTGTAATCACCCTCGGCAAGCGACCACTCAACGTGCTGTTTGGCCCAGCTGAGCATGTTATGGGTAAGCGGCTCGCCCTGCACCAGGCGCTCGGACAGTGCGCGAATGTGGCGGTTGAGCATGGGCACCTTTTTGTTGGACATGCGCCAACGGCAGACAAGCGCGGGCTTGTCGAGCGTGAACTTCTCGACCGCCTCCTGATTGGCGCAAAAGTCCTCGTACGCACGCTGATCCTCGGCATTGCCAAACAGCTCGGCATCATCAATCTGGGGCATGGTCATACCTTTCGTGTTAGTCATTCCGTCCTCTTATACCAAAAAGACGGCCCTCCAAACGGAGCAGCCGCCTTTTGCAGAGATTATTTTGACGATACGGTCAGGCGACCGATCGGCTTAATGGGATAGAACAACATCCCATTAAGGGTTTTCCAAGTGCCCGAGATTGCCCCGAAAGAGGAGCGCCGCGTACTAAATGTACGCAAGCGACGGTTTGAGGGGCAAGGTCGGGTGCTTGGGAAAGCCTCTAGTGCCTAAAATGCCTGGCCCCTGTGAAGACCATCGCAATACCATGCTCGTTGCAGGCCTGGACGCTCTCGTCGTCGCGCTTGGAGCCGCCGGGCTGAATGATGCAGGTCACGCCGTGCGCGGCAAGCACGTCGACGTTGTCGCGGAACGGGAAGAATGCGTCGCTTGCGCAGGCAAAGCCGCCCTTCTCCACGCCCTCGCGCTCGCAGAAGTCCTCGGCGCGCTCGCAGGCAAGCAGCGCAGAGTCAACGCGGTTGGGCTGACCGGGGCCCATGCCAATGCCGGCCTTGCCCTTGGAGACCAGGATGGCGTTGGACTTGACGCCCATGCAGACCTTCCAGGCAAACTCGAGCTCGGCCATCTCGGCGTCGGTGGGCTTGCGGTCGGTGGGGAACGTAAAGGTCGCGGGATCCTCGGTCACGTGGTCGACTTCTTGCACCAGCATGCCGCCGTCGACGGAGCGCAGCTCCACCTGGGCGCCGTGGTCCACGCCGCCGGTAGCCAGCACGCGCAGGTTGGGGCGCTTGGCCATACGCTCGAGCGCCTCGTCGGTGTAGCTCGGGGCGATGATGACCTCGACGAACTGCTTGTTCTGATCGGCAAAGTGCTCAACCAGCTCAAAGGGAACCTCGCGGTTGCAAGCGATGATGCCGCCGAAGGCGCTCTTGGGATCGCAGGCGAAAGCGCGGTCGTAAGCGGCCGTGATGTCCTCGGCCACGGCGGAGCCGCAGGGGTTCTGGTGCTTGAGAATCACGCAGGCCGGCTCGTCGAACTCGCGGACCAGGTTCCAGGCGGCGTCGGCATCCAGATAGTTGTTGTAGCTGAGCGGCTTGCCCTGGATCTGCTCGGAGCCCACGAGCGGGAACTGCGAGCTCGCGGTGTTCTCGCAGCCCTCGGCAAAGCGGTAGACCGTAGCCTTCTGCTGCGGGTTCTCGCCATAGCGCAGGTCGTCGACCTTCTCCAGCGAGATCTCGAGCTTGGCAGAGGTGTCCGCCACGTCGCTTGCCTGGGCGGCAAGCCAACGGGAGATAGCCGTGTCGTAGGCGGCGGTGGTCTGGTAGACCTTCACCTGCAGGCGACGACGGGTGGAAAGCGTGGTGCAACCACCGGTCTCGTGCATCTCGGCCAGGACGGCATCATAGTCGGCCGGGTCGGAGATGACGGTAACGCTCGTGGCGTTCTTGGCGGCAGAGCGCAGCATGGAGGGGCCACCGATGTCGATGTGCTCGATGGCATCCGCAAAGGTGACCTCGGGGTTGGCGACGGTCTTCTCGAACTCGTACAGGTTGACGACGACCAGGTCGATCAGCTTAATGCCGTGCTGAGCGGCCTCCTGCATGTGCTGCTCGGAATCGCGGCGGGCCAGCAGCGCGCCGTGAACCTTGGGGTGCAGGGTCTTAACGCGGCCGTCCATCATCTCGGGATAGCCCGTGAACTCCTCGATAGGGGTTACGGGAACGCCCGCGTCCTCGATGGCACGAGCCGTGCCACCCGTAGAGATGATCTCGACGCCAAAGTCATCGACCAGCGTCCGTGCGAAATCGACGACGCCCGTCTTATCGGTAACCGAGATCAACGCGCGTGCGATCTTCACATCAGATCCCATGCAGTCCTCCTGTCTGGTACGCCGCCGTGCTCTGTGAGTCGGTGATACGTCGATCTGCAGCGCTCGCGCAGCGGCAATGAAAATACTGATTCAATGTAGCGCATCGAGCGCGACGATGCACCCCGCAACGGGCGCATGTGCAGAAAAAGTTTGCGAGCGGAGGGGACGGGCACGGCACCGGGCACGGTGAGTTCATGGAACACAGGGGCACCATAATTAGATGCCAATAGCGTGGTAGAATTGTGCTCGATATGCATCCGCAAAAGAAAGAGGCACCATGGTCTCGCGGGTTCTCTACCGACCGTTTGATACCGAAGACTTCGACGCCATCGCGCTGATTCTGCAACAGCTTTGGCATAACAATTCGGATAACGATGAGTACAACCGCCTTGAGGCCGCGTGCGACCTCGCCTATTGCCTTTCGTCGTCGACGTTTTCGCAGGTTGCCGTAATCGACGGCCAGGCACGCGGCATTGCGCTTGCACGCGCAGGACAGAGCTCCGGCGCCACCGTTAAGGAACATTGGATGGATACCGAACGCGCGCTGCTATCGCAGATGCGTGAGCTGGAGCCCGATGCCTGCGCCGAGTACCTCTCGTTTGTGCGCGCAACCATCCGGACCAACAACCGCCTGCTCGAGAGCAGCCCGTTGCCGCACGACAACGAGGTCACGCTGCTTGCCGTGGATCGCGATGTCCATGGCCTGGGCGTTGGCACGGTTCTGCTCGATGCCGCGGTCTCGCACCTGTCCTCACTTGGAGCGACGAGGGCGCACCTGTACACCGACTCCAACTGCTCGTGGAAGTTCTACGAGCTGCACGGCTTTAAGCGCACGGCCACGCACCGCGCTAACCGCGAAGAGCGCCGTCACGACATGCCGCGCGAAAGCTTCCTCTACGAACTCGACCTAACAGCCTAAACCTGGCAGCCATACCTAGTCATTTAGGAACGTCCCCAGTGACTAGTCGTTGGGGACAGTCTTCGTAGGTAGCGCATAAAAATGGGATGGATCCGTCGGCAGTCGCCGGAGAAGATCCATCCCAAAAATCAGAACTCGCTAGAACGTTCCGCCGCCGCCTCCGCCGACGCCGCCGCCTCCGCCGCCAGAGAAGCCGCCGCCTCCGCCGCCGCCCGAGCTGTCGGAGCTCGACGCCAGCTCACGGATGCTCTCGTGATACACGTCATCGAACGAATCGAGCGGAGACTCGATACCGTAATGATGGTAGTACCACCAGTAGCAGGGATAATTGTCATAGAAGCCGTCGGCCTCGCGCACCTCGGGCGGCACGGCCTCGGCAAGCTGACGCAGCACTTCCTTGGAAACACCCAGCGCCACGCCCATCACCAGCAGCTTGTTCCACAGCACCAGATCGCCGGGGACGGCTTCCTTTAGACGCGTGAAGTCCTCGAGCCAATGCTTAAGTGCCTTGCAGCGAGCCGCCACCTCGGCGCCCTCCGGCGTAAAGCGGCGGAACGTAAGGCCCACGCCGATACCCACCAGCACAATCGGCACCGAGATAACCGCGGCGGTAATGTTCGCCTGTGCGCCATCGGTAAAGAAGATGGATCCCACGGGAACAAAGGCAATCAGGATACCAAGAACCAGGCAAAACACCATTGCAACAATGCCGTCCGAGGCAACGTACTCGCTATCGGCCAGTTTGCCCTTAACGGTGTTCTGATAGTCCTCGAGCTTGTCGCCCACGGGTGTAGCGTGCTGTTTGACGTAGTGCTGCAGCTCGTCGAACGTGCGCGAGCGATCGCCGTTCTCGTCGGGCTTAGCACCAGCAAAGAAGACCTTGAGCACCATGCGGTCAATGCCCTTGGCCGACGTCCAGCCCGCATCACTCACCGTCACGCGATACGTCTGCTCTTCTTTTTCGCGCCCCAACAGACCCTTCTTGGCCTTGGTCACGGTCGCCTGCTCCAGCTTGATCACACGGTCGTCAGTGAGCTTCATGAGCGTAGCGATATATGCCTGATCGGGCACCTCGTTCCAACTCATGAGGGCCGAAAGTACGGCGGGATGGTCGGCCGAAGGCACATCGCGGAAATATTCGTCCTGGAAAAGCGGCTTGGGCTTGCGGCGGCGCAGCTTGAGCACAACGATTGTGCCGGTAAAGGCTACCGCCGCGACAACACTTAGCGCGGCAAGTGCATTGGCAATCATGCGAGCGTGAGCGCGGCGGGCGTTAGCTTCGTCGGCCCATTCTTTCTCTTCGCTCAGGATCGTTGACATGCGCTCCTCGCTTGAAGCGGAAAGCCATGGCACCCAGTCGCTGGGGAAGGCGATGCGCGCCTCGGCGAATTCGCCCTGATGCACGCAGGGAATGGTATAGGTGACCATGGGCTCGTCCGCATCGAACGACACGTCGCCCGTCAGCGGGCCGTGGCCCCATGCGCGGAAGTTATCGCCCTTGACGGCCGCCGTCCCGGCAGCAGCATTTGCGAAGTACACTTCCATCTCGACGTCATCGGAATCCGCGGACCAGCCGTCACCCACGAACTTCCAGTAGAGCTCGGCGGTATCGGCCCAGTTCATGACCGCACCGGTCATGGTGTAGCTCACGTAATAGATCGCGCTGTCGCCGCTCTCGTGGGGGCTGAAAACCTTGATCTTTACGCCGCCGTCGGACTGCTCAACCGTATAGACGCCAGAGTCGCCCTTGTTCGCGCTATCGACCCTGTTAAACGCGGTGTCGTCTTCCTCGACGCTCAGCACATTGACGTCCGCCGCGCCTCCCTGCTGGTTGGTACCCGTATTGATATCCCAATATACGCCGTTGATGTCGTCGTCGAAATCAAACTGGCGCCCCTCGACAACGGTCAACGACCCATCGGCCTCAACCGTGGCGCCGATGTAGGTTTGGCTCATGGAGTAGCCGTCGGCGTGTGCGGCGGCAGGCAGCAGCAACAACGCAAGCGCGACGAGTGCGCAGACGGAAGCGAATCGCGCGAATAGGCGGCGCTGCCGACAGGTCTTGGCAACGGGGGCGTTCATAGGCACATCCTTTGTCTGTGATACCAACAGCGTCATTGTCCCACGTTTACGGGCGCACATGACGAATATCTAGGCGACCGGAGCGCCAAACGGGATGAAAGTCACGCCCGCCGCCAGCAACTAGTCATTGGGGACGTTCTTAAATGACTAGCCGTTAGGGACACTCTTTGGCATGGCATGCGCCAACGATAGATACCATTTCACAGCTCCGTCACAGGTGTAGTGGCTTTGTGTGGGCGCGGCATACGCTGATTGAGCCGCCAGCCGAGGGGCATAAAGCAGTTGAGCGAAAACGGTTTGCCCCTTTGCCGTCCGCTCGAGGATCATGTCCCCCTTTTCCGCGGAAACCCCGGCAGTTGCGAAGAGCTGCCGGGGTTTCTGTCGTCTGAGGTGCCGAGTTGATGAACAAGAATCAAAGCACCAAGTCTGCGACCCACCATACGCAATGCGGGGCCTCGACAACTTGCGGACCACAGTGACGCCTCCCCATCGCGCCCCGCGCTATACTCGTCCGCATGGATATCAAAACACGCAACATAGCAACGCCCGCCGCGAACGCGCCAACGACGCCGTCCGCCTCCGCTCCCGCGCCCGTTGTGGGCCGCTTTGCCCCGTCGCCCTCGGGCCGCATGCACTTGGGCAACGTGTTCAGCTGCCTGTGTGCGTGGCTTTCGGCCCGCAGCCAGGGCGGCAGCATCGTGTTGCGCATCGAGGACCTGGACGATCGCTGCAAGCGCCCCGAGCTTGCCGCCCAACTAATCGACGACCTGGCATGGCTAGGGCTCGAGTGGGACGAAGGCCCCTACTACCAGCACGATCGTCTGGACCTGTACGAGAGCGCCCTGCACCAGCTGCAAGACGCCGGCCTCACCTACCCCTGCTTTTGCACGCGCGCCGAACTCCACGCCGCGAGCGCGCCGCACGCCAGCGACGGCACGCCCATCTATCGTGGCGCCTGCCGAGGGCTTTCGGCCGAAGAGGTCGCCCGCCGCAGTGCCCTGCGCGCCCCGGCCACGCGCCTGCGCGTGCCCGCCGTCGACGACCTCGCAGACGATGTGGTCGAATTTGTGGACCGCACGTATGGTGCCCAATGCGAGGCGCTCGCCACCGAATGCGGCGACTTTTTGGTGCGCCGCAGCGATGGTGTTTTTGCCTATCAGCTAGCCGTGGTGGTCGACGACGCCGCCATGGGCGTCACCGAGGTCGTGCGCGGATGCGACCTGCTGGGTTCCACGCCCCGCCAAATCTATCTGCAGCATCTGCTGGGACTTCCCACGCCGCACTACGCGCACATTCCGCTGCTCATGTCACCGGACGGCCGCCGCCTTTCCAAGCGCGACCGCGATCTGGACCTGGGCGAACTACGCGCCCGCTTTGGCACGCCCGAGGCACTACTGGGCTGGCTCGCCGGGCAAACGGGCATCGCGCCGGACACCACACCGCGCTCTACCGAACAGCTGGTCGAGCACTTTAGCTGGAATGTCATCCGCGCGCACCGGGAAAACATCACTGTAACGGCCGAGTAGCCAGCAACCGCGCCTCTACGCAACTTCCCAGGGCTGGAGTTCGTCGCCCAAGCGAACATGCAGTCGTAGAGCACGGTGTGGCGCTCGGCCGGGCTGGCATCCCGATGGAAATGCCCGTAGTACCAGCGTTTGTAATCCAAGTGGTCTTCCAGCTCATCGAAAAATGCCGTAAGCCGATCAACGGCGGGGTAATTCCAGCCGGGTGCCGGATAAAGCGTGGGCGAAAGCATGCGCGTAGAGCAGGTGTGGGTGATCACGTAGTCGACCTTCCAGCCCACGCTGTCGAGCTTTGCCCGCGCCTCCTCAAAGTTGCGCTCGTCCGGCAGCTCCTGTGGCCACCAGCTGGAATACGGTATGCGGTATTCCTTGTCCACGCTCGTGGCACCGCCCATAGTAAAGATCGTTGAGTCATCGAGCTCAAAAATCTCGGCACGCGCCAGACGCCGTATGGGAGAGGCATCCGACAGGCACTGCGTCAGCCCACCGTGCCACAACTCCATGGGGCGTTCCGCCCAGTGATCGAAACGCTCGTGGTTGCCGTCGACAAACAGTACGGTATAGGGACGCGATTCCAACCAGGCGATATCAGCGCACTCCTCGGCGGAGAAATCCCACGGAAAGCCAAAGTCGCCCGCGACAATCAGATAGGCGTCGCTCGTCAGGCTATCCCCAAGCTCCCAATCGCGCAGCTTTTGCATGTCGAGACCGCCGTGAATATCGCCCGTCACATAGACCGTCATCGGATCACCACTTCCCTGTAAGTCGCTAGCCACATTCTGCACGATCACTAAGCCAACCGTTCCAGCCCTTCCATCCTTAGGGCTTACTCCTCGTTCTTCCATCCAAACGGGTCAAGCACCCAAAAAACCAGATCGAGCACGCCGCCGGTCATCATGGCGGCGGCAAGGGCCATGCAAACGTGCAGAAAGACGGCACTTCTGAGCACGTCGAATGGCCCCAGAACAGCCAGCAGCGCAACCGCTGCGCCGACAAGGCACAACGCGAAGCACGGCCCCGCGTCCTTGACGCACTTCTTTGCGAGATGCTTGGTGTTGTCACTCATCAATATCGAACTCCTTAGAGGGTCGTCGTTCAGATGCATGCCGCCGCGGCAGAGCAGGGCGGCAGGGAAAGTGTCACATGTCGTGCGGACATCAATGGAGAAACCGCCTGCTCGACCAACCCTTGACGCCGTTTTGCACCGGCGCCCCATCCCCGTTATCGAGGTCTAATACTTTTCCGCGAAGTGAACGTCTGTTTTTGGACCCCTGAAGCATCAGCATTTTTCAACGGCATAAACGCAGGATTCTGGCATCAAAACCGCAGGAAACGGCACACTCAAAGTGTCGATGCTTCGGGGGTCCGTTTTCACTCGTTCACATCTCGGAAAAGTATTAGACCTCGCTATCAGCTGTCCCAAAGACCTGTCCTTCCCTTCCCCACGCCACGCAAAACCGGCCTTCCCCTTGCCTGCGCGCCCCGCGTCACGCGCTTCGTCACCCAAAAACTCATCCAACATTAATCTTGGCTCAAGAATCGCTTAATCTATAACCTGCACTATAGAGTTCGACCAAGGGCGGGGCGGCGCCGCGCAACGCAGACCGCCGAACGCAACGCTCGCGCCCGGGCAAATCGCCCGGCGTCGCGCCCATCGAACGAAAGGAACAGGTCATGGACGACCTCGAAAAAGTTGAAACCATCCGCACCAAGTGCAACGTGAGCTACACCGATGCCAAGGCCGCGCTCGACGCCGCCGACGGCAACGTTTTGGACGCCATCATTTGGCTCGAGTCGCAGGGCAAGACGCAGACCACGTCGGCGCACGCCGCCACCGAGTCCGCGCCAGTCGATGAGCCCTCAGCCGAGATGGTCGCCGCGCAGGCCGCCTACGAGAAGTCGAGCGAAAAGACCGACTTCTCCAAGAAGATGGACAGCGTATGGGAGTACCTCAAAAAGCTCTTCCGCCTGAGCCTGGACACCCAGTTTATCGCCACGCGCCGCGACGCGATCATCCTCAACATTCCCATCCTGATCCCCATCATCGCCCTGTTTGCCTGGGGCGCTACGATTTGGCTGATGCTGATTGGCCTGTTCTTTGGCATGCGCTACCGCATCGATAGCGACGGCGACGTGCCTGGCAGCATCAACAACCTTATGAATCACGCCGCCGATGCCGCGGACGACATCAAGCAAAATCTGAACGACGACAAGTAATCGCAGACGGGGGCACGCATGGCACGGATCCTGATCGTAGAGGACGAGGAGAAAATCGCCCGCTTTGTGACGCTCGAGCTGGAGCACGAGGGCTACCAGGTGGAGCACGCCGCCGACGGCCGCACCGCCGTGGACCTGGCGCTGGAGCGCGACTACGATCTGATTCTGCTCGATGTGCTGTTGCCGCAGCTCAACGGCATGGAGGTCCTGCGGCGCGTCCGCAAGCACAAGGATGTGCCGGTGATAATGGTCACCGCGCGCGATGCCGTGATGGACAAGGTGGCCGGGCTCGATGCCGGCGCCGACGATTACCTGACCAAGCCGTTTGCGATTGAGGAGCTGTTCGCACGGATCCGCGTGGCGTTGAAGCGCTCGGAGGCCGTGCGGGCGGCTTCGGGCGTTGGCGGCATCGGGACGGGCGCGGCAGGCGGCACGGGTGTCGGCGCCACTGCGATGCCCCCGGTCAGTGACTCGACCCAGGTTTCCGCCTCGCTCTCCCCCGCCACGCTCGCCGTGGGCTCGGTTGCGCTCGACCCCGACCGCCGCGAAGTCACGGTCGGCGGCTCGCCCATTGCGCTCACGGCCCGCGAGTTCGATGTCCTCGCCCTGCTTATGGCGCATGCCGAGACCGTGCTCACGCGCGAACGCATCGCGCACGAAGCGCTGGGCTACGAATACATGGGCGACACCAACAACGTCGACGTGCACATCGCGCATCTACGCGCCAAGATCGAGGACGCCAGCGGCGCCCGCATCATCCAGACCGTGCGCGGGGTGGGCTATGTCTGCCGCGCGTAACGCCGAGGCCAAGCGCGTCACCTCCATCGCCCGCGCCATCAACTGGAGCTATATGTGGCGCCGCCTGATGAGCTACGTCTGGCTCAATCTGCTGCTGGTGGTGATTGCTGCGGCGATCCTCGTCTATGGATACAACCAGGCGTTGCCCGACGACGCGTTTACCGCAGGATGGATCCCCGGCGCCGCCGTTCGCGGCATGTCGCTGACGCCTGCGCGTGGCTGGGACCTGGCAACACTCACCTATACCGTCGAGCTTGCGCGCACCACCAAGACCTTCCCCCTCGCGCAGGACCTCGTCACGCTATGGCCTCTCTACCTTGTCGTTGTAGGCTGGCAGGTCATCAGCGTGCTCAACATGCTCGGCGGCGCCCGACGCATACGCCGCACCATGGCACCGCTCAACGACCTGGCCTTACGCGTGGACGAGCTCGGCCGTATGCAGCTCTCCAGCGGCAAGATGGAAACGCTGGAGCAGGCCATCGAGCGAGCAAGCGTCGATTCGCCGAGCGTCACCACTGGCGACGCCGACCTGGCGAGCATCGAGGTCGCACTCAACCGTCTGCTGCGTCAGATGCAAGAGGCCAAGCTGCAGCAGATGCGCTTTGTCAACGACGCGAGCCACGAGCTGCGCACGCCCATCGCGGTGATTCAGGGCTACGTAAACATGCTCGATCGTTGGGGTAAGGACGACCCGGCCGTGCTGGCAGAGTCCATCGCCTCGCTCAAGGCCGAAAGCGAGCACATGCAGGAGCTCGTGGAACAACTGCTGTTTTTGGCACGCGGAGACGCCGGCCGCACCGTGCTGCGGCGCGTGAATACCAACCTGGCTGCACTGGTCGGCGAGGTTTGCGAAGAATCGCAGATGATCGATGCCGGGCACACATATCGGCTGGCTTTTGACGCTGCGTTTGCCAGCGACCCGCGCTGCGACGCGTCCGTCGATGTCGCGCTCGTGAAGCAGGCTCTGCGCGTGATCGTGCAAAACGCCGCCAAGTATTCGGACGCGAGAACGACCGTCACATTTGGCATAACACCCGATGCGGGCACGGGCACGGTCGACATAGCCGTTGAAGACGAGGGCATCGGCATGAACCAGGAATCCGCAGCTCACGCGTTCGAGCGGTTCTACCGCGCCGACAACGCGCGCGATGCCGGCGCACAGGGTTCGGGCCTGGGGCTCGCTATCGCCAAGTGGATCGTCGACAGCCACGGCGGCGTCATCGGTGTGACCTCGGTCGAAGGGGTCGGCAGCCGCTTTACGATTCGCCTGCCGCGGTAGGAAGCCCCCTCGTGAATCGAGGTCTAATACTTTTCCGCGAAGTGAACGTCTGTTTTTGGGCCCCTGAAGCATCCACATTTTTCGTCGGCAAAATCGCAGGATTCTAGTATCGAAACCGCAGGAAACGATGCCCTTAAAGTGTCAATGCTTCGGGGGTCCGATTTGTCTCGTTCACTTCTCGGAAAAGTATTAGACTTCGGTTTTTTGACCGTTGCAAAAGTCGACCCCTCGGCATAAAAAAAGGGATAAGGCCATGCGGCCCTATCCCTTTTTTGTTAGCTATGGCAGCTTGTGCGCTACTCGCGGCACAGATGCACGGCGAAGCCGGCGAACTCGCGCTTAAAGTACACGAGCTTGGTGCCGCCGTCGGGCAGCAGCACGCGCGACTCCTCGTTGACCTCGAGCCCGCGCTCGGCAAACCACTTCTCGGCCGCATCGATGTCGTTGACGGCAAAGCCGATGTGGCCCTTGGCGCCACGACCGTTCTGCTTCATGACCTCGACCAGCGAATCGTTAAAGTACGAAACCGGGGTCTCGATAACGGGCAGGCCCATCATCGTCGAGAACAGCTCCGCAATCTCCAAGGCGTCTGCCGGGTCGGCGGCGTTAATGCCCACATGGGCAACGCGCATACCAAAGAGCTCTACCGGATTGGCGTTCTGCTCACTCATGAAGTCAGCGCCTACTGAGCCATGACGTCGAGAACGGCCTTCTCGGCAGCGACGCGGTTCATGCCGGTCATGAAGGGCACGCCGCTCACGTACGGGCAGGTGAGGCCCTCGGGGGCAACGGTGGTGGCGATCAGCAGGTCGGCGCCCTCGTCGCAAACGTCCTTGGCCTCGGAGATGGCGCACTGCACGATCTCGTACTTGTCGGCGTAACCGTTGGCGTCGAGCAGGGTAGCGACCTTCTGGGCAACGAGCGTGGAAGTAGCAGCGCCAGCACCGCAAGCCAAAACGATCTTCTTCATAGGTAATGTCTCCCTTCGTGGTTTACTTTAGGTAAGTGTACCGCAGCGAGCGATGGCACTCAGCCTCGATGAGCTTTTATGCCAGTTTGCTTGCGCGCTGCGTATAATACATCTAGTACGTGTTGTCATACCGCTCGCTTTATGAGCGACTAAGGACCCCAATATGCCCGATTCCCGCACCCTCTGGACCGCCGTCGTCATCATCTGTATCGCCGTGTCGGTATTCTTTAGCGTCAAAAAACGCACCACGTTTAAGCGCCTGCAGCAGCTTATGGCTGCCAAGCAGTGGGACGAGTTCGATCGCCTGCTCGATGGCAAACTCACCAGTATGCTGTACCCGCGCTATAACCGCGACTACCTGCGCCTGAACTCCTATCTGCTGCGCGAGGACCACAAGCGCGCCGACGAGATGTTCGATTTGCTGCTGGGACTCAATCTGCCCAAGATGCAGCGCGTCGACCTGGTGATTAAGGCCTTTAACTACTACGTTGGCCAGGAGGACCGCAAAAAATCCAAGGAGCTCCTGCACGAGATCAAGGGCTTTGAGGGCGGTCAGGCCGAGGCAGTCGCACACGAATGCCAGCTGATGTACGACACGATGATCTTGAAGCGCCACAACGACATTCCCGAGCTGGAGCGCATGCTCAAGGAGGCCGGTGACGACAAGGTCAAGAGCTGCCGCCTGGAATACCTGCTGGCCCTGCAGTACAAGAACAAGGGCGACGAGGCCAAGTTTGCCGAGTACTTGGAAAAGTCGGGCCGGCACTCGATGGCCGTCAACGCGTAACGGACGGCTTGTGCTAGACTTCTAGTCTCACGGGGGCGTGGCGGAATTGGCATACGCAGGAGACTTAAAATCTCTCGCCGCAAGGA
>CAUAJK010000018.1:0-38193 GCA_958429345.1 uncultured Collinsella sp. | reverse complement strand
CCACGGCGACTCGCGCGGCTGGTTCAAGGAGAACTGGCAGCGCGCCAAGATGACCGCCCTGGGCATCCCGGACCTCCGCGTCGTCCAGAACAACGTCTCCTACAACGACAGCCGCGGCGTCACCCGCGGCATCCACGCCGAGCCCTGGGACAAGTTCATCTCCGTGGCGCGCGGCTCGGTCTTCGGCGCCTGGGTGGACCTGCGCGAGGGCAGCGAGACCTTCGGCAAGGTCTACACCTGCACCCTGGACCCCTCAAAGGCCATCTACGTCCCGCGCGGCGTGGGCAACTCCTTCCAGGCGCTCGAGGACGGCACCGCCTACACCTACCTGGTGGACGCCCACTGGTCCCTTGAATTGAAGAAGACCTACACCTTCGTGAACCTCGCCGACCCCGAGCTCGCCATCGAGTGGCCGATCCCGCTGGAGGAGGCCACCGTCTCCGAGGCCGACCTCAACCACCCGTACCTCAGGGACGTCGTCCCGATGGCTCCGAAGCGTATCCTCGTCACCGGCTGCAACGGCCAGCTGGGCCATGCGGTGCGCAGGCTGGCGGAGGAGCGCGGCGTGGCGAAGGACTTCGACTTCTGCGACATCGACACCTTCGACATGTCCGACCCGGACGCCTACGCACAGTACGACTGGTCGCTCTACGGCACCGTGATCAACTGCGGCGCCTACACCGCGGTGGACAGGGCCGAGACCCCCGAGGGCCGCGTGACCGCCTGGAAGGCCAACGCGACCGGGCCGGCCCTGCTCGCCCGCACCTGCGCCGCGCACGGGATCATCCTGGTCCACGTGTCCAGCGACTACGTCTTCGACGGCACGGCCGAGGTCCATACCGAGGACGAGCCCTTCAGCCCGCTTTCCGTCTACGGCCAGACCAAGGCCGCCGGCGACATCGCCGTGGCGGGGTGCCCGCGCCACTACATCATGCGCAGCTCCTGGGTCATCGGCGAGGGGCACAACTTCGTCAAGACCATGAAGGGCCTCTCCGACCGCGTCGCCGACCCCGAGGACAGGCTGGAACAGGTCACCGTGGTCGACGACCAGCTGGGCCGCCTGACCTTCACGCGCGACATGGCCGAGGCCATCTTCCACGTGTTGGACTCGAAGGCCCCCTACGGCACCTATAACTGCACCGGCTCCGGCGCGGTGAAGTCCTGGGCCGACATCGCCCGCACCGTCTTCGAGGCCGCCAACGGCAACGGGGACAAGGTGGTCCCCGTCGGCACCGCCGACTACTACGCCGGCGCCGAGGGGCCCGTCGCCCCGCGCCCGGTCCACTCCGCGCTCGACCTGTCCAGGCTCGAGTCGGTCGGCTTCCGCATGCCCGACTGGGAGGAAGAGCTGGGGGAGTACCTCAAGACGCTCGTGTAATGATGCGGTTCCTCGATATTTGTCGAGGAACCGCTTTTCTAAGGTATTTGAACCGCGGACGGCTGGTTTAGAGGAATCGCGCCGACTGTTTTAGCTGCACCCAACAATTCCCGCTCAAGTCTGCATACTCGATGCGATCGTAGGCGACTCCAAGGTCTATGAGTTTGTTTGCCAGGGGCATATCCTCTCGCCTTACGAACGCCTTTCCGTTTGGTAGCGCAGTCGCAAGCAGAGAATCCAGATATTGCCGGGTCGTTTGGTCCATGTCGTTGCCTTTCTATGTTGTGGTTTATGGGCCGCTTCATATATTCCACTGTTTGTCAAACATCCTCGTGCGAGATTTCGCGGCGGTGCGAAATGCGCCCGTATGGCTATCAATCCGTGCTATCAACTTTCTCGACTCCGTCAAGATAGGCTTCATGGGTGTTCTTTGCCATCGTGTGCTTTGCCTTTTTAGTTCTATATCTCTGATGGCAGATGTCGCTGAAAGCTTTACTCAAGCTGGTACTGCGAAGCATCGCACACGATATCTTGGATTCTTTGCGCGCGGCATTGTCGCCCGCCTCGATATTATGCGCTATGGCGCCTAGGGCGTGTGTCCGTCGATTTTGAGCGCGTTGACGCGTCGTCGTTGCGGACGATTCTCCCAGCCATGGCTTCGAGCTCGGCGGCCTTCGCCCCAGTATCGATCTGTCCCGATGTGCGCCATGGTCGACAGCAAGTGCACCGGTGAATCGATGGTCTCGCCCCCTTGTTGAATTACACTGGCCTTTTTCTGGTCATCAAGACATCCGGATTTGCAGCAGGGCGTTATTCATTGCGTGAGTCTATTTCTCATAATCTGTTTAATCGACCCAAGAATGGGGAATATACATTTCTGCCCATCGCGAATTGGCGATGGGGTACGCTACTGCCGTCAATATCGCAAACGACGCAATTCCGACGTTCGCAACATTGACGCCAGCGTTGCCTGCGGCTAGCTGGATAAGGGCTTCGATGGTCATAAGTACCAATTCCTCGCTTTCGTCTAGTATGGCATAGGCAAGCATTGTTTTAGGTGGCCGCGAAAGCGTTGGTTGCACTTGCTGCGCCTTTAATTAGCCTGTCCGGGGAGGGTTAGCCGCCGCTTGTTGATCCGGACAGGTTGATTTATTTGGGGGTATTTTGGCCGAGTTCGATATCACTCGTATTCCTCGATATGGTTCCAAAAGTTCATATGCCCATTTTGATCATAGGGTTTCTTTTGCCGAAGCTCAGACCAAGATTTTAGATTCAGAGTACGTTTCCGACCACGCGTTCTACCCTTTAATTTCCAACGAGATCATTACTGTTCGGTATCGTGGAGGTAAGCGAAGCTACAAGGTTCGCAATATCGCTTATGCCTCGCATTTTGATCACCGCGTCTTCCAGTATTACTCTTATCTTTGGTCGGACTTATATAACAAGAAGGCTATTGCCGAAGAGTTTAATGAGGTTGCCGTAGCATACCGCTCTTCGCTTTCATCAGACAGCGCCGTAACTGCTGCCAGCAATATTTCCTCAGCTAAAAAGGCCTTCGATTATATACGCGAGCAAGATTCGGCTTTTGTGCTTACGGGTGATTTCGAGAGCTTCTTCGACAACTTAAATCATGCTCATATAATGACGTCGTTGCGTTCGTTGTTTCCCTGTGGACGCTTACCGGACGATCACTATCAAGTCATTAAAAATATCCTTCGCTATTCGTGCTGGCCTATTGCTGATTTGGCTGCTCGACATGAATTGCCATGGCCAGCAATCGATCCTGCTCGGGAAAAAATGATCAGCGATGCAGCTATCGAGCTTCGGTTCAAGTCTATTCGCGAACTTAATAAGCTGGATGTTATCTTGCCAAAGTCTGAGTTTCTTGCAAACAAAAGTAAGGTCATCACCAGACCGTGGAAGCAAACGGGTATTGGGCTGGGAATTCCTCAGGGTCTTGCCGCAAGCGGAGTGCTCGCTAACATCTATATGGCCGATATCGACATGAAGGTCAGGCTTGCCGTTGAACGGGTTGGCGGCTTGTATCTTCGTTATTGCGATGACTTTATTATTGCCGTTCCAAAGTCTGGCTTTGATGCACTTGTAGAGGCCATCAATCTAATGGCCGATGTTGATTCCGTTAAACTGCAGCCTGAGAAAACCAAGGCGTTCCGGGTTGATAGCGGCGGGGTTGCTCAGCTTGATTTTGAAAGCGTTCGTAAGGGTAAGGTCCTTTCGTACTCCGGTGCACATCCGGCACAGAAAGTCAGCTTCTTGGGGTTTGACTTTGACGGTCGCGTTGTAAGACTTCGACAGTCTACGGTTGGAAGGTACCATAAGCGTCTCAATGAGGCTGCCGCAGCTATTGCGCGTTCTAATCAGGGGGAGGGAAGGCACGCATCAAAAAAGCGCGTCTCCGCTCTGTATCAACATTATTCACCGCTTGGTATTAAGGGAAGAAGGTTATGCCCTTCGGGTGATGCCGGATCTTCTGCATTTTCTCGCTATGGGAACTTTCTCTCCTACGCGGCAAGAGCCCAAAAGGCGTTTCCAGATGATCCAATTGCCCCTGATGAGGCTAAGATTTACAGGAAGATTAAACGCTTGAGTGCTCGGTAAACGATGGCTTTAGCGCTGGATTATTCATAGCCATAAATACTTAATCGATATCGGCCAATTCCGGTCACCGGGTAATAATTGATGTGCCTTCACACCCTCGCGGAACTATGCTTCTGAAACTCGTGCCGAACATTAGAATGATATGACAAGAACGGTAGTATCGCGAAAGTTGGTGTAATGGACTCTTTGGCCCCCGTGCCCAGGATCCGAAATCTATCGATATCCTAGGCCGACTCCATTCTGTCGGCAAGCTCAAGGCCGGATTTGACCATCTTCCTGGTGGTCTTTTCCGGCTCGGCCCAGTTGTGACAGCCCGACGTACCCCTCCGGAGCGCCGCGTCGTGCATCTCGGCCATCTTCCTCTCCGAGAAGTAGCGCGAGGATGCCGTGGAGACGGCCAGGATAGCCCCGAAAGCGGCCTGGTCGCGACATGGTGGGCGTATTCTAGGCGAAGGCACGGACCCTTCCGAGCCAGGACGGGCCGCTCGCTCGGGCCAACTTTGGCGTACCCTGCTGGAACGGCTTCCGTCAACATCCGCAAAACTACCGCAAGGAGGAGGCCACAGTGATAGATAAGAGGCTTATTGAAGCCGTTCCCGGAGCCGAGAGACTTAAATCCGCAATGATTACCCAGAATTGTTTGTTAAGGACCTCATACAAGACTATTCTGGGCGTCCGTTATATACATACGAGGAATGGACGCGCGAGCTCATCAACCGCTCTAACGCTTTCAAGGAACTGACCAGAGGTGCGGAGTTTCATGCGCCCGTATCCGAGGCAAATGGGGAGTGTGATGCGGTATCAGACGCGTATCAGTTAGATTTCAAGCTCATCTTCGGAAAATCCATGATGCGCGCCGTAAGCCTCACTTCGTCAAGGCGAGTTTCAGAACGCGGAATTACTTTTAGACAACCTGGCATAAGTTATGCAAAAGAACAGAGAGGCTTACGCCTGCATGCGATTCTCAGGGATTACAGCCTCGCCAAGCTTGACGAGCTTCTAAAAACTGAGAGTGATAAACAATTGAGCGAAGAAGACCGTGAGTCCCGAGGACTTCTTCGCTCCATCAATCGTTCGAAAAATTTGCTTCTAGTATATCCTTGCCGCTTTGAAGGCATCGACAGTCTGCCTGGACTTGAGGAAACCATAAACGCCGCACTTTACCATGACTTCCGGAACGCGCTCGACGTCCGACGGATGCATCATCCCGACAAGGACACCTTCCTTTCATATTTTTGCAATGACCGCATGGTTGTCACAAGAGCGAGCGGGCACGTCCTAGCCAAGTTCGACGATATCATGGTCGCAAAAAGCAGAACATACATGGATATTATGCGTATGCGTGATCCCGGAGAGTATCAAAGGCTGCTGAAGTTTGTTTAACCGACCGCAAGGGCTAGTTTTTTGGACATCAACCCAAGATGTGACCTGCCAAGAGGACCGGACGCCGGTGCGTTCGGACTCGCTTTTCTGCATTCAAAAGCAACGCTGAGCTTGACCTCACGGCTTGCGCCTGCTGCTCGGCGGTCTCCTGAGGCTGAACCGCCTCTGCAATGGCTGCCATAGGCAACGTCGCGCCGACCATGGACGTGCACGCGATCGCGCAGATCAGGTAGTAAAGGAGTCGTTTCATAGCGGAGCCTCTCGGTGAGCAACCAACGGGGTCCGAAGACAGCTCCAGGCCAGCACTCCGCACATATTTTTTGGGGTTTATTTTATGGGAACACCGCTCAACATCAGCGAACTTTCTGGGGAATGTTGGGGAGGGGGAGGAGTAACTGACTGTTGGGGCGTTGGCCATTGGCGGCGTCCCGCCTACGCTTCGTTGGCTATACGCTATGCGGCAGCTTCAACATGAGGCCGCCTTGCGCCTCTTCGAGGCTCGGCACCGAGGCCTTCCAGGTAAAGTCCGAGAGGCTGCTGCTTAGGTCAAGCTCTGCATGGGCGTACTTTTCGATTATGCAGCCAGGGTGATTCTCGTCTGGTAAAAGGCGACATTCGACCGGTCGCGACCCGATGATTCGATACTCCTTCTGATATGCGTACTTGGGCGTTTTGATAACGAGGTTGTGCGGGATGCCCTCAAAGATCTCGCGGATCAGTTTTGGCCTGGGGACGCCATAGGAGATGGGACCGTGCGCGTAGATGCTTCCGTCGTCGGCGATGTGTCTGTCGGCGAGGCGCGCGAAGCTGTCGTACTGCACAATGCCGATCCACCCGTCCGCGCACCCGAACTCCTGGATCATTCGCATCGGGATTTTCACGGCGTTGTCGACGATATCGTTCTCGCGGACCGTGTACATGCAGTAGATGGGCAGGCAAGCATATCTGTAGAGGCATACCCCAGGGGCCATGGACGCCTCGAGCGGATCGCCCCGCTCGCCAGGCAGGCCTTGGTAGTAGCCGGCCGCGTTCATGTAGAGACGACCGTTCAGTAGGTCTTCGATGAACGCCTCTTTGGGCGCGAACTTAAGTAGGTAGACGATGTCGTTGTTGGGCATGGTGTTTCCTTTCTTTGGTAGTGATGTCCCAGGTCGCTTTGTGCGTCCGGGTTGCTTGCTACCAAGGTAAGGGCGTCTGGTGGGATCCTCGTGCGGGAGTGGTGCGGGTCGCTGGTGTTGCCCGGGGGTTGTGATCGCCCTCGGCGCCGGGGGTGCATGTCTGTGGAGCGTTGCGGGGGCTGTTTCCGGGCAGGGGAGTGCCGGCTGCTGTCAGCTAATAACGAAATTGGGGCGAGCTCACAGTTGAGGCTGTCCTGCGCAATCTCAGCGGGGCTTCGTTCCTCAGACGCGTGTTGGGAGTGGTGCCGTGTGATTGGGCCTCGCTGTAGTGCCAACCGTTGCGGGCATTGATGCGGGATCACTGCCAAAGAGATTCATATTCGTTCTGGTTTGCCTGATGTATGAGGCTTAAGTGGTCCGGGTATTCGTGTCGTGTTTTGTAGGTATGACCGAATTAGCCGAAACAAAGGCCGAACCGTCCTCATCTAGACTCCGTGCCTCGGTTTTCAAGGGCCGACCACGGATGATGCGACGTCTCTGCGAGTTGGCGTATCCGGTCGTTTTGACAAAAGCCAATACGATTTGCCAAGGAATGGATTGCCAATCAGGCTCTTAGTTGGGGCGTAGCGTTCCCTTATCGCATAGATGAAGTAATTTGGAAACTGGCAATAGCCGAAGGTGACCGTGCTGCTTTCCAAGTATGTTCCCAGCGGGTTGTCTTTAATCGCATATTGCGGCGCGTTGCCATCTTCGGCCTGTCGGCATAACGGTTGCCGTGTTTTGGGCTATTGTTTTCCATGATTTATACGTTGGCCTTCTTCCTGGTGTTTTGGCAGGGGTAAGGACGCTTTGTGGAGGCGATTATATGTCTGATGTTAAGAAACAGCACTACCTGCCGCGTTTTTATCTGAAGTTGTTTACTAATCAAGATGGCTTTCTTTATGCGGTGAAGCGTGAGCCAAGTGGTTTGGGTCGCATATTTCAAACTAAACCGGAAGGCATTTGTTTCGAGAAGTACCTTCATGAGGTAAAGAGACGGACCCCAATAGATGGGGAGCGATTTATTGAACAGGGGTCTGCTGAAAAGGCACTAAGCAAGATGGAGAATGACCTTGCGAACGATTACAGGCTGCTTATAGAGCATTTGGACGCCGGCGGGTTTTCTGATACTGATAAGACCTGTGAGCTGCTCGAACGTCTTATACTTTTCATTTCGTTATTACTCGTAAGGAGCCCAAAATATCTCAAAAGGGTAAGAAGTAATGCTGCATCCTACGCGGTTGAGTTGGAAGCAGAAGGATTCCTTACTGAAATTGATCGAAAAGAGATGGATGCCGAGGGTTTTGGCGAGGAGTTTGAATCGATTGTAGAGCTTGCTATTCAGGACGCTGCCTTGTTTAAGTTCTGTGAGGGCGCCCCGCTTCATTCGCTGGTTTCTTTGATGCTTAGAATGGATTGCGGCTTTTTTGTTGCGCCTGAGGGGTCAGAGTTTATAACCTCGTCTTTGCTCATCTTTCCTGAGTGGTCGGACATTCAGGAAAGCGATCCCTACAGCATCTATTTTCCGTTGAGCCCTCGATATGGAGTGGTCTTAAAGCAGAAATCAGAGAATGACCGCTTGGTGAGTATTTCTCACATTGATGGCTCCGCAGTCGATGTGTTCAATCGCGCGCTTATGTATGGAAATGACTCCTGGGATTTTCTTATCGCAAGAGACCGCGAGCGCTTTGAGTTGTTTGTTAGGGAATGACGGGCCGCGCGATCTTAGCCAGACGGCCCACTTTGATTGCATTGTGAATGGTGTTGCAGGCGCGGAGGTGCAGCGTCCCTGATTTAAGCGGCAACTCTTGCCTCAGCTCAATTCCGCTCGTATCACTTCCCGCCGTGCGTTATCGGCAGTTCGGAACTGGTCGTAACTTCCGAATTCAAGGGATTTGTATAAGGATGTATCGATGTCGAACACGTAATTGTGTCCTGGCACCGAGACGGTGACGGATGCGAAGCGCCGTGAGTAATCGCGGGATTGTATTTCCATTTTCAAGAGTGCTTCGCGAAGCATTTCCTCGTCAGCAAGAATAGTTGACCTGACAAACAGCTCATTTCTTCTAAAGATTTCATAATCGTCGGAGTTGAGTCTCTCCAGTTTTTTGTTAAGGGCTTTATAAACCAGCTCGAACGAATCAGTGCCCCTTGGACCAACCAGTATTCCGCCTTCATAATGCGCGCCGCATTGTTCGATTCGTTCGATTTGGCGTTGTTTCCAAGATTGGTTATCGATGTATGCGAGCCTGGAATAGAGGGATTCAGCTTCCCTGCTTATTCGTGATTGGGCATCTGTTACCTCGATGCCTAGAGACCGTGTCCTATCGATCAGATCTGGCTTGTCACTGTAAGTCAGATTTCCATATTTGTTGCTATCGATAAACTGCAGAACGTGTCTCGCATAGCATTCCCAGATATCGATCTTGGTTCTATCTGGGAGTGGCTTTTCGTAATATACGCTATCGATGTGACTGTCCAAATCGATCACCTCTGTTATTTGAATTCCTGGCTTTATGTTTTCCTTAATGAGGTTCTAGAAAATCTGTATCCATTCTTTCCGTTTCACTGCGGATCTAATCGATTTGGCGAAGATATAACTCAGAGGTCAACTTGTTTGAGCTGCGTGTTGCTTTCAATCGTGCCTTCAAGGTTGTCGAGGCGAAGCTTGGGTACGCATGTCGTAAATACACCGGCTCAAGCTGCGAATGTTTTTGGAATCTTTGATTCTTGGACGTAGGTTGCCTTTATTCAAACTGGCGTTTTGGCGCTACGCCTGCGCAAACTTTTTCTTTCTTTATTTAAGGAGCCCCAATGACAGTAAAGCCTTTCTTATCTATTGACGATCGGGTCAGATTGCCTGTTGACAGGGAATCGAGTCGGTATGGGTCTTGACGGTGACCACCGCTCCGACACGATTGCCTTGATGAATGGCTGACCGAGGAAGGGATTAATAATTGATTTGAGAGCTTGGCGGTATTGGATTGACCGCCTTGCAAGTTCTCCTTTAAAGTAATAGGCAGGATGAGGCCTTGCGACGATACGTTCGGCTTGGTCCGCGAAAACCGCCGAAAGGCGGTTTTCGCGTTTAAAGGGCTGTTTACCGAAGGGCACTTGTTCGTATTCGCTTCTGGCAGTGGATTTTTATTGCGTATTTCGGAAGTGCGGGGAAAATCGAAACCTGCCGAGCACACCCCGATTTTTGCTAACAAAACCGCAGGTCGCAAGAGTCTAAAACCGGGGTCTGGTCGGCAGGTCTCATTTTTTTACCGCACTTCCGAGTTCACCTGTCGATAATGTGCGGTAGCCTCTGGAATCCCCGAGAGCGTCGGCCTTTTAGTATAAAGCGCATCGTCCCCCCCAGGGGGGGCTTCTGGGGCGCGGCTCTTCTGGTTAAACTACTCAATTCTTAATGCTCACCGTGCTCAATTCTCGATGACCATTCGGACTACTTTTAAGTGGGCATCAGCAGGTTGAGTCGGGGAGGGGAGAGCTGAGGTGGTTGAGGCGCATTCGTCCTGGCGTTATGTTCCGCGCTTATTGGGCTATGCGCGATACGGCGGCTTCAGTATGAGTCTGGCTTGCGCTTCTTCGAGACCCGACACCGAGGTCTTTCAGGTTTAGTTTATGTCCGCGTCAGTAGTTATGCTTTAAGCAAAGCGGCACGAGTGAACTTGCTACAAGCCCCATGCTGTGAGCACGTTAACTAATCGGTCGTGAAGGCGAGGTGAGTATGAAAGGTAGAAGCCAGCACGTTACGAAGCGGGCGGATGGCAATTGGCAGGTTAAGGGCGAGGGGGCGCGTCGCGCTTCCTTTGTTACGACGACCCAGGGCGAAGCTATAAAGCGCGGTCGTCAAATTAGTTCTAATCAGCACTCTGAGCTAATCACCCATCGTCCCGATGGCAGAATCCGCGCAAAGGATTCCCATGGGCACGATCCCTTCCCGCCGAGAGGATAGGGGCTTGACGCCATTGCGGCTGTGGGCATGGATTAGCGTGTCCGCAGCCGCAAACGCCTGCCGGAAGTATGCGGCAAATTCTGGAACCCCCGAGCACAACGGCTTTTCCGCATAAAGGATCCGCGGGCAGAAGCATTGCGGCATTCCGGAGCGCTCGGCACGCTAGGAATTTCCGCATACTTCCGAGTTTTGGCCTTGTACCCTTTGCTCCAGATGCTGCAAACACTTGATTGATGCTATTTAAGGTCTATAATCAACTAAAAACTCTGAAATATCTTTTCAAAATAATGAAAGGAATTTTGAGGACGATGCTTTGCCAGTTTACCTTCAGGAACTATAGATCCTATCGCGACGAAATTGAGCTTTCCATGCAGGCAACATCGATGAGGGAGTTCGAGCGCTCCCTCATAGAGTGTCCCGACGGGCTGAGTTTCCTTCCGGTGGCTGCGGTTTACGGGCCTAACGCTGGCGGCAAGTCTAACCTGCTCGAGGCTCTTGACTATATTCGTTCGGCGGTAGCAAGGCCGATCAGGTTGTTGTCTGCCAGTGCTGATGCACCAGGGGGTGATCGCCCTTCGATACCCCGTTGCTCTGCGTTCGAGTTCGATGACGTGTCGGCTGCTAAGCCCACCGAGTTCGAGCTCTACTATCGCGCGGGTGAGCATGAGTACCGCTATGCCCTGTCCGTGCATGCGGACGAGATCGTGTCCGAAGGACTGTGGCGGCGCAAATTGGGGGCGTCACGCACGGCGATGCTTTTCGAGCGCGAGGGCACGGGGGTTGAGCTTGGTCCCACGCTGCGTAAGCTCGTGACGGCCGCGAGATTCAACCCGAGCCTGCCATACCTGTCGTTTCTCTGCATCAACTTTGACGCGCCGGTGATCAAGGAGGCTGCCAGTTGGTTTCTTGATGGGGTGTTCCTGAACTACAACAGCTCCTATCTGGAGCAGATGCTCGAACAGTTGCTCGATGAGGATGACTCACCCGAGATCACGCGTTTTCTGCGTGCCGTTGACGTGCGTATCGATGGCTTTAGGGTTGAGAAAGCTCCGGAATGGCGGGGCCAGCGCGTCTTCGTAAAGCATGAGGTGGACGGTAAGGGCTATGAGCTGCGCCTGTCCGAGGAGTCGGCCGGTACTCAGAAGCTCATGGGGCTGGCGGCGTTTCTGCTGGCGGCGCTCGAACGCGGCGGTACCGTCGTTGTCGATGAACTCGACGCCAAGTTGCATCCGAAGCTCCTGCGCTACGTGATCCTGCTGTTCAAAGATCCCGAAGTCAACAAGAGCGGCGCGCAGCTCATCTTCTCGTCTCAGGACGTGTCCACTATGCGAAACGATGTTTTTCGCCGCGACGAGATATGGTTTGCCGCACGCGGCGAGGGGGAGGCGAGCCAGCTATGGTCGCTCGCCGACATCCACGAGTCAAATGGCAACCTGGTCAGCAAGAACGCGGCATTCGACAAGCAGTACCTGTCTGGCCGCTATGGTGCCGACCCGTATCTCACGCGCATTGAGGAGTGGGATTAGTATGGCCGCGAAAAAGTCGAGGGACTGGCGCAGCGGCAAGCGCGAGGGACGCTCTCGCATGGTACAGATGACGCGCCATCTCGTGGTGACCGAGGGCAAGGAGACTGAGCCTCGCTACTTCGAGGGCGTGCGCGCCGCGTTGGGCGCAGCAAACGAGCGGAAGGTTGCCGTAGTCGTTAAGGGGACTGGCAAACATACTCTCGACCTGCTCGACTTCGCCGTCGAACACTGCCTCTATGCGCCCGAGACGTTCGACCACGTGTGGCTCGTGTATGACAAGGATGACTTCCCTGCGTCCGACTTCGACGCGATGGAACGTAAGTGCAACGAGCTCTCTGATGGTTCGAGGACCTTCCACGCGTTGTGGTCCAACCCCTGTTTCGAGCTGTGGCCGCTTTTGCACTTTCGCTACACGACCGCGCATATGTCCGCGTCCGACTGCCAGCATGCCCTCGCGCAGGAGATGTCGAAGAATTTGGGCATCGAGTACCGCAAGAACCTTGACGGGATGTTTGGGGCAGTGGATGATAGGCGAGGCGAAGCATTGCAGCGTGCTGGGCGCCTCGTCGCGTACCATAGGGAACTGGGTAACATTAAGCCATCTGCGCAAAACCCTTCAACTAAGGTTGGCGAAATTTTCGATGTAATCGGGCCGTATCTGGTTGGCTAGGCGAGTCGCTGGATTGGCTTTCCGGTTAGTGCGATTGGCGGATTGTACTGCGCTATTGCGAGTCCGGTGCGTAGGAGAAGTGCGGGGAAAATCGAAACTCGCCGAGCGCACATCGATTTTTGCCAATAAAACTGCAGGTCGCGGATGCCCAAAACAGGGGACTGTTTGACAGATCTCGGTTTTTCACCGTACCCCCGATTGGGTGCGCATTTAGCACCCTCGATGTCCCCACATTCCCTAAAAAAGTTCTTAAAACAGTCTTAAAGGCGTTCCGGCTCGCGTTGACAGCGTACAATACGCATGTTTGACTATGACAAAAGTGGATTTTAGGGGAGGGGTGCGCCATGGAGGTGCTGGTTGTTGGCAACACCGCATATGTTGACGATGACTTTTGTGCCAAGGCGTTCCCCGGGGACCATGTGCAGGTTGTAGCCGCGCAGGACACGCGCAGCGACGAGTCATCGCCCCATGCCTCGTGGAAAGAGCTTCTGCAACACCTGGATCAGGCCTACGAGTTCGACCGCATGGTCTACCTTTCCAATTATCTTACCCCGCATACCGATACCGTGGGCGATATCGAGCTGTTGCGCTCGGTCTTTCGTGCGTGCGCGGGTCGCCGGGTCCAACTGCTGTATGTAGCGGGGCCCGCGGGTGCCGAGGGTGCCACCGACGCCGCGGGGCGAACGGGCAAGGGCATTATCGCCCGCGCAGCCAACGACCTGTGCCGCTACTACGCTGCTCGCGAGGGCGTTCAGACCAAGATCCTGCGCGTGCCCTTCCTGTACACTGCCTCCGCCGCGCTGGAAGATCCGTTTTTGGTGCCGTTGTTCGACGCGTGCTCAACCGGATCGGTCGCTCTGCAGGGCGCGCAGGATGCGGCGTTTCCCCTGCTGTGTGCCGAGGAGCTTGCGGTGCTGGTACGCCGTATCTTCGATAGCTGGGATGGTAACTTTGAGACGCTCGACGTAGCCGATACCTTCCATCACACGGCGGGTGAGGTGGGCGACGCCCTCAGGGCGCTGTTCCCCGGCCTTGCCGTTGCCTATGGCGATTCTGCTGGCTACGCCCTGCCCGCCAGCGACGTCGCTCGCGTGCGCTATGGCTGGTTTCAGCGCTACGACTTGCTGCGCGATCTCTCGACCATTCAAGCTCGCTGGGGCGCTGGACGCATCAAAAAGATCAACCCGCTGCGTGCCGCCATCGACCGCATCCAAATGCGCACGCTGCCTATTAAATGCCTAGAGACGGGCGTTGCCTGGGTTCTGTTCGAGGTACTGGAGCATCTGTTCTCACAATCGGCCCAGCTCAACGTGCTCGATTATCGCCTGCTCTACGTGGTGCTGATCGGCACTCTGTATGGCTTGGACTTTGGCCTGGTTGCGGCGCTGCTGGCGTCGGTGGGTTTGGCCGCGAGCTACTTTACTCAGTACGGCTATACCTTCCAGGGCCTGTACTACGAGCCGTCCAACTGGCTGCCGTTTATTGCCTACTTTGTGGTGGGTGCCGTGTGCGGCTATGTGCAGCTGCGCAACAGCGAAGCCATTAGGGCGGAGCGAGATCAAAACGAGCTCGTGCGCAACCGCAATACGTTCCTTACGCAGCTCTACCACGACGCGATCGAGGACAAGCGCGCGTACAGGCGCCAGATCGTGGGTCGCCACGACAGCTTTGGCAAGATCTTTGCCGTGACGCAGGAGCTCGATGTGCTCAACCCTCGCGACATCTATCGCAAGTGCTGCGAGCTTCTGGGCGAGATCCTCGAGAACGATTCGGTGGCGATCTACCACGTTTCGGGCGGGGCATTTGCACGCCTGGTGGCAGCAAGTCCCGCGATTGCCGAAGATGCCGCACGCTCGCTCACGCTTGAGCAGCTTACACCTCTTTTGGGCGACGGGGGTCGTTCGAACCTGTGGGTGAACCGCGAGCTGACGCCGGGGTTTCCCATGTTTGGATACACGATCGAGCGCGACGGGGCACCCGCCGTGCTGATCTTTGTGCGTAGTGCGGCCGAAAACCAAATGACCCTCTATTATCAAAACCTGTTCCGCATCTTGTGCGGGTTGGTCGAAAGCGCGCTGGGCCGTGCCTTTGACTATGAGGCGGTGGCGCAGGATAAACGCTGCGTTGACGGCACTTGCGTGCTCAAGCAGGCTGCCTTTGGCCAAGAGCTCGCGGCGGAGCAGGCACTGGCAGATAGCAAGATGGGGAGTTTTTTGCTCCTGCGCGTGGTACCGGGCATGGAGCCTGTCGGCGAGCTGGTGGGCGCAATTGGGTCGGCAATCCGCGAGAGCGACGCGGCGGGCTTGGTCGACGGCGACGTGCTCTACCTGCTTATGCGCCAGGCAAAGGCGTGCGATCTGCCCATTATCCGCGAGCGCCTGAGCGCAAAGCAAATTGCGGTGGAGCCCGTCGACGGCGAGGACATCGTGGCGCTGTTGCAGCACATCTCTTACACCGGTGACGGTGAGGGGGGTGCCGCTTGATCTCGCTTGTCGTTGCTGCCGTCTTGCTGCTGATTCATGCGTTGGTTTGCCTGATGCTGTGGACGCTCATGAAGCTGGGCCTGCTGCCGGTGCGCGGACACATGCTGGCTGTGATAGTGCTGGTGCCGCTGTGGGGCCCGTTGCTGGTGGTTCTGCTATCGGTCCGCAGCGCGGTGTTTGGCGAGGGGCTGAAAGAGTCTGCGCTGGAGTCGCTGCGCTTTAACGACGACCTGCATCGCAGCATCCTGGTGCACGACCGTGACGCCGATGCGGGCGTGGTCCCGCTCGAGGAGGCGCTCATCGTCAACGATCCGGCATACCGGCGTCGACTAATGCTCTCCATGCTCACCGAGGAGCCCAACGCGTACCTGGCGCAGCTGCAGGCGGCTAAGCTTAACGACGACGTTGAGGTGGCTCACTATGCCGCGACGGCGGTGGCGCAGATCTCCAAGGAGTCCGATCTTAAACTGCAGCAGCTGGAGCGTGCCTTTAAGACGGACCCGAGCGCGCAAAACCTCAACGAATACTGCGATTTTCTTGGTGAATACTTGGGCTCGGGCTTGGCTGAGGGGCGCGTGGCTCAGATTCAGCGCCAACAGTACGTGCTCCTGCTTGCGCGTCGCTGCGAGCGCGAGGATACCCTTGAGCTGCGCATTCGATATGCGACGGCGCTGGCCGATGTCGGACAGATCGACGAGGCGCAGGCCGTGACCGACCAGCTGGTGCTCGACGTGCCCGAGGAGCAGGAGGTTTGGATGCTTTGCCTGCGCCTGGCCGTGATGCGCCACAACGGTGTCGAGGTTCACCGTGTGATCGATGCGATTGACAAGCAACATGTGTATTTGGGCGCCGACAACCGCGAAAAGTTGGCGTTTTGGCGCGACGGGGAGGAGGCCAGATGAGCGTGGCCCAACATATCCGCGACCGTGCAGGCCGCTTTCGTTGGATGGGACTCCTCGTGGTGTGGGCGGTCTTTATTGCTATGGCCGCCGTGTTGCTGGTGGAGCGTGCCGGCGTGCAGTACAGTGCGGGCCAGCATAAGCTGGGGATGCTGGCCGCCAACGATGCGGTGCCGGCTTCCTCGGCAATCTTTGGCCAAAAGCCCACGTGCCTGGTCATTACCGATACCGACCAGCCGGGTGTCGAGGACGTAAAGGAGCAGTTTGACCAGATCCTGCTCGACATGAAGATCGCGCACCGCGACGTGGACCTTGCCCTGGATGGTGCGGATGCCATTCCCTCGCTGACCTCCTTCGATCGCGTGATTTTGCTCATGCCGTCGCTCGATGGGATCGGTAAGCATCTGACCGACATTATGAGTTGGGTGAGTGCGGGCGGCTCACTCATGCTGGGCATGACGCCAGATAACTCGAACTATCTGCAAGTGATTGCCTCCAAGCTTGGTATTGAATCGGCCGGATATGACTATGTAAAAGCCGAAAGTATCGTTCCGAGCGATGACTTTATGTTGGGCGGAGGAGAGCGCTACGAGTTCTCGGATCCCTTCGATTCCTCGCTCTCGGTTTCATTGCGCGACACGGCGCACGTATGGGCAAAGACCAGTGACACGGGCACGCCGCTCATTTGGTCTAACGATTGCGGCAGCGGGCGCACCGTGGTGTGCAACATTGGCATCTACGACAAGGTCATGCGTGGGTTCTATGCTGCGGCCATAAGCTTGCTGGGCGATGCCACGGCCTATCCGGTCATCAACAGCGCCGTGTTCTATTTGGACGATTTTCCCAGCCCCGTGCCCTCGGGCGACGGCACCTACATCAAGCGCGACTACGGGCTTTCCATCGCCGACTTTTATACCAAGGTCTGGTGGCCCGATCTGCAAAAGCTCGCGCAAAAATACGGCATTCGCTATACCGGCGTGATGATCGAAAACTACGAGGACGCGGCCAACCAGACCGAGCCCGCGCGCCAACCCGATACCACGCAGTTCCGCTACTTTGGCGGCATGCTGCTGCAGATGGGCGGAGAGCTGGGCTTTCACGGCTACAACCATCAGCCGCTGGCGCTCTGGGATACCGACTATGGCACGCTGTACGATTACAAGACGTGGAAGAACAAGGAGACGCTCGTCGCATCGCTCAACGAGCTTATTGCCTTCCAGGACGAGGTGCTGCCCAACGCGCACGGCTCGGTCTACGTGCCGCCGTCGAATATCCTTTCGGCCCGTGCGCGCAAGCTTATCGGCACCGACGTTCCGCGCATTAAGACCATCGCCGGTACGTATTTTGAGGACGGCACCGACCTGCCGTACGTGCAGGAGTTTGGCGTGGCGAGCGACGGCATTGTGGAGCAGCCGCGCATTGTCTCGGGCGGCATGGTCGACGATTCCTATATGCGCCTGGCAGCCGTGTCCGAGCTCAACATGCACTATGTGAGCACGCACTTTATGCACCCGGACGACCTGCTCGATCCCGATCGCGGCGCCAAGGAGGGATGGGAAGTCTACAAGGGCGGCCTGACCGACTACCTGGAGTGGCTTACCAAGTCTGCGCCCGACCTGCGTCGCCAGACCGGCTCGGAATGCTCTGGTGCTATCCAGCGCTTTTCGTCGGTTACGGTGAGCGTGGATACAAGTGCGGATGTCTGGACGCTCAGCCTGGGCAATTTCCACGACGAGGCGTGGCTCATGTTCCGCGCCAACGACGGCGAGCCGGGCGCAGTCACGGGTGGCGAGATTACGCATCTGACGGGCGACCTGTACCTGGTTAAAGCCACGGACAAGACGGTGACCATTGAGCGTAAGGAGGGTGGCGACAAATGAGGATCTGCTTGGTACTCGAGGGTTGCTACCCCTATGTGCACGGCGGCGTGTCCACCTGGATGCACGGCTACATTACGGCTATGCCAGAGCACGAGTTTGTGTTGTGGGTGATTGGCGCGCATGCTGCCGACCGCGGCAAGTTTGTCTACGAGCTGCCCGGCAACGTGGTCGAGGTGCACGAGGTGTTCCTAGACGATGCCCTGCGGCTTTCGGGCGAGCAGCACGAAGCCAGTTTTAACGACCGTGAGCGCGAGGCGCTACGCCGCCTGGTGTCGCTCTCCAATCCGGATTGGGACGTGCTGTTCGACATTTTCCAGCGCCGTCGCGTGCATCCGCTCTCGTTTTTGCAGAGCCGCACGTTTATGGATATCTTTCGCGACGTGTGCCTGGCCGAGTATCCCTACACGCCCTTTGCCGATGCATTCCACACCATGCGTTCCATGTTGCTGCCCGTGCTCTACCTGTTGGGCAGCGAGGTGCCGGTGGCCGATGTGTACCATGCCATATCGACCGGCTACGGTGGCCTGCTCGCCTGCCTGGGCTCAAGCGTTCACCATGCGCCGGTGCTGCTGACCGAGCATGGCATCTATACCCGCGAGCGCGAGGAAGAGATCATTCGCGCCGATTGGGTGGTGCCGTCGTTTAAGGACCGCTGGATTCGCTTTTTCTACCTGCTTTCTGAGGAGATCTACCGCCGCGCCTTCCGCGTGACGAGTTTGTTCCATAACGCCCGCAAGACGCAGATTGATATGGGCTGCGATGCGGACAAATGCCTGGTCATCCCCAACGGCATTCAGTTCGACCGCTTTAAGGACATTCCCTTAAAGCCCGATGACGGCTGGGTGGACATTGGCGCGGTGGTGCGCCTGGCGCCCATCAAGGACGTCAAGACTATGATCTATGCCTTCTTTGAGCTGCACGAGCGACTGCCCAAGGTGCGCCTGCACATCATGGGCGGCGTGGACGACGAAGAGTACGGCGCCGAGTGCCACGCGCTGGTCGATACCCTGGGCGTGCGCGACTTGATCTTTACTGGTCGCGTCAACGTGGTCGAGTACATGGAAAAGCTCGACTTTACCATTTTGACAAGCATCTCCGAGGGCCAGCCGCTTAGCGTGCTGGAGTCGCTTGCAGCGCGTCGTCCCTGCGTGACGACCGAGGTGGGCTGCTGCCGCGAGCTGCTCGAAGGCGCACCGGGCGATGATTTTGGCGTGGCGGGTTTTGTGACGCCGCCTATGTATCGCAAGGGCTTGGCCGATGCCATGGAACGCATGTGCACAAGCCGCGCTCGTCGCATTGAGATGGGGGAGCGCGGCCAGCGTCGCGTTGCCACGTACTTCTTGCACGAGCAGATGCTCGCCAACTATCGCGCGCTGTACGACGAGACGGCGCAAGCGTTTGACCTGCCCAGAGAGGGGGAGTAGCCGGTGGCCGGAATCGGTTTTGAGCTCAAGCGCCTGTTTAGGCGCAAGGGTCTGTTTGCCACGATGCGCGCCTATGGCTACGCTGGCATTGTGTGCACGGGCCCCATGCTGCTGGGCGTGCTGCTCCAGGTGGGTATCTTGGTGCTGTGCGGTCTGTGGGGTGTGGGCCGTGCCAACCAAGATCTGCTGGTGTGCATGGTGACCTATACGCTGCTGGCGTCGCTCACGCTCACGAGTTTTTTCTCTATGCCGGTCACGCGCTTTTTGGCCGACATGCTTTTTGCCGAGCGCGAGGACGAGATTCTGCCTTCGTTTTGGGGCTCCAATGCTGTCATGCTCGTTGCGGGCACGGTGCTCTACGGCGTCTTTTTGCTGTTCTCGGGTGCCACGCTGCTGCAGGGGCTGCTGTGCCTGTGGCTGTTCAACATTATGATCGTCAACTGGAACGGCATGAGTTACCTCACGGCCATCAAGGACTACCGCGGCATCCTGTGCAGCTTTGCGGCTGCCATTGGCGTGGCGTGCCTGTGCGCCCTGGCCGCGCTGGCGCTGGGACTGCCGCCGGTCGAGGGCCTGTTGGCGTCAATTGCTCTGGGCTACGGCGTCATGCTCGCCTGGGACGTGGTGCTGCTGTACCGGTATTTTCCTCAGAGCGACCGCAGCCCCTGGCCCTTTTTGCGGTGGCTCGATCAGTTTATGCCGCTGGCGCTCACGGGCCTGTTAACCAATCTGGGACTCTTTGCGCACCTGGTGATTATTTGGGCCGGTTCCATTGGCGTGCAGGTCAAGGGCTTGTTTTATGGTGCGCCCTACTACGATGTGCCGGCGCTCATCGCGTTTTTGACGATCCTGGTAACGACCGTCAACTTTGTGGTCTCGGTCGAGGTCAACTTCTATCCGCGCTACCGTGACTACTACAGCCTGTTCAATGACGGCGGCGTGGTAGGCGATATTGTGGTGGCCGAGGAGGAGATGCTCTCCACGCTCAACAGCGAACTGCGCTTTTGTGCGCTCAAGCAGCTGTTTGTGACCGCGGCGGTCATTTCGCTCGAGACCACGGTGCTGTCGGCCCTGCCGTTGGGCTTTAACAACCTTATGCACGGGTATTTTCGCACGCTGTGCGTGGGCTATGGCCTGTATGCCGTGGGCAATACGGTGATGCTTATCTTGCTGTACTTTACCGACTATAAGGGGGCCGTGCTGGCTTCGGGCCTGTTTGCCGGTGTGGCCGGGCTGGCGACTGCCGTTTCGTTGCTTTTGCCGCAGCAGTTTTACGGCTATGGCTTTTTGTTGGGTGCGGCGGTGTTTTTTATCGTGGCGCTGCTGCGGCTCGATACCTATACCGCCAACTTGCCGTATCGTATCCTGAGCCAGCAGCCCATTGTGGCGACCGACAAAACGGGTCGCTTTACACAGCTGGGCCGCTTGCTCGATCGTGCCGAGCAGCGCTATGAGGAAGGTCGCCATAAGGGTGAGCCACATGGCGCGTTTGAGCGCGCAGTAGTTCGCGTTTATCGCAAACATTGGGGAGGTTCTGATGACCGATAGGATGATGTCTCGCCGTCGCCTGTTTGAGGCGGCTGCCGGTGCGCTGTTGCTTTCGGGCTGCTCGGTGCAGGAAGACTCCTCGACCAAAAAGGTCAAAAAGCAGGATAAGATTAAAAAGGCCGAGTCCTCGGACGGTACCAAGCACCTACGCGATAAAGATGAGCTGTACGAGGTCTACGACGACTCAGGCATTGTGACCATGTACCTGACGGTCTCGCGCGGCAACAGCTCCGAGAATACCGACCACAGCTGGGCCGAGATCAACACGTACTCGGTGTATGACTATGCCGACATGGGCGTGACGCGCTATCAGGTTATGGGCCTGCTGCAGCCGGGCGACGAAGACGGCCCGGTGGCCGGCGAGGTTGGCTATGGCGAGGAAGCGCCCAATGCCACCGTGCAAGTGCGTGGTCAGACATCGAGCAATAACTCGCAAAAGAATTACAAGGTGGAGCTCAAAAAGGGCAAGGGTACCTGGCGCCAACAGCGTGCGATTGCGCTCAACAAGCACATGGGCGAGGGTATGCGTTTTCGCAACAAAATGGCTTACGACCTTATCCGTGGGATTCCCCAGATGATGGGCCTGCGCACGCAGTTTGTGCATCTGTGGGTGTGCGACCAGACCGAAAAGTCCAACGACACCTTTGAGGACTACGGCCTGTTTACGCAGGTGGAGCAGCTCAACAAGACGGCGCTTAAGGCACATGGCCTGGATAAGAGCGGGCACCTGTACAAGGTGAACAGCTTCGATTTCCATCGCTACGAGGATACCATTAAGCTCGCCGACGATCCCGACTACAATCAGGCAAACTTTGAGGGCATGCTCGAGATTAAGGGCGATTCGGACCACACCATGCTCATCGAGATGCTCGATGCGCTCAACGATGAATCGCAAAAGATCGACGATGTGCTCGACACCTACTTCGATACCGAAAATCTGGTCTATTGGCTGGCGTTTCAGATCCTGACGGGCAACTGCGATACGCAGAACCGTAACTGCTATCTGTACAGCCCTCTCAACTCAAATACCTGGTACTTTTTGGATTGGGATAACGACGGCATGTTGCGTAAGCTGGAGCTTTCTCTTACCGGGTTTTCGGACTACGCGAGCTGGGAGCGCGGCGCAAGCAACTACTGGGGCAACGTGCTGTTTAACCGCGCGTTGCGCAGCAAGTCGTTCCGCAGCGAACTCGACCGTGCCGTCAAGGACTTGCGCTCGTATTTGACCGAGACTCGCCTGACCAAGATGATTAAACACTACCGCGAGGTGACTGAATCCCTGGTCTTTGCTTCGCCCGATATCGACAATCTGCCTGTCACCAAGGATCAATACGAGCAGATCGCCGCGGCGATTCCCTCCGAGATCGAGGTGAACTACAAGAGCTTTCGCGAGAGTTTTAAAAAGCCCATGCCGTTCTACATCGGCGTGCCGCAGATCGATAACGGTAAGCTTCGTATTAATTGGGATGCGTCCTATGACTTTGAGGCGCGCGACATTCGCTACACTGTGGAGCTGGCGCGCGACTATGCCATTGGCGATGTGGTCTTTAAGGCCGAGGACGTGCTGCTTCCCGAGGTGACCTGCGATGCGCCCGATACCGGCCAGTATTTTGTGCGCGTGCGTGCCACCAACTCCGACGGCTATACGCAAGATGCGTTTGACTACTATGTAACCGACGACGGCAAGCACTACGGCATGAAGTGTTTTTACGTGCAAGACGGCGGTAAGGTCGTGGAGGACACGTATGAGGAGGGCTAGCGCGCTGCTTGAGCGCTTGGCGGCCCCGCCTGTGCGTGTCACGCAGGAGCGTTACCGCCACGAGCTCAAATATCTCATTAACGAGGGCGAGCACGCCGCGCTTGCCTGTCGCATGGCGCCGGTGTTTAAACTGGACAAGCATGCGCGGGCAGGCGGTTACACCATTCGCAGCCTGTACTTTGACGACTACTGCAACTCGGCCTACGAGGAAAAAGATGCCGGCATTCTCATGCGCAAAAAGTATCGCGTGCGCATCTATAACGGCAGCGACAAGGTGATTAAGCTTGAGCGCAAAAAGAAGTACGGCAGCTGGATCTACAAGGAGGACGCGCCGCTCACGCGCGGCGAGTTTGAGCAGATTCTGGCCGGCGACTACGACTTTTTGCTGAGGAGCCCCTATCCGCTCTGCCGCGAGTTCTACATCGAGTGCATCTGCAACATGATGCGCCCGCGGACCATCGTGGACTACGAGCGCGAGCCGTGGGTGATGGATGAGGGCACCGTGCGCATTACGTTTGACATGAACGTGCGTGCCGCGGTGGGAAGCTTCGATATCTTTGACGCGACGCTGCCCGCGCTGCCGGTCCTGGAGCCCGGCAAGCTGGTAATGGAGGTCAAGTTTACGGAGTTTTGCCCGCAGCTGGTGCGCGATATGGTGCCGCCGGGAGCGGCCGAGCTTACGGCGGTCTCCAAGTACTGCCTGTGTTACGAAAAGACCGCCTACCTGCGCGGATTTAATTACTGGGAATCGGATTTTGAGAACCGAGGGGATATTTAGACCATGAGCACCAGGGACTTTTTTAAGAACTCCGTCTTGGAGGCGTTTGGCCAGGTCGACCCTGCCAAGATTGGCCTTTCGCTGCTCGTGGCGCTCGCCATGGGCATCCTGATCTATTACGTGTACAAGCGCTTTTTTACCGGCGTGGTGTATTCGCGCAGCTTTGCCGTGACGCTTGTGGGCATGTGCGTGCTCACCTGCATGGTCACGCTCGCGATCTCGACGAACGTGGTCATCTCGCTCGGTATGGTCGGTGCTCTGTCCATCGTCCGCTACCGTACGGCGGTCAAGGACCCGCTCGACCTGCTGTATTTGTTTTGGGCCATTACCACGGGCATTACGGCCGGCGCCGGCATGTACGCGCTCGTGGGGCTCACGGCTGTGGTGATCGTGGTGATGATTGCCAGCTTTGCGAACCATCAGGACAAGGCGCGCGTGTACATGATGGTCATTCACTACACGGGCCAGACCACCGGCGACGATATCGTGCGTGCATTTGGCCGCACCAAGTTTACCGTCAAGTCCAAGACTATGCGCGGCGACAAGGTGGAGATGGCCGTCGAGGTGTTCTCAGATGGCGTGGACATGCCCTATGCCGACGCCATTCGCGCGCTCGATGGCGTGGAGGACCTGACGCTCATCCAATACAACGGCGAATACCACGGGTAACTATGTTCCGGCGTTCTAACGAACGCCGGACCGCTCGACGCTGCGCGGGCATCTGCCGGGCGATCTGCCGCTCAAACCGTCGCTCGCTTACATAAAGTACGCTTCGCTCCTCTTTCGCGGCACCTCGCCACGGCAGCTGCCCGCTCGCTGGCGCTTGCTCGACCTGAGTGGTTGAAATGATCCGCTGAGACCTTTCCAGTCGAATATTTTTTGGGCGAGGGTTGGGTATCATGGTGAAAGCGATTTCAACGACGGGGGTGCTCGTGGTAAAGATGAAAGATGTGGCCGAGCTGGCCGGCGTTTCGAGCGCCGCCGTCTCGCGCTACCTCAACGGTGGATATATCTCGGCGGACAAGGCCGAGCGCATTAAGCAGGCAATCGAGCTGACCGGATACGTGCGATCCAGCCAGGCTCGCGCGCTGCGCACCGGTTCCACCAAGCTCATCGGCGTCATCGTACCTAAGATCAACTCGGAATCCGTGAGCCGCATTACCGCCGGCATTGGCCAGGTGCTCGGTCGCCGTGGCTACCAGATGCTGCTTGCCAACACCGACAACGCGGCCGATCGTGAGCTCGAATACCTCGATTTATTCCAAAACCACCCGGTTGACGGCATTGTTCTGGTGGCAACTATGATCACCGACGAGCACCGTCGCGCGATTGAGTCGTGCCGTGTGCCCATTGTGTTGATCGGCCAACATGTCGAGGGCGCGGCGTGCGTCTATCACGACGATCACGAGGCTGCCTTTGAGCTGGGCCATGCGCTTGCGGGTCGCGTGGACGGCAAGATCGCCTATATTGGAGTTACCGAAGAGGACCGCGCGGCCGGTTATGACCGCCGTCGCGGTTTTGAGGCCGGCCTGCGCGCCGCGGGTAACCCGCTCGATGCCGCCTTGATTCGCCTGGGCTCGTTTACGCTCGACTCTGGCTATGGTGCGGCGCGTGAACTGCTTTCCGTCGCTCCCGATGTTTCGTTTATCGCCTGCGCGACCGACACTATGGCGGCGGGCGCGCTGCGTGCCATCGATGAGGTTCGCGGCATGGGCGAGGGCATACACCGCGTGAGCGGTTTTGGCGACAACGCGTTTTTGCGCGCGCTGACGGGAGGTATTCCCACCGTGCATTATGGTTACCTGACCAGTGGCGTCGAGGCGACCAATATGTTGCTCAACGCGCTCGATGGCGAGGAGGGGGAGCGCGGTCTCAAGACGCTCAAGCTCGGCCATCAGCTTATGAATGTCTAGGCTTTGGGCATGTCTGCCTGCCTTTGAGGTCCCTGTTTCGCCTCAAAACTACCATTCACCGGCCATTTTCTACCGTTTACCGCTATATGAAAACGATTACAGACATATGAAACTGAAAACGATTACAGTATAAGTGTCAAAGATGGCCGGGTGCACATGCGCCCGTTGGAGGAAAGGGAAGTCATGGACTACCGCAAATCAGCCCAAGAGGTGCTCGACAACATCGGCGGCGCCGACAACGTTGTTTCGGCCGCTCACTGTGCCACGCGTCTGCGCCTGGTGATTGCCGATAACGCCAAGGTCGACAAGGAGGCCCTCGAGAATATCGACGGCGCCAAGGGCGTCTTTGAGGCCCAGGGCCAGCTCCAGATTATTTTTGGTACCGGCACCGTCAACAAGGTCTACGAAGAGTTCATCGCGCTCAGCGGCGTCGAGGCTGCCACCAAGGCCGAGGTCAAGGAGGCCGCGGCGCAGCAGCAGAACATCTTTATGCGTGCCATTAAGGTGCTCGGCGACGTCTTTGTCCCCATCATCCCCGCCATCGTGGCTTCGGGCCTGCTGCTGGGCATTATGAGCGCCCTTAACTTTATGGCCTCCAACGGCTTTATCGCGCTCGACACCAATAACTTTATTTATAAGATTGCCGACCTGGTCTCGGGCACGTCCTTTGGCATTCTGCAGATCCTGATCGGCTACTCCGCCGCCAAGGCCTTTGGCGCCAACCCGTATCTGGGTGCCGTCGTCGGCGGTGCGTTTATTAACTCCTCGCTGCAGAGCGCCTACACGGTTGCCTCCGAGGGCGTGCGGACCATGGTTACCGTCATTCCCGGTGTGTACAGCTTTGAGTGGGTCGGCTATCAGGGCCATGTGATCCCCATCGTTATCGCCTGTGCCATTCTGGCCTTCCTCGAGAAGCGCCTGCACAAGATCGTTCCCGAGATGTTCGACCTCTTTGTGACCCCGCTCGTCTCGGTGTTCGTGACCGTGCTCGTGACGCTCGTTGCCGTCGGCCCCATCTTCGTGTGGGCCGAGAATGCCATCCTCGGTCTGATCCAGGCCCTGCTGACCCTGCCCTTCGGCATCGGTTCCTTTATCGTCGGCCTGTTCTATGCTCCCACGGTCGTTACCGGTATCCACCAGATGTACACCGCCATCGACCTGGGCCAGCTCGCCCAGTATGGCGTGACCTACTGGCTGCCCATCGCCAGCGCTGCCAATATCGCCCAAGGTGGCGCCGCGCTTGCCGTTGCCTTTAAGACCCGCGATGCCAAGATTAAGGGCCTGGCGCTTCCTTCGGCTCTGTCCGCCTTCATGGGCATTACCGAGCCTGCCATCTTCGGCGTGAACCTTCGCTTCTTTAAGCCCTTCATCGCCGGCTGCATCGGCGGCGGTTGCGGTGCCTTGGTCTGCGCGCTCACCTCGCTTGCCGCCTCCGGCACAGGCGTTACCGGCATCTTCGGTATCCTGCTGTGCCTGGCCCAGCCCGTGCAGTACGCAATCATGTTCGCGGTTGCCGCGGTCGTGTCCTTTGCCATCTCGTTTGTCCTGTACAAGGACGAGCCTAAGGCTTCCGAGCAGGCCTAAGAGCTTTTGATTGAGGGGTGCCCGCGGGTTATATACTCGCGGGCGTTTCCCGTATCTGGTACCGATCTCTGGCGCCTTGTTACTTTCGATCCGTTAGGACTTTGATATGTCTAATGCACTTGGCCGCGACCTTGCAAAGCTGGTTGCCGCTGTTGACGCCGCCGCCTCTGAGTGCGGTCATGGCGCGTATGGCCAGCGCTTCCACATTATGCCGCCGGCTGGCTGGCTCAACGACCCCAACGGTCTTTGCCAGGCAGATGGCGTATTTCACGCGTACTTCCAGTATGCTCCGTTTGATGTGAACGGCGGCGTCAAGATGTGGGGCCATGCCACAAGCCGCGACCTTATGAACTGGGAATATGTTGGCGCCCCATTGCTGCCCGACGAGCCGTTCGATTGCCATGGCGTGTATTCGGGCTCCGCGCTTGCCGAGGACGGTCGCATTCGCGTGCTGTACACGGGCAACGTTAAGCTCTCCGATGCGGACGGCACGTACGACTACGTCAATACCGGCCGCCGCGCCGATACCGTCTATGTGGAGAGTGCCGACGGTCAGGCGTTTGGCGCCAAGCGTGTGGTGTTGGCGTCCGAGGATTATCCCGAGGATTTGACCTGCCATGTGCGCGA
The DNA here is from genome assembly GCA_958429345.1 of uncultured Collinsella sp. Taxonomy (GTDB): domain Bacteria; phylum Actinomycetota; class Coriobacteriia; order Coriobacteriales; family Coriobacteriaceae; genus Collinsella. The sequence continues at coordinate 10,604 of CAUAJK010000018.1, read as the reverse complement.
TCCCAAAGTGTGGCGTGACGCGGACGGGCGTTATCACATGGTGCTGGGCTCCCGTCGTCGCGTGGATGGACCGCATATCGAGAGCCGTTTTTGTGCGATGCACGGCGAGGGCGCCGGGCGCGATGTGGGCGAGATCCTGGTGTATGGCTCGGCGGATATGCTGAACTGGGAGCTCGAGAGCCGTGTGTCTACGCCCGAGCGTTTTGGATTTATGTGGGAGTGCCCGGGATACTTTGAGCTTGAGGCCGATGGCGGTGCGCCGGCGAAGTGGCTGTCCTTCTCTCCTCAGGGGCTCGAGGGCGGTCGTTGGGACCGCGGCAACGTATATGCTGCTGGCTACATGCCTGTAACGGGCGACATTACTGGCGTTGACGGTACCTATGAGTTGGGCGAGTTCCGCCTGTGGGACGCCGGTTTTGACTTCTATGCTCCGCAGGAGTTCACGGCCGAGGACGGTCGCCACATTCTGATCGGCTGGATGGGTATGCCCGATGAGCCGACCTATGGCAACGACCCCACCGTGGCGTGCGGCTGGCAGCACTGCATGACGGTGCCGCGTGAGCTTACAGTCGGTGCCGGCGGCGTGGTGCTGCAGCAGCCGGCGCACGAGATTGAGCACCATTATGCCTCGGTGCGTGTGGGGGAGGGCTCGTTGGAGGTTGCCGGCGATACCTGCTTTGACGTTGTTGTCGACGGTGTCGACGGCGCGTTTACCGCGATTGTTGATGGCGAGCTGAAGCTGGCGTTTGTGCCCGCCGAGGGCGAACTGCCCTCGCGCTTTGAGATGCGATTTACCGATGAGGGTCGCGCTTCTGCCGGCTGCGGTCGTACCGTGCGCTGGGAGCCCGTCGACGAGGTGCGCAACGTGCGCATTGTTGGCGATGTCTCGTCGGTCGAGGTGTTTGTGAACGATGGCTCTCTCGTGTTTTCGACGCGCATCTATCCCGAGTCCTATGGCGTGACCGTTGACGCTCTGGGCGCGAATGTGACCTACCACACGCTCAACATCTAGGCGATTCGTCGCATATCGGCGCTATACTGCAGCCGTTGCCCACGATGCGGGGAACACCCGCATCGTGGGTTTTTTGTTAATGAAAGGAGGTTGCCGTATGGGCGTACAACAGCTAGAAGAGGCCTGGGCTTTGAGGACCGGCGCACGTGAGGCGTGGTTGCTTGCGGCCCCGCATGTGCCGGCAGCGCTGTCGCAGCTGGGGATTGTGCGTCCCGGTGACCGCCTGGTGGCCTTTGCGGACGACTTTGCCGATGCGTTTGCGAGCGGCTTTGATTGCTGCGATGTCGCGTTGGTGGGCTCGCCGTCCGCCGAGGCGTTTGCCGCTGCGTCCGAGGGTTTTGATGCTTCGTTTGATGCCGAGAGGCCGCACCTGTGGTGGTTCGTCAACTCCATTGGCGGGTTTGGACTGCGCGTGCCCGATCTTCGCGCGTTAGGCCGCGCGGCGCGTGTGGCTCATGCGCTGTTTGTGGTGGATAACACGGTGGCGTCGGCTTTTGGCTGCGATTCGCTGCGGCTGGGTGCTACGCTGTCGCTTGAGGCGCTCGATCGCGTATGCGCCGGTGATGCTCCGCGCAAGTTGGTTGGCGTATCGGTCGCGCGCTCGCAGCTCAAGCGCCATCGCGTGGATGCCGCGGCTGAGTGCGCGCATGCCCTGCTTGAGGGCTGTGGCTTGGCCAAGTTTGATATGCCTGCTGACGAGGCCGGTGTACTGGAGCGCGGGCTGGACTCGCTCGATGTCCGCATGCAGGCGCATTTCGATCGCGCCCGTGCGCTAGCCGAGTATCTGGCCGCCAACGAGATGGTGCGCAGCGTGCGCTATCCCGGACTGAGCTCGCATCCTGATCATGCGGTTGCAACGGGAATCCTCGAGCACGGCTTTGGCCCGGCAGTTGAATTTGATCTTATCGAGCTTAGCGCAGGGGAGCTGTTCGATGCTTTGTCGGGGGAGTTCCGCACATCGCCCGCCGGCGGCGCAGCGACGCGCCTTTCGGCCCCACGCGGCAAGCAGGGGAGCACCATCCGCCTCTTCGCCGGCACCGACGACCCCTTGATCGTGGCCGCCACCCTAGATAATGCCCTCCGCAACTAGCTAAATCATCCTCGACTTCATAAGTTGCGGTGAAATAGGGATTGATTTACGGCTTTAACCGCATAAACAGTCCCTATTTCACCGCAACTTATGAGAAGGGGTTGTGTAGCTAAAAAGCCCCGTCCCAAATTAGCTACTTTTTAGTGATGCTGGCGATGAGGTCGTTTGCTTTGGTGGCAATGACGTTGTTGATGTCGGCCTGTAGCTCCTCGTAGACCGCTATGGCTCGCTCGCCGGCGGGGGTGAGGGTGGATCCGCGGGCTCCGTCGCGCTCGATGAGTTTGCATCCCAGCTGCCCTTCGGCCTCGTTCACAATGCGCCAGGCCTTGGAATACGCCATGCCCATGCTTTTAGCGGCTCGGTTGAGCGAGTGTTCGCGGGCGATACCTTGCAGCAGCAAGACGCAGCCGTGGCCGAACACGCCCGGCAAATCCTTGTCGCACGCTTGAATGACCAACTTTGCCGTCGTCTTGTACTCCATACGCTCCACGTCTCCCCGCTAAAGTGTTTGCTGGGCAAACGCAAAGCCTGCGTCAAACCCTCGTGTGCTCTTCTTAAATCATGCATTGTAGCAGTCAAAGTGCGTTAAGATACTTCCCCAGTATTGGGCGCCCAAGGTTGGGCTGGGTCCTACGAGGCCTGCAGCCGACCGGTCGCATGGAAAAAGGAGAAACATGGCTACGTTCTTTCCCGGTGAGTCCCACACGTTTTCGGAGTATCTGCTGGTCCCTGGTTATTCGTCCTCGCAGTGCATCCCCAACAACGTCTCTCTTAAGACGCCGCTGACCCGCTTTAAGCGCGGTGAGAAGCCGGCAATCACCCTGAACATCCCCATGGTTTCCGCCATCATGCAGTCCGTCTCGGGCGTCGACATGGGTGTCGCGCTCGCTACCGAGGGTGGCCTGTCCTTCATTTACGGTTCCCAGAGCGCCGAGTCCGAGGCCGCTATGGTCAAGGCCGTCAAGGATCACAAGGCCGGCTTCGTTCAGTCGGATTCCACGCTGACCCCCGACATGACTATGGAGCAGGTCATCGAGCTTAAGGAGAAGACCGGCCACTCCACCATGCCGGTCACCGACGACGGCACTCCCAAGGGTAAGCTCCTGGGCATCGTCACCAGCCGTGACTATCGCCCCAGCCGCGATGACCACCAGACGAAGGTCTCCGAGTTCATGACCCCGCGTGAGCAGCTCATCGTGGGCGACAAGAACATCAGCCTCAAGGTTGCTAACGACGTCATCTGGGACAATAAGCTCAACGCCCTGCCCATCGTCGACGACTACGATCACCTCATGGGCATCGTCTTCCGCAAGGACTACGACAGCCACAAGACCAACCCCAACGAGCTGCTCGACGGCGACAAGCGCTACATGGTTGGTGCCGGTATCAACACCCGCGATTATGCCGAGCGCGTGCCGCTGCTCATCGAGGCTGGTGCCGACGTTCTGTGCATCGACTCCTCCGAGGGCTTCAGCGAGTGGCAGAAGCGCACTATCGAGTGGATCCGCGCCAACTACGGCGAGGACGTCAAGGTCGGTGCCGGTAACGTCGTCGACGCCGAGGGCTTCCGCTTCCTGGCCGATTGCGGCGCCGACTTCATCAAGGTCGGTATCGGCGGCGGCTCCATCTGCATTACCCGCGAGACCAAGGGTATCGGCCGCGGCCAGGCCACCGCGCTGATCGACGTCTGCCGCGCCCGTGACGAGTACTACGAGGAGACCGGTGTCTACGTGCCCGTGTGCTCTGACGGCGGTATCGTCTACGACTACCACATGACGCTCGCCCTTGCCATGGGTGCCGACTTTATGATGCTGGGCCGCTATTTCGCCCGCTTTGACGAGAGCCCGACCGAGCGCGTCAACGTCAACGGCCAGTACATGAAGGAGTACTGGGGCGAGGGTTCTGCGCGTGCCCGCAACTGGCAGCGCTACGACCTGGGCGGCGCCGCGAAGCTCAGCTTCGTCGAGGGCGTCGACTCCTACGTCCCGTACGCCGGTTCCCTTAAGGACGGCGTGGGCGGTACGCTCTACAAGGTCAAGTCAACGATGTGCAACTGCGGCGCCCTCTCGATCCCCGAGCTCCAGGAAAAGGCACGCCTGACCCTGGTCAGCTCCACCTCCATCGTCGAAGGCGGTGCTCACGACGTTGTCGTGAAGGACTCCCAGCAAAGCGTCAGCTACCGCTAAGCGGCTTTCCCAAGCACCGCACCTTGCCGTTCAAACCGTCGCTCTCGTACCAAAGTACGCGACGCTCCTCTTTCACGGCAATCTGCGGCACTTGGAAAACCCGACCATGCTCGAGCGGGTAACAATTAGCGGTTGATTCCCAACCACGCTATTTAAATAAAGCGAGATGCCCGCAAGTCGCAGGCATCTCGCTTGTCGTATTTGCTATTATCAGTCGAGTCAACCTTAGGGTCGGTCGGCTTGGCTTTGTTCGCTACAAGTTCCGCACGCAAAGAAGAGCACTTAATGTGCTCTTCGTCTTGCGCAGGACTGTCCGCAGTAGCGAATAAAGCCAAGCTGACCGACCCCAGCTAAGATTAAAGGAGCTGATATGTGCGATTGCACAGATCATAAGGACGAGATCCCTGCCTATGACGCGCAGGCCATTGAGTCCAAGTGGATGAAGGCCTGGGAGGATTCCAACCTCTTTGCCGTCGACACCGACGACAGCAAGCCCAAGAAGTACGTGCTAGAGATGTTCCCGTATCCGTCGGGCGACCTGCACATGGGCCACGCGCGCAACTACACCATCGGCGATGCCATGGCCCGTCAGGCCCGCATGCGCGGCTTTGACGTGCTGCATCCCATCGGCTTTGACGCCTTTGGCCTGCCTGCCGAGAACGCCGCCATCAAGCACAATACGCAGGCTGCCGCCTGGACGTATAAGAATATGGACCAGGCGCTCGCCACGATGAAGCGCATGGGCTTCTCCTACGATCTGGATCGCATGGTCAAGACCTGCAGCCCCGACTACTACCGCTGGGGTCAGTGGATCTTCGAGAAGCTGTGGGAAAAGGGCCTGGTCTACCGCAAAAAGAACCCGGTCAACTGGTGTCCTAACTGCAAGACCGTTCTGGCCAACGAGCAGGTCACCGAGGGCAAGTGCTGGCGCTGCGGCACCGAGCCCGAGAAGCGCGACCTTGAGCAGTGGTACTTCAAGATCACCGAGTACTCCCAGGAGCTGCTCGACGACCTGGAGAAGCTCCCCGGCTGGCCCGAGCGCGTCAAGCAGATGCAGGCCAACTGGATCGGTCGCTCCGAGGGCGCCGAGGTCGACTTTACCCTGTGCGACCAGGATGGCGAGCCCATCGAGGGCGATGAGGGCAAGATCACCGTCTTCACCACGCGTGCCGATACCCTTTTTGGCGTCTCCTTCTTTGTCCTGGCTCCCGAGTACGCCGGCCTGCACGAGCTCGTCGAGGGCACGGAGTACGAGGAGGCCGTCACCAAGATCGTTGAGGACTCCAAGCATATCTCTGCCGTCGAGCGTGCCCAGGGCACCCTCGAGAAGCACGGTGCCTTCACGGGCCGCTATGTGGTAAACCCCGTCAACGGTGAGAAGGTCCCCGTGTGGGTTGCCGATTATGTCGTTGCCGACTACGGCACCGGCGCCGTCATGGCCGTTCCCTGTGGCGACCAGCGCGACTTTGAGTTTGCCCGTAAGTACGACCTGCCGATCGTGCCGATCATCCTGGACGATGACGATCGCGCTGCCGTCGAGGCCAGCGGCGAGACCATCGATACCTTCCATGCCGAGACCGTCGACTGGGATTGCGCTCACGCTGCCGAGGGCACGCTCGTCCAGTCAGGCAAGTACACCGGCATGCGCGGCGGTAAGCACTCCGAGGGCGAGGCTGCCATCGTGGCCGACCTCGAGGCCATGGGCTGTGGTCGTCGCAAGGTCGAGTTCCGTCTGCGCGACTGGCTCATTTCCCGTCAGCGCTATTGGGGCAACCCCATCCCGGCCATCCACTGCGAGCACTGCGGCATCGTGCCCGTGCCCGAGGATCAGCTGCCGGTGACGCTGCCCGAGAACCTGGACCTGGGCGCAGGCGAGACCCTCGCCGAGTGCAAGGAGTTCTACGAGACCACCTGCCCGGTCTGCGGTCGCCCGGCCAAGCGCGAGACCGATACCATGGACACCTTCACCTGCTCCAGCTGGTATTACCTGCGCTATACCGACCCGCACAACACCGAGCTGCCCTTCTCCAAGGAAGCCGCCGACCGTTGGATGCCCGTCGATAACTACATCGGTGGCATCGAGCATGCCATTCTGCACCTGCTCTACAGCCGTTTCTTTACCAAGGCCCTGCGCGACCTGGGCCTGCTGAGCGTGGACGAGCCCTTCACCAACCTACTGTGCCAAGGCATGGTTAAGGACGAGAACGGTGACACCATGTCCAAGTCCAAGGGCAATGTCGTGCCCCCGAGCTCGGTCATCGAGCCCTACGGCGCCGACACCATGCGTTTGGCGATCCTGTTTATCGCCCCGCCCGAGAAGGACTTCGACTGGGATCCCAAGGCCGTCGAGGGCGCCAACCGCTTCATCAAGCGCGCTTGGCGTATCGTTTGGCAACTCGTCCAGTCAGGTGACGCTAACGTGGCCTTCGACAAGTCCGCGCTCGACGAGGTTGCGATGAAGCTCTATCGCGAGCGTCACCGCACCATCGCCAAGTGCACCGAGGACTTCGATCGCGGCCAGTTCAACACCGCGATCTCGGCTGTCATGGAGCTCGTCAACGCGGCGAGTGCTTACCTCAATGCCACTGAGGGTACCGCCCGCGACAAGGCGCTGTGCTATGGCGTGGCTAAGGACATCGTGAGCGTCCTTGCTCCCATCTGCCCGTTCTGGGCCGACGAACTGTGGCACGAGGCGCTCGGCTGCGAGGGCAACGCCTACACCGCCGCCTGGCCCGAGTTTGACCTGGCCGAGTCCGTTGAGGACACGGTGCAGATCGTCGTCCAGGTGCTCGGTAAGGTCCGCGGTCGTGTCGACGTTGCCCGCGATGCCTCCAATGAGGACATGCAGGCTGCCGCCGAGGCCGCCGTCGCCAAGTGGCTCGAGGGCAAGACGGTCGTCAAGGCCATCTGCGTGCCCGGCAAGCTGGTCAACCTGGTGGTCAAGTAAGCACTGTGCGCTTAACTGACGCATAAAAGACGAGGGGCGATCCGGTTGGGTCGTCCCTCGTTTTGCATGTACCTGCCCAGGTGCCTACGGTCAATTGTCCTATTCTTGTGGAGAAGCTGTGCGCACGCTGACCTGCAGGTTCGTACTGTGCTTGCACGTTTCCGCAGCTATTGGTATAGTTTGCTTGCAAATGAAGTTGTAATTGAAAGAAGTGGGGTTTCGGCCCCGCTTCTTTTTTGTATGGATGGAGGTGCCGCAATGGTCAAGACCAAGACCGAGCAGGCGATCATCGACGCGCTCGAGGCTGTCGCTCCCCAGCACGATATCGACATCGTCGACGTCGAGCTCGTGGGTGCCACCAAGGCCCCCTGCGTGCGCGTGCGTATCGAGGGTGCCGAGGGTCAGAGCCTGTCGCTCAACGACGTCACGGCCAACACCAAGTGGGTCGGCAATGTGATTGAGGAGCTCGACCCCATCTCTTCGAGCTATACGCTCGAGGTGTCGAGCCCGGGCATGGCGCGCCCGCTGCGCCGCCCGTGCGACTTTGCCCGCTTTGTGGGCGAGAGCTGTGAGCTCACCTCCACCGCCACCGAGGGCCGTCGCAAGTACGCCGGCAAGATTGCCGCCGCCACCGAGACGAACGTGACCCTCGAGCTCGAGGGCGGCGAGTCCGTCACCCTCGATTTCTCTGATGTTAAAAAGTGCAAGTTGAAGCCCACCTACGACTTCAAGCCCGCGAAGGAAGGAAAGTAAGATGGCAGCATCCGACATGATGTCCGCCCTGATGGAGCTTTGCCAGGAGAAGCACATCGACCAGCTCTACCTGATCGACCGCCTGGAGCAGTCGCTCGCCAAGAGCTATGCCGAGATCCTGCATCTTGAGTGGGGCGCCAAGGTGACCATCGACCGCACCACCGGCAAGATCTACGTCTACCGCCTGGAGCCGATCGACGATTCCATGGACGAGGAGGGCAACTTCACCGAGTTCGAGGAGATTGACGTCACCCCCAAGAACACGAGCCGCATCGCCGCCCAGCACGCCAAGGCTGAGATCAACGCCATCGTGCGCAACTCCGCCCGCGAGCAGATCTACGAGGAGTTCTCCGGCCGCATCGGTGACCTCATCAGCGGTACCGTGCTGCAGTCCACTCCCGACTTCACGATCGTCAAGATTCGCGAGGGCGTCGAGGCCGAGCTGCCGCACTTCGATCAGCGCCGTTACGAGAACGAGCGCAACGAGCGTCCGATGGGCGAGCGCTACCTGCACAACCAGCACATCAAGGCCGTGATCATCGACGTTCGCGACCCCAACTCCAACCTGCAGCCGGTTCGTGGCGAGCACAGCCGTCCGCCGATTGTCATCTCCCGTACCCACCCCGAGCTCATGCGTCGTCTGTTTGAGCAGGAGGTGCCCGAGATCTATGAGGGCACCGTCCAGATTAAGTCGATCGCCCGCGAGCCCGGCCAGCGCTCCAAAGTCGCCGTCCACTCGCTCGACGACCGTCTGGATCCCGTGGGCGCCTGCGTCGGCCCCAAGGGCAGCCGTGTTCGCGCTGTCGTGGGCGAGCTCCGTGGCGAGCGCGTCGACGTCATCCTTTGGGATGCCGATCCTGCCGTCTACGTTGCCAACGCCCTTTCGCCTGCCAAGGTCACCCGCGTCCTCATCGACGAGGAGAAGGCTTACGCCGGTGTCATCGTGCCCGACGACCAGCTGTCCCTCGCCATCGGCAAGGAGGGCCAGAACGCCCGCCTCGCCGCGCGCCTGACCGGCTGGCACATCGACATCAAGTCCGAGACCCTTGCCGCCGACATCCTCAAGAACGTTCCCGTTCACGAGGAGCCCGCCGCCGACCTGATCGGTGACGAGGAGGACGAGGACGTCCGCCGCTGCGAGTATGTGTCCGAGGACGGCATCCAGTGCCGCAACCAGGCTCGTCCCGGCTCCCGTTTCTGCGGTGTCCACGACACCGACGCCTTCGATGATGCGGAGGACCTGATCTAGCGCGCGGTCGCGCCGGGCGGGTCCCGGCGCGTCTCCCACGCTCGTTCAGTCTCTAGGCACCCAAGGTGCCAGAAAGGGTAGGTGAAGTCATATGGCAAAAGTCCGTGTGTCCACCCTGGCCAAAGAGTTCGGCATGACCTCCAAGGAACTGATGGGTCATCTCGCCGATATGAAGATTCCCGCTAAGTCCGCTTCCTCCACCTTGGAGGACGCTTATGTCGCCATGGTCCGCAAGCAGCTCGCCTCGGTGATCGAGGCCCGCGCCCAGGAAGTCGAGGCCGCCAAGCAGGCCGAGGAGCAGGCAGCTGCCGCCGAGGAGGCCGCTCGCGCCGCCGAGGCCGAGCGCGAGCGCATCGCCGCCGAGAAGGCCCGCGAGGAGGAGCGTCGCCAGTTTGCCGCAGCCCAGGCTGCCGAGGAGGCTGCCCGCGCCGAGGCCGAGGCCAAGAAGAAGGCCGAACAGGAGCGCCTTGCCCGCGAGAAGGAGGAGGCCGCCCGCGAGGCCCAGCGCCGCGCCGTTCCCGCTTCCGACTCCGGTTCGCGCTTCCGCTCGCTGCTCGACCAGATCGCCGCACAGGAGACCGTGCTCAAGGAGAAGAAGGACGCCGAGGACAAGGCCAAGGCCGAGCGCGCCGCAGAGCGCGGTAACCGTCGTGGCGGCAACAATGACCGCCGCGGTGGCCGTCGTAACGATCGCAACGCTTCCGACAACAACTCCGAGCGCAACGCCTCCGAGAGCCGTCCGCACAGCCATCGCACCAACGCCAGCAACAACGTCGCTGCCGGCATGGACTTCCCCAACCCCGATAAGCAGGGCAAGGGCAAGAAGCGCAAGGGCGGTCACAACAACGAAGAGGACTACTACAGCCGTATGGCTCGCGAGGCCGAGGAGTACAGCCGCGAGAAGGTGCTCGAGGAGGCTCGTGCTGCCGTCGAGGAGGCCTCTCGCGAGTCCACCGGTCGCCGCAAGAAGCGCAAGGAGAAGCGCGAGCGCGAGGCTGCCAAGGCGCAGGAGGAGCGCAAGATAGAGGAGGCGCTGGCCCAGGGCGTGAACCCCGAGGACCTCGACGCCATCAAGGTCTCCCAGGGCGTTACCGTCCAGGAGCTTGCCGAGGCGCTCGACGTTCCGGCCAACGACATCATCAAGCGCCTGTTCCTGCTGGGTACGCCGCTCACCATGACGCAGTCCATGTCCGACGACCTCGTCGAGCTCGTCGCCGACGACCTGGGTCGTCAGATCAAGATCATCACCCCCGAGGAGGAGAACACCTTCTCGTTCTATGACGATCCCGCCGACCTTAAGCCGCGCGCCCCGGTCGTCACCGTCATGGGCCACGTCGACCACGGCAAGACGTCGCTGCTCGACGCCA
>CAUAJK010000017.1:0-38754 GCA_958429345.1 uncultured Collinsella sp. | reverse complement strand
CTAGGCGGGCACTTTTACCGGGCGGCTAACCCACACAAACCCCCGAAGAGCCAGATAAAACCTACCAAAATTAACCTGTCCCTTTTTGGCAGATCGGAAGCTAGAGGCGGTAGGGGGCGCCGCTGCGGATGATGGATTCGCGCACCAGGACATCCATGGCGTCGAGGGTGATCTCGGGCATCTCTCGGTACTTCTGTAGCACCGAGAGCTCGGTGCAGGCCAGAATGACGCGGTCGCAGCCGCTACGGGCGAACTCCCACATCACGCGGTCGAACTTATCCATATCGGGCTCACGTCCGGCCTTCACATCATCGTAGATAAGCGACATCACATCGTTCTGACGTTTCTCGCTGGGATAGATGACCTCAACACCCGCAGCCTTACATTCGCGGCCGTAGACGCCCGCGCCCACGGTGCCATCGGTGCCCATGATGCCGATCTTATGCACCGGCTCGGCCGGCATACTCAGGTTGGGGTCGAACTCGCACTCCCCCATCACCGCACCCGCAAGGGCATAACGAACTGACTCACGCGGCATGTGGATAATCGGCACCTTCGTAAACGACTGGATCTGGTCGTAGAAGTAGTGCGACGTGTTGCAGGGAATGGCAATGTGCGCACAGCCCAGCGACTCGAGTGCCTGGGCACACTCTTTCATGGTCGCCAGCAGCTTGGCATGCTCGCCGGTCTTAATGGCCAACGTGCGGTCGGGCATGGTCGACTTGGAGAGCACCACCATGTCGATATGTTCCTGATCGCAGGCAGCAGCCGTATGACGCACCACCTGGTCGTAGTAATACGACGTGGCCTCGGCGCCCATGCCGCCGATAACTCCCAGCTTTTCCATCGCCGCCTCCTTGGTGACGCTTGCGCAATTGCGCGTATCATACCCGCGCCCGCCCGATACAAACCGGACGGGCGCCGCGCTCATCTACTTGTAATACGTCTTGAACAGCTTAAAGTGGCGCAGCTTGGTGTGCCACATGCGCAGCCAGCGGTTAAAGACAAAGTCGCCCTTCATAAACGAAGGGTCGGCGCCCTTGCCTTCCTTGTCCAGGCGATGCACCTTAGCACGCAGCTCGGGATCCTTGACGTACTTGTCGACGACGCCCATGGGAACGACCATCCACAGGGCCTCGTCCTGCGCCGTCACAAACTCCGGCTCAAACGGGCGGTTGAACACATACTCGTCCACCACATACTTGGCAACGTTAAAGCCGCTGTTGGTAACGTAGTAGTTGCTGCGGCCCTGGCGCGTGTTGAAATCGAAGAACTTAAACGAGCCGTCGCGCTCGTCGTACTTAACGTCAAAGTTGGAATAGCCCACAAAGTGAAGGTCCTCGAGTAACTTGCGCACGCCGCCCATGAGCTCGTCGTTGGGCTCGGTAATGATACAGGCATGGTTGCCGACACCGTGGGGCTGATGCTCCTCGAGCAGCACATGGCCCAGGCACATCATGCGCACCTTGCCGTTGCGGTCGGAATAGCTGGTGAGCACGCGCATGTACTCGTCGTTGCCGGGCACGCGATCCTGCAAGATCAGATCGTCGGTGTAGCCGCTGGCATACGAATCGCGAATGACCTGTTCCAGCTCGGCGCGGTCGGCAATCTCATAGGCCTTCTTCTGGCCCTCAAATTCGTGCTGCCACCACATGATGCCGTCAGAAGGCTTCAGAATCATCGGGTAGGGAAAATCGATCTGGTCGAGCACTTCGGCAGGCGCCTCACCCTGGGCATTAAGCATCGCCTTGGTAAAGGTAAACGTGTGCGGATAGGGCACACCATGCTTCTCGCACAGCTCGTAGAAGATCTCCTTCTTCTGGCACTGCTCGAGCATGCTGTAGGGCGCGTAGGGAGCGACGATGTTATCCGCCAGCTCATGAGCATCCTTGGCCTGAGCCACGAGGGCAACATAGTTGTCGCCACAGCCCACAAGGACAATCGTCTTGTCGGCATGCGCTTGGGCAATGCCGTTGACGGTTTTGAGCATCACGGGCATGGTGTCGATATCCACGTTGGGCGTGTAGTCGATAATCTGGCTGCGGTACGCGGGACCCGTCTGGTACTTGCCAAAAACCAGACTCTTGACCTGGTACTCCTCGTAAAAGGCGCGCGCCACCGAATAGGCGTTGATGTCGCCACCGAGCAGCACGGGAATGAACTCGCGCTCTGTAAACTGCAATGCCATGGAAACTTCCTATCATGAACTGCCCACACAACGGGCGGTCTTTGCGCAACTGATTTATTCTAGCGTGCCAAGCCGCCGGCGCCCAAAGCTCCACCGTATCTATGGCAATCGACGTAATCGTCCAGCACGAAGACGGCGCCCACCGTTGTATGACAATGGGCAATGAACCTACCGTTGTTGTAGGATTCAGCGTATTGACATCTTCGAGCGAAAGGCGCACACGTGCCCCAAGACCATCCGACCGATAATCCCATCCTCAATGCCGCGAGGCGCGAGCTGGCGGAACGTGCGAAAGCGACCGCTCCCCTGTGCACGGCAAACGACGCCTACAACGGACCCGCCCGCATCGTCTCGATCAACACGTCGGCACACAAGGGCACGCGCAAGTCGCCCGTCGCCGACGGGCACGACACCGTTATAGAGCAATTTGGCCTCGCCTCCGACGCACACGCCGGGCATTGGCACCGCCAGGTTTCCTTTTTAGCTGCAGAGTCTATCCAGACGGCGCAGGCGCGCGGGCTCGATGTGCACGAGGGCGACTTTGGCGAGAACTTCACAACCCGAGGCATCAACCTGCTCTCGCTCCCCTTGGGCACACAGCTCAAGCTTGGCAGCGAGGTGCTTGTCGAAATCAGCCAAATCGGCAAGGTCTGCCACACACGCTGTGCCATCTACTATCTCGCCGGCGACTGCATCTTTCCCCACGAGGGCGTTTTTGGCGTGGTACTAAAGGGCGGAGAGGTCTACGCCGGCGACGATATCCAGGTAATCAAACTCGGCGACGGCACCTGTTCGTTCACCCCCGCCGAGGCCCTCGAAGAGATTGAGCAGGCTCGCCAGAAGGGCACGCTGTAGTTATAAAACCCCACGTTGAGATGGCTTTTACAGCCCAAAGCTCCTCTCAAACAGAGCTCTGTAACGTTAAAGTTGAACTCTATGGTTTCTCAACAATTCATCATAACTGCAGGTCAAAGCCAAAGCCTCAAGTTCAACTTGACCCTTTGGAACCTTTAAGGTTCAAGTTGAGGTCGAAAGCAGTAGTAGAATACCGTTCGAACCATAACCTACGATTGATTGCAGAGGGACTGGATGCAGCATTCGAATCATCGCACCGCAGCGCTCATTGCGTCGAAGCCGGCTCGTATCATCACGAGCGCCGCGCTCGCCGTTGCGCTGACGGCCACGCCGATGCTCTCCCCCGTTGCGGCGTATGCCGCCTCGCAGGCAACGCAGGACCAGCTTTCCGCAGCCCAGCAGAAGATCGAAGCCGCCACGAGCGCCTACAACGACGCCCGCACCAAACTCGATGACCTGCAAAAGCAGATAGACTCCAATGAGGCAAGCATCGAGGAAATCGAGGCTAAGCTTCCCGAGCAGCAGGCCAAGGCAAGCTCCGCCATGCGCGATCTGTACAAGTATCAGAAGGGCACCAATCCCATCGTGAGCTTCCTGGTCAACGCGCAGAGCCTGGGTGAGTTCATCACGACCTGCAAATACACCAACCAGATCACGAGCTCGAGCGTCGACGAGATCGAAGAGCTCAATAACATGCAAACCGAACTCGAGCAGAACAAGGCCGAGCTCCAGCAGGCCAAGTCTCAACTTGAGGCAGAGCAGAAAAACGCCGAGGATGCGCTGGCGCAGGCCCAGCAGCTCCGCAGCGAGGCACAGGCAAAAGCCGAGCAGGAAAATGCCGCCGAGCTTGCCAAGCTTGAGGCCGATAAGGCCGCTGCCGCCGAGAAGCTCTCGGGCGAGGGCGTAAGCGGCAGCAATTCCAGCAGCCAGGCCACCAACACCAACACCACCATCGACACCACGGTGAACAGCTCCAATACTGGTAGCTCCGATTACGATTCGTTCATTAATGAGTGGACAGGCCGCATCGACAATTATCTCGCCGGCTCCCCCATGGCAGGCCAGGGCTATAACTTTGCCGTCGCCGCTTGGAATACCGGTGTCGACCCCCGTTGGTCCCCCGCCATCGCCTGCATCGAGAGCACCAAGGGTGCTTATTGCGCCAATTCTTACAACGCCTGGGGCTGGAGTGCCCGCGGCGGCGGTTGGCGCAGCTTTGGCAGCTGGAGCGAGGGCATCTCCGCTCACGTTGCCTATCTGGGCGCCAACTACGGCTCCACCCTTACCCCGGCTGCGGCCAAAAAGTACTGCCCGCCCACGTGGCAGGACTGGTACAACAAAGTCGCCGCTCAGATGAACCGCATCTAAGTGCAACTGCAAAGGGCCCCAATGGGGCCCTTTTCTTTTAGGTAGCGGAAGTATCGACGACGCCAGTCACATTGGCAACCGCGACTATGACGATCATGCATAGGAGCAGCACACCCAATGCCTTGAGCCAGAGTTTCGCGAGTTTCTTGCCGCGATAGCTGTCGAGCAATGCGAATCGCCGACGAAGACGGCGCTTATCGAGCAGCGCAAAATGCATAAGCACCATAAGGCCATCGACAAAGAAAAAATACTCGATTATGAGAAGCCACGTCGGGTAGCTTTGGTTTGCTCCGGTGGGGTGAAAGACGGCAAAGTGACTTCCGGCAAAGAGCACAAGTAGCGAGAAGCAGACGAGCGCATTCCAAATGCGCCCCAGAGACTCCGGAACGCGAGAGAGCAGACCGCATGCAGCGGAGGTGGCAGGCCTAGGAAGCCCTGCGGGGTTCTGGAGTCCTTGGGGCGTCAACGCCGTCTCCGAGGCCGGAGTACGGACAGGCGCAGGAGGCCGCACGGGGCGACTCAGATCGTATGCCGCGCGCGTCGCCCGTCCCAACGCTTCCGCACTCGCAAAACGTTTGGCCGGGTCGAGCGCCATCGATATGCAGACGGCATCGGTAAGTGGAGTGGGAATGCCGCGCGCCTCGCATTGCTCGCGCATGTCGAGCCCTGGTTTAGGGTCGACTCCCGTCAAGCAGAAGAACAACAGGGCGCCAAGCGCGTAGACGTCGCTGCGCACACTCGTCTGCCCAAACCCATACTGCTCGGGCGGCGCATAGGGTCGCGTGCCAAACTTGACGGTGTCGGCATCGGCGCCATCGCGCCATACGCGCGCGATCCCCAAGTCGATAATCACCAGCGATGAAAATGTCAGGCCGTCATCAGGCGTATAGTTGGCACCTGTCACGATGATATTCGACGGCTTGAGGTCGCGATGGATCACCGGCGCCGAAGCCTCCCCCGCCATTGCAAAACCGGCATGGAGCTCGCCCACGGCGTCGCAAAGGACAGGATACAATTCACGTGCATAATCGGGGGTGGCTCCCAGACGGTCCACCAGCGCCCCGAGTGTCTCCCCTTCGATGTATTCCATAACCACGTTGAGCTCGTCGCCCACACGACGACAATCGACGATTCTGGGCAGGTGCTCAAAACGCCTGCCTGCCCGCTGAGCGGCAAACAGGCGCTCGTATGCCCCGCCGATTTGAGCCGAAGCATCGATACGTTTACGGACAAAGGGGCCGAGCGAACCACCGCCGGTGCCTTCAAAGTACACGAGCTCGGTTGTTTCAACGGACGAGCGCTTAAGTACACGCTCCACGCGATAGCTGTCGTCGCGATCGAGCGACGCCAGGTGCTCGGCAAGCGCTGCGGTCAGCTCGTCATCGGAATATGTTGGGGTTTGAGTATCCATAGCCTCCATCATAGCGCAGGGCGCAGACACCCCATGGCATCCGCGCCCCGTTCGTTTGCATCGTTGTTCGGCAGCTCCGCCGGCTCAGATATCAGCCGCTAACTCACCGTCTCCTCGCCAAAGCGATACAGCTCCTCGTTGACCTTTTGGAGGCTGCACCCGCGATCGATGCAAAAGATGATAATCGCATCGCGGCGGTCCTTACAGTTAAGGACGCTTACCCCGGCAGCCGTCAACGCACGGTTGGTCTCTTTGAGCGTCAACGCCATCGCAAAGGCAATCTGCAGCACCTTATTGCGACTCGGATGACGCGCGCCGGTAAAGATCTGATAGCCAAAGGTCTCATTGAGATCGGCCATACGAACCACGCGCGAGCGCTCCAAGCCCTTTTCCTGCAGCAGCTGCTTCAGGTAGTCCGAAAGCGACGGGGCGGCAAAGTCGTGCTCCCTGATATAGCCATCGATGTTCGGCGCATCGAGAAGCTCATTGAGCAACTCCTCGGTCAGCTTTTTATCGGGCATACGACTTCACCTCCCATACGGCGCAACGGTAGCGACATGCTAGGCCAACACCCAGCTTGCAGTGGCAGACTTATCAAACATGTTGGCAAAATACAGTGCCTTCTTGATATCGCCATCAAAGTAGATATTGCCCGCCACAGAGCCACCAGCGGCAAGGGTACCAGACTGCAGCTCATCGGAGCCCTCGCTGTAGTAACCCTGATTCTGCTGAGCGCCGTTGGCGTCCTCGCCCTTCCAGTCGTAGATGTTGTAATCTGCGCCCTCATCACCATTGTTGACGTACGTGACGTGAATGCCCGTCATGGTCGAACCGTCATAATTTGTGAGGCCGGGCTGGACGGAATCGACAACGACGGAAAGACCGGCAGCCGTGGTCACCGTCGCACCAACCGCCAGGTCAGTCGTAGACTGCTCTTCCTTCTTCGCCTCTTCCTTCTTGTCGCCATCGCCAGCGTCCTCGGTGACGGTCGCCTTATCGCTACCACAACCGGTAAGAAGACCGGCAGTCCCCAAGGCGACGGTGGCGAATGCGCCCAGTGCAGCGCGACGGCTCAGCAGCACTTCGTTTTCAAGCTTTTTCATCATGCATCCTTCCTACAATCCGGCTACCGTGCCGGCACACAGCACATCGTAGGAAGGATTAAACTTGAATTCATTAGCTGAGAGCTAAGGCTGCGGTAAACGGCCAATGCAGTTATCCAAACGCCGAGCAAACGCACTTTGCGCAACCGTCTGCTGGCAGTGCATCAACCCACCGTGACGGATTCCCCGGTAAAGGTGCTCACAAGCAACAGGATAAAGAAGGTCAAATAGCTGATGCTCAGCAGGTAGGCGATGACCAAAAAGGCAATCCATCCTACATTGGTCTTACCGTCGGCGCGGCACTGCTCACGACTGCGATAAAGCCAAATCGTCACGCCGATAGCAGTGACAAACAGTACGAGCGCCGCCGTAGCCAGCCCAGCAAGCACAAACATCACGCCAATGCCCACAGCGATGACCGGAAGCAGCAGCAAACCGCACCCGCATCCACCCGGACTATATACGGCAGATTGTCGGCGTCGCCTCATCGCCGCGCCACCCCCATCATCTTTGAGCACTACAGTGCGATAGCCTGCTGAACAGGAACGATCTTGTCGAGTTCCGGTTCGATCCGCCTTTTCTCGGCCTCAAGGTCAAACGCCACCTGAGCGCGCAGCCAATAACCATCCGTCAGGCCAAAATAACGGCAAAGACGGAGGTCGGTGTCGGCCGTCACGCGACGTTTTCCCAAGACAATCTGCCCGATACGCTGAGCCGGAATCCCAGTCTCTTTCGCAAGGCGATATTGAGAAATGCCCATGGGAACAAGAAACTCCTCTTTGAGAAGCTCACCAGGAGTCACCGGCGACAGCAAATCGGCCGAAGTCTCATCACTTGTGATAATCGACGATTTCGACATTCCAAGCCATCTCCTGTCTCCACTCAAAACAGACCCGATAGCGCTCGTTAACACGGATGCTATATTGACCGGCACGATCGCCCTTCAAAGCTTCCAGGCGGTTGCCCGGTGGAACGCGAAGATCATCAAGCGAAGCACAAACCTGCAGTTGGCGAATCTTCCTCAACGCAACACGCTCAAAGGGCACGAACCTCCTGACCCGCACACCCATGGCAAAGCGTTCGGTATCCTCATCTTTATACGATGCAATCATAGTATCGCCTTACGTTAGTAACGTCAAACGTTTCTATAGACTTACATCTCTATTATATCGTACGTTTGTTCGTGTTTTCTAGAACAAATAGTCCTTTGCGCCTTAGTCAAGCAAAAGCAATCGTTTGTAGACATCGAGGCCTTTGAGCAGGATTTCCTCGTCGAAGAGCATGCTATCGGTATGCAGAGCACTTGTGGCATAGGCGGGGCAGCCATCCGAATCACTCGGGTTGTCTTGGTCCTCTGGCATACCCGTGCCCAGCAGGAAAAACACGCCCGGCAGATGGCGTTGGTAGAACGCGAAATCCTCGGCAATCAGCAGCGGCTCGTCCACGAGCTGTAACTCGGGCAGAGCAGGCGCGATTCGAGCAAACAACTCGGGGTCGTTGTCGACCGGCGGATAGCCCTCGGCAAAGTCGAGATCGTACGTGCAGCCCGTTGCAGCGCATGCCTCATCAAGCACGCGACGTACGCCCTCGCGCGCACGGTCGAACATGTCGTCCGTAAACACACGCAGGCTTCCGGCCACATGGGCCTCCCCCGCCACCGCGTTACAAACCGTACCGGCCTGCAGCAGACCAAACTTACCGATACATGGCTCGTCGGTGCCCAGCTCGTCCATCAGCTCGCGCTCGGCAACCAAAAACTTTGCTGCCGCCAACGCGGCATCGTGCGACTCCCCAACCGGCACACCATAGGTCTTAGCGATGTGGATGCTCGTACCGTGAATATGGATATGCGTCTCGCTCGAACGCGCCAGCAGCGGACCGGAACAACTCGCCAACGTGCCGGCAGGCAGATCGGGCCACACATGGAAGCCAAAAATGTGGTCGGCCCCATAGCGCTCGAACACACCACTCTCGCATACCGTCTTGGCACCACCG
This sequence comes from uncultured Collinsella sp., assembly GCA_958429345.1. Taxonomy (GTDB): domain Bacteria; phylum Actinomycetota; class Coriobacteriia; order Coriobacteriales; family Coriobacteriaceae; genus Collinsella. The sequence continues at coordinate 29,834 of CAUAJK010000017.1, read as the reverse complement.
GTCGTTTCCTCGGCCGGCTGGAACACAAAGAGAACGTTGCGCCTAATGGCGCCCGGCTGCTCGCGAATCGTACGGTCGACAAAGGTTGCCGCCGCAAGCGCCATGGCCATGTGTCCATCGTGGCCGCAAGCATGCATCTTGCCGGGATGCGTCGAGGCGAAATCCGCACCCGTCGCCTCCGCGATGGGCAGCGCATCCATATCGGCGCGAATCGCCGTGGCATGCGCGGCATCAACGCCGGCGTCGAAGAAAGCACAGACACAGCTGGGACACGGATGGGTCACCTCGCAGGTGAGCGGTGCCAGCACGCCCTCGATATAGGCAATGGTTTGCGGAAGATCGAAATCGAGCTCCGGAATGCGATGGAGATCGCGGCGATAGCAACGGAGTTCTTGGAGCTCGGTCATAGAGGATCCCTTCGTAAGGCACATCTGTTGCAACTTATTGTGATACAGGATTGTGGCGCACATGTTTCCAGCATATCCCTGCATTTTTTAAACGTTATATACGAATACTCTTGTTTGGTAAAGTGCAACGTGATAGGGTCTTTACCACTTGATAGAGGCGCGGGCACGAAGAGCCGCGGGCGAGCCGGCAGGCTTTGACCCCGTGGGGAGGCGAAACCCGCCGAACTGGGTTTTTCGGGCATGAACAACCTGGTGGGCCTGTGGGAAACACTCACAGGACTGTCTGCAGCAATGCGGGAGCGCTATCCGGACATTGGGTCCACGCTATGCGGATTCGATGCGCAGATGGCGCCGTCTGGATAGCGAGGTTTACGGGACATGGCATTGACCCCCAACGAGGCATATGCGGCCAAGCAGCCGTTTGTGGACAAGGAGACACTCGAGCATATCGTCGAGCAGTTCCCCACGCCGTTTCATCTATACGACGAGGCGGGCATCCGCCGCAACATGCAAGAAGTGCGCGACGCCTTTGCATGGAACCCGGGCTTTAAAGAATACTTTGCTGTCAAGGCCAACCCCAACCCGGCGCTCATCTCCATTCTCAACGAATACGGCTGCGGCTGCGATTGCTCGAGCTATACCGAGCTCATGATCGCCCGCTCGCTGGGTATCACGGGACACGACATCATGTTCTCTTCCAACGACACGCCGGCTGCCGACTTTGAGCTCGCCGACAAGCTGGGTGCCATCGTCAACTTTGACGACATCAGCCACATCGAGTTCTTTGAGCGTGTTGCGGGGCCCATCCCCAAAACGGTCAGCTGCCGCTTTAATCCAGGCGGCCTGTTCCAGCTCTCCAACGGCATCATGGATAACCCCGGCGACTCCAAGTACGGCATGACCACCGAGCAGCTCTTCGAGGCGTTCCGCATGCTCAAGGCCAAGGGCGCCGAGGACTTTGGCATCCACGCATTCCTTGCCAGCAACACCGTCACCAACGACTACTACCCCAAGCTCGCGCGCATCCTCTTTGAGCTTGCCGTGCGCCTGGAGCGCGAGACCGGCGCACACGTCGCCTTCATCAACCTGTCCGGCGGCGTAGGCATCCCCTACCTGCCCGAGCAGCAGGCCAACGACATCCGCGCCATCGGCGAGGGGGTGCACGCGGCCCACGACGAGATCCTGGTTCCTGCCGGCATGGGCGATGTGGCCATTTGCACCGAGATGGGCCGCTTTATGATGGGGCCCTACGGCTGCCTGGTCACCAAGGCCATCCACGAGAAGCAGATCTACAAGGACTATATCGGCGTGGACGCCAGTGCCGTCGATCTGATTCGTCCTGCCATGTATGGCGCTTACCACCACATTACGGTGATGGGCCAGCCGGGTGGCGACGACAAGACCACAGCGCCCGTCACGGACACCTACGACATCACGGGCAATCTGTGCGAGAACAACGACAAGTTCGCCATCGATCGCGAGCTGCCGCATATCGACATGGGCGACCTGCTTGTGATCCACGATACCGGCGCGCATGGCTACTCCATGGGCTACAACTACAATGGACGCCTGCGCTCCGCCGAGGTCCTGTTGCGCCCCGATGGCTCGGCCGACCTCATCCGCCGCGCCGAGCGCCCGGGCGATTACTTTGCCACGCTCGACGTGCTGCCGTGCGGCCGCGAGCTGCTGGCCAAATCGCGCGCCGAAAGCGCCCGCCGTCGCGCTCAGGACGAGCGCCTAGCAGTCGCCGCCCAATGGAACAAACGCGTCCAGATCGCGGAAGCGAAGGAGAAGAACATGGATATCCGCAATCTCGAGGGCTCAATCGTCGCCCTTGTCACGCCGTTTAAAAAGGACGGCAGTGTCGACTTTGACGCGCTTGAGCGCCTTATCGATTTCCACCTGCAAAATGGCACTGACGCCATCCTCACCCTGGGCACCACCGGTGAGAGTGCCACGATGACCGATGACGAGGACAACTCCGTCGTCGCCGCTGTGGTCAAGCATGTTGCAGGACGCGTCCCCGTTATTGCCGGCTCGGGCTCCAACTCCACGCAGACCATGCTCACCAAGTCGCTCACCTATCAGGGCCTGGGCGCCGACGGTCTGCTGCTCATCACCCCCTACTACAACAAGTCCAATGAAGAGGGTATCTATCAGCACTTTAAGACCGTCGCCGATGCCGTGGACATCCCCTGCATCCTGTACAACATCCCCGGCCGCTGTGGCTGCGGCATCAGCGAGCGCAACGTAGAACGCCTGGCCGCGCACCCCAACATCATGGGTATTAAGGAGGCCTCGGGCAACGTCGCCTACGCGGCCAAGATCGCCCACCTGCTGTCAGACGACTTCCGCATGTACTCGGGCGAGGACGCGCTTACCGTACCGCTCATGAGCCTGGGCGCCTCGGGCACCATCAGCGTGTGGGCCGATGTTCAGCCGCAGCTCGTGCACGACATGTGCCGCGCCTATCTGGACGGTGACGTGGCACGCGCCCGCGATATCCAGATTGCCGGCCAGCCGCTCATCAATGCCCTCTTTAGCGAGGTCAACCCCATCCCCGTCAAGGAAGCGCTCGCCCAGATGGGCATGATCGAGGCAAACTACCGTATGCCGCTGTGCCCCATGGCAGACGACACGCGAGCCGCACTTACCGATGCTCTGAAGGGAGCTGGTCTGCTTGATTAAGACCGTCATTATGGGAACGGGCCGCATGGGCTCGCTCATCCGCACCACCGCCGAGGGCGTTGTCGACGCCGCCGGTCAACCCGTTTTTGATATCGTGGCCCAGATTGGCTTCGATTTGAGCAAGCTCGAGAACGCACCGGCTGCCGATGTGATTATCGACTTCTCGAACGTCGCGACCTTCGACGCCGTCGTCGCCTATGTCGAGCGCACGGGCGCGGCATTGGTCTCAGGCACCACAGGCTACACCCCCGAGCAGATGGACCGCCTGCGTGAGCTGGGCCAGAACACCCGCGTTATGCACTCGGGCAATTACTCCATCGGTATCGCAGCCCTGCGCCATCTGGTAGCGCAGGCTACACGCGAGCTGCCCGGCTTTGACTGCGAAATCGTCGAGACGCACCACAACCAAAAGGTCGATGCCCCCAGCGGCACTGCCAAGCTACTGCTCGATGCCGTCGTCGAAGCTGAGCCCGAAGCAGGCTACCACCCCGTCTATGGCCGCGAGGGCATGTGCGGCGCGCGTGACCCCAAGGAGATCGGTATGCACTCGCTGCGCGGCGGCACCATCGCCGGCGTGCACGAGGTAAGCTTTTTCGGCCAGGACGAGGAGGTCACGCTCACCCACCGCGCCACGAGTCGTCAGATCTTTGTCAACGGCGCCTTGGCAGCCGCCCAGAAGCTCGTCACCCGCGAACCCGGCTTCTATACGTTCGACCAGGTCATGTTTGCCTAACCAGGTATCAACCGAATCCACCCAAAGGAGAGATAGCAAATGAGCAACGCAGCCGAGATGGATGCCCAGGAGATTATCAACTACATCGCCACCGCGCCCAAAAAGACACCTGTCAAGCTGTACGTGCGCGAGAAGCCCGGCATGAAGGTTGCCTGGGGCAACGCACATGTCTACGGCGGCCGTCGCGGCAAGACCGTCTTTGGCGACTGGGATGAGCTCAAGGCCATCCTCGATGCCAATGCCGACTCCATCGACTACTACGATGTCGAGAATGACTGCCGCAACTCTGCCGTGCCCATGCTCGACCTTAAGGGCATCAACGCCCGCATCGAGCCGGGCGCGATCATCCGTGACCGCGTCGAGATCGGCGATCGCGCCGTCATCATGATGGGCGCCATCATCAACATCGGCTCCGTCATTGGCGAAGGCTCCATGATTGATATGGGCGCCGTGCTGGGCGGCCGCGCCACCGTGGGCAAGAACTGCCACATCGGCGCCGGCACCGTGCTGGCAGGCGTTGTGGAGCCCGCCAGCGCCACGCCCGTCATCATCGAGGACGATGTCATGATCGGCGCCAACGCCGTGGTCCTGGAGGGCGTGCACGTAGGCAAGGGCGCTGTCGTTGCCGCCGGCGCCGTGTGCATCGAGGATGTCCCCGCCGGCGCCGTCGTGGCCGGTGTCCCCGCCCGCGTCATCAAGATGCGCGACGAGAAGACCAACAGCAAGACCGGCCTCGAAGAGGGCTTACGCCAGCTCTAGGGTTACGCGGTTTTACCAAACCGCGTAACTAGTCGACGCTGCAAACGACCCAGAGCGGCAATCTGACGTTCAATTGTCGGGCATGACCAGAAGGTCAATGCCCTCCTCTTTCACGTCACCTTGCTCGCTCTGGGTCGTTTTCGCTGACGCATGCTCAACCTGCAACGTAATTCAGCCCCAAGCAACAAAGGCCGAAACCCCATCCAGGGCCTCGGCCTTTGCTTTCTCGCTGTAGGCGCAACGCAACTTATCGATTCTCGATGCTACCGATATTTTTGAGCTCGATGGAGATGAGGCCGTTAGGCTCATTGACGAACTCAATGTACTCGGAGTTGGAACCCATCTCGGCCGGGAAGCTGATCTCGATACCCGTGTCGGTACGGATCTTATGATTGCGCACCGCCGCGCGTTCGACCTGCTTGCGCTCCACGGGCACACGCTCAGGCACCTTCTCCTCGGTCAGTGCCGCGCGCACGCTCTCCTTGATGACCGGCTCGTCCTCAAAGACCTCGTCGACGATATCCCAAGGCGGCAGCTCCTCGTCATCCTCGACCTTCTCGGCAACAGCAGCCTTAACCTTGGCGAGCGCTACGGCCGTATTGGCACCGTGTTCCTCGGCGACTTCCTCGACCACACGCGTCACGGTGTCGATGACCTCCTTGCCCGATACGCCCGTGTCGCACTGCAGCAGGCCATCGGGGATAAGCATACGGTCCTCGCCGGCGATCTTGCGTTTCTTGTCCACATAGCCGATCTCCATGGTGCTTGCACGCACGATTGCATAGCTCGGCACCTTTTGCGAGGGATTCGGCAGAATGGCGTAGTGGCGCGCAATGTCGTTGCGCACCTCGCCCTCTTCGCGACCTACCTCGTGCATAAAAGCCTGCTTGGAGCCCAGCAGCATCACGGCAAACCAGCGGGCATCCTCATCATCGTCAAAGTCCGCCACAAGCACGTCAGTGGACTCAGCTTTCTCGGCCTTGGTGAGTTCGGAAGAGATGAACTCCGCAATCTGCTGCGACAGGTCCACGAACTCACGCTCACCAAAGAAATAGCCCTTGAGCTCGCCGCCGAATGCGGAGTTCTCGGCAAACGTGGCGCGTTTATTATCGGCCGAGGTACGTGCGCGGCGCAGATGCGTGGTCACGAAGTTGCGCACGGTGCGGCTCTCGATATCGAGCTCGCGCTGGCTCATGACGTTGACGGCAGAGTCAAAGTCCAGAATATGCAGAATCGCGTGATTGATTTTCATATACGGCATTCCGTTCTAGATCGATTTCGGCACGAACCAGTATAGCGGTCGAGCCCGCCCCAGACGCATCGGGGACAGGTTGCTTTGCACCAATGGCTAGCGCAGGAGCTCGGACTGCCAAGCCTCGAGCTGTTCTGCCAAACTCTTGCCGGCAGCGGGCATGTCGATCTGGGGTCGTTTGGGCAGCAATGCGCATTTAAGGATTGCCGCGATGGTCTGCGAGACAAAGCGTCGCGTATCCTTGTCAAAGCCTTGCGCAGCCTGGAGCATCACGGGCAGGCTCTCGCGCAGATTCCCAGCGATATCCGCAAACCGCTCAGCACCCGTAGCCTCAAACACGGAGAACAACGCATCTACAAAACGCTCGCGCTCGCTAGGCGACACTGCAAGCAGCATCTCGCGAATGGAGCCATCAACGTATCGAGCACCGGCGGACAGGCGCTCGCAGTACACGAAGTCGCGACCATCAACCACCCAGCTAAAGGGATTGTGCTGCAGCAGGCTGAACTCGGTGCTCTCAACGATGGCATAGTCCTCCTGTGTCTCGAACATCATGCCAAAGATCGACGACCGAGGTAGCGTCTTGTCGATTCGACCGGAAAGATCGGCAAAGGCGTCGCCGTTCAGGAACTCCTCGACGAAGCCCGGACCATCATGGGAATATGCCCGTTCGATTCGCTCACGGGCGACATCGGAGCACATCGCCGCACCGTACACCGCAAGGTTTCCACCCTTGGAATGACCTCCGCACAAAAGCGGCCCGTTAATCGCATCCGCCGCCTCGTCCACATAACGCGCCGCGGATTCCTGGGCCGGCACAGGGCACCGGAACGCCATGTTAAAGTCCTCTTTCCAGCCCACAATCGTGCTGTCGGTCCCCCGGAAGGAAAGATAACTAAACCCCGCCGGAAACCGGAACGCCATGGCTGCAAACTGTTCTGTCGCCACCACATCGCTCACGGCACGATAGCCGCAAACGTGCACGCCACGGTAACGAGGGCTTGCTGCCACGGCCTCCAGCAAGGCCCTGCTCCCCTCTGGGTCCCACAAGTCGTCAATCATGTCCCGGTAGCACTCGGCACGCAGCAGCTCGCGTACGTCTAGGCCCTGCCAGTTCGTCAGTTCCGCCATATCACCCGGCAAACGCAAATAGGACAACCACGCAAAGACCAGGCTATCCACCGCGCAGAACGGCCGCTCCTCAAACGGATCAAACGCCGTCTGGGCATAGGTCAAAAAATTAGGCGAATCCGACATGGCCCTCCCATCAACTATGGTGCATTGGGGTCAGGTTTCTTTGCACCAAAAAGGCGCCCGGGCCGTGTGGACCCGGACGCCTTCATTGTAGCTTTTCGCTCTAGCGAGCTTGATTTAGCAGGAGAAATCGACGCTGTCGATGATGTCCTTCAGGGCCTTGGCGGAGACGGTGAGCTCATGCTGCTCGTCATCGTCCAGCGGCACGGGGACGCGGCAGACAACGCCGTCGCGGCCAACGACGGTCGGCATGGAGATGGCAAGATCGGACAGGCCATACTCGCCCACCATGAGCGAGGAGACAGGCAGAACGGTCTGCTCATCGCGCATGACGGCAGTGCAGATGCGCTTGACGGCCATAGCGACACCGTAGTAGGTGGCGTGCTTCTTCTCGATGATGGTGTAGGCGGAGTTCTTGACGTCCTCGGCGATACGTTTCTCGGCAGCCTCATGCTCCAGGTGGCCGTGAAGCTCACAGAAAGTGTTCAGCGGAACGCCGGCAACCTGAGCGCTGGACCAAGCGACAAACTCGGAGTCGCCGTGCTCGCCCATGACATAGGCCTGGACATCGCGCGGGTCAACCTCGACGTGAGCACCAAGCATCTGCTGCAGGCGGCCGGTGTCGAGCACGGTGCCGGAACCGATGACGTGGCCCTCGGGCAGGCCGGACATCTTGATGGCGGCGTAGGTCAGAACATCAACCGGGTTGGAGACGATGAGCAGTATGCCGTCGAAGCCGGACTTCTTAATCTCGGGGATAATGGACTTAAAGATGTTGACGTTCTTGTTGACCAGGTCCAGGCGAGTCTCACCGGGCTTCTGGGCAGCGCCAGCGGTGACAACAATCATGGCGGCGTCGGCGACATCGGAATAATCGCCGGCGTAGATCTTCATCGGCTCGGCAAACGTCATGCCGTGCGCGATATCCAGGGCCTCACCCTCGGCGCGGTTCTTGTCCACGTCGATGAGGACCATCTCGGAGAACAGACCGCTCTGCATCAGCGCGAACGCCGAAGACGAACCGACGAAACCGCAGCCGACAATAGCGACCTTCTTCTCGTTAACCATTAGAAACTCCCATCTCACTCCACAAACAAGCCGCCCGGGAACGACCCGAGCGGCTTGTCGTAATCCCAATACATCCAATCGGGACTCTGATTATGCTCCTATTCGCAGCCAAAAATCGACCGTTTACCGAAATTGCTTGCAGGATTCGTAAAATAACTGCACGAAATCGGTTTCGAGCTATTGACGAGTCGAAATAGCCTTCTAATACAGGCCCGCTTCGCGAATGGCCTCGACAGCCAAAGCAATCTGATCGGGCGGCAGAACCAGCGCCATGCGCACGTGCCCCTCGCCCGAAGGACCAAAGCTCGCACCCGGCGTCACCACAACGCCGGCCTTCTCCATGAGCTCCTCGCAAAACGCCATGGAATCGGTGCGACCACCGGGAAGCTTGGCCCACACAAACATAGAGCCATGCGCGTTGGGTCGCTCCCAGCCCAGACCCTCAAGACCGTCGCACAGGGCATCGCGGCGCTCCTGGTACTTCAGACGCTGCGCCTCGACCTCATCGCGCGGGCCATTAAGGCACGCGATGGCGGCCTTCTGGATCGGGAAGAACATACCAAAGTCAATCTGGCTGCGCAGCTTGGCAAAGGCAGAGACCACGTCCTCTCGGCCGACCAAAAAGCCGATGCGGGCACCGGTGACGTTAAACGACTTGGAAAGCGAGAAAAACTCAACGCCCACCTCGAGCGCGCCGGGATACTGCAAGAAGCTGCCGCCCGGCTCGCCGTCGAACACGATGTCCGAGTATGCGTTGTCGTGAACGATCAGCAGGTCGTGCTCGCGGGCGAAAGCGATAATCTCCTCGTAGATCTCGGGCGTGCCCACCGAGCCCACCGGGTTGGCGGGCAGCGACACGATCATGTACTTGGCACGGTCGGCCACCTCGGGATCGATGCCCGCCACATAGGGCAGGTAATTGTGCTCGGCAACCAGCGGATAGTACTCGAGCTTGGCATCGGCGATCTTGGCACCCGCCTCAAAGACCGGATAGCACGGATCGGGAACCAAAATAGTGTCACCCGGATCGAGCAGGGCCAGGCCCAAATGGCCCACGCCCTCCTGCGTGCCGTTGCACGACTGCACCATGGACGGCGTAATGCCCGAAACGCCAAAGCGACGCTCATAGTAATCGCACACGGCCTGCTTGAGTTCGGGCAGGTCACGCAGGGCATACTTCCACATCTCGGGATCTTGGGCTGCTTGCGTGAGCGCCTCGACCACATGGTCGTACGGCTTAAAGTCGGGCGTGCCCACGCTCATGTTGTAAATGGTCTTGCCCTGAGCCTTCAGCGCGAGAAGCTTGTTGTTGAGCGAGGCGAAGACCTCCGCGCCAAAGCGGTCGAGACGCTGCGATGCCTGCATGGTGCCACCTTTCGATATAAAAAACGCGGCGCTCCGACAAGAGCGCCGCGCGATACGGGCCATCAGATTGCAAAAGTGTAACGCTTGCAACCCCCGTATTGGTTCAATTTAGCCAACCTTAATCAATCGGATTAAGCGCGTCGATCTGCGCAAGCCACAAACGTGAGCTGGCGTCACTCGGCATACGCCAATCGCCGCGCGGGCTGAGCGTCACCGAGCCCACCTTGGGACCATCGGGCAGGCAGCTGCGCTTAAATTGCTGGGCAAAGAAGCGGCGATAGAACGTACGCAGCCACGTGTGGACGGTCTTGGCGTCGTAGACGCCCTCGAAGCTCTTGAGCGCCATGCGGTAGATCTTGCCCGGCTCAAAGCCAAAACGCAGCAGGTAATAGAGGAAGTAATCGTGCAGCTCGTACGGCCCCACCAAATCCTCGGTCTTCTGTGCAATCTCGCCATCGCCCGTGGGCGGCAGAAGCTCGGGGGACACCGGCGTATCGAGGATGTCGAGCAAGACCTCGGCAATACGCCCGCCAAAGACATCGGCAGCATAGCGCACCAAGTGACGCACGAGCGTCTTGGGCACGCTCGCGTTGACGGCGTACATGCTCATGTGGTCGCCGTTATAGGTAGCCCAGCCGAGCGCCAGCTCCGACAGGTCGCCCGTGCCGATGACAAAACCGCCAGCCTGGTTGGCCAAGTCCATCAGAATCTGCGTGCGCTCGCGGGCCTGGCTGTTCTCGTAGGTCACGTCCTGCACGGCCGAATCGTGCTCAATGTCCTTGAAGTGCTGTTCCACAGCCGCGTGGATCGAAACCTCGCGGAAGCTCACACCCAGGTCGCGAGCGAGCGACTCGGCGTTCGACTTGGTACGATGCGTCGTACCAAAGCCGGGCATGGACACGGCCGTGATACCGGTGCGCGGCAGCCCCAGTGCATCGAAGGCGCGAACTGTCACGAGCAGTGCCAGCGTGGAGTCCAAGCCACCCGAAAGGCCGATGACCGCAGCCTTGGTACCCGTATGGGCAAGGCGGGTCTTGAGGCCCGCAGTCTGCAGATTGAGGATCGTCTCGCAACGCTCGGCCAGGTCGCCATGGTCAGCCGGCACAAAGGGCGCGCGGGGGAAGACACGGTAAATGTCGAGTGCATCGCGCAGGACAGGCTCGTCTGCCAGCACGCCCTCAAACGAAAATTCAACGGTTGTGGCCTCCGGCGCATCGTCCGCGCGCGTCCACGTCGTCGAGCGACGGCGCTCGGCAACCAGACGGTCGAGGTCAACATCGGCAACCGCCATATCGCAGGTAAGGAGCTTCGTCGCCGCCAGCTTAGAGCCGTTTTCGTAGACGAGGTTCTCGCCCGCAAAGACCATATCGGTCGTGGACTCGCCCTCGCTCGCGTCCGCATAGGCATAGGCACAGTACAGGCGCGCGCTTTGATTAGAGATAAGGCTGCGGCGGTAATCTGCCTTACCGATAATCTCGTCCGAGGCCGACGGGTTGAGGATCACCGTCGCACCGGCAAGCGCCATCTCGGTCGAAGGGGGCGCCGGCACCCACAGGTCCTCGCAGACCTCAACGCCCAGCACCATATCCTCGGCACCCTCGTCACAGCAGCGGTAGACAAGCCCCGAACCCAGCGGAACCGGACCCTGACCGGCAAACTCGACCCACACGGGATCTGCGGGCGCCGGAGCAAACCAGCGGCGCTCGTAGAACTCGCCATAGTTGGGCAGATACTTCTTGGCCGTGAGGCCCAAAAGCTCGCCCGCGCAGCACACGGCGGCGCAGTTGTAGATATTCTCGGCAACTGCAACGGGAAGACCGATGGTAAAGACAATCGGCAGCTCACGAGTCTCATCGAGGATATGCACCAAAGCAGCCTCGCAGGCATACAGTAATGTGCGGTTATGGAACAGATCGGCCGCGGTATAGCCGCACAAGTTGAGCTCGGGCAGCACCAGCGCGCGAACGCCGCGCTCAACAGCCGCGCGAACAGCCGCTAACGCAACCTCGGCATTGCCCTCGACATCGGCCACGCGAATCTGCGGCGACGCCGCCGCCACACGCAAAAAGCCATCAGACTGAGAAAGGTGAAGATTCATAAGAATGCTCCCGTGCGTAGACGCCATTCACAACAATTAGCAAGCCCTATTGTAGTTCAACCGCCGGGTGTAACCGCATCCCACCAACTTGGTGAGCTATTGATGAGTTGATGGTATCTGTTAAACGTCACGCACGATTCACATCTGGTGGGTACCCTGAGGGCTACACGAAACGAAGCAGATTTACACCGGGAGGACCCCGTATGACAACCAAGTACACCGACGCGCCGCGCACGCGCGTCATGACGCCGGCATCGCTCCACAACGGCGTGCACGAGAACCATTCCATCGGACAGACCATGGCCATCGCGCCCAAAAAGGGCCTGTTTGACGACATTTCCATTCCCCAGATCATCGCCGGCGCCGCAGCTGCCGCCACGAGCGTTGCGCTTGCCTCCAAGATTGGTATCGCTGGTTCAGTAATTGGTGCCGCTGTGAGCTCGGTCATCACCGTTGTGTCCTCGCAGGTCTACCGCCACTTTATCTCTGCCAGCGCCGAAGCCCTCAAGGGCACGCACGCCGACGTCGACTACCCCGCCGGCGCCTACGAGCCCGTTGAGTTTAATGCCGAGGAGCACCTAGGCGGCGCCGCGACTACGCAGGAGATGCGCCAGATTGCGGGGCGCGCGACCACGGCGCGCGTCGCTCCCGACAGTCTGCGCGCCAAGGCGGCGGCGGAGCGCAGCCAGACGCAAAAGAAGGTCATCATCTTCTCGATCGCCATCGCCATCGTCGCGGTCATCGCCTGCGCCGGCGCCATCCTTATCACCACCGCCGGTGAGGGTCTGGGCGTGCGCCCCGAGCCAATCCTTTCGTCGCGCACGACCGAGCACGACGCGGATAGCTCCGGTCAATCGCAAAGCCAGCAGGACGATCCGCAGGACACCCCCGCATCCGCCGACTCGTCCTCGAACGCCCCCGATCAATCGCAGGGCGTCGATTCTTCTGTGAACAACAGCGGCACGCAATCCGGCACGACCGACTCAAGCCAAACGACTGACGGCTCTCAACCGAGCACGGGTGACCAGACGAACGGCAATACATCGAGTACGGGATCTACCGACAACAGCAACACCAACAGCTCGAACAGCTCGAGCGGAACCGCGTCCGGCACGGCATCTGACAGCTCGAGCCAAGGCACGACGTCGGGCAACTAAGCACGTTTGCCTCTCATAGATAACCGACCTGTATAACGGGCGCGAACCGGCAACGGTCGCGCCCGTTTGCCTTGGGCGCCGAGGTAGCAAGCCCCGCGCGATGGTAAGATGCTTTGGTGTGTAAAGAGGAGATTTGCCATGAGCAAGACAATAGTTAGGCCCACGCTTTCGCTGGGCAACCACATCTATCTGTATCGCCTGCTGCGCGACGCAATCGGATGCGGCAAGCAAACGTTTATGACGCAGGTCGAGCAGGCACTCGCCGCTGGTGACATGGCCGCTTATGACCTGGGCTTCGAGTCCACGCGCGAGCTGCTCGAGGAGCTCGACGACTGCATTAAGCTGACCGTCTTTAAGGGCGGTCGCCTGTATGCTACGGTCATCGCCAACGATGCCTGGGATACCGCCCTTGCCAAGGGCGAGGACAAGCCCAAGGCAGCCAAGGGAGCCAAGCAGTCCTACAAAAAGAAAAAGCGCGGCGAGAAGGACCTGAAGGCTGTGCGCCCCAAGCACGTTAAGCGCGCCGAGCCCGAAGCCATGGTTGAAGCCGTGCCGGAATCCGAGCCCGAGACAGAGACCGAAGTCGCTATTGAGGTAACAGCAGAAGCCGAAACCGAAATCGCCGCCACGACCGATCCCAAAGTCATATCCGAGCAGGAAGCCACTGCCGAGCTCAACGAGGCTCCCAAGTCGACAACCGAAGAAGCCGCTGACCAGCCCGAGACGTCTGCGTTCCAAAACAGCGATGTCTTTGGCGACGAAGCCGAGGACGATCAGTCCGACGAGCCCGCCGATCAAGGCGCTACTGAGTCGACGCCGGAGCCCGAGACGCCGCAGCCCGCCATCTCGCTCACGGTCGTCTATGACCCCGAGAACGCCAATGCCGGCATAACCACCATGGCATCCACGCCCATCGACGCAAAGTCGAGCGTCGAGAACGAGAACGCGACGCAGGTTGAGGTTGAAACTGCAGCTGCAGACGCGCCCGTCACCGTGAAGCCCGCAGATTCCACGATCAAGCCGAAAACGACGCCGGAGCCCGCACCCGTCATCGAATCCGTGCCCGCCTCTGCTTGCGACCAAATTCCCGCACCGGCACCGGCTTCGGTACCCGTAGCGGCCCCAACCCCCGCACCCGCGGCACCGACCATCCCCGAGGACTTCCCCGTCGATTTCGCAACCGAAGTCTTCTGCCCCGGCCCGCTTCTGCACCAGTTGTCGACCTATCTCCCCTACGGCGCCGACACGCTCGGCATCGTCGGCGAGTACTACTGGATCGCCCGCGAGCGCGGCACCATCGAGGCCGCGCGAAACCGCGCAATCTTCCCCCTGCGCTACACGCAGGCCGGCGAGCGCCACGAGGTTGCCGTGCGCATCCGCCGCAACACCACCGGCGGTCTCGGAGCCACCTGGACCATCGATAAAGTCGAAGAAACCGAGCGGTAACGACAAACGGCTCAAATCCAAATCAGGATTTGAGCCGTTTATATTTGTTGATGTTGCGTAACCAACAGCGAGCGGGTCGCAAGTGCCCCAGGTTGCCGTGAAAGAGGAGCGACGCGTACTTCGGTACGCGAGCGACGGCTTGAACGGCAAGATGGGGTGCTTGCGGCCCGCGCAGCGTCGAGCAGTTACGCGGTTTGGAAAACCGCGTAACGATCTAGTCACGCGTCAGCTTGCGGTGGATACGATGCGGCTGGGCTGCGTCCTCGCCCAGGCGCTCGATACGGTTGGCCTGATAGGCCTCAAAGTTGCCCTCAAACCAATACCAGTTGCCCGGGTTCTCGTCGGTGCCCTCCCACGCCAGGATGTGCGTGGCAACGCGGTCCAGAAACATACGGTCGTGGCTAATGACCACCGAACAGCCCGGGAACTCGAGCAGCGCCGCCTCGAGCGAGGACAGCGTCTCGACGTCGAGGTCGTTCGTGGGCTCGTCGAGAAGCAGCAGGTTGCCGCCCTGCTTGAGCGTGAGCGCCAGGTTCAGACGGTTGCGCTCACCACCGGAGAGCACGCCGGCGCGCTTCTGCTGGTCCTGGCCCTTAAAGCCAAAGCTCGCCACGTACGCGCGGCTGGGAACCTCAGTCTCGCCCACCATCATGTGGTCCAGGCCGTCCGAGACGACCTCCCATAGGTTCTTATCGGGGTCGATGCCGGAACGGTTCTGATCGACATAGGAGATCTTGACGGTCTCGCCCACCTCGAGCTCGCCCGAAGTCAGCGGCTCCAGACCCACAATCGTCTTGAACAGTGTGGTCTTACCGACACCGTTGGGGCCGATGACGCCCACGATGCCGTTGCGCGGCAGGGTGAACGAAAGGTCGTCGATGAGCACACGGCCATCGAATTCCTTGTGCAGGTGATGGGCCTCGAGCACCTTGTTGCCCAGACGCGGTCCAACGGGAATGCGGATGTCGGTCCAGTCGAGCTTCTGGCTTGCGCGGGCCTCGGCCTCCATCTCCTCGTAGCGAGCCAGACGGGCCTTGTTCTTGGCCTGACGGGCCTTGGGCGAGCTGCGTACCCACTCGAGCTCGGCCTCCATGCGCTTGGCGAGCTTAGCATCACGGTTTCCCTGCGCCTCGATACGCGCGGCCTTGGTCTCCAGATATGTAGAGTAGTTGCCCTTGTAGGGATAGAGGTGGCCGCGGTCGACCTCGCAAATCCACTCGGCAACGTTATCCAGGAAGTAGCGATCGTGCGTGACGGCCAGAACGGCGCCCTGATAGTTGTGCAGGAAGTGCTCGAGCCACAGGATCGACTCGGCGTCCAGGTGGTTCGTGGGCTCGTCGAGCAACAGCAGGTCGGGAGCCTCGAGCAGCAGCTTGCACAGGGCCACGCGACGGCGCTCGCCGCCGGAAAGCACGTTGACCGGCATGTCGGAATCGGGCAGCTGCAGGGCGTCCATGGCCTGGCCGAGCTTGGAATCGATATCCCAGCCGTCGGCGGCGTCGATCTCGTCCTGGAGCTTTCCCATCTCGACCATGAGGGCGTCCATGTCGCAATCCGGGTCGCACATCTCCTCGCCGATCTTGTTGAAGCGATCGACCTTGGCGATCATGTCGCCAAATGCCATGCGCACGTTCTCGATGACGGTCTTGTCGTCGTCGAGCGGCGGCTCCTGCTGCAGGATACCCACGGTGTAGCCGGGGGTGAGCCTGGCATCGCCGTTGGAGACCTCTTCGATGCCGGCCATGATCTTGAGCAGGGTCGACTTGCCCATACCATTGGGGCCCACGACGCCGATCTTGGCACCGGGGTAGAAGCTCAGGGTCACGTCGTCAAGGATTACCTTGTCGCCATGGGCCTTGCGAGCCTGATACATCTGGTAGATAAACTCCGCCATATGTCTGTTCTATCCTTTCTACCTGCTGTTTCCCTCTTCTTGATTCGCTTTAGTGGAAACGAAATGAGGGAACCAGCTCTGAAACGTAACGAAAAAGGGGCATGGTTGCCCACACCCCCTAATACTACCTGGGAAAAGTCCCCCGGAACATACTATGAACTGCGTACGCTAGTTTTCCGCAACCTTAACGAGCGGCTCGCTGCGATTTGCGCCACAACAGATACGAGTAGACGTAGACGGCTCCAACCGAACCAAACGCCAGAACCGCAATCACCGCGGCGACGACTTCACTCGAAAGCACGCTGCCTGCCACGCCCATCACAATCAGGCCAATACCCAGCACCATAAAGCAGGCGCCGCCAAAACGCTGAGTACGGCGCCAGTTCTCGGGATCGGCAAGCGCCCAAGGTGTCTTGATACCGAGCGTATAGTTCTGCTTCACACGCGGCAAGTAGTTGCCTACGCCGATGAACAGCAAACCGACAACACCGGAAATCAGCACGTTAACCGAACCGACCGCCGGCACCACGCCCCAGACCGTAAGCTCTCCCAGCCAGCTTATGGCGCACATGAACAAGGTGAAGGCGATTACGAAGCCCTGGTAGAACTTGCCCGAGGTTCGATATGCCTCACCTTTGGGATCGACGCGCGGCACCACGCAGAACATTGCGAGAAGCGCCAGAGGCAGCACGCCGAGCGCGGAGGCCATCCAGCTAGGACCCCAACCGTCGACGGCGCCGTTCGCGCCCCAGTGCGTGGGAATCTGCGCAGGCAAGCTCGGCATCACCATGAGGTGCGCTACGACATTGGCGACGCACAGAGCGACCAGCGCAATCCACACGCGCGACGATACCCCCGTGGGGTGAATGCCCTTGTTTTCGTTATTCATCCTTAGTGTTTGTAAAGCCCATAAACCAGCCAATTAAATCCTGCATGACGGTGGTGTTTAAGCTGTATACGATGTTTTGGCCATGGCGCTCGTCGGTCACCAACCCGGCGTTTTTGAGCGTCGCCAAGTGATGGCTCAGCGACGGCTTACTGATGTCAAAATGCTCGGCAAGCTCTCCGGCCGTGCAATTGCCCTCGCGCAGCAACTCCAAAATGCGCCGTCGCGTTGGATCGGCAAGCGGCTTAAAACCCTCTCCCGGCATAGGACCTCCTCTCATCATTTCGTTCGACGCGCACACTATACTCGATATTTAGATGTTTGTCTAATTGTCTAATCTTACACTCAAAAAAAATAGCCGCCCCCGCGTAATGCGAAGACGGCCACTTCTCACGCCATAAACGTGTTTCGGAGTTGGCCAACCCGCTGCAACGGGTGCCATCTGCTTCAATCTTATGCGAATCCCAACCCCATTTCAACAAGCCCAAGGGCTCAAATGGAATCGCGATAATACCTATAATGACGATAGCTAAAACACGATTCGCTTCCCCATCGGAGGATATCTATGACCGAAACCACAGCCGCAACTCCCATCGAGACACGCGACACCAAGCTCGAGATCATCATGGGCCGCGAGGCACTCGACAAGCTCGCCGATGCTACGGTGCTGGTGCTCGGCTGCGGAGGCGTGGGCTCCAACTGCTGCGAGGCACTCGCCCGCGGCGGCATCGGTCATTTCGTCATTCTGGATAAGGACGTCATCGCGCCCAGCAATATCAACCGTCAGGCCATCGCCTTTCACAGCACCATCGGAAAGCGCAAAGTCGACGTCATGGAGGCTATGATTCACGACATCAACCCTACCGCTACCGTCATCAAACGCACCGAATACCTGCTGAGCGACAACATCGATGATTTCTTCGCGAGCGTTTTGGAGCAGACGGAGGGCAAGATCGACTACGTCGTCGACGCCATCGACACCATCTCGGCCAAGCTCACCATTGCCAAATATGCCCAGGACCACGACATCCGTTTGGTTAGCTCCATGGGCGGGGCCAACAAGCTCCATCCCGAGTGCCTCCGCTTTGCCGACATCTTCGATACGGTACGTGACCCCATGAGCCGCATCATGCGCAAAGAATGCAAGAAGCGCGGAATCAAGAGCCTGCACGTGCTGTTTAGCTGCGAGGAATCGGTTAAGACCCAACCCCGCGACCCTTCCAACATCCACGAGCGTACCGAACTCGGAACCGCCAGCTTTATGCCGCCCATCATGGGTCAGATGATTGCCGGCGAGGTTATCCGCCAGATCAGCGGGCGCGGCACTGAGCGCGTGCGCGCTGATGGCCAGCGCCTGGACTAGTGGAGCGCGCCGAGATGGGGCCCCAGTTAATTGATGCACACTGCCATCTTGATTTAATGGCTCACCCGGACGCCGTTGCCGATGAGGCGACGGCACTGGGCTTGGGTCTATTTGATTGCGGCGTCGATCCACGCGACTTTTCGGCCGCAAACGAGCGTGCCCGTCGCCAACCAGGCATCATCGCCGGCATTGGGCTTCACCCCTGGTGGCTCGCCGACGGCCGCTGCGGTCCTGCCGAAGTCAATCTGCTTTGCGAAATTGCTGCCCAAGAGCGCTACATTGGCGAGGTGGGACTCGACTTTTCCGCGCGCTTTGCCGGAAGGGAACCGCTTCAAATACAGGCACTTGACCGGCTCTGCGATGCGCTCGTGCAGCATCCTCTTACCGGGCGCGTGATATCAATTCACACCGTTCGTTCGGCAGGAGCCGTACTGGACGTCCTCGAATCGCATGGACTACTCATCCCAAACCCCGACTCCCCCGTTATCATCTTCCACTGGTTTAGCGGTACTTCGGACGAACTCGCCCGCGCGCGTAATGCGGGCTGCTATTTTTCCGTGAACGATCGCATGCTCGCCACCAAGCGCGGCCGCGAATACGCACGACAGATTCCACTCGATCGTTTACTGCTCGAGACCGATGCGCCAGCCGAACCAAACACAGAAACAAGCGCGCAGTCGCTCATCAGATCGCTCACAAGGACCTCGATGCGCATTGCCTCACTCAAAAACTGTGACGCAAAGCGCATCGAGTCGGCAGTTTTAGCAAATGCGCACTCTGTTTTTGACCTTCGCTAGCCCCGGTGGGCAAAAATGCCAAGGGGCATGCGAATCGCACAACGCAGTCCCTATTGGTAGGCAGTACAATTCGGCAGCATTACACCAATTCGTGCATGAGATCACGGTTGCGTACATACAATTCGTCAAAGATATGACGGCGCGACGCATACAACCCGTGGGCAGCCATATCGGGCACGATTGTTTGCGCAACGCCAAGGACTTGAGCGAGCTCATCCCATGATGCATAGGCGCCACCTGCGAGAGCTGCCATGATGGCATCACCGAAGCATGCGCCCACCGTAACCTTGGCAACCGAGACCTCGCGCCCGCATACGTCGGCGATAGCCTGCATCCAAACTGGATTCTTGGTTCCACCTCCGACAAGCATAATGCGTCCAATTGGCAGACCATGCTCTCGCTCGATAATGTCGACATGGGATGCAACGGTATACGCGACGCCTTCCAAGGCGGCGCGAACCATATGGGCTCGCGTATGCCTTCCGGTCAGGCCAAAGAAGACGCCACGCGCCGCGGGATCATTGAGCGGAGTACGCTCCCCCGCAAAGTACGGCAGACACAGGAGCCCATCGGCACCCGGCGCCACGTCGGCGGCATCATGCGCCATAACCGAATATGCATCGGGGCCACCGTGGTCCTCGGCCTCCACGGCATCACGATACAGCTCTTGGCGCAGCCACGATGTGAGTGCACCCGCCGTATTGGTCCCCGCGCAGATCCCGTAAGTTCCGGGAATGATAAACGTCCCCGGCCACAGGCGGGCATCATCGACCATATGATCAGCTAGGTAGATGAAATACGCCGTGCTCCCCAACTGAACCATCATATCGCCGGGACGGAATACACCCGTCGAAATGGCCTCGGCACCAGAGTCACCCGTTCCCACTAAGACAGGTGTCCCCGCCGCGAGCCCCGTCGCCTCAGCCGCACGCTGCGTAATCACCCCGGCAATATCGGTAGCCGACATTACCTCCGCCATCTGGTCAGGCCGGCAGAAACGAGCACATTCCCGAGCATCAACCTTCCAAGTGTAGCGGTCATATAGGGGAAGAAAATCCTCCGCCAAATAACGGTCCACCGTAAAACGCCCCGTCAACTTTGCGCACAGAAACGATGACGCCGTCAGGAACTTCGCGGCACGTTCGTGCACCTCGGGCATATTCTCCTTAAACCACAAGATCTTGGGAGCAATATCTGACGAACAGGGATCATGCCCGAAAAGCTCGCGTGCGCGATCTGACCCATATTCGGAAAGGAGCTCGTCAATCTGCGGCTTCGAACGTGCATCGACTCCATACAAAATCGCGGGCGCCAGCGCGTTGCACTCGGTATCGACCGGCACACAGCCGCAACCCAATGCGGAAAGGCCCACGCATCCGATCTGTGCCGCGTTAACCCCCGATCGCGCCACCAGCTCGCGCGACAAGCGGCAAAAATCGCCCCACCAAACTGCCTCCGCATCATGCTGGTACCATCCATCACACGGGTTGTCCGTCTCATGTCCACAAGAGGCTTGGCAAACGATGTTGCATCGATCATCGATTATAACGCCTTTAGAGGCGCTTGTCCCAATATCAATACCCAGATAGAGCGCCATAGGTGCCTACTCCCCTCGCGCCGTACGAGCGGCAGCCATAAAACGAGCTACCCGCTCAACATCAGCCGGGGCATCCAGCTTTCCGTCGCGCTTTAAGCAGGTGCCGACAAACGCGCCATCGTAGTGAGCAAATACGTCAGCCACGGTATTTTCGCGACAACCGGTGCCACATACCACGGGTACTTCGCCAACACGCTCGCGGACTTCATCGGCAAGCTCGCCCGAAGCGCCACGACCGGCAGCCGAACCGCCGATGACCATTGCATCCGGAAGGCAATTAAAGAGAAGTGAATCGGCAATGTCCGCAGTCGTGCGGTCGTTGAGATAAACCTCCCCCTCGCTCGTGATGAAGTGAAAAAGCTTGAGGTCATCCAGGCGCAGCGCGGCCTTGCGACGCATGGTGTGCGCGAAATCTCGGTTAATCAGCCCGAGATCGCCGGCCCAGGCACCGCAAAAATTGCAGCGCGTGAACTGCGCATCGACGGCAGCGCACAGCTCGATTGTGGCATCACCGTCGTAAATAGCCTCAGCTCCCCAAGGAGTCGATAGATCATGGGATAGAGCCCCGATTACATAGCCCATCGATGCAAGGGTTGAGGGAGAAACGTGCTGCTCATAGGGCATCGAGAGCTCATTGGTAATCAAAATGCCATCGACACCGCCCTGCTGCAACGCCTCGAGATCGCGCTTGGCGGCTTCCACGACCTGCGGCACGCTTCCGCCCGGGTAATACAGCGGATCGCCCGGCAGAGGACGCAGGTGCAGCATTCCGATAACCGGCTTTTCGGTCTTGAACATCGAGGTTAGAAACGACATAACGTGCTCCTTCATAGGGTTATTGCAGGGACGTTACTCCCCCAGCACCTCGACGTACACTTTTCGCTTCTGCGGACCGTCAAACTCCGCAAGATAGATGTTCTGGGCACCTCCACACACGATGTGGCCATCTTGGACGGGAAAGAAGCAACTGTTTCCACAAATCATGCTCTTGATATGCCCACAGGAGTTGTTGCCGGTGGCTCCATAGCTCGGCAGGAAGTGTGCATGCGCATAGGGGGCATCGAGTGGGGCGATGCGATCAAGCGTTTCCATAAGATCCGTCTCCACGCAGGGCAGCCCCTCGTTTACCACGATTCCACAGGTCGTATGCGACAAAATAATCGCTGCCAAGCCATTGGTCACCGAGCTGCGTTCGATGGCAGCGTGCACGTCTTCGGTAATATCGATGAACTGGTCCGGAGCAGTCGATAGATAGCTCAATGTTTCGAGCGTCACCATGTTTACTCATCCCCTTCAAGAAAACGCAGGGCATTACCCCAGTAGAGCCTTTCTCGCGCATCATCGCGCATGGACACGGTATCGAGCGCCCGCTTGAGTTTGAACGCACGGAAGCGCGGCGTATTGCTGGCGAACATCACTTGATGCGATAACGCGCGCTCATACCACAGCGGCCCCATATCGACCGTGAAAAGACGCTGCATCATCTCCTCGGGCGAATCGATGTAAGTGATAGAGGTGTCCGTGTAGCAGTTGGGATACTTGAGCAGCATCGCCACGGTCTCGCGCACCCAGGGCCAGCCAAAGTGGGTCAAACTAAAACGCACATTTGGATGCGTTGCGATTGTGTGCTCAAATGCAAGCGGGTTACTGCGCGAGAGCTCTGCGCCCGGCTCCCAAGACATACCGGCATGGAAAACCACCGGCTTGTTATAGCGCTCGCACAGCTCGTAAAGCGGCTCAGCCACAGTATCATCGGGGTCAAAACCCTGCTTTGCCGGATGCAGACAAAGCCCCTTTGCCCCCAGCTCGGTAAAGGCGCGCTCCAATTCGCCTGCGGCACTGCTCACCCGCGGATCTACGCTCGCAAATCCCCACAGACGATCGGGATGCGCGGCAACCAGCATGGCAATCTGGTCATTGGTGCCAAAATGCCCTCCGCATGCCGTGGTTACATCGAGCGGCATGAGCAAGCTCTTCTGCACATCGCAGACGTCCATCTCAACTTGAAGCTCGTCCCAATCCATGGGACCCATATGCCCCATACCAAATTCTCGTGACCAAAAACCGAATCCATCAGGCTCATCACCCGGCGTACAGATCTCGCCGTAGAGCATGGGCTGAACCAACATGTCGATAACCATTTCGTACTCCTTTCCAGGCATTTGACCCTAGTACGGCTCAAACGAACCAATCACTCGGGACGACAGCTCAGCGCCCGCCTTCATACACGCCGGAATATCAAGGCCATCGATCACGCCCTTGGTAAACCCGGCAATATACGAGTCGCCGGCACCCACGGTATTAACGACCTTCTCCGCCGGTACGATCCCGCACTCATAGAAGCGCTCACCGTCATAGGCAATGCTTCCCTTCTCGCCAAGCGTGGCAACCGCAACGCGCGGTCCCAATTCCTGCACGTGGCGTACCCAGTCTCGTAGCTCCGGAGTGTCCTCTTCAAACGACATAAATGCGTAGTCAACGTAGGGAAAATGATTCTCACATGCATATTCGGGATCCTGGCTGAACACCGAGAAGTCCATAACCACCGTCTTGCCCGCATCGTGCCATTCGGGCAGGAGGTCCAAACAATTGCCAAACAGGTCGGTATGAATGATGTCATGCTCTAGGATAAACGCCCGGTCATCTTCATTCGGTCGATATGTCTCCATTACGCCATCGATTGCCTCGAGATGCACGCGATCGACGCCGTCTTTCAATGCCATGAGCATCACCGAGGTGTCGCCATCCTCCACCCGCAGATGTGAGATATCGAGCCCCTCAGCGGCCAGCGCCTCTCTCATCTTGTCTCCGTACTCGTCCTTGCCGACAACCGACACGGCGGATACCGAAACGCCCATTCGCGCAAGATGGATACCCCAGTCAATGCCATTACCAGTCGGATAGAACACGCCGATGTTTTGATAGACGTCCGCACAGCAAAAACCAGCCGCGCACGCTTTAATACCCATGGTCTTCTCCAATGTTCAAAAGGGGACCCACCACATGGCGAGCCCCCTTTTCGCGTTTCGCTTATTGTTTTGCATCGGCTGTCCAAGGCCTCATAGCCAGACCGCCGTACGCTTTCTTAAGCTATTCGACGATTGGCGCTCCGTGGCCCCAAGAACCTTCCATACCGCACACGGTCGAGGCAAACCCGGCAGCAAAGTCGAGCGCGCGCTCGATGGCCTCGGCGCCATCCTCACCACGCTTGGCGGAATCGAGATAGCACATCAAAAACGAGGTGAGGAACGAGTCGCCCGCCCCCATGGTGTCCTTCATGTCCGTTACCGGTTTAGCCAGCTGGCGGTAATAACGCTCGCCGTCGTAAGCAATGCAGCCCTCGGCGCCCGCCGTAGCCGACACAAAACGCGGACCCAGGCCCTTCACCCATGCCAGACGTTCGCGAATCTCGTCCTCACTCGCGGCATCCGCCGCACTAAAGAAAGCGAAATCGACGTAGGGCGCAATCTGCTCGTAGTACTCGTCGGTGGAGTCGTCCGAAAAGTCAAAAGAGACCGTGACGCCCGCAGCCTTCAACTTGGGCAGCTCGCGCTCGGTGAAGCAATAGTTGCCCGAATGAACCACATCGAACTGCTTCATGTACGCAAGGTCAAAGCGATCGAGGACATAGCGCGCATCGCCACGGATACCGCCCTCGTTGGAGCCAAGGAAGACACGGTCACCGTCAACGACGGTCACGCGAGCCGCTCCGTTCTCGCCAATCATCTGCTCGCACTTGTCAAGCTCGATACCCTCATCCTCGAGGCTTGCAATGACATGCTCGGCAGCGGCATCATTGCCAAAAATGCCCATGTATGCGGAGCGTGCGGC
The DNA here is from genome assembly GCA_958429345.1 of uncultured Collinsella sp. Taxonomy (GTDB): domain Bacteria; phylum Actinomycetota; class Coriobacteriia; order Coriobacteriales; family Coriobacteriaceae; genus Collinsella. The sequence continues at coordinate 5,239 of CAUAJK010000017.1, read as the reverse complement.
ACCGCATTTCTTGGCATAAACGGCAAAGTTCACCGCATTGCCGCCGGGATACATGGTGTGGATATGCTCGTAGCGATCGACGACGTTGTCGCCAAATCCGAGCGCGTTAACGTTAAATGCCATGGCCTTTGCTCCTTCTAGTACTCGACAACACCCATATAGCGACGGAAATCGGGATCGTGATCAAACACCTTGCCGCGTGCAGCACGCAGCTCACAGTTCATGGCGTAGAACAGCACCGGGTCCAGATAGGCACGGACGCTCGCCGGCACGGCTTCCATACCGTACTCCTTGGCATCGAGCACCATCAGCGTATCGGTATGCGTCTTAAGGAACGCCAGGGCGCGCTCGTCCATAGCACGGCACTCGCTGGAGCCCATCTGCAGGAAGTAAAATACGCCATCCTGAGTAGCCTCGAAGGGGCCATGGAAGTACTCGGCAGAGTGAATGTAGCTGCAGTGCTGCCACTGCATCTCCATAAGAGAGCAGATAGCGAAACCGTAGGTCTGGCTAAAGTTGGGACCGCTGCCCAGAATATAGAAGAACTCGTGCTCCTGGCAAAGCTTGGCAAAGCGATCGCCCAGCTCGGCATTTACCTTCTCGCGTGCCGGGGGAAGAATCTTATCCATCTCGGCGATACCGGCATACATATCGGCAAGATCAGCGTAACCCTCCTGCTGATCGAGCAGCTCTGCCGCAAGCGACAGCGAAATGCCAGCGGGGACCTCGGCCTGCGGCACGCCCTCGCCCCACGGGTAGACCCACGTGGTCCACTTGCCGGAGTCGATCTTGGATCCAGCGTTGTCGGTCTGGACGATCACCGTAGCGCCGGCAGCAAGGGCAATCTCGCAGCCCTCGACGACCTCAGGGGTGTTGCCACTGTGGCTACAAGCGATGACCAGGGACTTCTCGCCCAGACGACGCGGACGCATGATATCGAACTCGCGAGCCGTATAGATATACGAAGTGAAGGTGGTTGCCTCGCGCTGCAGAAGCTCATGGGCCGGGATCAAATCGATCATGGAGCCACCGCAAGCAATCCAGTAGACGCTGTCGAACTTGCCCTTCTCGGCAATTGCCTCTTTGATCAGATCGTGTGCGTTCATATCCAGTTCCTTTCTTGTTTGGCCGCAATCAATGACGTTGGCTGCGTGGCCGATAGTTGTTTTAGTCAATCAGATATTTCTCGAATGCGGCCATGTTCTTGGCATCTGCCGCCGCCGGATCATCGTAGTAACGACCGTCCGTGATTTCCTGGCCCAGCATGCCGTCGAAACCATGGGCGTTGAGCGTGGCGACGAAGGCGTCCATATCGTGCTTGCCATCGCCCCACACCAGATGGCCATACGGGTCACCGTCGATAAAGTGCATCTCGTGAATTGCCCCATCACCAAAGGCGGCAAACCAGTCCTCGAGCGTCTCGCCTGCAACGCCCATCGCGGTTGTATCAACCATGGGCTGTAAGTACGGGCTCGCGACCTCGTCAATCATGCGCTTCGCATCGGAAACCGTCGTCACAAGGTTGCTCTCCTCGGGACGCAGGCTTTCCATCGTAAGCACCAGACCGTGCTCGCCAGCATACTCCGCCAGAATGGACAAGTGCTCGCGGCTGCGCTTCCAGGCTTCCTCGCGGTCCTCGTCCCAGTCGCCCCAGCCCGAGTTGATGGACATACGGTCGCACCCAAGTACCTCGGCAAGCTCAATGCCGTGCTTAAAGTACGCCAGGCTGCGCTGTTCATGCAGCGGTTTGCGTGCGCAGTACTGCCAAGGATAGACAACGTTCTCGGGGCACAGAGTACGATACCTAAGCCCACGGTCTGCAGCCTTTTTCGCCAGGACCTCAGCCTCAAAGTAGCCCGTGTGGTCGAGCGTCACATGCGGCTCTGCGCACCACAGCTCAATGGACTCAAAGCCCAAGCGCTGCTGCACATCAAGGAAGTAATCGAGCGACCACATGATGTAGTGGATATTCATGCCCGCAATCTGCTCGCGGCGCAGCGTCGGTTTGGATTCAGACATCTTATGCCTCCTTATTTCGATCGAACACGATTTGTCCGTCCGACATCGTCATATCAACCGCAAGATCGCGTGCGTCGCGATAATCGAGGTCGAACACATCCCGATCGAGCACGCAGATATCGGCAAGCTTGCCAACCTCAAGCGTACCCAGCTCGTCTTCGCGCATCAGATCGTACGCGCCCCCGGCAGTCCAAGCGCGCAAGAGTTCGACAAGCGTCAGCGTGTTGACCTCATTCACGGGCAGTCCGTCGGCGAAGAATCCGCCGCACGCGCTGTAGATTGACTCGCCCAGGCTCGGAATCAGCAGCGGCAGATCCGTGCCGCAGCACACTGTGCATCCGGAATCTTCCATGCCGCGGCGATTCCAGCTGTGCAAAAGTCGCGTCTCGCCAATTTGTCGACGCATCATCGACAGGCAATCCTCGCGCCGGTCCAGCGTCAGAATCTGCGGATAGACCTCGCAAATTCCACCTAACTTGCCAAACTCGACAAGGTCGGTCGGGTCAGAGTTCTCGAGATCGGTAATCGCATGGCGGCGAAACATCCGTCCATGCTCGTCTCGAGGCAGCGAGGCATAGAGCGCCACGGTGCGACGAACGGCGCCATCGCCCTGGCAATGCAAGGAATATCGGAAGCCGTCAGCATCAATTGCACGCAGCTCGTTCTCAATCAGATCCCACTCTGGCTCCTCGACGACCGTCTTGCCGGCAGCGCCCGCATCGGCCGAGTCCTCATAGGGGTCTATCATCTCGGCAAGCCCCGCCCATACGCCGCGATCGGTCATACGGTTGAAGCCAGAAAAACGAACGAACGGTCCCCGGAAGCGCTCTCGCGCCTCGCGGGCATATGCCAGATTTGCACCGGCGCCCACCGGCTGCGACATCATAGAGACGCGAACCGTCAGCTCACCAGATTCCTCACGGCGAGCCATTTCGTCGGCAAAGCCGTAGTAGTCATCAAACGCCATTTCCTTGATGGCGGTAACGCCACGCTCGTTAAGCATGCTCATGTAGTCCGAATACCCGGCACGCACCTCGGGCAGCGCGAGGAAATCGCTCATCATGCGCCAGATCTTCTCGGCATAGCACGCCTGGGGTGTAAAGCCGTATCGCGCACTGGCGGTAGCATTGAGAACGCAGGTCTCCGCTCCCGGTGTAAAGCAGACGACAGGGATATCGCCAAAACAATCGTCAAACACAGCTGCCGTATTTGCGTTCTCGGCATCCGATGCCAACGTTTCGGGTAGGTTGTGGCCAAAAGCCGCCGCGCAATCCGGATGATCTTCTTTCCACGCACGCAAGAGCGACACAGCCTCTTTGGCATCAGCGATGCCGGACAGATCAGTCCCCAACGTCCGCAGCGCCCAACCTGTATAGAAGGTATGCACATCGATCAGGCCAGGCATGACAGTGCGGTCGCCCAGGTCAACTACCTCGTCCGCCTGGGTCAAATACGAAGCTACCTCACACTTGGTGCCGACAGCCTCAATTCGATTGCCACGGACCACTACGAAACCTTCAAACGGCAGGTCCCCCGTACCGGTAAAGACGCTCTTAGACGTCAGGACCGTCAAACGATCAGACATCACAACCACCTACACCGGAAGCATGCCAGAGATTGCCGTTACAATCACGCCAAAGACGACCATGAAAATGAAGAACTTCCAAATGGTCTTCCACCATTGGCCAAACGAAATCCTAGCCACGGCAAGACCGGCGACCGTCATGCCCGCCACGGGGCTGATGGTGTTGATGGTCTGGTTGGCAAACTGGAGCGCGGTGACGGCCGCCTCGGGATTGAGGCCCATGAGCTCGGTCAGGGGGCCCATAACGGGCATGGTGAGCGCCGCCAGGCCAGAACTCGAGGGAACCAGCAAAGAGAGCAGGCCAAGGACGATATACATAAACGTGGTGTAGACGGCGGCGGGTGCACCGGCGAGCGCGGTAGCGAGCGCCTGGAGGATGGTGTCGATGATCATGCCGCCCTCGGCGATGACCAGAATACCGCGAGCGATACCGATAACGATGGCAGCGTACGCAAAGTCGGCGAGACCCTTAACGAACTCCTCTGCGATTGTCTGCTGGTCAAGACCGCCCAGGATACCGGCAAGCAAGCCCATGCCAAGGAACACGGCGGAAATCTCATTCATGTACCAGCCCTGGGTAACAAGACCCCAGACGATAATGCCCATACCGCAAGCAAAATCGATAAGCACGAGCTTCTGACGGATAGTGAACTCTTCCTCGATGGAGGCATCGGTCACGGAAAACTCAATACGCTTGAGCTTATCGTCCTCGTACACAATGGACGACTCGGGGTTTTTCTTGACGCGCATGGCGTAGCGCATGGCCCATGCGATACCGACGGCAGTAAAGATGACCCAAGAAACGGCGCGCAGCCACAGTTGCGGATTACCCTCGATGCCAATGATGCCTTGGGCGATCAAAACATTAAACGGGTCGATGGTCGAAGCACAATATCCCAGGTTAGGACCAAGGAAGCAGATGATGAATGCCGTCATCGAGTCATAACCGATACCCATCATGATGGGAATGAAGATGGCATAGAACGGCAGGGCTTCCTCAGACATACCAAACGTAGTGCCGCAAATGGACAGCAATGTCATCGTGATGGGAATGATGAGGATGTCCTTGTTCTTGAGCTTTTTAATCACACGGCTCATGCCGGCATTCAAAGCGTTGGTCTTGGTGATGATCGCGAACGATCCGCCAATCAATAAGACGAACGCAACGACGTCGGCAGCCTCCTGGATGCCCTTGGTGGGCGCTTGCAGAACCGCGAAGATATCCTGGCCCAGATTGATGGTCTCGCCGGTCTCGGAATCGGTGTAGTTCTTATCGACCTGTTCATAGGTTCCAGCAACGGCGACTTCACGCTCGCCCGCCGCTGTCGAAATCGTCTTGCGCTGATACTGACCAGAGGGAACGATCCAAGTCAGGACCGCAAAGACAACGATCAGCAAGAACATGATCGTATAGACATGCGGTAATTTGAACTTAAAACGTCTGTTTGTCTTCTTCGCCTTCGTATCTGACATAGATACCTCCAAAGAACTCGAGACTGCATCGCATCTCGCTTCAACGTTTGCATAAGGCAAACGTTCTATGACGTCCCATAGATTACCAGCAGCTTTTTCCTTCATCAAGATAATTTCAAACTGATTGCCGCAACGCGGTTGAACGGTTGTGTTCGCGCCGTG
>CAUAJK010000016.1:0-40729 GCA_958429345.1 uncultured Collinsella sp. | reverse complement strand
ACCTCCCGGTTATCAGCCGGACGCTCTAACCAACTGAGCTACAGGTCCATCGCGCAAGGGATATATTAGACGAGTCGTTACGCGCGCGTCAACAACTTTTTTGAAAATCTTTGAGGGGTGTCGGCCCCGGCTGCCCGGCGGCATGCGAAGTCGCCTGCTCGGACAGTCCTGCTCGCACGGAGAGCACATTAAGTGCTCTCCGGCTCGTGCGGAACTCGCGATCGACTTCGCATGCCGCCGGGCAGCCGGGGCCGACGCGGGGTTCAAAGGTTTTCAAAAAAGCGGTCGGCGCGCAGTGCGCCGACCGCCGATATATGGGGTCTGATATTTTCTAACAGCTAGGGCCTCTTACTCGTCTAGGAGATCTTCTGGCATGTCGTTGCCGTCGCCTAGATCGACAGGGGTTTCTTCGGAAGCAGAGCCGTTTTCTGTGGCTTCGCCTTCGGGCCTCTCTTTGGCGGCCGTCATGCGGGCCACGGCGCAGATGCGGTCGTTGTCGTCGACGGTCATCATCTTGACGCCCTGGGTGGCGCGGCCGGTCTGGCTGATCTCGTCGGTCTTGACGCGAATGACCGTCGCGCCCTCCGTCACGATGAACAGCTCGTGCTGCGGGCCCACCGTCTTCATGGCCGCGAGGTTACCCTTACGTTCGGTCATTTGAATGGTGTAGACACCCTGGCCGCCGCGATTCTGCTCCGGGTAGTCCGCGACCGGCGTGCGCTTGCCGTAGCCGCGCTCGGTGATGACGAATAGATCGCCGTTGCCGTTAGTAACTTCCATGCCCAGAACGCTCACGCCGTCCTTCAGACCGATACCGCGAACGCCGCTGGTATCGCGGCCGGTGGCGCGCACCTGCTCCTCGGAGAACATGATCGCCTTGCCCGCGGTGGTGGCCAGGATAATCTTGTCGCCCTCGCGCACGCGGCGCACGTTCAGCAGCGCGTCGTCGTCACGCAGGTTGATAGCGATCAGGCCGTCGCGACGGCTGCGGTCATATGCGCTCATCACGGTCTTCTTGACCATGCCGCTCTTGGTGGCAAACATCAGGTACTCGTCGGCCGGGAACTCGCGGCAGCTGATGACGCTCGCGATCTTCTCGCCTTCCTCGAAGGGCAGCAGGTTGACGATCGCGGTACCGCGCGCCTGGCGCGTACCCACCGGCAGCTCGTGCACCTTCAGGCGATAGACCTTGCCCTTGCTCGAGAAGAACAGCACGTACTCGTGCGTGGACGCGATGAACATCTCATCGATAACGTCGTCCTCTTTGAGGTTGACGCCCGACACGCCCTTGCCACCGCGCTTCTGGGCACGGTAGGCAGCCACTGGGATACGCTTAACGTAGCCGGTGTGGGTGATGGTCACGACCATATCCTCGTCGGCGATGAGGTCCTCGACATCCAGGTCCTTCTCAACCTGGCTGATTTCGGTACGGCGCTTGTCGCCAAACTTCTTGGAGATCTCGCGCATCTCTTCCTTGATGACGCCCAGAATCTTCTCCTCGTGCGTCAGCAGGTCCTCGTAGTAGGCGATGGCGCGGCGCAGACCGTCCAACTCTTCTTGGATCTTGTCGCGCTCCAGGCCGGTCAGGCGGCGCAGCTTCATCTCGAGGATGGCCGTGGTCTGCTCGGGCGTAAAGCCAAAGCGCTCGATCAAGCGGCTGCTGGCCTCGGAGTCGGTCTGCGAGGAGCGGATGATGCTAATGACCTCGTCGATATGGTCGAGAGCCATCAGGTAACCCTCGAGGATATGCGCGCGGGCCTGGGCCTTCTTAAGGTCGAAGCGGGTGCGGCGGGTAACGACGTCGACCTGGTGGTCGATGTAGTGCTGCAGCATCTCGCGCAGGCTCAGGCATTTGGGAACGCCGTTGACGAGCGCCAGGTTGTTGGCGCCAAAGGTCGTCTGCAGCGAGGTGTACTTATACAGGTTGTTGAGCACGACCTGCGGAATGACGCCCTTCTTGAGCTCGATGACCAGACGGATGCCCTTCTGGTTGGACTCATCGCGCATATCCGAGATGCCCTCGATGCGCTTGTCGTTGACGAGCTGGGCAATCTTCTCCTGCAGGGTGCCCTTGTTGACCATGTAGGGAATCTCGGTAAAGACCAGGCGGCTGCGACCGGTCTTGGTGGACTCAACGTGTGCCTTGGCACGCACGGTAATGGAGCCGCGGCCGGTCTCGTAGCTCTGCTTAATGCCGGCGCTGCCCATGATGATGGCGCCGGTGGGGAAGTCCGGACCGGGCATGATCTGCATGAGCTCGTCGACGGTGGCGTCGGGGTTGTCGATCAGGTAGCAGGTGGCCTCGATCGCCTCGGTGAGGTTATGCGGGGCGATGTTGGTGGCCATGCCGACGGCGATGCCCTGGCTGCCGTTGACCAGCAGGTTGGGGAAGCGCGCAGGCAGCGCCACGGGCTCGGCGAGCGATTCGTCGTAGTTGGGCTGCCAGTCGACGGTATCCTTCTGCAAGTCACGCAACAGTTCCATGGCGGGCTTTGCCAGGCGGCTCTCGGTGTAACGCATGGCCGCCGCGCCGTCGCCGTCGATGTTACCGAAGTTGCCGTGACCGTCGATGAGCGGCGTGCGCATGGAGAACCACTGCGCCAGGCGGACCATGGCCTCATAGACCGCGGAATCGCCGTGCGGGTGGTACTTACCGATAACTTCGCCGACCGTCCAGGCCGACTTCTTGTGCGGTCGGTTGGGGTAGATGCCGCTCTCGTTCATCGCGTACAGGATGCGGCGGTGAACCGGCTTTAAGCCGTCGCGCACGTCCGGCAGGGCGCGCGCCGTGATAACCGACATCGAATACTCGATGAACGACTGCTTCATCTCGCGACCGAACTCCGAAATCTGGAGCTGGCCGCCGTTGATATCCTCACCGGCCGAGGCACCACGGTCGACTTCACCAAAGCTCTCCTCGAGCTCGGCGTCGTCTTCTTCCTCATCGTCATCGGCATCGGGGTTATAGGCGTCCGGGTCGCCGTCCTCGCCCTGCTCAGCACGGGCAAGCAGGCGCTTCAGATCATCGGGCATACCGGCATCGCCGGCCTCGTCCATATCCTCGTTATTGTTGATATCGTCTGCCACGTTACCTCCTCTTAAGCATCAAGGAAACGCGCGTCATGCGCATGTTTTTCAATGTACTCGCGGCGATAGCCGACCTCGGAACCCATCAGCTCGCGCACGGCGCGGTCCGCCACCACGGCGTCCTCGATCGACACACGCTGCAGAATGCGGGTCTTTGGGTCCATCGTCGTCGAGGCAAGCTGTTTGGGGTCCATCTCGCCCAGGCCCTTGTAGCGCTGGACGGTATAGCCCTTGCGCTTTTTGGTGATCTTGCCGTCCTTGGCCTTGCCGTCCTCGTCGTTATCATCGGGGTTCAGGCCCAGGCTCTGGATGGTGTCACGCAGGATCTCGTCTTCGGGCTGGCGGCCGTTGGGATACACGTAGTGGATCTTGTTGCGCACCTTAATGCCAAAGATGGGCGGGCAGGCAACATAGACGTAGCCGGCATCGATCAGCGGACGCATGTACTTGTAGAAGAACGTCAGCAGCAGGATGCGGATATGCGCACCGTCGACGTCTGCATCGGTCATGATGATGATCTTGTGGTAGCGCGCCTTGGTGATATCGAAATCGCCGCCGTCGCCGGCACTCGTCGTGACGCCGCAGCCGATCGCGGTAATCAGCGACTGGATGGTGTCACTCGAGAACGCGCGATGGTCACCAACGCGCTCGACGTTCAAAATCTTGCCGCGCAGGGGCAGAATCGCCTGGATGTCTCGGCGACGGCCGTCCTTGGCCGAACCGCCTGCCGAGTCGCCCTCTACGATGAAGAGCTCGGTCAGCTCGGCATCGCGCACCGAGCAGTCAGCGAGCTTACCGGGCAGGGACGCCGTCTCGAGCAGGCTCTTGCGGCGGGTCGCCTCGCGCGCCTTGCGGGCGGCATTGCGCGCCTTGCAGGCCTGTTGCGCCTTCTTGACGATCTCGCGAGCGGGCTTGGGATGCTCCTCGAGGTAATCGACAAGGCCGTCGGTCACAATCTTGAGCGTGAGCGCTCGCATATAGGAGCTGCCGAGCTTTGCCTTGGTCTGACCCTCAAACTGCGGATCGGGCAGCTTGACCGAGATAACGGCCGAAAGGCCCTCGCGCACATCGTCGCCGGTCAGGTTGGCGTCTTTTTCCTTGAGCAGGTTCTGCTTGCGCGCGTAATCGTTGATCACGCGGGTGAGCGCGGTACGGAAGCCCTCAAGGTGCATGCCGCCTTCGGGGGTGTAGATATCGTTGGCAAACGACATGACGTTCTCGCCGTAGCCGCTATTCCACTGCAGGGAAACCTCGACCTCGCCCATCTTGGCCACAGGCGCGTCCGGGTCCGATTTGCCCTCGATGTAGATGGGCTCCTTAAAGGCCTCGGGGACGTCCTTGCCCTCGTTGAGGAACTTGACGAAGTCGATGATGCCGCCCTCGTAGCAAAACTCCTCCACGTGGGGAGTCGCTTCGCGCTCGTCGGTCAGCACGATTTTGAGGTTCTTATTGAGGAACGCCGTCTCCTGCAGACGGTTATGCAGCGTATCGAAATCGTAGATGCAGGTCTCGAAGATCTCATCGTCGGGCCAGAAGGTGACGGTGGTGCCCGTCGAATCCGAGGTGCCCACGACCTCCATCTTCTTGACGGTCTTGCCGCGCGAGAACTCCATCTCGTAGGTGTTGCCATCGCGACGAACCTGAACGACCACGCGCTTGGACAGGGCGTTGACGACGGAGATGCCCACGCCGTGCAGGCCGCCCGAGACCTTATAGGCCGAGTTATCGAACTTACCGCCGGCGTGCAAGATCGTCATGACGACCTCGAGCGTCGGGATCTTTTTAACAGGGTGCTCGTCGACGGGGATGCCGCGCCCGTTGTCGACGACCGTGATGGAGTTGTCGGCGTGGACCGTCACCTGGATCTCGGTGCAGAAACCGGCCATGGCCTCGTCGACGGAGTTGTCAACGATCTCCCACACCAGGTGATGCAGACCGCTGGCGCTCGTCGAGCCGATATACATGCCCGGGCGCTTACGAACGGCCTCGAGACCTTCGAGAATCTTAATCTCGCCGCCATCGTAATCGTTTTCGTTTGCCACACGTCCTCCTTCAGTCAAGAAAATGTGTACAGCCTTACTAGTTTATCGTAAAAAAATACCCTCGGGAACGAGGGTATTTGGCTCTACAAGGCCACCAGATGCGATTTAAGGCTCTTTTTTGCTTTGCACGCCCTTGGCCCACTCGGCACTGGCTCTCATGGCGTTCTCGAGGGCCTCGCGCAGTTTTTGGTCTTCGATGGGCGCCACTTGGCGCTCAATCTCGGTGCGCTCGGCATCGCTGAGGTCGGCGTGTGGGGCCGGCGGGCGCTCGGTCGTCGCTGGGCGAAGGCGCTCCTTGGCGGCGGGCGGCATGTGACCGGGCGCGGTGGTTTTGAACACCAGGCCGTCCACATGCGCACCGGCGCGCTCCATGCGCGCGCGGATGATCTCGCGCAACAACGTCATTTCCTGCGTCCACGAGGGCGAGTCGAGATATACCAGCAGCTCATTGGACTCGGGCAGGTAGCGCAGGCCCGTCACATGCCGCCCCTCGCGCGTGCCCGAGCACACCGCGTTCCACGCGCGATAGACCGCGCGCGACTCCTCGGCGGCCTCCATCTGCGCACGGCGCTCAGGGGTCGCAGCCGCCAGGATGCGCTGGCGCTCTGCGTTCAAAAAGCCACTGAAGGCGACCGTTTCGCTCTCGCGCTCGTAATTAGCACGTCTCACCCATGCTCACCACCTTGGCTCGATCAAGCAGGTCATCGGTAAAGTACCCCAGGTTGGTCGTGGTTATGACCGTCTGGATATCATCGCCGATCAGCCGCAGGAAAGCGCCGCGACGCTCGCCGTCGAGCTCGCTCATCACGTCGTCCAGAAGCAACAGCGGAGCAGTACCCAGAACATCGCGAGCCACGGCCACCTCGGCCACCTTCCAGGACAGTACCAACGTTCGCTGCTGTCCTTGGCTGGCAAATGAACGGGCGGAGCGACCCGCCACGGTAAATTCAATCTCGTCGCGATGCGGCCCCACCAACGTCACGCCGCGGCGAATTTCCTCGCCGGCGTGCTCATCAAGGGCGGCCAGCATGCGCTCGTACGCCCAGCCCTTCAGCTCTTCGCGATCCTCGACCTGGGGCAAATCCCCCAGCGTGGACGCATAGGACACGTTGGCGGCTTCACCGGACGCCACTTGCCCGTAGGCAGTACGCACATGGCCCGCCAGCCGGTCGAGCAGGGCCAACCGGTGCACGAGCAGAGCCGCGCCCGCGCGGGCAATCGAATCGTTCCACGCGCCGAGCATCTCACGGCAGCACCAGGTCTCCTTGAGCAAGGCGTTGCGCTGGGTCACGCAGCGCCCATAGGCGCTCGCAAGATCGGCATAGCGTGCGCTCAGTTGCATGCCAAAGTCATCGAGGGCGGCGCGGCGCACACTGGCGCCCCGCTTAACCATGTCCAGATGGTCGGGGCAAAACAGCACGCTCGGCAGAACCCCGCGCACACCGGCGGCAGAGCATCTCTTGCCGTTGCGGCTAAACGAGCGCTTACCGTCCTCCGCGCTCAATCCCATATCAAGCACGCGGCCGTCGCCCTCGAGCCTCAGCTCGACCCTGCACGAGCCCACGCCGTCATGAACGAGCTCGGCTGCGGTCGGATGCCTAAACGAGGCGCCGCTCGTCAGCAGCTGCAGCGCCTCTATGAGATTGGTCTTTCCCGCCGCGTTGGGTCCCGCAAGTATCGTCACGCCGTCGTCTAGGGCAAGGCGATAGCTATCGAAGCTGCGGTAGTGCGCGACGGAAAGATCGCGGGCGAACATGGTCATGGCGCAACGCTAGATGCGGACCGGCATGACCAGGTACAGGTAGTTGATCTTGTCGTAGGACTTGAAGATGCCCGCCTGCGAGTAGCTCTTGAGCTCCAGCGTGATCTCCTTCTCCTTGGATAGGGCATTGAGGCAGCCGAAGATGTAGTGGTAGTTGAAGGCGATGGTGCCCGACTCGCCCTCGGCCTCGACATCGATCGTCTCCTGCGCAAGGTCCTGGTCATTGGAAATGGAGGACAGGCCCATCTGCCCGTTCTCGACATCGATCTCGAACTTGACGGCGGGGTTGGCGCTCGCGATAACGGCCACGCGCTTGAGGGCGGCGTTAAAGGCGGCGACGTCGATCTTGACGCTCGTCACGCACGAATCGGGGATGAGCTGCTTGTAGTTGGGGTACACGCCCTCGATGCGGCGCGACACGTAGGTGGTGTTGCCGGCCTCAAAGACGACCTGGGTGTCGGTAGCCCCGATCATGATGGTCGCCTGGCTGGCCATGATGTTCAGCGCGTCGTTAAAGGCGTCGGCCGGAACGTTGAGTTCAAAGGAGCCCTCGAGGGTTGAGGTCTCGACCTGCGTATCGCACACGGCCAAGCGGAAGGAATCGGTCGCCACCAGGCGCACGGTGTTGTTCTCGACCTTCATGTGCACGCCACCCAGGATGGGGCGGGCCTTGTCGGTCGAGGTGACGCGCCACACGCGGCCGACCATCTCGGACAAGATATCGGTCGGCAGTTCCACGGCGCTCTCGATGGCATAGGCCGGAAACTCGGGGAAGTCATTAGCATCGAGCGTGTTCAGGCGGAAAGAGCTCTTCTCACAACCAATCAGCACCTGGCGCTCGGACAGCTCAAAGGTGACCGGGGCATCGGGGAGGGTCTTGGTGATATTGGAGAGCATCTTACAGGGGATAACCATCTCGCCCTCTTCTTCGACATGCGCCGCGATGCGATGACGGATCGAGATGGTGTAGTTAGAGGTCTGGAATTCCAAGATGCCGTCTTGCGCCTTGACGAGCACGCCCGACAGGATGGGAAGGGTGGATGCCGAAGCGACACCCTTCATTACGACGCCGATGGCTTGTGTAAGCGAGCTCTGGCTGACGGTGAACTTCATCTTTTAATACCTTTCTATAGATATAAATATCTTAATAATAGTAATAGCACTGACGAAACCGTTGATTACTCCCAAAGACGCAGGTCAGACCCAGAAAGAGAATCGACAGCAACCTGTGTGCAACGGGGGTGGTTTTCCACGTTCAAAACCTGCGCAAAACTTTTCATCACCGCGGGTTGGGTTTTAGACACCTTATGCCCGTGGTTTCGACAAGTTTTCAACAGGTGTCTCTATTTCCCTACGAACGCAGTGTAATTTTATCGCGCAGCGACTTGAGGTCTTCGGTGACGGTGCGGTCTTCCTGGATCATCTTCTGGACCTTTTTGTAGCTCGTGCTGACGGTCGAGTGGTTGCGGTTGCCAAATTCGGCGCCCACCGCCGTGGTCGTCATCTCGCACATCTCGATGGCCAGGTAGATAGCGATATGGCGTGCTTTGGCTATATTGGCGTTGCGACGCGGGCCGATGAGCTCCTCGTGCGTCACGCCGTACTGCTCTTCGATGACGGACTGAACCGTCTGGACGTTGATCTTTTTGGCCGATGTGTCGAAGTACTGGCTGGCGATGGCGTCGATATCGTCAAAGGTGAGCTCCCCGCCCTCGCGCTCGCGGTCGCCCGCCTCGCCGGCGCAGCGCTCGCAAAAGCTCTCGAGTTCGCGGATGTTGGTGCCCGAGACCTCGGCCATGTGTTTAAAGTGCTCGTCGGTCAGGTGCCCGCCGTCGCCCCCATAGGCCGCCAGCAGCGAGTCGTCGCCTGCCTCGGGGGCGGCGACGATGGTGTTCTCGTAATAGCGCTGCAAGATCTTGTATTTCATCTCGTAGCTGGGCTCTGCGACCAGGCAGAGCATTCCGGCGTTGAAGCGGCTGGTCAGACGCTCGTCCATGCTCAGGTCCTTGGGGGCGCGGTCTGCCGCGATGACGACCTTCTTGTTGTTGCGGATGAACTCGTCCATGAGCTGGAAAAAGTAGTCCACGCTCGCGCGCTTGCCGATGATGTTTTGGATGTCATCGATGATGAGCACGTCCACGCCGTGGTACGCCTGCATGATGGGGGCGTTGCTCTTCTTTTGGCGGTCGAACTCGGTCATCAGGTCGTCTAGATACGCCTGGGAGTTTGCATACTTGACCTTGATCTCGGGCGACTTCTCGGCGAGCTCGTTTTTGATGGCAAGCAGCAGGTGCGTCTTGCCCAGGCCCGATTTGCCGTAGATGAACAGTGATGTGCATGTGCCGCGCTCGTCCGCGAGGGCGGCAAACTTGAGTGCCGAGCGATAGGCATGGCTGTTCTCGGGGCCGTAGACAAAGTTCTCAAAGGTAAATTTTGAGTTCGCGGCGAGTGGGGCTCCATCCGTATTCTGCTCGGCCGGCACGGTCGGCGCTGGCATGGGTGAAGCGGGCGCCGCAGCTTGCGTGGATTTAGTCGGCGCTCCGCCCTTCATCTGGTTCATCATGCGACGAAAATCATCGGCCGAGAGCGTGTTCTTGATTGCAATGCCCGAATCCGCGCCCGCCGCTGCGTCGTGAGCGATGGGCATGTGCGTGACGGGTGCGTTCGTTGACGTCGCCGCCGCGGTCGGCAACGGTGCCATGGTTTCACGGGAAACATCGCTGTGCTGGTGCTCGATTGTCGGCACGTTGCCTGCGGAGGCCGGCACCGCCGGGGAAGCGGCGGGAGCCGTGGCGGGCGCCGTCGCGGCAGCGGATTCCGTCGCGGCGCCTTGCGGTGCCACGATGTCGAGCGCGATCGGTGCAAAGGCGATTTCTTCCAGATAGGCCTCAATGGTCGGCTGATGCTTTTTGAGCTGCGCGATGGCAAAGCGCGAGGGGGCCTCGATCGTGAGCGTATCTTCGGTCAGGCTTATGGCGCGCGATTGCCCCAGCATGTTGATGAGGCGTGCATCTTGGCCGTCGCGCTGGCAAAAGGCGATGGCATCCCCCAGGATGATGCTTGCTTCCTCGTCCACTGTCTCTCCCGTTCTTTAGCTCTGAGCTCGCACGCGAGCGGCGCCGAGTTCGGTCAGATGGTATTTCTGGCCATGCTTGATGACCAAGCCGGCCTGCGCCAAGTCATTGAGCGTGCGTGACCAAGTGGGGGCCGAGTTTCCAAACGCCCTCGCCAGATCGGTTGCACCGCACGCTTGATTTCGCGCCAGATAGCCCAGCGCGGCGTTGCCGCGATCGCTTACGAACACGTCCGGTTGTGGCTGCGCATACTGATTTGCTGCATTAGGATACATCATTTGAACTGCTGGTTGTTGAGAACTCTGCATCGACGGCATTTGCTGTTGAAAACTTTGAGGCCACTGTTGGTAAGGCTGCGGAGGCATCTGCTGGGCCCAGGGGTTGTACTGCTGCTGCGGCATCTGCTGGTACGGCTGCTGATATCCCTGCTGGTACTGCTGCGGGAACTGCTGGCCATACCCCAGTGGCGGCATCTGCTGATATGGATATCCCTGTTGGTACGGCTGATAGCCCATTTGCTGGCCACCCGGTACCCCCGTCGCCTGCTGCATTGCTGCTGCATCCTGATCCGCCAGCGGCATGGCCTCTGGCATGTTTGACGGCATCGACATCGATGCCGCCTGGGACTCTTGTGTAGGAAGCATTCCGGGCTGCTGCATCTGTCTCACGGGGGGCCGCATCTGCTGCGTTGCCATGGGCTGCTGCGCAAAAGCTCCCGGCAGGGGATATGTGGGCTGATCCGTCTCGGGCCGCACGGCAGCACCGCGTCCGCTGGCACGCTCGATTTCCTGCACGCGTTTAGGGTTCAGGCTTACCGTAACCACGGTGCCGTTGCCCATGTTGTCCTCGATGGATACGGCACCGCCGGCGTTTTCCAAATACTCCTGCACCATGGGAAACCCTGCTCCGGTTCCACGGATATAGCGCTTCATCTTGCTGTTTGCGCTGGTAACGCCAAAGTCGAAAGCGCGCTCCTTGTCGTCGATGCCGGGTCCTTGGTCAGCAAAGCGGATGGTGTCTCCGCCGTCCAGAATCGAGATGATGGGCTCGGCAAAGTGCGCGTGGATAAAGTTTTCGACAATCTCGCGGATGACCATGAGCGAGATATGGCCACCTTGTTCTTTCATGCACTGGTAGACGGTGTTGGTCGTCTCTTCCAAATACGTGCGGACATCCTGCGGATCAATGACGATCACACGCGGTGTCGACAGCATGTCGTCATAGACGGCGATGCGCGCGGCGTACATGGCTTTTGGCGCCTGCGTGGTCGTCTGCTCGCCTTCCTCACGCTCTTCGCGCACGCCGGTGATGTGCTCGTTGTCGGGTGCCGGGTCTCCGGAATCGACCATGGTGTAAAAGTCGTCAGACATGCCGCTCGCAATCTTCCAAAAGGTTTCGAACAAATAGTAGCTCACCGTGCAATGTTTCTCATCTTTCGACAACTTTTCAAAACCTGTTGAAAACTTTGGAAAACGGACGAAAAGTTCTCAACATTGCCAACATGACCTGTTGAAAACTCGGTGAAATATCGTGAAAAGTTGTCGTACCCCGCAAATTTCAGTTGGGCTTATGGGGGAACCGTGTGAACTGCGCGACCTTTTACCTTTGATTTCTTGACATTTGAACATTGATTTCCCTACAATCTTCAAGCTCACGTGTCTATATCTGCGTCCGCGCTCCCGCGGACACTCGAAATGCAGCAGGAGGAACTTAAGATGAAGCGTACGTATCAGCCTAATAAGCGTAAGCGTGCCAAGACCCATGGCTTCCGTGCCCGTATGGCCACCAAGGGTGGTCGTGCCGTGCTCGCCCGTCGCCGCGCCAAGGGCCGCAAGCGTCTCACTGTCTAGCAGCGATACACACATCTCGCATGAAGACAATTAAGTCTCGGCAAGATTTCGAGCATGTGTTCAGTCAGGGGCGTCGTTTCAATCACCCTCTGATTCGAATGACCATATGTGAATCGGTTGGCGAAGGCGACTCCGGAAGGGTCGCCTTCGTTGGTGCTAAACGGCTCGGTTGTGCCGTCGTGCGCAACCGTTCTAAGCGTGTGATGCGCGAGGCCGCCCGCAGCTGCGGATTTCCCGTTGCGGGTTATGACATCATCTTGTTCGCGACTCCCAAGACGAGGATCTCCTCGCCGCAGGAGATGGACAAGGCATTGCGTTCGCTTATGAAGCGCGCCGGCGTTGCCGGGGAGGAGCGATGAGCAATCACGTTTTGCGACGTGTTGCCATCGCTCCTATTCGCATATATCAACAGGTTATTTCGCCCTTATTGCCTGACGCCTGCATTTATTACCCAACGTGCTCGCAATACGCCGTCCAGGCGATTGAGAAGTACGGTGTTTTGAGAGGCTGCTGGCTTGCCGTGAGGCGCATCGCTCGCTGCAATCCCCTGCACGTCGGCGGTTATGACCCTGTGCCCTAGCGGGCACTCGCTATCGGAGGAAAACTTACATGTGGGATTGGATCGTTAACATCCTTTTCGAGCTGCTCAAGCTCATCCAGACCTTTGCGGTCGACTGGGGCCTGTCCATCATCATCCTGGTGGTCATCATCCGTCTGCTGCTGACGCCGCTTATGCTCAAGTCGACCAAGTCGACGGCTCGCATGCAGGTGCTGCAGCCCAAGATGCTCGAGATTCAGGAGCGCTATGCCGACGATCCTCAGCGCCAGGCCGAGGAGATGCAGAAGTTCTACAGCGAGAACAAGTTCAACCCGATGGCTGGTTGTCTGCCGCTGTTGATCCAGATGCCTGTCCTGTTCGCCCTGTTTACGTTGCTGCGCAACCTGCCGCAGTACTTTAACGACGGCACGTTCTCGTTCTTCAACATCCTGCCCGACCTGACCACCACGCCGAGCGCTTCCTTTGCCGATGGCTTTATGGTTGCGCTGCCTGCGTTGGTCTGCCTGATTCTGTTCGCCGTCCTGACCCTGATTCCGCAGCTCTATATGTCGCGCAACCAGACCGGTCAGCAGGCGCAGAGCATGCGTATGATGGCTGTTGTCATGACGGTCATGATGCTTTGGATGGGCTGGAGCCTTCCCGTTGGTGTTCTGCTGTACTACGACGTCTCGTCTGCTTGGCAGGTTATTCAGCAGATTTTTGTGACTCAGAAGGTCATCGACAAGGCGAAGGCCGATGAGGAGGAGCGTCTTAAGAACGCTCCGCTGCAGGTTGAGGTCACTCGTCGCGAGAAGAAGCCGCGCCCGCACAAGAAGAAGTAGTGGGCTATCAATCTTATTTAGGTACCTAACTTTTGGAGTACGTTATGTCTGAAGAGATCATCGAGGATATGCTTGAGGAGGTTGCCCCGCAGGTCGCGGGCGATTATCCCGAGATTGCACAGCGCTACAAGGCTGGTGAAGAGCTGACCGATGAGGAGCTCGACACCATTGCCGATGTTGCGATTTCCATCCTGCGTTCCATCCTTTCGCACTTCGATGCCGCCAACTCTCCTATCGATGAGTATGAGGGCGACGAGGGTGAGCTGATTTTGGATGTAACGGCTCCCGACCTTGCTGTTCTCATTGGCCGTCATGGTCGCACCCTTGATGCCCTTCAGGTTATGTTCTCTTTGCTGGTGAGCCGCAAACTTGGCTTTAGGTATCCGGTTGTAGTGGACGTAGAGGGATACAAGAGTCGCCGTCAGGACAAGGTTGCTTCCATGGCTCAGTCTGCTGCCGAGCGTGCCATCCGCACTCATAAGAGTGTTTCGCTTCCGCCCATGAATGCCTACGAGCGTCGACTGGTTCACATTGCACTTCGTGGCAATGATGCCGTCGATACTCATTCTGAGGGTTCTGACCCTGATCGCCATGTGGTGATTGTTGCTCGATAATCTTCTCGAGCTTATGCTAAGGGGACGTGGTTTCCACGTCCCCTTTTTTTGTCAAAAGTTCTCGATACACTGATTTTTGTCAGAAAGGAGCTTTCGTTGTTAGTACTTACTGATCAGCAGGCTGACGAGATGTTGAGTCGTCTAACTTCCTATTGCAAAGAGTATTCCTTGAGCGTAACTGATGTTGAGCTGAGGAAATGTATTCAGCATTTGGATTTGGTTCTAGAAACAAATAAGACAACCAATCTTACCCGTATTCTTAACGTAGAAGATGCTGCAGTACTTCATATCCTCGACTCACTTGTTTTGCTCCCCTATATCAACAAGGCTCCTGAGGGAGCTTTGCTCGATATGGGAACAGGTGCGGGCTTCCCTGGTATTCCATTAACCATAACCACGCATCGTAAAGCTACTTATATTGACTCTGTTGGCAAGAAGGTTGATGCGGTTAATTCCTTTGTCCATGCTCTTGGATTGAAACATGCTCATGCGGTTCATGATCGTCTTGAAGAATATGCTCGAAGCCATAAGAAGCAGTTCTCTGTTGTAACCGCCCGTGCACTGGCCCCTCTACCGATTCTTGTTGAGTATGCGGCTCCGTATCTGAAGGATGGAGGGCTATTTGTTATAACCAAGGGCAATCCTTCGGATGAGGAGCTTGCTTCCGGCATGTCAGCAGCTAAGATTTGCGGCTTCACTTTGCTTCTGAATGACGCAATTGATTTGCCTGAAGGCTTGGGTCACAGGGAGTTCATTGTTCTTAAGAAGAGTCATCCAGCATCCGTCTCATTGCCTCGTGCAAATGGCGTGGCAAAGAAGAATCCGCTTGCCTAGATGTTTCACGTGAAACATAATGGATACTAACAACTTGCAGTGTTTCACGTGAAACATGGCGGTTGATATCGATTCGGAATGTTTCACGTGAAACATCCTCCGTTTGACAGCTTTAATACACACCAGGAGGGACCGTGGGATTTCGCGACGTTAAGCGTTCTAAGAGCGCAAAAGACACGCGTATCATTGCAATCATCAATCAAAAAGGCGGCGTCGGTAAGTCAACGACGGCTGTAAACCTTGCAGCAGCACTGGGTGAGCAGGGTCGTAAGACACTGATTGTCGATTTTGATCCGCAGGGAAACAGCACCAGTGGATTCGGAATTGAAAAAGAAGACCTTGATCACTGCATCTATGATGCATTGTTGAATGATGTGCTGGCAGAATCGCTTGTTCTTGATACAAATTGTAAAAAGGTATTCGTTATTCCGGCTACAATTCAACTTGCAGGCGCGGAAATTGAGCTCGTAAGCGCAATTGCTCGTGAAACCCGCCTCAAAGATTTGCTTGAGCCGATTCAGGACGAGTTCGATTTTATTTTCATTGACTGTCCTCCTTCGC
Source organism: uncultured Collinsella sp. (assembly GCA_958429345.1). Taxonomy (GTDB): domain Bacteria; phylum Actinomycetota; class Coriobacteriia; order Coriobacteriales; family Coriobacteriaceae; genus Collinsella. Next base: position 25,525 of record CAUAJK010000016.1, on the reverse strand, counting down.
TCGGCTTGCTTACCATCAACGCCTTGACCGCAGCAGACAGCGTTTTGATTCCAATCCAGTGCGAGTATTACGCACTCGAGGGCGTTACGAAGCTGCTTGAGTCAATGAAGATGGTCAAATCACGTCTGAACAAGGGTTTAGACACCTATGGTGTGCTTATGACCATGTATGACTCGCGTACTTCTCTATCGAATCAGGTTGTTGAGGAGGTTCAATCGTACTTTGGTGATAAGGCGTTTAAGACGCTGATCCCCCGTACGGTTAAAATCTCCGAAGCTCCGTCTTTTGGAGAACCGGTAATTACCTATGCACCTCAAAATAAGGGTGCAAAAGCGTATATGAACCTTGCAAAAGAGGTGATCAAGCGTGCCTAGTGTAAAGAAACGTGGCGGATTGGGACGTGGACTCAATGCTTTGGTCTCAGAGGCCGAGTATGAGACCGGTGGTTCGGCTACATCGGCTGCAAATACCGCATCCGAAACAAAACTACCTATTGAGGATATCGTTCCCAACCCTAATCAGCCACGAATTCATTTTAACGAAACTGAACTTCGTGAGTTAAGCGAGTCAATCCAAGAACACGGCGTTTTGCAGCCGCTTTTGGTTCGCAAGCATGGAAACGGCTATGAGATCATTGCTGGTGAGCGTCGTTACCAAGCTTCAAAGCTTGCTGGTCTTGAGGAACTGCCTGTCATCATTAAAGATGTTAACGATGAAGAGATGCTGGCTCTTGCTCTTATCGAAAACCTTCAACGTTCTGATCTGAATCCCGTCGAAGAGGCTAAGGGCTATCGACAGCTCATCGATGCCAGCGGTATGACCCAGGAGGCATTGTCGAGGGCGGTAAGCAAGTCACGCTCTGCAATTACAAACTCGCTGCGCCTTCTCGATCTCCCTGAAGTTGTTCAGCAGATGATTTTTGAGGGCAAACTTACTGCTGGTCATGCGCGTGCTATTCTTGCAGTTCCCTATGAGGACGCTCGAATTCGACTTGCAGAGAAGGTTGTTGCAGAGGGCCTTTCCGTAAGAGCGACAGAAAATCTCGCTCCGTTGTTTTCTGCCGGAGAGACACCTAAGACGCCGAGGCCTGCAACGCCTCAGTCTTTTAAAAAGGCTGCCCGCGTGCTTCGTCAGGTTTTTAATACCAACGTGCGTGTGAAGAGCTCGCGTGGAAAGAATAAGATTGAGATTGAGTTTAAAGACGAGGAAGAGCTCTCTCGTATTCTTGGCGAAATGATTCAGTTTGATCAAGGAGGCCAAGATGAGGAATAAGATTTTAACTGCGATTGCATTGGCGACGACTGTCGCGGCTGGTGCCTTTGCTGGATATAAGATCGCGACAGACGATGAACTTCGAGGTCGTCTGCTTCGAGGCGCGCAAGATATCGTCGATACTTCCAAGAAGAAAATGGATGTTATGACAGAAGATGTTGCCATGCGTACAGCTCAGGTAACAAAGAATCCTAAGATTAATCAAGGTTGGGTAAGCAACCAATGGGAAAATGTAGGCTATTAGGTACCTAACAATTATTTAGCATATTTTGATGGGTCCTTGTCTGATTCACGAGAGAAGGACCCCTTATTTTGCCCGTAAAAAATGGGACCAGTAGCAGCAAAGCTAAAATTGTAGTCAATAAATGAAACAGTCCCGGTTGCATATCCTGCAACCGGGACTGTTCGATGTTTCACATGAAACGTTTTGGGGTGCGACTCCCCTATGCGTTCTTCTGAACTTTGAAGCGCTGCTTCAGCTGTCCGCAGGCGGCGTCAATATCGTTACCACGGGAGTTACGAATCGTGGTCTCGATGCCACGGGACTCAAGACGACGCTGAAGATCCTCAACCTTATGAATCGGCGACGGCTTGAGCGGGCTGCCCTCGATGTTGTTAAGCTGAATCAGGTTAACGTGGCACAGCGTTCCCTCGCAGAAGTCGCAGAGCGCCTGCATCTCGGGATTCGTATCGTTGACGCCTTCGATCATGGCATACTCATAGGTCGGGCGGCGGCCAGTCTTCTCGGTGTAGAGCTGAAGCGCCTCGTGAAGGCGAAGCAGCGTGTACTTCTTAACACCGGGCATGAGCTTGTTGCGCGTCGACTGGATGGCGGAATGCAGGGAAACGGCAAGCGTGAACTGCTCTGGGATGTCGGCAAATTTGCGAATACCGGGAATAACGCCGCTGGTAGAGACGGTGAGGTGTCGAGCGCCGATACCGATGCCATCGGGGTCGTTGAGGATTCGCAGCGCCTTGAGAACCTCGTCGTAGTTAGCAAACGGCTCACCCTGGCCCATGAAGACTACGCTCGTGGCGCGCTCGCCAAAGTCGTTGGATACATGAAGTACCTGGTCGACGATCTCTTGAGCGGTCAGAGAGCGCTTGAGGCCGTTGAGACCGGTAGCGCAAAAGGCGCAGCCCATGCCGCAGCCTGCCTGGGTGGAAACGCAGACAGAAAGCTTGTTACGGCGGGGCATACCGACAGTCTCGACGGAAATGCCGTCGTGGTACTCGAGCAGATACTTGCGAGAGCCATCTTTGGAAACCTGCTTGGTGAGTTCAGTCGGCGTGTCAAAGGCAAAAGCCTCTTTAAGCTGCTCGCGGAAAGCCTTGGGAAGGTTGGTCATATCGTCAAACGAACAAACGTTCTTCTCAAAGACCCATTCGATGAGCTGCTTCGCGCGGAACGCGGGCTGGCCAAGTTCGGCCACGAGCTCGCGAATATCGTTTTGGCTCAAGTCGCGAATGTCCTGAGATTTAGTCCTGGGATTCATGGAAGCCTTTCGATTTTGGGGAAACGTAGAGGGTATCGCTACAATATGGTATCAGCTGCAGAAATTATAGAGGAGGAGTCTGCCCATGCCGGGTAAAAGCCTAGAGAACATGCACGTAGCGGTCTTGGCGGGCGGTCATTCCGCTGAGCGCGAGATCTCGCTCAATTCGGGAAAAAACGTCGTGGCGGCCTTGAAGGAGGCTGGCTACATTTCGGTGGAGCTGCTCGATACGGCCGCCGATGACTTTATGGTAACCATGGCAACCGGCGGTTTCGACGTGGCATTTATCGCCATGCACGGCGCCGGCGGCGAGGATGGCGCCATGCAAGGTGCCATGGAGACCCTGGGTATCCCCTACACGGCCTCGGGCGTGCTTGCCAGCGCCTGCGGTGCCGACAAGGAGGTCTCTAAGCTCCTGTACGCTAAGGCGGGCATTCCCGTTGCCCCCGGCCTCGCGCTCGAGGTGGGCGATGAAGTCGATATCGATTATATCGTCGAGGTTTGTGGCGAGCGCTGCTTTGTGAAGCCGGCCGTCAACGGTTCCAGCTATGGCATTTCCCTGGTCCATGAGCCCTCCGAGCTGCCCGCGGCAATCGCCAAGGCGTTTGAGTACGGCGACAAAGTGCTGGTCGAGAAGTGTATCGAGGGTACCGAGATCACCGTCGGCGTATACGGCGAGGACGACGTGCGCGCTCTGCCGATTGTCGAGATTCGCAAGCCCGAGGACTGTGAGTTCTACGATCTGGACGTGAAGTATGTCGACCCTACGGACATCCATCGCATTCCGGCGCAGATTTCGCCCGAGAACTACGCTCGCGCTCAGGAGCTTGCCTGCGCCGCTCACAAGGCCCTCGGTTGCCTGGGTATCTCGCGCAGCGATTTTATCGTGAGCGAGGACGGCCCCGTTATCCTCGAGACCAATACCATTCCCGGCATGACCGATACGTCGCTGTATCCGGATGAGATCAGCCACACCGACGACATGACGTTCCCGCAGGTCTGTGACAGCCTGATCCGTATGGGCCTTCGTCGAGCGGGCATTGCATGCTAATCGAGGACGCGGTTTCGTCAGGAACGCCGCAGTTTGTCATCGACTCCTATGCCACTCTTGCCGAACGCGCCAAAACGCAGTCCTTTGGCCTTATCGAGGAAGATGTGATTGTCCTCGATACCGAGACCACAGGTCTTTCGGTGCAGGACAACGAGCTGATCGAGATCTCGGCGGCCCGTCTTTCGGGCCGCGAGATCGTCGACCGCTTCGATACCTTCGTGCATCCCAAGCAGCTGATTCCCGCCGAGATTACCGAGCTCACGAGCATTACAAATGCCGATGTGGCAGACGCCCCGTCGGCCGTTGAGGCCGTCGCCGCTCTCGCCGATTTTGTCGGTGGTTGCCCGGTGATCGCACATAACGCCACGTTCGACCGCTCGTTTATCGAGTCGGTCAAAGGCGGCGTCAACGTGAGCGATATTTGGATCGATTCGCTGGCGCTGTCGCGCATCGCGCTTCCGCGCCTGGCCTCGCACAAGCTGTCTTTTATGGCCGATCTGTTTGGCTGTGACTCGGTATCACACCGTGCCAATGCCGACGTCGACGCCCTGTGTGGCGTATGGCGCGTGTTGCTCGTGGCACTCACCGACTTGCCCCAGGGCCTCATGGCGCGCCTAGCCGACATGCATCCGGATGTGCCTTGGTCCTATCGTCCTATCTTCTCATTCTTGGCAGGGCAGAACCCTGGTTCTATCTTCTCTCTCAGCGCCGCTCGTGCTGACGTTCTCAAGGCCGATCGCGCCGACGATCGGGTGGACGCCGACGAACTGCCGGTCCTCAAGATGCCGAGTCGTGAGGAGATTGAGGCAGACTATGCGCCAGGTGGCCTGGTCAATCGCATGTATCCCACTTACGAGCCGCGTGATGAGCAGATCGCGATGGCGCTCGAGGTCCGCGATGCGCTGGTCACGGGCACTCATCGTGTAATTGAGGCGGGCACAGGCGTCGGCAAATCGATGGCCTATCTGGTGCCTTTTGCCGAGGCGGCACGCCGTAACAACATCACGGTTGGTATTGCGACCAAATCGAACAATCTTGCAGACCAGCTCATGTACCATGAGCTGCCAAAACTTGCCGAGCAACTGGACGGTGGTCTGTCATTTTGCGCTCTCAAGGGGTATGACCACTATCCGTGCCTGCGCAAGCTTGAGCGCATGAGCCGCGGCCAGGTCGAGATTACCACCAAGCGCGATCCGGCGGACACGCTCACGGCGGTCGCGGTCATTATGGCGTACGTCTGCCAATCAGCCGATGGCGACCTCGACTCGCTTGGCATTCGGTGGCGCAGCGTCAACCGCCCCGACTTTACGACGGCCTCGCGCGAGTGTGCTCGTCGCCTCTGCCCGTTTTTCCCTGATAAATGTTTGGTCCACGGCGCTCGTCGTCGTGCGGCGCATGCCGATGTGGTGGTCACCAACCATTCCCTGCTGTTCCGCAATGTCGCGGCCGAGGGCAGGATTTTGCCTCCGATTCGTCATTGGGTAATCGACGAGGCCCATTCCATCGAGCGCGAGGCACGCCGTCAGTGGGCGCGCGTGGTATCGGCGGACGAATCACGCGTTCTGTTTGAGCGTCTGGGTGGCTCGAGCACCGGCGCGCTAAGCCAGGTTTCCCGTGATTTGGCAACCTCCGAGGGCTCTACGCTCTATCTGGGCCTTACTGCCAAGGCGACGTCGACGGTTGCGCGCGCGAGCATGGCAATCGCCGACGTGTTCGATGGCGTTCGCGAGCTCGGCCGCCGTGCCCGTGGGGGTTATGACAATGCCAATCTATGGATTGGCCCCGAGCTGCGCGAATCTGACGACTGGCATGATTTCTTGCCGTCGGCCTACACTGCCATCGACGCATTGGAACAAGCTGACAAGAGCGTCGACGCGCTGGTGCAAGCCGTCGCCGCCGACAAGCCCGAGGTTGTTGTCGACCTGGGTGATATCTCGCGCCGCCTGCACGAGCTGGCCGAGAACCTCAAACTCATCATTGATGGCACCGATGAACACTACGTGTATTCACTGCAGGTCAATCGCAGGTTGCGTGCCGGCGGAGAGTCGATGACCGCAGAGCGCATCGACATTGGCGAGGCCTTGGCAACCGAGTGGCTGCCCGAGGTTCACACGGCTATCTTTGCCTCGGCGACCATGACGGTGTCCAAAAGCTTTGAACACTTTAACCACGCGGTCGGCCTCGATCGCATCGGTGCTTCAACATCCTCATCGCTGCATTTGGACTCAAGCTACGACTTCGATTCGAACATGGCTGTTGTCGTTGCGGGCGATATCCCCGATCCGCGCGATCGTGAGAGCTATCTTACGGCGCTCGAGCGCGTGCTGGTCGACGCCCATCTTGCCATGGGAGGATCGGTGCTCACACTGTTCACCAATCGGCGCGACATGGAAGATCTGTACGCCCGCGTTGAGCCTAAGATGGCCCGTGCGGGTCTGGAGCTCAACTGCCAGCAGCGCAACTCATCTCCTCGTCGCCTGCGCGACCGGTTTATCAACGAGCCGACCTCGTCGCTTTTTGCCCTTAAGGCCTTCTGGGAGGGATTCGACGCCAGCGGCGAGACGCTGCGCTGCGTCATCATTCCCAAGCTGCCGTTCTCGAGTCCCACGGACCCGCTCTCGTGCGAGCGCAACCTGCGCGAAGACCGCGCTTGGGCGCGCTATTCGCTGCCCGAGGCGGTGCTCGAGGTCAAGCAGGCGGCCGGCCGCCTTATCCGCTCGTCGACCGATTGCGGCGTGCTGATTCTGGCCGACCCGCGCCTGGTGACGAAGGGCTACGGAAAGAAGTTCTTAACGTCGCTGCCCACGAGCTCCTACCAGCGCATCGAATCGGCGCAGATCGGGCACTATCTGCAACTGTGGCGTGCACGCCACGAGCGGCGGCGCTAAAGCGGACAGACGAGGGTTTTTGCCATATCGCACAGACGCTTTGACAGGGCGGGGTCATCCAAGATGCGGATGGCTCCGCCCGCTGCGATTATCTGGCTCAGTAGCCAACGCTCGGAGCCGTAATGCACGGTTACCGTTGCCATGTCTGCCCCGCTGCGCTCGATTAGGGTGATGCCGGCCCAGTCCAGATACTCCGCCATATCGAATGGCATCAAGAGCTTTGCGCTACGCTGCGTCCGGGCAAGGGAATCGTGGAGGGATGTGACGTCCGGTGCATGAGGCACGACGGAGTCTTCCGTCAAGGCGAGTCCCTCGATTTTATCCATGCGATAGGTGCGCTGCTCATCGACCGCGATATCCCAGGCAATCAGGTATGTTTGGTCGCCGTTTGCCGTAATGCGCAAGGGGTCGACCAGACGCTCACGTGGCCGTGCATCGTCCATCGAGCGATACGAGATGCGGCAGCGAACGCCGTCCTGAATGGCGCAGCTCAGCTGCTGCCAGTGCGACCCGTGGTTGACGGTGTCAAAGACGCGCTGGTTATAGCCAAGCTCTTCGGGTAGAAGGGCATGTCGAATCCGAGCTGCCGCCTGGGGATCGATCCCCAACGATTCAAGTTCATGATTGAGCACAGCGCCCTCGGCGGCACTCAGACGCAGCGGCAGCACGCGCCCCGCATCACCGATGAGGACCACGCACTCGCCACGGCGTTCGCAGATAATACGTGCGCCCGATTCCCGGTCCGCAAGCGTCGAGACGATCTCGAGAATCTCGTCGAGCGATGCCCCCGTGATATCAAAGCGGCTGCAAAGCTCGTCTCGTGTCATGCCATTCTCGCCGGCGGCGTAGAGGGCCTCCATGATGTCGATGGCGCGCGAGAGTCTTTGCTCGCTGGTGAGTTTACGCACGGGCATGCTTGTGCACCGTCCTTTCGATGAGGTGATTCCACGCCCGCTTGAGAGCATCGGGGGCGACGGGCCTCATGCCATCCATGGCATGGGCCATGCAAAACGAGGCTGCGGCTTCAAAGTCGCGCACGTCAACGGTCCAGGTCCACTCTGCTTCGGTGCGCGTGAGTTCGCCTCGTCCGCGTGTGAGACCGCTGATCATATCAGCCTGCGCTTCACGCGCGAACGAGAACGTAGCCGCAACGGGTGGGCGGTCGGCAAAATCAAACACAAAGAATAAGTAATCGTTGAGGTTGAAATCCGCAGGAATGGCGTAGGCCTTCGAAGGTCTCCAGGCGCGAACGATACGGTCGCAGCGGAATGTCCTGATGTCGTCGGTGGCATTGTCGAGGCCGCAGAAGTATGCCGTGCCCTCGCGCTCGAACATGCCGTAGACGCAAACGGTCCGCTCGCGTTGCTCGCCGCGTCCGTTTTGGTACAAAAAGCGCAGCGCGCAACGCTCGGCAAAGGCACTCCATACCGCATCGACGGCGGGAGAGCGGCGGATCGGTGCCTCTCCTGTCGTCGACATGCCGGTGAGGTAGGCAATCTTGGAGCGAATGTCGGCAAGCGGCGCGGCAAAGGTGGATGAGCCTGCTGCGAGTGTCTGGTCGATGGCATTGAGCAGGATGTCGGCATCGTCTGCGGTGATGAGGCCGCCTGCTGCAAAGGTGTGCTCGCGGTCGATTGTCCACGAGCTTTCCTCGGTCTCCTGCGCGCCGGCGGGGCGAACCTCCTTGATTAAGATGCCACGCTCGAGCAGTTTGTCACGATCGCGCCGAAACTTTCGCTTATCCGAGTCGATGTTGCCCGAGCCATATCCCAGGTCAGAATCCAAGACGATCTGCTCGGTCGTCAGCGGTTCGGGGGAGCTATTGAGCACAAAGAAAAGATTGAGGATGCGCTGAGCCGTTTTATCGAAACTGGGCTCCGAATTCCCCTTTTTAATTGTCGCGGTCGCGTCGCTTGCCGTCATAGAGTCCTCGCATGAGAAAGTGGTTTGCTGCCATGATTTTAGTCCGATATGGAGATTAGGCTATATCCTTGTCCGCTCGGGGCGTTAAGATGGCCCGAATTCGGTCGTTTGCGCTCGCTCGGGGTATACTTTCGACTATATACGGTTCTAATGTGCATACATTGGGCCTATTTGTCGGATTATGGATGTGGAGCGCACATGGCGAACACCCAGAACTATATTAACCACCTGCTGCAGAACACCGGCATTACGCCGGCATGCAGCGAAGAAGAGCGCTTGGCTGCCGAGGATATCGCTCAGATCTTCCGCAACCACGGCTTTGATCCCGAGGTTCAGGAGTTCAATGCCCCGGCGCCCAGTAGATTGGCGTTTGCCGTTACCGGTATTCTTGCGTTTGCCGGCGCCCTGCTGATGGGTATCGGCGGCGGTATCGGCTTGGTCGGCACCTTGCTGGCCATTGTCGGTGCCGTTCTTTACGTGCTCGAGCGCACGGGCCACCCCGTGGTTTCGCGTCTGGGCAAGACGGGCGTGAGCCAAAATGTCATCGCCTACCACAGGGCCTCGGGCCCGCTCGCGTCTCCGCGCAACCGCCCGGTGGTCGTTGTCGCACACTACGACTCTCCCCGTGCTGAGCTGCTCGCCCGCGAGCCCTATGCTTCGTATCGTGCGCTCATCGCCAAGCTGTTGCCCGTTGCCACGGTTGCCCCCGCTGCCGTTGCCATCCTGCGCATCCTGCCGCTCCCCGGCGCGCTCAAGGTTCTGCTGTGGATTGTCGCGATCCTCGCTTCCCTCGTTGCGCTTGCCAACGCGGCAAACATCATCTCTAACCGCCACATTCTTCCCTATACGTCCGGCGCGGTGTGCAACAAGTCTTCTGTCGCCGCTATGCTCGGCGTTATGGACAACGTTGCTCCCTTCCAGGGCGAAAACGAGTTTCCCGACGATGTTCCGTTCGATACCTATTTTGGGGAGCAGAAGCGTCGTGCCGAGGAAATGGCGCGCGCAGCGGCGGAATATGCCGCGGCCCAGCAGCAAAACGACTACGGCAACACCATCGAGTATGAAGAGCCTACCTGCGCCGAGGACGAATTCGGTCAGCCGATTGCTCCCGACGCTCAGACCGAGCCCGAACAGGGTGAGGCTTTCGACGAGCAAATCGAGGGCTTTGAGGGTGCGTCTGCCGACGAGACGCTGATCGGCGCTATCGTGCCTGAGGATCAGAATCAGGCTGCCCAAGCCGAAGAGTTCAATGACGAGGTTCCCGCTGCCGAGCCGGCGGAGGAGTCTGCCGAGCCCGAGCCCAAGCTCTATCGCAACGCCGCCGGCAACATCCGCTTTGGTTCGGATGCCATCCGTGCGCTCGGAATGCTTCCCGAGTCCTGCACGCTCGATTACGAGGAGGGCGAGGAGCCAACGTTTGAGCCCGAGCCTGCCCCCGTCGTGGCTGCGCCTGCGCCCGTTGTCGCTGCGGATGATGAGTCTGCCGCGGTTACCGCTGCCGTTGCCGATCCCGAGGCGGTGTCCGCGTTCGATCCCGCGGCAGGACTGGACATTTTGGCTCCCGCCGCACCGGCGCAAGACGTTGCGGACGAGTCTGACGACGATTACGTTGAACAACCGAGGCGCGTGTCTTACGAGAGCGATACTGATTTCTCGGCCGAGATTCCCGCGGCAACGCCGCATGCCGACATTGCATCCGCGTTCTCGTCGATTGGCGCCAGCGCTTCCAACTTCTTTAAGGGTGCGTTTGCAAAGGGCAAGAAATTTGTCGACGATTTCGAGGAGAAGCGCGCTGCCGCACGCGAGGCTGCCGAGCAGGAGGCTATCGCTCAGCAGCAGGCAGCCGAGGCGGCACGTGAGCTCGCGGCGCAAGAGTTCGAGCAGAACGAGGCTATGCAGTCCGCGCCCGTCGAAGCCGCCGAAGCTACAACGTCCTTTGAGTCCCAGCAACCGGCGTCCGCGGATGTTGTTGAAGCGACGACGTCTTTCGAGGCTCAGCAGCACGTCGATAGCACCATGTCGTTTGATGCCGCGCAGTTCGATTCCACGATAACGTTTGAAAAACAGGGCACCGCGATTGCTGAGCCCCTTCCTGTTTCCGATGAGCAGGGCGACGCGGCAGACGATGACGAGCCTGTTGATGCTGCCGAAATCCAAGATGCCGCCGAGGACGAGCCCGTCGAGGCCAACTCTGACGAAGAGCAATACGCGGCAGCCGAGCAAGATGATTCGACCGAGGTCGAGCAGGAGGAAGTGCCTGCGGTTTCCGAGACTCCCGAGACGGATGAGTCGAGGCCTTATTCCACGCAGATTTTCACCATGCCGACCCCGAGTGGTTCCGGTGCCACGGTTGCCAATGTCGCTCCCACCCAGGACGAAACGGTCGATTCCCTTATGGCCCAGATTTCCTCCCAGGCATCGCCGCGCCCGCAGATGAATGTTCCCGATCCGGCGTCGGCACCGTCGCCTGCACCTTCCTCGTCTCCGCTGGCTTCGGTCCCCGATCCGTCGCTGCCGTCTATGAAGCAGGCAAACGTTGCGTCTCGCACGTCGCTGTTCGACCTTCCCGACCCCTCCGCACAGGTCAATGATCCCTTTGCTACTGCCCAGGGCCCCGAACCCACATCGGCACCCGCTGCGCCTCCTATGCCCGTTGCGTCGGGCGCACAGCCGATCGAGACCATTTCGGCTCCCGCCCCGGCGGCACCCAAGTCTCGTAAGCGCGGCCTGGGTGGTCTGTTCGGCCGTAAAAAGAAAAACGAGCAGGACAGCATGAGTGACTGGCTGGACGTCGAAGACGATTACGATGCCAAGAAGTCCGGTCGCGGTATCGGTTCGTGGGATAACTTCGAGGACGATAACGATGGCTGGAAGGGTGGCGCTACGTCTTCCGATGGCGCTTCTTCCGAAGATATGCTCTCGGCTGTCGCCTCTATGGGCGATGATGAGCTGCTCGGTCACGATATCTGGTTTGTGGCAACGGGCGCCTCGGATTGTGATGGCGCTGGCATGAAGGCCTTCTTGGCTTCGCATCGCGATAAGCTCCGCGGCGTATTCTTTATCAATCTTGAATCCGTCGGCGCCGGTAGGCTTTCGGTGGTGACGGTCGAGGGCGAACAACAACTGCTCAAGGGCGATCGCCGCATCATGAACCTGGTCAGCAAGGTCTGCAAGTCGTTCCATGTCGATTGTGGCGCGCTCGAGATGCCCTATGCCAAGACCGATGCCTATGCTGCGCTCGAGGCGAGCCGCCGAGCCCTTACCATCGCCGGCGTGGACGGCACGCGTCTGGCTTGCGCTCGTACCGAGGACGACCTGCCCCACAATGTCAACCCGACGAACATTGCTACGGTATCCGAGGTCGTGACCGAGGTTATCCGCCGTTCGTAGACGGAGCTCTAAGGAGTCAACGTGTTTTCGTATATTAAGCGCCATTGGCCTGTCTACGTGATTTTGACCTTGATTGCCATTGCGTTAGGATTTGGGGCTGCCTACATCGTGGGTGCAAAGGGCTCGACCCCCGCCTCCGCAATCAGCGAAGAGGTGGAGCAAGAACAGAGTACGGGTGCCGATGGGATTCCTGAGTCCGAGCAGGCAATCGTTGATGGTGGATCTTCGTCTGCAGAGTAGATGCGGCGATTTAAATGATTGAAAGCGGGCGAGCCAGGGGACTGGCTCGCCCGCTTTTTCATCGCGCTAGCGCTTCTTTGGGATCGACCTAAGGCGAGCGAACCATAGGGCTGCGGCACCCGAGGTCAGGAGCGCGGTGATGCAAGCGGCGATGGGAACTGATCCTGTTGCCGGTAGGTCCTGCGGTAGGGTACAGCGTTGAATGACGCTGTCCTCGTCATGTGACTCAAGTTTATCGCCGCCACCGTTGCGGCAAAGATCGACGCGCGCGCTGTTGGTGAGTGCGGTTTGGGGCGTATACGCCGACGTTGCCTGCATGTGTACGACTGCGCCCCGAGCGTCTGTGCCAAGGATTGCTTTGGCATCGTCAAGGTCGTCGTGCTCATCTTTGAGATCATCGCGGGTCCAAGAATCCGCATCGCTTCGAGTCGTAAAGTCGGCGGCTACCGCACCGTATTCAATTCGAATGCCTGTTACGACGGTATTGGATGCAAGGTCGAGCTCTTCCGCCTCGAGTGTGGTGGATTCCGTGGTCGAGACATCCGCCTTCCAGAGGCGCCAGCCGTCGTAATCGACGAGGCGGCAGTCCTCACCAAGGCTCTCTTTTACTTCGTCGGACTCAAGCCAAGGATTTTCGTGTCCATCGTCAAGTGTCGCGTTCGCCGGCTCATCGACGTCTGTCGAGTCCAACGGCGTCGTGCGATACCACACGTTGCACAGACCGTTGAGGTCGCCGATGGCGACGGGGGTTTCGATTGAGATGAATCTCGCCGTGCCGTCTTTGGCGCACTCAAGATCATCGGTAATCGTAAACTCATCAACCCAAGTAGCGGAATCGTTTCGAGCGTCGATGGTATAGGAGAAAAGTCCATCCGTATTAGTTTGCGTCGCGGCGCGATTTTTACCATCGCCGTTAGCCAACAGGCCCTTTTCGATAGGTTGGACAAGTTCCTGACGCTTGTCGACCTGTCCCTTGATCTCGATGGGCGCATCCTTCATCGCGACGGATTGGACTTCTCCCGTATCCTTTATTTCAAACGTTATTTCCTCGGCAAGGTCATAGGTCCACGGAGACATCATTTCGCGCAACGAGTAGGTGCCGGGTGCAAGATGTTCGACGCGGTGTGGCTTGTCGGATGAGGTCCAGGAGTCTATTTCGGTTTTATCGGGACCATATAAGGTGAGTTGTGCGCCTTCCACTTCCTGCTCACCGCTTGCATCGACCTTGGAGATATCAACCTTGGTGTAATCGTCGGATACGTTAAGCCGTGCTTCTACAACGGGTGTTTTCTGGTCGGCATAAGTAAGGTCGACAATATGGGTTGTCCGATCGAGCAAGAAGCCTGCCGGCGCTTGAGTCTCGACAACCTCGTAGCGTGCGGTGCCAAGTCCCAGCGGGAGGTTGTCCGCGCGTGCTTCTCCAGTTTCATCCGTCGTGATGGTAGCGACAGTCTCACCGTCGAGCGCGGCAATGCTACCGTCGGGGCGCACGATATCACTCGAGGCACGGATCTCAAAGACGGCGCCCGCGAGGCTGCTGCCGTCTATGGCATCGGCTTTAACGATCCTGATGTTTCCGGTCGCGGCGTGGTCATAATACGAGGCGATTGCAACGGGCGTTAGGTTCATGTCGGCGGGTATGTTTACCTCGATCTCCTCGCCGACAAGATAGGGCTCTTTGGCCGAGGTTTCGCGTACATAATAGGTGCCCGGCACGAGCGATTCGGGCAGTGTGACGGTCCCGGTCGCGTCAGTCGTAAAGGTGTCCATTACGTTATGTGTTGGATACCAGCAAGTTTGTGAGACAGATTCGTGATTGCTGTCGAGTAGTTGGAAGGTGAATCCGGCTAGTGGAACAGAAGCGCCTGTTTGGGCATCGCGTTTTACAATCTGGAGATGCGTCGACAGAGCATGGTTGTCCACGATATATTGAAGCTCGGCGCCGTTGGAAATCTGATTGGCCCCGACGGTCCATTCCCCTGCACGTTTAAAACCCTCGGGGACGGTTTCCGGAACCTCGCGAACCGTGTAGCCGGCACGGTCGTATGGGACGGCTCCGTGGACACCGGCGGGTCGCTTGCCTGCGCCGAACCATGCTTCGGGCTGATCTTTGGTGGAGGCAAAGCCATAGACGTTTGTGGTCAGTGTGCCAACAACCTGCTGAGAGCTGTTGCTGACAACCTCAAAGACAACACCTTCCGCCGGCTGCTCCAGGCCGGATTGGTCGCTATTGCCGTAATCCTTGAATTTGGAAATCTCAAGGTTAAACGCAATGGGGATATCGGAAACGCGAGATTCGATCTCGACCACGCCTGAATCGCCGAGCTGGTCGGCTCCAACGGTATAGGTCCAGCTGTCGTTGGATGGCAGGTAGCCCTCGGGGGTTTTTGATTCGTAGATGGTAAAGGTTCCTAAGGGGACATCGGCGAGGGTGGCCCGACCGCTTTCGTCGGTCGTGAGGATTTGTGCCCATCCAGGGGTTGATTGCGACACACACGTGAACTCTGCTCCTGCGAGTGAAGATCCCACCTGGGGGCCGGCATTCGTCGCGGCATCGAGTTTTACGATACGCAGATTGATGGTGCCGGGCTGTTCATCAATGGCGACCCGCCCGCCGTCATTCCCCGTGGTAAAGGCAATACGATCGTGGCGGGGGACATAGCCGGCCGGCGCCTTCGTTTCAACTAGGTAGTATGCCGTGTTGGGCAGAAGTGTTGCTTGCGCTCGACCGTTGCTGTCCATCTTGATGGTGCCGACACGCGCGCCGCTGGCGCTCTCAAAAATATCGAATGTTGCCCCGGTAAACTGATAGGTATTGTTTCCGCTGGTAATAACGGTGTTAGCAGACTGCTTTTGGAAGGAAACAGAGACCGCCGGCAGTACATAGAGCATGTCTTGACGTTTGCTGCCGCCCGATACGGCCCCTAGATAGCGTCGCGCGCGGTGCGGAGCGGCTTCGATGCTTCCTGATTTTGCGCTGTCGTGGAGCCACCGCGCAGCCGCCACGACTTCATTGTCGGCGGTAAAGTGTCCGCTCTTGGTTTTACCCTGAGCGGTCGTGTAGGAGTAGGTGCCGTCGACATGGGTAGTGCCGTTGAGCATCCATACGGCAAGCTGGGTGGCGGCGCGGGCGCGATCGGGTGAAAGATGGTAACCGCCAAACGACGTGGTGGTGGGATATCCGTGACAAACGATTGCCGCGAACTCGTCGTCGAGCCACACCCAGCCTTGATCAAAGTTGAGCCATGGGCCGCCCGGTTTGGTGGGGCCGGGGCGCTCCTGGTTCATGCAGTAGGCAATCGAGGTGTCTTGAGCTTCATACTTGCCGATGAAGAAGGGCCCACAATCATCGCTAATAGTGCGGAAGCCGAGCTGGTCGTAGCCATCGACGGCAAATGCGGCTCCCGGTGCCAGGCAGCCGAAAAGCAGGAAGAGGAGCAGGAGCAGCGGACCCGTTGCGATTGCGCTGTGGACAGAGTGCGTGGGTGCGTTGGACATGGCTGCTCCTTATCCCTCGTGCGCCGCACGGGGAGGCTGCGACGCGTAGGATGAGGCTACCCCCGAGGTTCATGCGGGTAAGTACCGGAGCCTGACCAAAAGCTTGCCCAATTCCTGACAAATTGAGCTCAAATACAACAATCAAGCAAAAGCGCAGGTAGAAGATAAGGAGAACAGGAGGTCAAAGGTCCTCATCTCCACAATTGACGCGATTTTCAAACGAATCTCCATAGCTAAAACAAGCATCGCCACCCTTGTATCGAACAAGACAACCGCGTTATACTATCCCCCACATATGCGGGCATCGCCAAGTGGTAAGGCATCAGCTTCCCAAGCTGACACTCGCGGGTTCGAGTCCCGTTGCCCGCTCCAGTTAAGAGCACAAGCACGGCACCATCACGGTGCCGTGCTTTTTTCAATAAAGTGCCGGGACTCGAACCCGCCAGGGTGCGAGCGTAAAGCAAACGCGAAGCGTTTGTAGCGAGCAGGCGAAGGCGCCGACAGGCGCCTGAAGCCGGTGCGGATTTGCGAAGCAAATACGCGGACGTCCCGTTGTCCGCTCCATGGAGCACAGAAGACCTCGGGACGGCCAATTCAACAAAGTCTTCCCCATCGTCACCGTGAATCCGAGGGGATCGACCGCAGCCGGTGCGGATTTGCGAAGCAAATACGCGGATGTCCCGTTGCTCGCTCCAATTCCAAAATGTTAGGTTAATGCCTGCTGCCCATACTTGCACCTGCGCACGGTACAATGGATGGGTTACGACCAACGTGCCAATAACCAAAAAGGAGCCGCTATGATCGATCGCTATACCCGCCCGGAGATGGGACACATTTTCTCCCTCGAGAACAAGTACGCCATTTGGCAGGAGATCGAGGTCTTGGCCTGCGAGGCCCAGGCGGAGCTCGGCAAGATCGGTATTTCCAAAGACGAGGCCCAGTGGATCCGCGACCATGCCAACTTTGAGAAGGCGAAGGTCGATGAGATCGAGGAAGTCACGCGCCACGACGTCATTGCCTTCCTGACCAACATGAAGGAGTACATCGATGCCGATGTTCCCGAGGGCGACCCCAAGCCCAGCCGCTGGGTTCACTATGGCATGACCAGCTCCGATCTGGGCGACACGGCCCTGTGCTACCAGCTCACCCAGGCCTGCGACCTGATCATCGAGGACGTCAAGAAGCTCGGCGAGATTTGCAAGCGTCGCGCCTTTAAGGAGCGCAACACGCTCTGTGCCGGCCGCACTCATGGCATCCACGCCGAGCCGATGACCTTCGGCATGAAGTTTGGCTCTTGGGCCTGGGAGCTCAAGCGCGATCTGGATCGTCTTGAGGACGCCCGCAAGAATGTTGCCTTCGGTGCTATTTCGGGCGCTGTCGGCACGTACAGCTCCATCGAGCCGTTCGTCGAGGAGTATGTCTGCGAGCACCTGGGCCTGGTTCACGACCCGCTGTCCACGCAGGTTATCAGCCGCGACCATCACGCCTATCTCGCCGGCGTTCTCGCCACCACCGCAGCCACCTGCGAGCGCATCGCTACCGAGGTCCGCAATCTGCAGAAGACTGATACGCTCGAGGCCGAGGAGCCGTTCCGTAAGGGCCAAAAGGGCAGCTCAGCCATGCCGCACAAGCGCAACCCCATCACCATGGAGAAAGTCTGCGGTCTGTCGCGCGTCGTGAAGTCCAACGCCCAGGTTGCCTTCGATAACGTCGCCCTGTGGCACGAGCGTGACATTTCGCACTCCTCTGCCGAGCGCGTCGCCCAGGCCGATAGCTTCATCGCCCTCGACCACATGTTCCAGTGCCTCATCCGCGTTATCGACGGCCTGCAGCTGTATCCCGCCCGCATGATGGCCAACCTCAATAAGACCCGCGGCCTCATCTTCTCTTCCAAGGTACTGCTCGCCCTCGTCGACACGGGCATCACCCGCGAGGACGCGTACGCCATTGTGCAGGAGAACGCTATGGCAACCTGGCACGAGGTACAGGATTGTGTCTCCGGCCCCACCTTTAAGGAGCGTCTCGAGGCCGACCCGCGCTGCACCGTCAGTCAGGAGAAGCTCGACGAGATCTTTGATCCGTGGGACTTCCTCACCCGTATCGACACGGTCTTTGATCGTCTGGAGCAGCTGAGCTTCGAGTAGGTTCGGGCATAACGTTAGCTTTTTAGGGCGCTTTGCTGGTAATGTGTGTTGCCGGCAAAGCGCCTCGTTGCATTTAGGGAAAGACGGGGATAATAGTCGTCTCGAATAACATTCTGAGAGGGGATCGCATGATTTCGTTTGATTACAAGCCTCAGGGCGTGTGTGCTCGCAATATTCACCTTGATCTTTCCGATGACGGCAACAAGGTGATGGGCGTTGAGTTTACCGGCGGCTGCGACGGCAATCTTAAGGCTATCTCCAAGCTGGTCGAGGGCGCTCCTGCCGATCGCGTAATCGAGGTTCTCGCCGGTAATACCTGCGGTATGAAAAAGACCTCCTGCGCCGACCAGCTTACACGCGCTATCGAGGCCGCTCGCGCCGAGATCGCCTAATGGGTATCGCCGATCACATCAAGAACGGAATATCGCGTCGCGGCTTCGTGCTCGGTGGGGCTGCCGCGGGCGCTGCCACGGTGCTTGCCGGATGCTCGAAAAAAACGGGCACCAGCGATGATGCCGCCGGCGAGCCGCAGGTTATCAAGGACGATTCCAAAATCATCTCGATTACGGATGAGTACGAGGCAGTCGACATCGATCTTGAGCCGGCGGCGTCATGGACGCTGCCTCTGGGTACGCTGCTGTACTACTGCGATGGCGATTACGCCGCGGCGATGATGGCGCCCGCATCGGCACTGCACGCCAACACACTCGGTGTGCTCAACCTGGGCGATGGCTCGCTTACCACATTAATCGAGGATCCTATCGAGGGCACGGGATATGCATTCTACGATGTCCGTGCCGGCGACAGCGTATTCGCGTGGGTTGAGATGAACTTTGCCAATTCATCGTGGAAGCTCTACGGTCAAAATCTGTCGGGCGCTTCGCTCTCTGGCGACGTGGTTGAGCTCGATCGAGGTGGCAAGGACTATGATCCGCCGCTGTTTACGGCGTTCGGGTCATCAGTCATCTGGTATAAAATGCCCTCGGCAGGTGGCAATAAAACGAGTAGCGATTCGTTTTGCTATCGTCGCTCGCTTGATGAATCCAAGGCCGAGACAATTTGGAAATCGACGGGTCGCTTTGCATCGGCCCCGCGCGCGAGCGACGGCATTTTGACCATCTCGCCGCGTGTCCGCAACGACGAGGGCGTCTACTACGGCATAACGGCAATCGATCTGACCGACGGCAACAACACCAAGCGTGCCCAGTTGGTCCTTCCTTCGTCAGTTTCGCCTTTCGAGGCCGTATATATGGGCGATACCTTCGTGTTTTCTATCGAGGCGGCCTATAGTGGCGTGGGCAGCCTGGGCAATATGGGCACGTATATCGGTAATGAGGGAGGGCCGTACCTCTTCCTGTCACGCGAGCCGCTCGCATGTGCGGCTGGCAAGAAGAATAAATACCTTGTTAAGGTACAGGCGTCGCATTTCCTGATCGACACCTCTGCCAAGACCTATGGCTCGCTGCTGTCGCCCGACCGCGCTTTGGAGTATGGCGATTATCCAGCTACGGCGGGAAAATCGGACTCATTCCTTACGTACGCCACGGTGCGCAACAGCCAGGGTATACCAGAGACGGTCACTGCACGCCTATTCTCTCTTTAAGCTTAGAGGGGTTAAAAAGGCGCCAACAGGGGAATAAACGCGTTGTAATTGTGAGTACCGCCCGCCGAGCTGCCGCGTCATAGCGGCATCTGGCGGGCTCAGGTGCGTTAAAATGGGCTTGTTCTTAGCTAATTGAGACAGGGGGGCCGTGTTATGGCTTCAGATGCAAAAAAGATTCTGCTGGTCGAGGATGAGAAGGCAATCCGTGACGCCGTCGCTGCCTATCTCGAGCGCGAAGGCTACTGGGTTGTGGGCGTCGGCGACGGCCAGTCCGCGATCGAGGAGTTCGAGAAGCATCAGTTCGACCTGGTCGTGCTCGACCTTATGCTCCCCAAGATCCCCGGCGAGCGCGTTTGCCGCACCATTCGCGATACCTCGGATGTCCCCATCATCATGCTGACGGCTAAGGGCGAGATCGAGGACCGTATTATCGGTCTTGAGCTCGGCGCCGACGACTATCTGATTAAGCCGTTCTCGCCGCGCGAGCTCGTCGCCCGCGTTCGCGCCCTGTTCCGCCGTGCCCATCAGGCCGACGAGCCCGCCGTCGAGGTACTCGACTTCGGCGATCTGGTCATCGATATCTCGGGCCACAAGATCTTGGTCGAGGGCAAGGAAGTCGATCTGACGGCTTCCGAGTTCAAGCTGCTCACCACGCTTGCCCGCCATCCCGGCCGTGTGTATAACCGCATGGAGCTGGTCGAGAAAGTGCTCGGGTATGACTTTGAGGGCTATGAGCGCACCATCGATAGCCACGTGAAGAATCTTCGCGCCAAGCTGGGCGATGATCCCAAGAAGCCCAAGTGGCTCTACACCGTCCATGGTGTCGGCTATCGCTTCGAGGCTCCGGCCAAGACCGATAAGTCGGACGAGAAATAGGGAAATCACATATGACACCTGTGCGCTTTGAAATCGGACAAAAGCACAAGCAGGAGAGCGAGGCGGGTTCCAAGGCTAGTTGGAACACGCCTCGTTCCGATTCACGGCCAACGATGAGCTATCCCTCGCGCATGGCACTTGCTTTTGCTCTGACATCGCTCATGACGGTATTGGTGCTGGTGGGCGTTGTCTCTGTTGTGTGGGGCACGGTCTTTTCGGATTACACACGCTCCAATATCGTCGAAATCGCAAATTCCGCTGCCGAGAAGTTGGCAACCTCATATGAGGAAAACGGCTCTTGGACCGCGGGAGAACTGCGCACGGTCGCAACGTCGAGTTTGGTTTCCGACGATCTGGGCATGCAGGTCGTCAATAAAAAGGGCGTGATCGTTTATGACGATTCCTGGCCCTCGGCAAGCGCCACCGCCGATGTACGCGAAAACCAGGCTACGACCGACGACACGAGCGGCAAGAGGGCATCGCATAGCCCGGTCTCGTCTGCTCCAACCGACTCCGATAGCGTTGCTAACGTCGAGATTGTAACGTCTTCCGGCGAGCATGTCGGACAGGTAAAGCTGTGGGCCATCGGCTCTGACGCTCTGCTCACCAAGGCGGACTCTGCGTTTAGGGAGAAGACCTTTAACGCCATGGCCCTCGCCGCGGTTGTTGCAATCTGCATTTCGGTCGTTATCGGATCGCTCGTGTCGCGCATGCTCACCAAGCCGATTCATCGCATCACCAGTACCGCAAAGCAAATCCGTGACGGCGACCTGTCGGCTCGCACGGGACTGCGCGGTGATGACGAGATCGATCAGCTGGGTGAGACCTTCGATGAGATGGCCACTTCGCTCGAGAAGGATATGAAACACGAGAAGCGCCTGACCTCAGACGTTGCACACGAGCTTCGCACGCCGCTTATGGCCATGCTCGCAACGGTCGAGGCCATGCAGGATGGCGTGTATCCCACCGACGATGAGCATTTGGAGACCGTTGCTTCCGAGACGCGTCGCCTGGCTCGTCTGGTGCAGCAGATGCTCGACCTGTCGCGCATGGAAAACAGCACGGCTCCGCTCAACCTTGAGCCGGTGGACATGGTTCCTTTTGTGCGTTCCATCGTCAATGCCCAGGAGCGCCTGTTTGTCGACCGCGATCTGCGCCTGCGTTTTGCGGACGAGACCCAGGGTCACGACGATGTCGTCGAGGCCGATCCCGACATGATCACGCAATGTGTTATCAACCTCATGAGCAACGCCATGCGCTACACCCCCGAGGGCGGTTGGGTCGTGGTGTCGGTGCTCAGTGACCGCAAGCACGTCAGCATTGCCGTTTCTGATACCGGCATCGGTATTGCCAAGGACGATCTGTCGCGCATCTTCGGGCGGTTTTGGCGCGCCGATGCCAGCCGCGCCCGCGAAGCTGGCGGCCTGGGCGTTGGCCTCGCCGTGACCAAGCAGATCGTCGAGCGTCACCATGGCTACATATCCGTGGAGTCGGAGCTTGGAAAGGGTACGACTTTTACAATTCATCTGCCCCGCGAGCACACGGCAGACGCGGCATCTACTACAATGGAGCACTAGCTTTTCGCTATTCGGTGAAGGAGGGGCTGCGTCCCTGCCGCTCCGAGTTTGCGAAAACATGCGGGAAAGAACCCGCATTTCTGTCGTATTTAGGTAAGGAGTGACTCACGTGACAACGATGGAGCGTCGTCCGGATTCCCGTGGCAAGGTTCGTGATATTTACGATGCCGGTGAAAACCTGCTGATGGTCGCCACCGACCGCATTTCTGCGTTCGACTTCATTCTTCCCGACGAGATTCCGTTTAAGGGAGAGGTACTCAATCGCATCTCGGCATTCTGGTTCGATAAGTTTGCCGACATCGTCCCCAACCATCTCGTTTCCATCGACCCGGCGGATTTCCCCGAGGAGTTTGCTGAGTATCGTGACTACCTCGCTGGCCGCGCCATGCTGGTTAAGAAGGCCCAGACGATTCCTATCGAGTGCATCGTCCGCGGCTATCTGACCGGTTCGGGCAAGAAGACCTACGACGAGAACGGCACCGTCTGCGGCATCCAGCTGCCTGAGGGCCTGACCGAGGCTTCCAAGCTTCCTGAGCCGCTGTTCACGCCGTCCACGAAGGCCGAGATCGGCGACCACGACGAGAACATCTCGTTCGAGCGTTGCTGCGAGATCGTGGGCGAGGACATCGCCACGCAGATTCGCGACCTTTCCCTCAAGATCTACAAGGCCGCTGCCGAGTACGCCGCGACCCGTGGCATCATCATTGCCGACACCAAGTTCGAGTTTGGTGTTATTGATGGCAAGGTCACGCTGATTGACGAGTGCCTCACGCCCGACTCCAGCCGTTTCTGGCCTGCTGCCAGCTACGAGGAGGGCAAGATCCAGCCTAGCTACGACAAGCAATTCGTCCGCAATTGGCTCAAGGCCAACTGGGATATGACGGGGGAGACCCCGCACCTGCCCGCCGAGGTCATCGATGGCACGTCCGAGCGTTATCGCGAGGCCTTCCAGATCATCACGGGCTCCCAGTTCACAAGCATGAAGGAGAACGCATAAGTGAGTACCCGTAGCGCTACGAACAAGCGCACGCAATCCCACGAAGTTACCGGGGTTGCGCGCAAGTCTGCTGCATCTGCTAAGCCCGCCCGCCAAGCAGCGAGCTCCGTTCGCGTCGTGCCGGCTTCGTCTAAGGCACGCCGCAAAGAGCTCGAGAAGGGCGAGAACCTCGAGGGCCTCTCTAAAGAGGAGAAGCGCGCCCGCAAGGCTAAGCAGCGCGCCAAGGAGGACCGCATCTATACGGTGTCGAATATCCTCCTCAAGCAGGACGAGGACTACACCAAGCGCCGTCGCATCTGGTGGATTGTGCTCGCCATTGGCATGGTGCTCGTCGTGGCAATTTGGGCCTCGCTGTACTTCGCTCCCGCTGGCATGGTGTCCAGCCCCGTCCAGATGGTCGGTATTGTTTTGTCCTACGTCGTCATTCTGGGTGACTTTATCTACGACTTCGTTCGTATTCGTCCCCTGCGCAACATGTACCGCGCGCAGGCCGAGGGCATGTCCGAGAACAAGCTCAACGCTCTTATTGAGCGCGCGGCTGCCGAGGAGGACAAGAAGGACTCCAAGAAGAAGTAGCGTTTGCATACATACTTATCGCTAAGATATAAGGCGCGTCGTTTTTGCGGCGCGCCTTTTTACTGTTCTATAGATAGATGGAGTGGCACATGATTCGAGCTGCCCTGACGGTCGAAGAGGCTCTGGAGGGCATGAAGGCCCTGGAGCCCAAGATTAAAAACTACGCGCGCCTGGTCGTCCGCAAGGGCGTAAACGTCAAGCCCGGCCAGGAGGTCGTCGTTCAGTCTCCGGTCGAGTGCGCGCCGTTTGCGCGCGTGGTGGTCGCGGAGGCCTATGCTGCCGGCGCCGGCCACGTGACGGTCATTTGGGCCGATGATGCCGTGACGAGGCTCACGTACGAGCATGTCGAGAAAAGCTATTTTGAGCAGACGCCCGAGTGGAAGCGCATACAGCTGGATTCCTTGGCCCAGGATGGTGCCTGCTTTGTCTTTATCGAGGGTGCGGATCCTGCAGCCCTCAAGGGCATCGATCCAGCCAAGCCGGCCGCGGCATCCAAGGCGAGGAATACGCAGTGCAAAGTTTTCCGCCGTGGACTGGATTACAACATCAATCCGTGGTGCATCGCCGGCGCTCCGGTCGTGGCATGGGCGCACGAGGTGTTCCCGGGAGACGCCGATGAGGTTGCAATCTATAAGCTGTGGAATGCGATTCTGCACACCGCGCGCGCCGATGGCCAGGACCCGGAGAGCGACTGGGAACTCCATGACGCCGAATTCGAAAAGAACCTGCGCTTCCTGAACGACAATCGTTTCGACTACCTGCACTACACCGCGGCAAATGGAACCGATTTGACGATTGGCATGACGAAGGGTCACGAGTGGGCCGGCGGCAAGGGCAAGACGCCCGATGGACACCCCTTCTTCCCCAACATTCCCACCGAGGAAGTCTTCACCTCACCCGATCGCATGCGCGCCGACGGTATCGTGTACTCGGCCATGCCGCTCATCCACCACGGCAATAAGGTCGACGATTTTTGGATTAAGTTCGAGGGCGGCCGCGTGGTGGACTACGACGCCCGCGTGGGCAAGGCAACGCTTGCGAGCATTATTGACACCGATGAAGGTGCCGCTCATCTGGGCGAGGTCGCGCTCATTTCCAAGAACACTCCGATCCGCGAAAGCGGCGTTCTGTTCTATGACACACTCTATGACGAGAACGCTAGCTGCCATCTCGCGCTAGGTGTCGGTTTCCCCGAATGCATCGAGGGTGGGTACGACATGTCCAAGGAAGAGCTCCTGGAGCATGGCGTTAACGTCTCGAGCACGCACGTCGATTTTATGATCGGCACGGACGACATCGATATTACGGGCATTACGCCTGATGGACGTGAAGTTGTGATTTTCCAGAACGGCCAATGGAGTTGGGAATAGTCCCAGACCGTGGTACAATGCCACCCGCGGGCCGTTAGCTCAGCTGGCAGAGCAGGGGACTTTTAATCCCAAGGTCCAGGGTTCGAACCCCTGACGGCCCACCATAGAAAAGAAAGCGATCGACTCCGGTTGGTCGCTTTTTTGTTGCCGCGACATGGGTTCGAACCCGTCGGGGCGCGGAGCTGAGTAAACGCGTGAGCGTTTGCCAGCGCAGCGCGCAAGGCGAGAAAGCGCCGCAGCGGCCGCCTGCGAAGCAGGCTGAACCCCTGACGGCCCACCATGGAATAGAAAGCGATCAACTCCGGTTGGTCGCTTTTTTGTTGCCGGTGCACGGGTTCGAACCCGTATCTAGCTATATATAAGAACGCTTGGCGAACAAAACCCGCCTTTTACCGATGGGAAACAAATAACTGATGCCTTTGGAGTAAAGTAGCGCTCCAGAGATGACCGATGTCTCAATACACATAAAACAGCTGGTCATCGCCAATATCAGAAGCCAATGCTTCAGTTTTAACCTCAGTGATGCGACTGAGGGACCTATTCATTTGTGAACAAAATATGGAGTGCGCGATTCCCGCCCACGGCGCCCCTCCGGTCTGGCAATATATCTCCTTGCCGCGCGGC
>CAUAJK010000015.1:0-41563 GCA_958429345.1 uncultured Collinsella sp. | reverse complement strand
TCCGACCTCACCCCGGTCGCCGAGCAGCTCGAGATGATGCAGAAGGTCCTGCCCGACGTTAAAAAGGTCGGCCTGCTCTACTGCACCGCCGAGTCCAACTCCGACGTCCAGATCAAGGCCGCCAAGAAGGAGCTCGACAAGCTGGGCCTCGAGTACACCGATTTCACCGTCTCGAGCTCCAACGAGATTCAGTCCGTCGTCGAGTCTGCCGTGGGCAAGGTCGACGCGCTGTACTCCCCCACCGACAACACCATCGCCGCGGGTGCCTCGCAGGTCGGCCAGATCTGCAAGGAAAACAAGCTTCCCTTCGTGACTGGCGAGGAGGGTATGTGCATGGCCGGCGGCCTGTTCACCCTCTCCATCAACTATGAGGACCTGGGCTACGCCGCGGGCGAGATGGCCGTTAAGATCCTGAAGGGCGAGGCCAAGCCCGAGGATATGCCGATCAAGCACCTCTCGAGCAAGGACCTGGTCGTCGTCAAGAACGACGAAATGGCCGAGGCCCTGGGCATCGACCTTTCCGCCCTGGACGCGTAATGCCATACGCGGCATGCGTCTAGAGCCCGTGCTCGCGCTTTAGCCGCGTTATTCAATATCTGAGCCACAGGGGCGGGCGCTGTAGACCGGCGTCCGCCCTGCTTGTTTCAGGTAAAACAAAACGTCTGTCCGTAACTCTTCTATGCATTGTTACCGCTATTATGGAAAATCACGTGTCCACCCTATCCTAGGAGGTATGAAGCATGCTCATTGCATTGCAGGGCGCCGTTTCGCAGGGCGTCCTCTGGGGCATTATGGTGCTTGGCGTGTTTATCACGTTCCGCCTGCTCGACATTCCCGATATGACCTGCGACGGCAGCTTTGCCCTCGGCGGCTGCGTCTGCGCTGTGCTCATCGTCAATAACAACGTCGACCCGCTGCTCGCCGTGCTGGCCGGCATGTGCGCCGGCGCCATCGCGGGCGCCGTCACGGGCATTTTGACCACCGTCTTTGAGATTCCTGCGATCCTCGCCGGAATCCTCACCCAGATCAGCCTGTGGTCCATCAACCTGCGCATCATGGGCAAGTCCAATACGCCCATTCTTGCCAAAGGCACCGTGTTCTCGGCCGTCAGCAATATGACCGGTCTGCCGCAGTCCACCGTTGCCATCATCTTGGGCATCCTGCTCGCCGTGGCTATCGTTGCCATCCTGTATTGGTTCTTTGGCACCGAGATCGGCTCGGCGCTGCGAGCCACCGGCAACAACGAGTACATGATCCGCGCTCTGGGCGTCAACACCAACTCCACCAAGATGATCGCCCTCGTGCTCTCCAACGCCCTCATCGGCCTTTCGGGCGCGCTCATCTGCCAGAGCCAAAAGTATGCCGACATTGGTATGGGCACCGGTGCCATCGTTATCGGTCTTGCCGCCATTGTTATCGGCGAGGTGCTCGGCCGTCTGCTTCCCGGCGGCCTCACGCAGTTTAGCGTCCGTCTTGCCTCCGCCGTCTTTGGCTCCGTGGTGTACTTCCTTATCCGCGCCATCGTGCTGCAGTTGGGCATGGACGCCAACGACATGAAGTTGCTCTCCGCCGTGATTGTCGCTGTGGCCCTGTGCATGCCCGTGGTTTGGGAGCGCTATAAGCTCCGCAGCTCCTACACGAAGGGGGATGAGGCAGATGCTTAAGCTCTCGCACGTCAAGAAGACCTTTAACAAGGGCACCGTCACCGAGAAGCGCGCGCTCACCGGCGTCGACCTCACCCTAAATGACGGCGACTTTGTAACCGTGATCGGCGGCAACGGCGCCGGCAAGTCCACGCTGCTCAACATGATCGCCGGCATGTACCCGCTCGATTCGGGCGTTATTGAGCTCGACGGCAACGATATCTCGCGTCTGAGCGAGTCGCAGCGTGCCAAGTACCTGGGCCGCGTGTTCCAGGACCCCATGCGCGGTACCGCTGCCGACATGCAAATCGCCGAGAACCTGGCCCTCGCCAAGCGTCGCGGTCAGCGTCGCGGCCTTTCGTGGGGCGTCACCAAGGCCGAGAAAGATGAGTACGTTGAGCTACTCAAGCGCCTGGACCTTGGTCTGGACACGCGTCTCAACGCCAAGGTCGGCCTGCTCTCGGGCGGCCAGCGCCAGGCACTCACCCTGTTGATGGCCACGCTCACCAGGCCGCGCCTGCTGCTGCTCGACGAGCACACGGCGGCCCTCGACCCCAAGACGGCCTCTAAGGTGCTCAACCTGACCGAGGAGATCGTCGACGAGAACCACCTGACCACGCTCATGGTCACGCATAACATGAACGACGCCATCCGTCTGGGCAACCGTCTGATCATGATGCACGAAGGCCACGTGATCTACGACGTGGCGGGCGATGAGAAGAAGTCGCTCACCGTAGCCGACCTGCTGCAGAAGTTCGAGGAGGTCTCGGGCGGCGAGCTCGCCAACGACCGCATGCTGCTGAGCTAAAACCTGCCAAAAAGGGACAGGTTTATTTTGGCAGGTTTTATCTGCGCAAACGTCAAAACCGCCGCTAAGGGACAGACGCCCTTGCGGCGGTTTTCGCATATTATGTCGATAATCCGATATTCAACCAGACATTCTGGCTAAGGACTAAGGAAACTGCCATGAAAAGACTCCCCCGCTTTGCGTTAGCCGCCGCGTTGTTTGCCGGCGCGCTCGCAGGCATCCCAAGCCTCGCTTTCGCGGGGAACCTGCCCGCCGCTATTGACGGCTCCGTGGCCGTCATGCACACCAACGACATCCACGGCAGCTACAAGTACAGCTACAACGAAAGCAAGGGCGCTGGCACTGTGGGCTTTGACGGACTGGCGGTTCTCTATAGCGCCCAGGGCAACGCCCCCGATCTTTTGCTCGATGCGGGCGACACCTTCCACGGACAGTCCTTCGCCACCATGAGCGAGGGCAAGAGCATCGCCGAGCTCATGGACACCTTCTATGCAGACGGCTACGACGCGACCACGCCGGGCAACCACGACTGGAGCTACGGCGCGGACAAGCTCCGCACCATGACCGGCCACAGCCCCACCGGCACGCCCTTCGCCATGCTCTGCGCGAACGCGAAGTCTACGAGCGGCGTATGGAGCTCGAGCATCACGAAGACGCTCGATCGCACCTGGGAGGATAGCGAAGATCACTCCACATTCGACTACAAAATCAAGGTCGGCGTCGTGGGTGCCATGGATGAGTCGCTAGGTTCCTCGCTGCGCGCGGACCTGGTCGCGGGCACCAGCTTCTCGAGTGCCGCGAACGCCATCAATACCGAGGCAGAGCAGCTGCGCAGGGAGGGCTGCGATGTTGTTGTGTGTATCGCGCACACGCTCGACGCCAAGACCTTTGCCACGCGACTCCGTGGCGTCGATGCCCTTATCGCAGGCCACGAGCACATCAACCTTAACGAGAAGGTGACGGGAGCCGACGGCAAGACAATCCACGTTGTCGAGGCGGGCAGTGCCTTTGCCGAGGTGGGACTGCTTTCCATTCCGTACAAATACGACACGAATGGCACCGAGACGACCGACGATGACACGGTCACGGTCCCTGCAGACGACAGCAACGAGAAGCTCTACACCGCCAAGAACGTCAACGACCTTTTGGCAGACCCCGACAAGGGCTCCGACTACCAAAGCCGCCTTGAAGCCGTCCGCAACAAGATCAAGCCGCTCGACGAAGACTTTGAAAACGAATCGAACAAGGTGCTCGGCACATCCACCACCAACTATTTCTACGGCGAGGACGCCGCAGGCACGCATGGTTGGGAAATGGTGCGCACCACCGATTTCCGTCCCAGCAAGGAGGGCGACACCACCAAGGCCCAGACCATCGGCCACGTGATTTGCGGCTCTTATCTTGCCCTGACGGGCGCGGACCTCGCTATCGAAAACGCTGGCGGCATCCGCGGCGGCATCGCGGCGGGCAACGTGACCGCTGGCAACGTCATCGCCATCTCGCCCTACGGCAACACCGTGGAGACCTGGACCATGACCGGCGCGGACTTCCTCGCAGCGCTCGAGCACTCGCTACAAATCAGCGACGATTGCAACGACAGCTACGAGCTTCAGCAGGCTTATGTGGCGGCCGGTCACACCGAGCAGGAGGCGCAAGACAAGTACAAGTGGCGCGATGACTCTGACAGCGTTCTCTCCTTTGGCGGCATCAACGTGACGATTGATTGGACGCAGCCCGAAGGCAAGCGCATTGTGAGTGCCACACTCACCAAAGACGGCAGCACGCTCGACCCCGCCAAGACCTATACCGTCGCCACCAACAACTACATCATTACCAACACGACCGACTTTCCCACCTTTGCACACGCCACCAAGTACACCGAGTGGGGCACGTGCGAGGCGGCGCTGAGGGCGCTGATTGGGCAGAACGGCTGGGAGAGCAAGATGGCCGGGCTCGCCGGCACCATCAGCTTCGGCTCCGTAGCCGTGGACCCCACGCCCACACCGGCCCTGACGCCTAAGCCCTCGCCTAAGACGGACACGACGACCACGAAGGTCAGCACCAAGAAGACGAGCGGTAAGCTCGCCGCAACGGGAGACCGCACGCTGGCAGTAGTTGGCGCGTGCCTTATCGGCGGCATCATCGTCATCATCCTCGGCATTATCTGGAAGCGTCGACGCTAAGCTACACCGCCGGGCCTTGCAGCCCCGCCGCGTAAACCTTATATCGAGCACAGAAGCCCGTCTGAATTTGATCGGACGGGCTTCTTGGTGGGTATCATGGTTGGACGATCATTAGGAGGTTTTCCCTACATGGAATTGTTTGAGCCGATTCTTCATTTCTTTGAGCAACGGTGGGTCCACAACATCATCTGGGCCGTCATCTTGGCGATAGGCACCGCCGTCGCCGCCGAGGTCGTATCCAAGACCCTGAACCATCTGCTTAACCGTGACGATAACCCGCTTCCGGCATCAAGTATCTTCATCAACATCGCGCGCGCCGTCATCTGGATGATTGGCGGCAGCTTTATCCTCGACAACTGCTTTGGCATTAACGCAAACGCGCTCGTCGCCGCTCTTGGCGTCGGCGGCATCGCCATCTCGCTCGGCTTTCAGGACACGCTGTCAAACCTTATCGGCGGCATGCAAGTGACCTTTATGGGCATCATCAAACCCGGCGACAATATCGAGGTCGGCGGCGTATCCGGCGTGGTCCAAGACATCACTTGGCGTCATACAACGATTGAGGATGCCTGTGGACAGACCATCATCGTCCCCAACTCCAACATTTCCAAGAACACACTCGTGCATTTGATGCCCTTTGGGCGCGTGGCCGTGCCCGTTGCCGTAAAGGACACGTCTAAGTGGGCTTCCCTTGACGTGCTGGCAGACGAGCTCACGAGCGCAACCAAAACGGCCGTCTCGCCCATCTCGGGCTTTGACAAAGAGCCCTACGTGCTCTTTAGCGAAATCGGCGACTTTGGCATCAAAGGAAAGATCATCTTTATCGTCAGCGACGACAGCACCACTTTCACCGCTGCCGACGCCTGCATCCGCGCCATCGCCCCCATCATCGCCTAAACCACCGCAAAGGGGTCAGGCATCTTTGTAGTGGTTTTCATTCGTGGTACCATGGTTCATATAGTTGTTTAAACGACTAAGGGAGCAACATTATGGAAGAGGCCTATCGTCAAGCACGCAAGCGCGGCGAGCAAGGACGTCGACGCGCCATTAGCCAAAGCGAGCATCCATACCTTACGGACCTCGATAGCTTGGTTGCTCAGCTCCCCTTAGGTCAGCGAGAGAATGTCGGCCTGCGGGATATTCCGCTCGAAATGGTCGTCGGCACGGTCACCAAGGGCCGTCAGTCCGCCTTTTCGTGTAACTTTATGCCCCTGCTTCCGTTTAGCACCGAGTTCGCCCGCAAGTGGTCCAACCTCTACGACATCCAGGTGACCGAGGGCTATCGCGACCCCGTCATCGTCACCGAGTTCATGCATCGGTTCTATGTCCAAGAAGGCAACAAACGCGTCAGTGTCCTCAAATTCCTAGACGCCCCGACGGTTTCGGCCAAGGTCACCCGTCTCTACCCCGGCACATGGGATTCCGTCGAAAGCCGCCTGTACGGCGAGTTCTGCGCGTTTTGGCGCGTCTGCCCCCTATACGAGATCGAGTTCTCGCGTGAGGGAAGCTACGAAACGCTCGCGAAGATGCTCGGTCAGAACCTTATCGAAAAATGGCCGCAGAAAAAGGTCGACTACCTGCGCCACACTTTCCTGCTCTTTAAGCGTGCCTACCTTCGCGCAGGCGGCGATCACCTGGACATTACGCCCGCCGACGCCATGCTCGTCTACCTCAATGTGTACAACCAGGACCGCCTGCTGGATACGCCAACGGATATCGTCGTAAACCGCCTGTGCAAGATCTGGCGCGAGCTGGTCATTGCCGGCAAAAATGACGAGGACAAGGTCGATCTTGTCGAAGCACCGAGCGTCGACGAGGAGGAGACGCCCGCCAAGTCCACCTCTGGCGTGCTCAACTTCTTTATGGGCAAGACCGTCTACTCGACGGCCAACCCCCTGCGCATCGCCTTTATCCATGAATTCCCCTGTGCGACGTCGAGCTGGGACAGCCTGCACGACCAAGGGCGTCAGTATCTCGATGAGCACTTTGGCGGTATCGTGCGCACCGAGGCGTTCGAGGACTGTCACGATCCGGATGTGTTCTACGCCGCCGTGGAAACGGCTGTCAAACATGGAGCAAACGTCATCTTCTCGACCTCGCACCGCCTGATGGAATACACGCTCAGGGCTGCCGTTGAGTATCCCCGGGTTCGGTTCCTCAACTGCTCTATCGGCCTTCCCCATCAAAGCGTCCGTTCGTACTTTGGCAAGATGTACGAGGCCAAGTTTCTGCTGGGCGCCCTTGCGGCCAGCATGGCGGACAACCACCGCATCGGTTACCACGCGTCGGTCTTCGCCTCGGGCGCACTCAGCGAGATCAACGCCTTTGCGATTGGCGCCTCGCTGCTCGACCCGCGCGCGCAGGTCATCCTCACCTGGGGCGATGTTCCCGCCGGTGGTCTTGCCGAAGCCATGTGCCGCGAAGGCGTAAGCGTCATGACCGGCGCTGACATGTCAAAGTCGCTCGAAGACCCAACGGCCTACGGGCTTCACCGCTTGGTCGACGGCAAAGTCACCGGCATCGCCATGCCCGTATGGAACTGGGGCCGTTACTACGAGCTCATCGTTCGCAGCCTTCTTCACGGCACGTGGGACGAGACCAGCGACGACAACCAAGTGCGCGCCGTCAACTACTGGTATGGCATGAGCTCCGGCGTTATCGACATCCGTTACGCTCCGGGCCTACCCTACCAAACGCGCAAACTCGTGCAGTTGCTCCGCAACGGCATTGTTGTGGGATCCATCAACCCCTTTGGCGGCGAGCTCCACAGCCAGAACGGCGTGGTACAGATCGAAGGCTTCCCTCCGCTGCCGAGCACGCAGATTGTCGAGATGAATTGGCTGGCGGACAACGTGGTAGGCACCATTCCGCAGCTCGACGATGAGCCGAAAGTCCCTGCCCTATGAAAATCCTTGCCATAGCCGATACCGAAGAACGATGCCTTTGGGAGTGCTTTCGCAAGGAACGCTTTGAGGGAGTCGACCTGATTTTGTCCGCCGGCGATCTGGACCCGGACTATCTTGAGTTTTTGGTTACGGTCATCAACAAACCGCTCATCTACGTGCGCGGCAATCACGATGACCGCTACGCACGTCATGCACCGGGTGGATGTATCTGCGTAGAGGACAGCGTGTACACGTACCGAGGGATTCGCATTGCGGGCCTTGGCGGGTCCATGCGTTATCGCGACGGCGCCAACATGTACACCGAACGCGAGATGTCCAAGCGCATGCGTAAGCTGTCGCGTAAGGTTAGGATGGTCGGCGGGTGCGACATTCTGCTTACCCATGCACCCGCCGCCGGTATGGGTGATCTGGACGATCTGCCGCATCGAGGATTCGAGTGTTTTAACACAGCACTCGAATCCTGGAATCCCGACTACATGGTGCACGGGCATGTGCACCAAAGCTACGGTTGCGATTTTCAGCGCGAGCGTCAGCATGTGTGTGGAACGACGATCATCAACGCCTGCGGCTATACGCAGTTTGAGCTCGACCAGACGCACTACCCCATCCGCGGCTGGCAAGCAGCTTGGCTCAACTCACAAACCATGCGCCGCGAGCTCAAACGCCACGAAGCCATCGAGTCTTCAACAGCCAGAACACCCTGGTAACCACCATAAAGGGGACACTGTCCCCTTTATGGTGCTTTTGACGCGATAGCAAGAAACCCGGTCCTGCACAAGGCAGAACCGGGTTTCTTTAGCAATGCTTGCTGTACTCAGGCAGTAACTAGCAGTTACTCAGCCAGGAAGTCACGCTGGACAGCGGGATCGACCTTGACGCCAGGGCCCATGGTGGAAGACACGGAGATGGACTTGACGTACTTGCCCTTAGCAGAAGAGGGCTTGACGCGCAGAATCTCGGTGTACAGGGCAGCGTAGTTCTCGACGAGCTGCTGCTCAGAGAAGGACTTCTTGCCCAGGGGCACGTGGCAGATGCCGTAGCGGTCGGCGCGGTACTCAACGCGGCCAGCCTTGAGCTCGGAGACCATCTTGGCGACGTCCATGGTCACGGTGCCGAGCTTGGGGTTCGGCATGAGGCCACGGGGACCAAGGATCTTACCGATGCGGCCAACCTTGGCCATCATGTTCGGCGTAGCGATAGCGGCGTCGAAGTTGATCTCGCCCTTCTGAATCTGGGCGACGAGCTCGTCGGAACCGATGATGTCGGCGCCGGCAGCCTCAGCCTCACGGGCCTTCTCGCCCTCGGCGAAGACGGCAACACGAACGGTCTTGCCGGTGCCGTGGGGCAGGGAGATGGAACCACGGATGTTCTGGTCAGCCTTACGAGTATCGATGCCCAGACGGAAGTGAGCCTCGACGGTCTCGTCGAACTTGGCGGTGTCGAGCTCCTTGATGAGCTTGGCAGCCTGAAGGGGGGTGTAGAGCGTGGCGCGGTCGATCTTCTCGGCAGCGGCGTTATAGCTCTTACCATGCTTAGCCATGTGCATTACCTCCTGTGGTTAAACGGGCGTGAGCCCTCCCACATCGTATCGTGTGCCCTATTGCACACATTTAACGGGCGCCCCGGTCGGAGCACCCGTCGTTACCATAAGAAATCGCTACTCAGCGATGGTGACGCCCATGGAACGGGCGGTACCGGCGATGATCTTCTTGGCGGCGTCAATGTCGTTGGCATTGAGGTCCGGCATCTTGATCTCGGCGATCTTGGTGAGCTGCTCCTGGGAGAGCTGACCAACCTTGTCGGCCTGGGGCTTAGCGGAACCAGACTTGAGGTTCAGCTCCTTCTTGATGAGGTGAGCCGCCGGCGGGGTCTTGGTGATGAAGGAGAAGGACTTATCCTCGTAGACAGAGATCTCAACGGGGATGATGTCGCCCTTCTTGTCCTGCGTCTCGGCGTTAAAGGCCTGGCAGAACTGCATGATGTTCACGCCAGCAGCGCCCAGGGCGGGGCCGACGGGAGGAGCGGGGTTAGCTGCACCAGCAGGAATCTGGAGCTTAATGACGTTGGCAACCTTCTTCTCAGCCATGGTCATTCCTTTCGAATCACGAGTGTGAAGTACTTGCTATATCGTAAGCACGCACGTGTTAGAAGCACTCCTGAGATGAGCAGTCACAGAAGAAGCACGCTCGCGCGAACGGACGAAAACTTAAGCGATGACAGCGACCTGGTTAAAGTCGAGCTCGACCGGCGTCTCGCGGCCAAAGATCATCAGCGTGACCTTGAGCTTGCCAGCCTCGGTGTTAACCTCGGAGACCTTGCCATCAAAGTCGGTAAGCGGGCCATCGGTGACGCGGACGGACGTGCCGACCTCAATATCAACCGAAGTGCGCTTGGGCGAATCGCCCTTACCGGGACGACGAGTCATCTTGTTGTACTCGTCGCGGGAAAGCGGAGCGGGCTTGCCGTTGCCGCCCAGGAAACCGGTGACGCCAGGCGTGTTACGAACGCACGTCCAAGCATCATCATCCATCTCCATGCGGACAAGGACATAACCCGGGAAAATCTTGGAATCCTTGGTCTCACGCTTGCCACCCTCTTTAATCTCGGTGACACGCTCCATAGGAATCTCGATATCAAAGATACGGTCCTGCATGCCCATAGTCTCGATTCGATGCTCGAGATCGGACTTAACACGGTTCTCGTATCCAGAGTAAGTGTGAACGACGTACCAACGCTTAGACATGGTTTAGCCCCTCAATCCAGAGAACAGAGCAAGAGCCTCGCCAAAGCCAGCATCGAGCAGAGCGATGACGACGCCGACGACGATCAGAGAAGCGCAAACGACGACCGAGTAGTTCACGAGCTCCTTCTTATCGGGCCACGTTACACGCTTCATCTCGGACTTGACCGAAGCGAAATACTTCTTGGTGCGGGCGAAGAAACCAGGCTTCTCGTTCTTCTTGGACTTCGCAGCCTTCTCGTTCTTCTTGGCAACGGCCTTCTTGGCCTCAACCTTGGAGTTGGCGGCAGCGTTGTTGGCAGGCGCCTGCTGCTGAGCCTTCTTCTTGTTCTTCTTGTTGGCCATTTGGGTTACCTCCGCGCAATGCGCTTATACATGAGTAAACCGTAAGCCCCCAATTGGGAGCTTACGGAATAATGACTGGCACGCCAGGAAGGACTCGAACCCTCAACACTCGGTTTTGGAGACCGATGCTCTACCAATTGAACTACTGGCGTATGTGACTAGAGACTAGCGAGTCTCTTTGTGCAGCGTGTGGTGACGGCACCAGGGGCAATACTTCTTGATCTCCATACGATCAGGCATGGTCGACTTGTTCTTGGTGGTCGTATAGTTGCGGCGCTTGCACTCAGTGCACGCAAGAGTAACTAGAGTACGCATGTATCCTGAACCTTTCATTTCCGCCCCGTACGGGCACGAGTTGTTACTTTATCAGCTCCACGTAAGTGCTGTCAATGAAAACCTCGAGTCAATTGGTTCTCGGTGGATCCATTCATATTTGGAACACATCAATGAAGCCATCGAGATCTAATCGACGGTGCATCCAGGACCATTGTCGATCCTCTCGACACCAGCAACGGCTCAATATCCATTGCAGAAAAGAACCCGGCACCCATATAAGTGCCGGGTTCTCTAAGTCAGCTATATCAAAGAGCTAATTTACTCAATGATCGTGGAGACGATGCCCGAACCGACGGTGTGGCCACCCTCGCGGATAGCGAAGCGCAGGCCCTCCTCCATGGCGATCGGGTGAATGAGGTCGCCCTCGATGGTGATGTGGTCACCAGGCATAGCCATCTCGGTGCCCTCGGGGAGCTTGACCGTACCGGTAACGTCGGTGGTACGGAAGTAGAACTGAGGACGATAACCATCGAAGAACGGGGTGTGACGGCCGCCCTCCTCCTTGGTCAGAACGTAGATCTCACCGGTGAACTTGGTGTGCGGGGTAACCGAACCGGGCTTGCAGAGAACCTGGCCGCGCTCGATGTCCTCGCGCTTGATGCCGCGGAGCAGCAGACCGACGTTGTCGCCAGCCTCGCAGAAGTCCATGGACTTACGGAACATCTCGATACCGGTAACGACGGTGTTCTGGGTATCCTTGATGCCGACGATCTCGACGGGCTCGTTGAGCTTGAGCTCACCGCGCTCGACACGGCCGGTAGCAACGGTACCACGGCCGGAGATGGTCATAACGTCCTCAACGGCCATCAGGAAGGGGAGGTCGTTGTTACGAGCAGGCGTCGGGATGTACTCGTCGACGGCCTTCATGAGCTCGCGGATAGCGTCCATCCACTTGGCGTCGCCCTCGAGAGCGCCCAGAGCGGAACCACGGATGACGGGAATGTCGTCGCCGGGGAAATCGTACTCGGAGAGGAGCTCACGGGTCTCCATCTCGACGAGGTCGATGAGCTCGTCA
The DNA here is from genome assembly GCA_958429345.1 of uncultured Collinsella sp. GTDB lineage: Bacteria > Actinomycetota > Coriobacteriia > Coriobacteriales > Coriobacteriaceae > Collinsella. The sequence goes on along the minus strand of CAUAJK010000015.1, from coordinate 29,587 downwards.
TCGTCGACCATGTCGCACTTGTTCAGGAAGACGACGATGTAGGGAACGCCGACCTGACGGGCGAGCAGGATGTGCTCGCGGGTCTGAGCCATGGGGCCGTCGGTAGCGGCGATGACCAGGATAGCGCCGTCCATCTGAGCAGCACCGGAGATCATGTTCTTGACGTAGTCAGCGTGGCCCGGGCAGTCAACGTGAGCGTAGTGACGGGCAGCAGTCTCGTACTCGACGTGGGAGACGGAGATCGTAATGCCGCGCTCGCGCTCCTCGGGAGCCTTGTCGATGTTCTCGAACGCAGTGAAGTCAGCCTTGCAGCCCTCGGTCTCGGAGAGAACCTTGGTGATGGCAGCGGTCAGCGTGGTCTTGCCGTGGTCGACGTGACCAATGGTGCCGATGTTAACATGCGGCTTAGTGCGCTCAAACTTCTCTTTGGCCATAAAGCCCTCCTCTAAACAGGTCGTCCCCGGACGGGACTTTGCCTTTATACCATAGTGGCCTCTCAACATACTATTGAGAAGCCACCGTGTTACCTATGGTAGCGGTGACTGGATTCGAACCAGTGACGCCACGGGTATGAACCGTGTGCTCTAACCAACTGAGCTACACCGCCGGATGGAGCCTGCAACCAGACTTGAACTGGTGACCTCTTCGTTACCAACGAAGTGCTCTACCGACTGAGCTATACAGGCACTTGACGGGTGGGAGCTATAGGATTCGAACCTATGTAGGCAGAGCCAACGGGTTTACAGCCCGTCCCCATTAACCACTCGGGCAAACTCCCAATCGTTCAAGTATCCGCAGGTCCTTTGGTCTTTTGGACCGCCGCCCCCGCGAACGAAAAAGATAATACGATGCAACCTTGGGGGCTGTCAACGAAAACCTCTAGATACACGGTGCCGGGCGTATCTATATAGCTGTGACCTGCGGTTTTGTTGAGTTTGGATATGAAGGACGGTGGATTTGGCTACGCTTGTGACATTTCACGAGGGAACACTTTGTCACGGTGGAGTACATCTGCAGCATCGACCTTCGATACCGACCCTCTTGCACTATTACATAGGTCACGATCGTGCTTCCACGGCACGTTCAAGCGTGGATAATCTCCCGCTTTTAGCGCGGCTCTAAGCCCAAAGCGGAGATTATCCACGCTCATTCTCCAGACGGGAGAACTATAGAGCCGCTACTGCTCGGGCCAGACCAAAGTAGACCCATAGAGCGGCTCCCCCTTGGTGCAGGGGTAGCGACTCAAGTAACACGACGATAGCAAGTCGAAGAAATAGGTCATGGCGTATTTCGAATAAACGCCGAGTCGGTCAATTCCGTTTCCCGCATTACCAAGACGATATACACGGTCAAAAGACCTCGATTTGTCATCGTTGCTAAACGCAGTAATTAGAATCTTCCTGCCCGAACGGCAATCAAGATACTCACGCGCCTGGGACGCAAATAGCCCGGAGACCGATACGAGAATTATCAATGACTGCGAAGCGTCTCCCATGTTTTTCAATTCCGCGACGTTAGCCCCAGCAACTATGCGAACTATCTTGCCCGCATAAAACATTTCCTGCTGAAATCGTACGAGATTGGCGCTCACATTATTGGTGCACCAGATTTCAACGTTTTTATGGCCATCAATTTCGTCGGCAAGGTGCTTAATAGCGATATCGGACACGCCGCTTTCAACCTCAGCGAACATCTCGATCATGCGAACGTCGAGCTCTGCCCTGTACTCCTCGTAGCCAAATTCCTCCTCTCGATGGCTTAAGTCGCTTGGAAAGACTGATTGAGTAAATGATTCTTTCAAATCGCTAAGAGACTGGTAGCCCAATCGATTGCAGAAACGACGAACAGCGGAACGGGTCACGAATGCATCGCGGGTTATTGTGGCAACATTGATTTCGCTCGAACGCCTAATGTGAGCGATGAGATATCGAGCGATGGCGGCATCGTTTGACCCAAACTCGCTGTTGATGATGGAGCTAATGCGATTGAGCACATCGAAGTCATTGATATTCACGTGATCCCTCTTTCCGCTCTCCTCGAAATCATAGTTCATTTATTGAATCAAACAGCTTTGGTCGTTCTCCTATGATTCAAATCAGTTGACGTCATCTTAATCGTAATTCCGCCACACGTATCCACCGTGTTGAATGATGGAAAGGGGATTCATGAGCAACGTGAACAACATCCCGTTTCTCTGGGGTTCCGCCACGGCGTCTTATCAGTGCGAGGGTGCCTGGAACGAAGACGGCAAAGGCCTTGGCGAGTGGGATTTCTTTAACCACACAAGCAATAAGAACATCAACCATGTTGACGGTGATGTATCTTGCGACTTCTACCATCGCTATGAAGAAGATATCCGCATGATGAAAGAAGGCGGACAAAACACCTATCGCTTCTCTCTTTCATGGAGTCGAATCATCCCCACGGGTATCGGTGAAGTGAATGAAAAGGGTATCGATTTTTATAATCGGGTCATTGATTGCTGCCTCGAAAATGGCATAGAGCCCAACGTTACGCTGTTCCATTACGATCTGCCATTCACGCTTGCTTGCAAAGGCGGATGGCTGAACAACGATATGGCAGAATGGTTCTGCAAATACGCCAAGATTTGCTTTGAGCGCTTTGGAGACCGCGTCAAAATCTGGGCTACCGTTAACGAGCCGCATTTCTACAGCTACTGCGTAAACATGTTGGGCAACTATCCCCCCAATCGATCGCTCGACGTTCAGTCGTACATGCAGTTTCAGTACAACCTGATGCGCGCAAGCGCACTCGCAGTCCGAGCATATCGTCAAATGGGCTACGACGGCATCATCGGCGCCGTCCACGATGGCGGCGTTGTCGAACTCGACCCGGCAACCGAGCACCCCGATGACGTATTTCGATACGCAGACTTTTTCGCCAATCGCATGATTCTGGCACCAGCACTTCAGGGTCAACTGCCGCCAGAAATGGACGAAATCCTTGAAAAACTTGGCGTCTCGCTCTATCGATCCCCAAATGACGTAGAAGAATTCAGAGACGGTAAAGTCGATTTTATTGGACTCAACGTGTATTGCCGAGAGTATGTAACCGACTGGCACGGTGGAGAGCTTGCCGTTTCGGCGAACAATAAGGGCGGTTCGAGCAAAAAGGTCGAAGGAAAATGCATTGCGCCCTTGTTTGAAAGCGCCCGCGACAGCAATGTTCCCCGCAATAAATGGGGCCGCGAAATACTCCCAAGTTGCATGTATTCAACCATCATGGATGTCCACGAGCGCTATGACGCGCCCCGCATCTTTATTACGGAAAACGGACATGGCGCCTATGAGCAACCAGACGCAGACGGAATAATCCACGATGATGACCGCATCGAGCTTCTGGGCCAGTTCATCGAGCACATGATGAGGGCTAAGCGCGACGGCGCGCGCGTTGAGGGCTACTACCTCTGGTCGACGATGGATCTGTATAGCTGGATCAACGGCTACGAAAAACGATACGGACTTGTCCATATCGACTTCGAGAACAATCTGGAGCGCACCCCCAAAAAGAGCTGGTATTGGTACCGAGACCTTATCTCGAAGTATCAGGAGCAGGAAGGTTAGGAGAAAGAGATGAAATATCAGGCAATGTCCGAAACAGTCCTAAAGGCTGTTGGCGGCAAAGAGAACATTACATCGGTAACTCATTGTGCGACGCGCCTGCGCGTCGACGCACGAGACACCTCGATCATCGATCTCCAGCTCGCCAAATCGGCTGACCAGGCGCTCGGGGCAGTAGTCAGCGGTGGCCAGCTTCAGGTAATCATCGGCCCCAACGTCACCGAGGCCTACAACGACTTCCTCGACTTCGCGGGAATCGAAGTCGGCGGTGGCACGGTTGCCGACGATGCCCAAACCGCCAAAGACCTTGCAGAAGGCATTAAAAGCGGTAACACCGCCATGGGCTTGATTGAGAAATTCGGGAACGTCTCTGCACAGGTATTCATGCCCATCGTCCCGGCGCTCATCGTTGGCGGACTCATTCTTTCGATCAAGAATCTCCTGGTCAATTATTGTGGATTGAGCACCGATAGCGGAACCGCCCAGGTTCTGCTGGCGATCTTCAGCGCCTCATTTAGCTTCCTGCCCGTTTACCTCGGCTATCAGCTCGCCGCCGTCATGAAGATGCAGCCTATCATGGGCGCACTGCTGGGCGCAATCATGATTAGCTCGTCTATTAGCGGTGCTGAGGGTCTCGACTTTCTTGGCATCCCCATCCCGACGAATGACTACTCGAGCACGGTGGTGCCAATCGTACTGGGCGTTGTGTTCATGTACTTTGTTGATCGCGGTCTTCAGAAAATCATCCCCGACATTACCAAACTGTTCTTGAAGCCGCTGCTCACCATGTTCATCGTCGTGCCTGTTGAGCTGATTATCCTCGGCCCCGCCGGCAGCATGATGGGCTACGCGCTGAGTGATGCCGCCACGTGGCTCATGGATAACGTGGCATTTATCGCTACTCCAATCCTTGCAGCCCTTAACCCCTATTTTGTCATGCTCGGTCTTGATAAGGCCTACATCGCGATCGAAGTTACGAGCTTGGCGCAGCTCGGCTGGGCGCCCATCATCTTTGGCTTCATCTCAAACCTCTGCATTGGCGGCACGAGTCTCGCCTTGGCAACTGCAATGAAAGGCAACAAGGAGAAGAGAGGTATGGTCACCACGGTTGCCGTCACCGCACTCTGTGGCGTAACTGAGCCCGCATTTTACGGCTGCCTCATCGAGCGTCCCCGCCTGCTTGTCGGCACAGCAATCGGCGCCCTCTGCGCGGGACTCCCTGCAGGCATCTTCGTCCTGAAGGAGTATGTTGCGGGAGCATGCCCCGGTCTTCTTTCTGCGCTGATCTTTATCGCTCCCGATGGATCCATGGGCAACTTCGTACTGGCGTGCGTTGTCGCCGTCATCGCCATCGTTGTCTCGTTCATCGCTGCACGCGTGATCATCAAGAAGAATCCCAACTATATTGAGTAGATGCCCGCTGCTTGCATTGGGGACATCCTCGGCAGACCATTAGCAAGAACCCAAGAAGTCCCTTAGGAGCTCGATTAATCCATTCGGATTCCTCAGGCACAAACGACCCCGATTCCACAATGAAATCGGGGTCGTTGTTTCTAAAGCCCTCGATAGACAATCGGTGTTTACCTTAGCTCCCTATCCAAGTTAATTATCCACGCTCGTTCTCCGGTCGGAAGATTTTCTTCTCTCGCGTGTCCAGAAATCCACGCTCGAGCAGAACATCCAGGTCCGCACCCGCCCTTGTCTCGATCTGTAACAGCAAGAGGCCTATTCCGCTTCTACATGTTACAGATCAAGATATTCCTAAAACACCCTAAGTTTCATCTCAATCTGTAACAGTTAGATGCCAAATATCGGTCTTGGTGTTACAGATTTAGACAAACTGGAGGACGAGACAAACCAAAAACGGGATGGGCGCTAACCCGATGGCGCACCACCTAAATAGAAACGGGCTCTGTCCCATATAGAGACAGAGCCCGAAACTCTCATGGAGCCAGTGACAGGAATCGAACCTGCAACCCACTGATTACAAATCAGTTGCGCTACCGTTGCGCCACACTGGCACACTTGGCGCTTTCGCGCGAAGCCTGTTAAGAATAAAGGAATTACGGACGGGGCGCAACAGGCCACACGGCGTTATACAAATATGCAAAATCCAGCAACAACAGGTACCAGGCCCGTTCATTTCTGTCGGTTCGCCCTCAATCTCAAAACCATTCGTCAGAACGAATAGTTTTAATTACAATTGCTATATATAAAACTATTCGTTTTGACGAAGGGTTTCGTGATGCTTACTACCAAGGAAGCCGCCGAGCTGCTCGGCATCACTCCGCGCAGGGTGCAGGAGCTCATAAAAAACGGAGCACTTGATGCCCGCAAGGCTTCTGGTGTATGGCTCATCGACAAAGACAGCGTCGACACGCGACTCCGTTCCGTGACCAAAACGGGGGGACGTCCCCGCCGCGGCCACGGTAAGAGCGAGATCGCGTTCACCCTCATGAATCGCACGCACGAAGTCGCTCAGCTGGTCTACAGCACATCGCGAAAAGACTTTACCCATATCGGCGCCGACATCGATTACGCCCACGCCCCTATTGGAGTATTTGGCCCTAATAGCCCCATATCGCTCGACTCTTTCCGCACTTGGTGGCGTGGCCGCGGTATCCCGCTCGCACGCATTGGGCTAGCCTCCCTGCTTGCAGAAGCCGCAGTTGATGTTCCCGATGAACTCGTACAGCGAAATCTTGGCCTCTCCTTATCCGACCAGTATTGGATTAGGCCCCAAGACTCCGGTCTCGCGTGGAAAGATATCAATTTCTTCAATAATGCTTTTGATGACGTCTCGCTAACCATTGCACCCTTCGCCCCAGAGGGCAAGGCAGCTGCTGCCAAGCCCGACAACACCTCGGACGGCAATCTTCAAAAGTACTGGACATGCGAGGGTGACCGTCGAATCCTCCACAAGGCAGGTGCGCATCTAAACCAGGAACCCTATAACGAGATGGTGGCGACCGCACTCCACCGTCGCATCCTAAACGCCTGCGATTATGTGCCTTACTCGCTCGAAGGCGCGGGTACTTCCGCCTTGAGCACATGCAATGTCTTCTTAACTGACGAAGAAGAATATGTCCCTGCGTTCTATGTAAACCAGCATGCAAATGCAGACGAGCGACTAACCGATTACGAACGGTATGTAGCAAACTGCGAAGAGCTTGGAGCGACAGATATAAAAGACGCCCTTGACCGCATGATCGTGTGCGACGACATCATCGCCAACTATGACCGCCATTGGCGTAACTTTGGCCTTGTGCGAAACGTAAACACGCTAGCCTGCAGACCAGCCCCCATCTTCGATTCGGGCTCATCACTCTGGTGCAACATATCACTAGAAGAGCTTAGGGCGGGAGAGCACAGTTTTACCAGCGCACAATTTCATTCAAGCCCCGCCAAACAAATGTTGCTCGTCGAGGACATGGGCTGGTTTGACGGCGACAAACTCGAAGGCTTCGTTGACGAGGCAATCGAGATTCTGTCCAGAAACGACGCGCTCACGGCAAGGCTGCCATATCTAAAAGAGGCGCTAACGTGGCGCCTCGAAAGAATGATCGACATCGCTGAATGGAGTTAGCAAGACAGCATTGCCCCGCCAACTCCCCTACCTCCCGCGCAGGGCCTTGAGCTTGGCCAGGGCATCGGGGCTCAGGCGGCTACCCAGAGTCATCTTGATCTGCGGAGCTTCCTCTGCCTCGTGAACGTCGTTATCGATCTGCTTGATCTCGTCCACCAGCATGCGGCTCGAGATACGCGTGACACCCTTGCCCATGACGACGGCCTGAATCGTTCCGTCGCTCGACACCACGGAGCACGCGCGGCCCTCCTCACGCGCCTCGATGCAGAGCTTCTGCACCACGGTATCGGCAGAGACGCCCGTCGGCGAAAACTCGATGCGCACGCCGCGGGCCGGCAAGTTGGGGCGCTCGCTGGAGATATTGCCCGCGCCGTCGAACACGATCACGGCCTCGTAGCGGCCCTGGGCAAAGGCGGCGACGTCGTTGATGAGGGCGGTGCGCGCCATATCGTGAACGTCGCTGGAATACGGATCGTCGGAATGGTCGTATACGAGCTTTTCGTAGCGCGGCGTGCAGTGGATCACGTTGTAACCGTCGACCACCAGCAGCTCGGGCTTATTGGAATGCACCGTCGAAACCGGATCGGCGATGGCCTGCGCAAACGCATTGCCGCCCACGCCATAGGTCGCGGCCGAAACAATCGGCTTGGCCGAGCCTTCGCCAAAGCGCTTGGCCTTGGACTTGGCGCGGTTCTTCTTGGACATGCGCTACTCCTCCCCCATGAGCTCGCCGGCGTTGCGACGTAACCACTCAAAGCATAGCGCCGTGGTCGCCTGGGCAACGTTGAGGCTCTCGGTCATACCGCGCTGGGGAAGCTTGGTCAAGAAGTCGCATTTCTCGAGCACCAGGCGCGAGATGCCGTCGCCCTCGGAGCCCATGACGAGCGCCACGCGACCCTCGAAGGGAGCATCCCAGCAACTGCCTTCGGCGTGCTCGGAGGCACCGCCCACCCAAAAGCCAGCGGCCTTGAGGTCGTCGAGTGCACGGGCGATATTTGGAACCTGCGCGATAGGCAGATGCATGACGGCGCCGGCTGAGGTCTTGTAGCTGCCCACGGTCACGCCGGCGGCACGCTTATTGGCGATGACGACGCCGGCCGCGCCCACGACCTCGGCGGAGCGCACGATGGCGCCAAAGTTACCGTCGTCAGTCACATGGTCGAGTACGATGACAAGCGCCGGACCGTCGCCCGCGCGGTCGAGGATATCGGCGACATCGGCATAGGGGAAGTTGCCAACCTCGAGCGCAATGCCCTGGTGAGCGCCATGGCTCGACAGTGCGTCGAGCTGCGCGCGCGGCACATACTTAATGCGGACACCCGCGGCGTTGAGGTCGTCGACCAGGCGCGACAGGGCGGCATCGCGCTCCCCGCCCTCGGCGATGAGCGCGCACTTGACGGGAAAACCAGTGCGCAGCGCCTCGGCGGCAGCACGTCGTCCCTCGATAAACTCACCCTTGGGAGCCTGGACAGCGTCGCGGTTGCGATCGCGCTGCGGACGTGCGACCTGGTTGCGATCGCGCTGGCCCTTGGGAGCGGCAGCGCGATCGTTACGGCGAATCGGACGCGAGCCAGAAGCGGCCTGCTTGCCGCCACGAGGCGCACGCTTGCGATTGTCGGCCATAAAGCGACCTCCTTAAATAGATAACGAACAAGAATCGACCGTCCGAGCCACGGCACCTTGCCTTTCAATCGTCGGGCATGACCACCAGGTCTATGCCCTCCTCTTTCAAGGCAATCTGCCGCACCTCGAACGGTCGACAAATACTAGAGACTCTTAATACGAGTGCCCGCAGCAGTATCCTCGATCGTCAGCCCGAGGTCCTTGAGCTGATCGCGGATGGCGTCTGCCAGATCCCAGTTCTTGGCGGCGCGGGCCTCGGCGCGGGCCTCGAGAATCTTAGCAGCGGCCTCGTCCACGTCGTCGCCCGTGTAGGCGACCAGGCCAGCGGCAACGCCCAGCAGGCCCAGCGGCAACTCGACCTTGGGCTCGGGAAGCTCAACGCCAAACGTGTCGAGCAGCTCGACCAGCGTATCGGCGGCAGCAAGCGCGGCGGCCTTGTCGGCTGCATCGCCCGCCTGCTCCAGATACTGGTTGCATTCGGTGACAAAGCCAAAGACGGCACCCATGGCACCGGCGGTGTTAAAGTCGTCGTCCATGCACTCCTTAAAGGCGGCACGGGTCTCGGCGGCCTTGGCGACAAACGCCTCGGCGGCAGCCTCATCGGCGTCGGCCGTCGCGTGGCTTGCAGCCCAGCGCAGGTTCTCGACCGTGCCGGCGATACGCGTGAGCGAGTTCTCGGCACCCTCCAGGCGCTCCCAAGAGAAGTCGAGCGGCGAGCGATAGCTCGTCTGTAGCATCAGCAAGCGCAGAGCCGCGGCAGAGTGCTGCTCGAGCACCTCGGCCAGCGTAAAGAAGTTACCGAGCGACTTGGACATCTTCTCGCCGTCGACCAGCAGCATGCCCGTGTGCATCCAGGTGTTGGAGAAGCCCTGGTGCCAGGCGCAGGTGGCCTGGGCGCACTCGTTCTCGTGATGCGGGAAGGCAAGGTCGGAGCCACCGCCGTGAATGTCGATCGGGGTGCCCAGATAGCGGTGCACCATGGCGGCGCACTCGGTGTGCCAACCGGGACGGCCCTCGCCCCAGGGGCTCGGCCAGCTGGGCTCGCCGGGCTTGGCGGACTTCCACAGGGCAAAGTCGAGCGGGTCGTTCTTGTCCTCGTTCTCCTCGATGCGCGCGCCCACCATAAGGTCGTCGATGTTGCGGCCCGAGACCTGACCATAGTTGGGGTCGCTGCGCACGGCAAAGTACACGTCGCCGTTATCGGCGGCGTAAGCGTGGCCCTGCTCGATGAGCGTCTTGATCATGGCGATCATGGGGCCGATCTCCTTGGTGGCGCGGGGGCGCACGTCGGGATCGAGCACGTTGGCGGCGCGCATGACGCCGATGAACTTGTCGGAGAACTCCGTCGCGACCTCGGCAGCCGTACGGCCCTGCTCGTTGGCGCGCTTGATGATCTTGTCATCGACATCGGTGAGGTTCTGTGCGAACGTGACCTCGTAGCCGCTCGCGATGAGCCAGCGACGAATCACGTCAAAGCTGATGAACGTGCGGGCATTGCCGATGTGGATGTTGTCGTAGACCGTGGGGCCGCACACGTACATGCGGACCTTGCCGGACTCGATGGGCTGGAACTCTTCCTTTTTATGGGTAGCGCTGTTGTAGATACGCATTCGTTACTCCTTAGCGGTTTTCTGTAGCAGGCAGACGGCCCAGGCGCCAATTCCCTCGCCTTGGCCTTCCCAACCGAGCTTTTCGGTCGTAGTGGCGGCAACACCCACGTTTTCGACGTCAACGCCCAGAGCATGGGCAAGGTTGGCGCGCATGGCATCGCGGTGCGGGGTGATCTTGGGTTGCTGACAGGCAATGGTGCAATCGGCATCGACAAACTCAAAGCCCAGCTCGCGCGCATAGTCCATCACGCGAGCAAGCAGCACCATCGAGTCGGCACCCTCGTAGGCAGGATCGGTGTCGGGGAACAGTTTGCCGATGTCTCCCCCGCGGCAGGCGCCCAGAATGGCGTCGGCCAGCGCGTGCGCGAGCACATCGGCATCCGAGTGGCCCAGCAGACCGCGCTCGTAGGGAATGTCGACCCCGCCGATAATACATCGACGCCCCTCCACCAGACGGTGAACGTCGTAGCCGTGTCCAATGCGCAGGTTACTGAACATGGGGAAGGTCCTCTCCCTCGGCCATGCGGCCGAGCAGAATCGCGGTTACGGGACGCAGGTCCTCGGGCACCGTCACCTTAAGGTTATCGCGCGGGCTCTGGACGCAGCGGACGCGCCCACCCATGCGCTCGACCAGCGAAGAATCGTCGGTGCCGATAAAGCCCTCGGCGATGGCTGCGGTGTGGGCGCGCTTCATGGCGTCGACGCTAAAGATCTGCGGCGTCTGTGCGGCCCAATAAAGTTCGCGCGGCGGCGTCTCGACGATATTATCGCCGTCGACGATCTTGAGCGTGTCGATCGCGGGCTGGCCGCACACGACACCGTCGAGGGTACGGTCGCTCACGAGCACGTCGATAGCGTGATCGATGGCCTCGGTCGTAATGAGCGGACGAGCGCCGTCGTGAATGGCGACGTATTCAAAGCCCGCCGGAACCGCATGCACGCCGGCACGGGTGGAATCCTGGCGGGTCTCGCCGGCATCGGCAAAGCTGATAGGCGTGTCATAGCCAAACGGGTCGATGGCCAGGCGGCGCATCTCGGCACGACGCTCGGCAGGGCAAACCACGACGATGTGGCCGACCCTTTCGACCCGATCAAATGCGCGGATGGACCAGCTCATAAGCGGACGACCCGCTACATTGACGAGTTGCTTGCCACCGGGGTTACCAAAGCGCTGGCCGCTGCCACCGGCAACGACCACGGCGCATACGGGCGCCATTATGCGTTCCCCTGTTTGGTGCCCTTCATGCGGTACAGGGAGTCCGCAAGAATGGCAGGGTTGTTAACGCCAAAGTCGCCCAAGCGCTCCGGATCCTCGCTGATGTCGTCCATGAGTTCCTGCAGCGAGCCGTACTCGTCGACAATCTTCTCGGCCACGCCGTCGCGCACGACGGACACGCGCGAAAGCGTGCGCAGGCCCAGCGGCGTCATGACAGAGTCCTCATCCAGGTCGTCATAACCCAGAACCGCCGCCACATGCTGTGGGTCGGACAGGTCCTTAGGCGTCATGCGAGCGAGCTCGGCGCGAATCTTCTCGGCATTGGCCTCGGAGGAGTCACTCGCGTAGTCGCGGATCATCAGGTCGTATTCGGTATCCATACTGGAGCCCGCGAGCTGCTCGAGCTGCATCTGCACGAGCTTGCCCTGGTTACCCAGCTTGACAATGCAATCCTTAAGCTCGGTCTTTGCCTGCTGCATAATCTCGAAGCTCGAGAAAATACCGGTAATGTCGGCGAGCGTAACGTAGTCGTCGAGCTCAAGGGCTGTCAGGCGCAGCAAGGAGCGATCGAGCGACTGACGAGTGGTCTGAAGCGTGGCGACGAGCTGGTTGACCGAGCTCATGATGGTGGTGACAGGCTGGATCTCGTAGCTCTTGCCGTGAACGTACACGTTAACGACGGCACGACGGGCCGAGACCGAGATCACGATGGCGTCGGTGAGCACCGACATGCGAGCGGCAGTACGGTGACGCATGCCCGTCTCGCTCGTGGCAAGCGAGGGATCGGGATTGAGGTGGAAGTTGGCGCGCAGGATCTGGGTGAGGTCACCGTCGATGACGATGGCACCGTCCATCTTGGAGAGCTCGAACAGACGGTTCGAGGTGAACGAAATGTTGAGCGGGAAGCCGTCGTTACCGGCAGCGAGCACGTTTTCGGTGTCGCCGACGCAGATAAGGGCGCCCAGGTGACCGGCGATGATCATGTCGAGGGCGGTGCGGATCGGCTGACCAGGTGCCGTCAGGCGGATGGCCTGTTCCATACGCTTTTGCAGCTCGTTCTTATCCAAGGCATCGCTCCCATCGTATACGCTCCATAAACGCTAAATAGTTTCTCACGGTTTGTCCCCGCGGCGCTCGCGAAATCCGATGCTTACAGAATGAGCGAACACAGCTGAGAGCCCCAACCCAAAATGAGCTGTCATGTGGTAGCATCGGGATTCGCATATATGAGGGAGTAGTCGCGTAGCCGGGTTCGCCTCCGGTGGCGCGGTAAGTCAACACACTGGCCGATGCGGCCTGGCTTGCCTTAATGAACGAGACTCGTGGCTGTGCGCGCAACGCGTACGCCACGGGTCTTTTTTTGTTACTCCCCCAAGAGGTACACGCGGGCCTGCCCGCAGAGAGGGAGCCAGACTATGGGACTCGCAGAGCTCGTGTTGCTCGCCGTTGGCCTTTCGATGGACGCCTTTGCCGTTTCCATCTGCAAGGGTCTCGGCATGAAAAAGATCAACCTTAAAGTCGCCGTGGTGCTCGGCCTGTTCTTTGGCGGCTTCCAGGCCGGCATGCCCGTGATCGGATGGGCGCTTGGCAGCCAATTCATGGGCATCATCGGCCCTATCGACCACTGGATCGCCTTTATCCTTTTGGCCTTTATCGGCGGCAAAATGCTGTGGGAAGCCTTTACCGAGGACGAGGATGAGGACGAAGGCGACGGCAAGGATGCCGAAAAGATCGACCTGGGCGAGTACCTGATCCTCGCCATCGCCACCTCAATCGACGCGCTCGCCGTGGGTATCTCGTTTGCCGCGCTCTCGGTCGACATCGTGCCCGCCGTGTCGCTTATCGGCATCACGACGTTTATCTTCTCCGTTGCCGGCGTGGCGATTGGCCACACCTTTGGTGCACGCTACGAAAAACCCGCCACCATCGTCGGCGGCGTCGTGCTCATCCTCATCGGGCTTAAGATCTTACTTGAGCATCTGGGGATTCTCGCGATATAAAAAGTGCCTCTCATAAGCTCAACGTCAATGTAGAAGTCTCATGCAGAGTTTTGCATAATGCCTATTCGTGCAGACTTTTGCATGTCATACTGATATGCAAAAGTCTGCACGTTAGGAGATTGCCGTGGATACCCTTCCCATCACCACGCCGCGCCAAGCTGGCATCTACGTGCGCCAGGCACGCGACTCACAGGGAATCACCCGTGCGGCCCTCGCTAAAAAAGCCGGCGTTTCGGAGCGTCTGCTCGCATCGCTCGAGCTAGGAGATGCCACCGGCATTCGACTCGACAAGTTGCTGACCGTCTTTAACGCACTCGGCATTGGTCTCTTCGCGCAAAGCGATAACGACTCCATCGCATCGCCCTCCGAACATCCGACGACGATAGTGAACCTCCCTATCGCGAACTCGAATACCCTGCCAAAGCCAAGCGCAGGCAGACGACCCACTCGACAAGGAACGCCATCTTCCTATGGTGCCTTGCTGGCCCAAATCGCAGCCGAGCAAGGCCTTTCCGGCACTTCAAACCTCTCCTTTGGCTGCAAGGTTGTGAAATAAATGGCAGAGATGGAGCTCGCGACCCTCATTTGTGGCGAAATCGCCGGCACTCTCCGCCAAGACGAGCATGGACTCTGCAGCTTTGCATACGCCCCAACCTATCGCGGAGCACCGTTATCGCTAACAATGCCGCTTTCCAATCGCACGTATGGCCATAGCATCGTCCGCCCGTTCCTATTTGGCCTTTTGCCCGACAGTCAAGAGCAGCGTCGCGCTATTGCCACCGAGCATGATGTTGCATCCAACAACCCCGTCGCCCTCTTGTGCCATATCGGTCTAGACTGCGCGGGGGCCGTTCAGTTTTGTCGAGCCGATCAATTAGACGCCGCCCGCGGCAGGGTCTCGGCATACCGCCCGCTTACCAATTCTCAAATCGCTCACAAGCTCAAAGCAATTCGCGATGACGAAAGAGAGACATGGATGGGCTCCAACGAAAGCTGGTCCCTGGGCGGCAATCAAGGCAAATTTGCACTAGCTTGGCATGATGGCCAATGGTGCGAATGTCTAGGGTCATCCCCCACTACCCATATCTTCAAAAATGGTGTCGTTGGGTTCAAACATCAGGCCTTAAACGAATTCGTCTGCATGAAAACGGCTCGGCGTGTTGGCATTCCAACTGCCAACGTCTCCTATTACACATTTGAAGACGAAGCCGCGCTCGTCGTTGAACGGTACGACAGAATGGTCAATAGCAGCGGAAATATCGAAAGGCTGCATCAGGAGGACTTTTGCCAGGCGCTCGGTGTATTGCCAATCCAGAAATACACCGCCGACGGAGGACCAACTACACGAGACATCCAAGAACGACTGATTAACACAGTCCCCCACCACATGAATCTTGTGCTTTTTACCTATATGTTGTTCTATAACGCCATTATCGGAGCGCCTGACGCACACGCTAAAAACTACTCGCTCATCCTTGGCAAAGGCACAAACGCGGCGCTCGCACCCATGTACGATGTCGCATCGGGGCTGGCATACGAGCGCATGCGCCGCCGGGCGCGCCTTGCCATGAGCGTTGGCGGCGAAAATCGTGTGGGGCGCATCGGTCCAGGCGCTATCCGCCGATACCACGGTATGGGCGACCCCGCGCTGGAGGCGGCACTCACCGATGCCGGGCTATCCGAGAAGTTTTGCTTTGCGACCATGATGGACCTCGCCTACGAGGTGCCCATTTGCATGGAAGAGGTCATGGACGAATACGCCGACCTGCCCGGCATGGCGGACCTGCGCGAGCATATGCTCGGCCCCGTCCGCGAAAACTGCCAGCGCACCCTCGACCTCATCAAGGCAGAAATGGACTAGGTGGCCTTAATTTCGCAATTATCAAACAAAAGAGAGGGGACACCCGTCGCAAAAGACCGGGTGCCCCCTCTCATAATGTCATTTGCAATCCGCTAGCACGTGGCTCGGACTGCTGCTAGCGCAACCTTTACGCAGCGAGGCGCTTGAGGACGTCGATGAGCAGCTCGTAGAAGCGCTCGGCAGAAGCGAGCTCCATGCTCTCGTCCGGGGTATGGACATCGGAGAGCGTCGGGCCCACGGCGATGGCGTCCAGGCCGTGCAGAGCCTCGGCAAACAGGCCGCACTCAAGGCCGGCGTGAATGGACTCGATGCGCAGCTCGGAGCCAAAGAGCTCTCGATAGCTCTCGACAAAGACTTCGCGGACCGGCGAATGCTCGGCATAGCTCCAGCCGGGATACTCGAACTCAAACTTGGCGTCGAAGCCCAGGACATCGGCAAGCGTCTGCAGGCGGTCCTTGAACTCGTTCTGCAGCGAGGTGATCGAGGAGCGCGGGGACAGCATAATCTTGACCTCGTCATCGGAGGTGGCGACCACGCCGATGTTGGAGGAAACCTCGACGGAGCCGTCGGTGGCGACGTTGCGGCGAATCACGCCGTTAGGGGCAAGACGCAGGGCGCGGATGAGGGCAAGCGCGGACTTCTCGTCCATGGCCTCGACCTCGGCGTCGTCGGCAATCTCGACGGTGCAGGTAAAGCCGGGGTCGAAGACCTCGAGCTCGGCAGTGACGTCGGCGATGATGCCCTTTGCGACCTGGGCCGCGGCCTCGGCGGCAGCGTGATCGGCATAGACCAGAACGGCCTTGCACTCACGGTTGATGGCGTTGTCCTTGGTGCCGCCGTTGAAGCTGACGATGGCGGGCTCGCCGGCGACCATCAGGCGGTCGATGATGCGGGCCATGATGAGGTTTCCGTTGCCGCGCTCCAGGTTGATATCACTGCCGGAGTGGCCGCCCAACAGACCGGAAATGTCGAGCGTGAGGGTGCTACCGGTCTTGTGCTCGCGCACGATGGGGCAGGTGTAGGTAACGACGACGCCGCCGGCGCAGCTGACGGTGGCAACGCCCTCCTCCTCGGAGTCGAGGTTGATCATGGTGCGGGCGCTGATCTGGGACTTGTCGAGCGTCTCGGCGCCAACCAGGCCGGTCTCCTCGTCGGTGGTGAATACGCACTCGAGGGCGGGGTGAACGATCGAATCGTCATCGAGAACAGTGAGCATCAGAGCGACGGCAATACCGTTGTCGGCGCCCAGGGTGGTGCCGTTGGCGGTAAGGACGCCGTCCTTGACGACCAGGTCGATACCATCGGTCGTAAAGTCGTGCTCAACGGAGCCCAACTTGTCGCACACCATATCGATGTGGCCCTGCAGCATCACGGTCGGGGCATTCTCGGCGCCGGCAGATGCGGGCTTGCGAATGATGACGTTGTAGACCTCGTCCTGATACACATCGAGACCGCGCTCCTTGGCAAACGCGACCAGGAAATCGCTGATGCCCTTCTCGTTGCCAGACCCACGGGGGATCGCGCTGACCTCCTCAAAGAAATGGAACAGCTGGGCGGGCTCGTAGCCGGTAATCTTGTAGTCCATGGTGCCTCCTTGGCGCAACTGGTTAGACAGTAAGACATGCGACTTGTATATTCCCAGACTTTGCGTGCATAAACCAGTCGAAAACGCCGAGCGCCCTCGCATCATCGGCTAACGGTGGACCGTATAGCGTAACGGTCACAACTTCCGCAGCTCTACAAATCGAGGCGCCCTTTCCGGAGCGCCTCGATTGCGCGTATCAAATTGTCGCCACGCCCTACAGCGCGCCGGAACCGGCTTGCATCATGCCGCCGGGGCCCGAGGTTACGCCGCCGCTCACGGGCGCGACGTTGCCGGTGTGCGGAGCCGCCGGGGCGGTATCGCCACCGAGCGTGCCCGCCGGACGCGGTGCCGGAATCTCGCCCGTGCCGTGACTAAAGACAAACTTGCCGTCGGCCACATCGCACTGAACGGTATCGCCCTCGCCCCACTCACCGGCCAGCAGTTCCTCGGACAGCGGGTCCTCAATGAGCTTTTGGATGGCACGGCGCAGCGGACGCGCGCCATTGGTGAGGTCGGTGCCCTCGGCCACAATCTTGTCGTAGGCCGCATCGGTGAGCTTGATGTTCATGCCGTTGGCAATCAGGCGTTGACGCAGGTCGTCCACCAGCAGGTGCGCGATCTTGGTCAGATTCTCGCCCGAAAGCTTCTGGAACACCACGATGTCGTCGATACGGTTGAGCAGCTCGGGGCGGAACAGGCGCTTAAGTTCGCCCATCGCACGGCCCTTAATCTCGCTCGAGGTAAGGCCCTGCTCACCGGTGGTGCCAAAACCGACGCTCGCATCCTGCGCGATCTCGCGGGCGCCCACGTTGGACGTCATGATAATCACGGTATTGCGGAAGTCGACCGTCTTGCCCTGGCTATCAGTCAGGCGACCCTCCTCCAGCACCTGCAACAAAATGTTGAAGATGTCGGGGTGCGCCTTCTCGATCTCGTCGAACAGCACGACCGAGTACGGGTGACGACGAACGGCCTTGGTAAGCTGACCGCCCTCGTCGTGGCCCACGTAACCCGGAGGGCTACCGATGAGCTTGGAGACCTCAAACTCGCTACCGAACTCGGACATGTCGAAGCTGATGAGCGCGTCCTTGCTGCCAAAGAGGTACTCGGCGAGCGTCTTGGCGAGCTCGGTCTTGCCCGTGCCGGTGGGACCCAGGAAGATAAAGCTGCCGCCGGGGCGACGCGGATCCTTGAGCGGCGAGCGGCTGCGGCGCACGGCCTTGGCGACGGCCTCGACAGCCTCGTCCTGGCCGATGATGCGGGTCTTGAGCACGCTTTCGGTCTGCAGCAGGCGCCGGCTCTCGCTCTCGGTGAGCGAGGAAACCGGCACGCCAGAGGTCACGGACACGATGTCGGCAATCTGGGCGACGTCGATGGTGAGCGGGCTGGCGTCGAGCTCGGCGGTCCAGGCGGCCTTGGCCTCGGCGAGCTCAATCTCGGCGGCCTTCTGCTGCTCGGTGATCTCGGCGGCCTTGTTCATGTCGTCGCTCTCGGTGGCCTCCTGCGCGGCGGCCTTGAGCTCCTCTATGCGATGCTCGGCCTCGCGCACCGGCTCGGGCGCGCGGTTGGCGGCGATGCGGGCGCGGGCGCCGGCCTCGTCAATGAGGTCGATGGCCTTATCGGGCAGGAAGCGATCCTGGATGTAGCGGTTGGAGAGGTTCGCGGCGGCCTCGATAGCACCCTGCGTATAGCGCACATGGTGGTGCTCCTCGTAGCGCGGCTTGAGCGCGGTCAGGATCTTGACCGTGTCCTCGACGCTCGGCTCCTCGACATCGATGGTCTGGAAGCGACGCTCGAAGGCCGGGTCCTTGGTGAGGTACTTGCGGAACTCCTCGGCCGTGGTGGCACCGATGATCTGGAAAGCACCGCGTGCGAGAACGGGCTTGAGCATGGAGCTCGCGTCGATGGAGCCCTCGGCAGAGCCGGCACCGATGATGGTGTGCATCTCGTCAATAAACAGGATGACGTCGTCAGCCTCGGTGGCCTCCTGGATCACGTTCTTGAGGCGCTCCTCAAACTCACCGCGATACTTGGCGCCCGCGACAAGACCCGGCAGGTCGAGCGTCCAGATATTCTGGTTCATGAGGTTCTCGGGCACGTTGCCGGCTGCAATCTGCTGAGCCAGGCCCTCGACGATGGCCGTCTTGCCCACGCCGGGGTCGCCCAGAATGAGCGGGTTGTTCTTGGTGCGGCGCGAAAGAATTTCCATCATACGCTGGACTTCCTTTTCGCGACCAATTACAGGGTCGAGCTCGCCATCGCGCGCCTTTTGCGTGAGGTTGGTGGCGAACTGCTTGAGCGTATCGGTGCCGCTCCCCTTTTGCTGCGACGCGTCCGAGCCGCTAAAGAACGGCAGGCCCGCACCGGGACGCCCGGCACCGGCGCCGGCGAGCGGACGCTTCTTGTCCTGGTCCTTGGCGGTAAGTTTCTCGATAGCCTTTTTGATGGAGGCGGACGACACACCCAGGCGCATGAGGATGTCCATGGCCATGCCGTTACCCTCTTCGACGATGCCAATCAGCAAGTGCTCGGTCGACACGTAGGTCTGGTTGTTCTCACGTGCCACGCGGAAGGAGCGCTCCATCACGCTGATGACGAGCGGCGTAAAGGCAAGCTTGGCAGCCTCGGTCTCCTCGCTGGGCTCGGGAACCGTGGTCTGGACCTCCTTGAGGGTGTCCATGATGTCATCGTAGGAGATGTCGAGCGAACGCAGCGCCTCGGCGGCAATGCCCTCATCCTCCTTGGCAAGCGCCAGAAGCAGATGCTCGGTACCCACCTTGTTGGTATGCAGGTCGAGCGCCTCCTGTTTGGCCATCGACATGACCTTGCGCGCTCGATCGGTAAATCTATCTAACATGCTCGTTTCCTTACATGAGTTCATCGAAATCAAAACGCCCGCCCGTCGGCGGCGCTTTTGTCTCTTTACCCACAGGTTGTCTATGTTAACAGCTGGAGGAATATCTATAAACCCGGCTCACATGAATGCAGGTTATGACCGCATCGCGGGACTCACCGCGCGATGCGCGACAGGCGCCCCGCAAAAGAAACCCTAGGCGTCTTTCACCACGTCGGGACTCGTCGCACGCGATGCGCGATAGGCATCGGCCTCCTTGGAGACGCGTTCGAGCAGCTCGGATGTACCGACGCCCTCGACTTGCGCGACCGTTTCCACCGTCTGCATGGCGACCGCCCTCAGGTACGCGCACGCGCTGTCCCCCAGCTGCTCGAGGTCTATCTCCTCGCCGCCCTCCCGGGCAAAGCCGACCGCCATCACAAAGCCCATGATGCCCGAGACCAGAAAGCCCACCGCAAAGCTCGAATCTGCCTTGAGCTCTTCTCCGTCGGGGTGGACGATCTCTCTCACGCGGTCGATGATGATCGTATGGATGCCCTGCACGACCTGCTCGGCGGCACCCGCCCTCATGGTGATGACGATGCGCCGCAGCAGGCAGCGGACGTCGCGCCGGTCGAACGCCGAAAGGTCGCCTTCGCTCGAAAAATGCCAGAGGGCATCGGTGATGAGCTCGTTATCCTGCAGCAGCTGGGCTATGGCGATGGCGACGAGTTCATCGAAATCGTGAAAATAGTAGTAAAACGTTCCGCGATTGCACTGGGCGGCGCGGGTCACCTCGCCAACCGACAGCTCGAAGATGCTGTTGTTCTCGATGAGCTCCCAAAACGCCTCGATGATACGGGTGCGTGCATCGGGCGCATCGGCGTCCTTACGCGGTCTCGCCATGCGCCTCACCGCACCCCTGCGCCTTGGCGTTCATGATGAGCATCTGAAGACGGTTCTCCACGTTGGCGAAGCTCACGTCGGGATCGTAGTCGAGCGGCAGGAACTGCGCCGTGGGATACTGCTCCTTGAGCGCATGGATGAGCCCGCGCCCCACGACATGGTTGGGCAGACACCCGAACGGCTGCAGGATCACGAAGTTGCGGCAGCCGCGCTTGGCGTGCTCGAGGATCTCCGCCGGAATCAGCACGCCCTCGCCCGCATCGAACGTATGGTGCAGGATCTTATCGCTCGCGCGCACGAGCTCGGGCATGCGCGTCGGCGGCTCGTAGAGCGGGCTCGCCGCGCCCAGGCGGTCGCAACGGTCGTGCGCGAGCTCGAACAGGTTGTCCGCCGTGGCGTACCAGGCCTTTTCGGGCAGCGACAGGTCGACGTGGAACTCGCGCGACTGCGCATGCTTGTAGAAATAGGTCTTGCGGATCACGTCGGTCATGCGCGCCTCGATGACCTCGAGCCCGTTGTCCTCGAGGTAACGCTCGATCTCGTGGTTGGCGCCGAGATGGAAATTGAGCAGGTACTCGCCCACGATGAGAACGGTCGGATGCGGGTTCGAGCGGTCGTACGGAACGGCGTCCATGATCGCAAGCGCGCGTTTGAAGCCCGTCGCCTGGCCTCTCAGCCCGGAGCGCTCCATGCCCTCGATAACCTCATCGAGCGCGCGGTCGAACGCAGCGTCCGCCGCGCCCTTCTCGAGCTCGTAGGGACGGATGCGCCTAAGCATGGCCTCGAGGGCATCGATCATGGGAAGACCGTAGGCGATCTGGATGCTCGGGCCAAGGCCGAGCTTGAAGCCCGGATGCGCATTGTGGGCATCGACGTCGTCGTTGGTGAGCACCGGGACATAGTCGTATCCCGCGTCGTCGAGCGCGCGGCGCAGCAGAGGCATGTAGTGCGTCAGGCGGCAGTCGCCGATATACTTGCCAGTCACCACGGCGACGTCGTGCGGGTCGTACTTACCGCTCTCGAGTGCCGCGAGCGCCTCGCCGATCACGATTTGCGCGGGGAAGCAGATGTCGTTGTGCACATAGCGTTTGCCCAGGCGGATGGCATCCTCGCGCCCGATATCAAGGGCCTCGGCGCGCACGCCCTGATTGCGCATCGCCGCGGTCATGAGCCTGCAGAACGCATGGGAGGTGTTGGGGACCAGCGCGATCTTGTCGTGCCGGTCGCGCTTGGTGTACTTGACCTTATACGGGTCGTCGAGCGGATGGACCGCGTGCACCCGGGCGCCCTCGGCACGCTCCTCCGCGCGACGACGGTTGACCGACTCGATAAACGAACGCACGCGAATGCCCATGGGACCGGCGACGTCGCTCTCATCGAGCTTGATCATCATCGGAACCTTGGAGCCCATCTCGCCCATCATGCGCGCGATCTCGTCGGTGAGATACGCATCGTGGCCGCAGCCGAAGCTGCCCATCTGCACGAGCTCGAGCTCGGGCGTCGATGCGACGATGACCGCGCACGACAGCATGCGCGCATGGTAGTTGTTCACGATGTCGATGCGGCTGTTGGAAAGGTCGACGTTGCAGACCCCCGGCACCGCATCGGGCGTCAGCACGGGGATGCCGCGCTCAGAGAAGAGCTTGGGCAGCCCGTGGTTGACCAGCGGGTCGTTGTGGTACGGGCGCGAAGCGATCACCACCGCGTAGCCGCCGTCCTCGCGCAGGTTCTCGAGCACCTGCCTGCCGCGCAGCTGCAGCTGGTTCTCAAACGTCTGCTGCGCGCGGTCCGCCTGCTCGGTCGCCTTGGCAACCAGGTCGGCATCGATATCGAAGGTCTCCTTGCACCACGCCTTGAGCTGGCGGTTTCGGTCGCCCTCGTCATACCAGTGGAACAGCGGCGTATCGAACGGAACGCCGAAACGCTCCTCCGGGTTATCGGAATTGCGCATCACGTAGGGGTATCCCTTTACGACGGCGCACATCCACTCGCTGGTAGAGGCGGTGTTTTCGGTGGGCACCGTCGTGATGATGGGCATGAAGATGCGGTCGACGCCGGCGTCGACGAGATTGCGGATGTGCCCGTGGACGAGCTTGGCCGGGAAGCACACGGTGTCGGATGTGACGTGCGCCAGACCGCGCTCGTACATCGCCTTGGTGCTGCGTCCCGAGACGCGCACCTTAAAGCCGAGCGTGCTGAAGAACGTCGACCAGAACGGCATGGTGTCCCAGAACTCGAGCACACGGGGAATGCCGATCGTGACATCGCGCCCCCCGCAGACGGGAACCGTGGGGCACGACTCGAACAGCAGCTTCTCGCGGTCGACAAAGAGATTGGGGGCAGCCGCGGTCCGGTCGCGCCCCGTGCCGGGTGCCTGTGCCTCGCAAGCACCCTGCGGACGCAGCTCCTCCGCCGCGGGAACCTCGCGCACGAGCTCATCCCATGAGATGGCGCCGCCGCGCGGGCAGCGATTGCCCGTGACGTAAAGCGAGCCGTCGCCAAATGCCACGACCGCGCGCTGGCAGCGGTTGTTGCACCGACGGCAGGTAACGCCGCCGAACTCGCGATGCTCGAAGCGCTCCACGGCATCGAGCCCGATAAACGACGTGCCGGCGTCGCCCTTGCGGCATTCCTCGCGCGCGAGCAGGGCGATACCGATAGCGCCCATCAGCCCCGGGTGGGGCGCACGCGTGACGGGTTTGCCCAGATACTGCTCGAATGCGCGCAGCACCGCGTCGTTTCGGAACGTGCCGCCCTGGACGACGACTTTGTCGCCCAGACGGTTGAGATTTGAAACGCGAATGACCTTGGTGAACACGTTCTCGATAATCGAACGGCAGAGACCGGCCATGATGTCGCCCGGACCCTTACCGCGCCGCTGCTCGGAAACGACGCTGCTGTTCATGAACACCGTGCAGCGGCTGCCGAGAACGGCGGGGGCTTTGGACGAAAATGCCTCGGTCGCGATATCCTCAACGGCTATTCCGAGGTTTTTGGCAAAACCCTCGAGGAACGAGCCGCAGCCCGCAGAGCACGCCTCGTTGACGACGATATCGGTCAGCACGCCGTGGTTGAGCCAGATGGCCTTCATATCCTGTCCGCCGATGTCGAGCACGAAGGTCGCATCGGGAACGCATGCGCACGCGGCGCGGGCGTGCGCGACCGTCTCGACCGAATGGTAGTCGACGTGGAACGCGCGCGCGAAAAGCTCCTCGCCGTATCCCGTGGTGCCCACGGCATCGATCGCAAGCGTGACTCCCGCTGTCTCCCAGCGGTTCTTCAAGCTGACAAGACCCTGTTGGGCGACGTCGAGCGGTCTGCCGTTATTAGACGCGTAGAACGAATCGACAAGCTCACCCGCCTCATCGACCAGGGCGAACTTGGTCGTCGTGCTCCCCGAATCGATACCGAGCGCCACACGCACCGTCTCTCCGGGCGCATACGCATCCGGACCCTTTGCCGGCGTCTCTTTGCCATGGCGTGCCGTAAAATCCGCCTGCTCGGCAGGTGTGGCAAAAAAGGGCTGGGCAAGACGTCCCTCCCCGCTTGCGGGCGCGACCGTCTCGAGCTTATCCAGCCGGACAAAAGCGTCGGGAAGGTCGATCGGTTGGGACGATGCGAACATGTCGGTCAGCGACAGGGCGGCACCGCGCGCGACCATGATCTGCGGATCGCGCGGGACGATAATCTGATCGTCCGATAGATTCAGTTGCTCCCGGAACACGCGGACCAGTGTGGGGTTGTAGGCGAGCGTACCGCCCTCGAAGATTACCGGCGGCTCGATGTCGATACCCTGGGCCAGACCGCCGATCGTTTGGCGGGCGACCGCGTGAAGCGCCGAAAGCGCCAGGTCGGTGGTAGGAATGCCCTCGTTGAGCAGCGGCTGGATATCGGTCTTTGCGTACACGCCGCAGCGGCCCGAGACCTCGTGGACGGTCGTTCCCCGGCTTGCGAGCTGCTCGAACTCGCCCGATTCGGTGCCGACCCCCATGAGCTTTGCCATCTCGTCGATAAATGCACCGGTACCGCCTGCGCACGAGCCGTTCATGCGCATGTCGGCAACCTCGATGTCTCCCTTATCGTTGGTGCGGAAGAAGATCATCTTGGCGTCTTGGCCGCCCAGCTCGATGGCGCAGCGCGTCTGCGGATAGAACCTGCTGATCGCGAGCGCGTTGGCGACCACCTCCTGAACGTACGAGGCGCCCAGCGCGGTCGCGATATCGCGCGCACCCGAGCCGGTCACCGCAACGCGCAGTGACTCATGGGGAAAGCGCTCGGCGAGCTCGCCGAGCATGGCGCGCACGCTCGCTGTCTGACACGCCCCGTGGCGGCGATATCCCCACCACGCCTCGGTCATATCCTCGTGCATCGCGTAAACTTTGGTCGTCGTCGACCCTACGTCCAGTCCTACTAGCAACGCCATAATGCTCCGTCTCTCGCATTTTTCCCGCTAGAGATATACCACTCTACGTAATACAACAGACTGTTGTATTTAAACTCCGTATAAAAAGCGGCTGCCGAAACGCTTCAGCAGCCGCCGAATGCACCAACAGATTGTTCTGCGCGCTAGCACGTCGGGCAACGGAGCAGCACGGGCCCTCCGGTCATGCGCACCGCTCACGCCCGCGATGTCGCCGAGAGAGCTATCCACGCTTAGGGCTCCAACCAAGCAAGTCGCCCGCGCTCAGCAGATCCCTAAGCGAGCTACTCGCACTCAGGAGCCATAGCCTGCTCCAAGAGCTCGGCATGCTCCTCCTCGAAAACCGTCCCCACAGGGAAGGCGCGACGGAAGACGAAGCGGGAAATCGGACCGGCTACCAAAAGGTTCCACGGCAGCGCCATCACAAAATTATGCGGGATGTTGATCATCCAGATCGCGGGCACGGAATACAGGTTCGCAAGGATGCCGCCGGGCATGTGCGTCAGACCCTCACAGGCACCGTACAGCGACATGATGATGACCATGGGAACGACCATGCAGGAGCTGACGGCGAGCGTCATGGCAAGTGGCGAGCTCTTGCCCGGCGTGACCAAGTACTTAAAGGCGAAACCCTTGGCGAGCGGGCTGGCGACGAACCAGTCGCAGCACATGGCAAAAATGTAGGCAACGGGGAAGCCGAGCCACGCAGTGGCAACGACCTCGCCGTTGATGGCCCCGTGCTGCAGGGCAACGTTGTAGATGCTCATCCAGAGCACCATGCAAAAGCACATGATAAAGGTGAACAGCAGGCTCTCTCGTTTGTTGATAGGCATAAAGGGCAGATTCCTCTCTGTGTTGTACCGCGGCGCCACGCAACAAAAACGGGCGGGCAAGATGGAGCTGTTGGAACTTCATCTCGCCCGCCCGTGGTACGCGCGTCTGCGACTACTTATGTGGTGGAACTACCCTAACACGAACGGCGCGCGCTTCGTAAGCGTTGAGTTTATGGAGACGCAGGGCACCAATAATCCCCCCGACCCCATAAGTTGCGGTGGAATACGGACTGTTTTGACCCTTTAAGCAGCAATTCAGTCCCTATTTCACCGCAACTCATTTGGTGCAAAGTAACCTGTCCCCCTTGTACCAATTAGCTGGTGTGGCGCCAGCGAGGGTCGGTGAGCGTACGCGCCACACCCAGTCCAACGGGCAGAAACGCTACGATGAGCACTGCGCGCACAAACCAGCCGAGCATATTGACTGTGTCGAAGGTGCACATGTAATACATCGAGCGATACAGATACAAGCCCGGCACCATAATGACAATCGAAGGCACCGTGAGGGCGATGCGCGGGTAGGTGAGCTTGACTTCAGCCAAGCTTGCCAGCAGCCCCGATACCAGCGCGCCGATAAACGCTGCTGCCTCGGGAGGCATTCCCGTGCTGAGGCCCAGGAAGGGAATCATCGTCGGCGCATCGACAAGGGTCAGACGCAGGGTATTGGACACGGCGCCGATCAACCCAGCTGCCGCGGCCATCTTTACCGGGCTGTTGAACATCACCGAGAAGCCGAATACGCCAACGAAGCTCATCACCACGCGCAGGAGCGTAAGGGCAAGCGGCGAAAGGCCCAGTGGGGCAAAGTCGTCCGGCGCCAGGCCAACACACTCGGCAACCATCCAACCTACGAGGGTCGCCATCACAATAATCGATACGGCATATGAAAGGCGCTCGATACCGCTTCGCATGTCGAGCTTAGCGATGTCGAGGCCTGCCGTAATGAGTGGAAAGCCGGGAATCACAAAGAGCATGGCGCCGATATAGCCTTCTTGGTGCGACATTGCCCCCGGTATGACCTGGCCAAGGCCGAGCAATGCCAGCAGATACGAAACGCAAGCGAGCGCAACGCCGGTCGTCAGCGCGCTGAACTGACCAAGGCCTTGCTTGAGAATATGGGAGCGGGCAAAGTTGCCGACACCCGCGCCCACAAACGCGCAGGCCATCTCGATAGGGCCGCCGCCGAGCAAAAAAACGAAGGCGCCACAGGCGCAGGCCGCCGCAAGGCCCTGTTGCCAAGGCGCGTAATCAGGTTTTGAACTCTCAACGGTCTTGAGCATCTCGTGATACTCGTGCACCGTGAAGCGACGACCATAGGTCTCGATTTCCTTGAGGAAACTCTCCATCATCCAAATGCGATGGGTATTGACGCCCGTTGTGGGCAAGCTGACGACCTCATTAAAGCAGTGGCCATCTTCGATGCAGGTGCACTCAAACGACAGAAGACTTAAGTCAACGTGGATGGTGACACCGAGTACGGCGGCAACACGATTCATGGTATCGCGCACGCGCCAGGCACCCGTTCCGCTTGCCAGCATAAGCATGCCGGTGCGGCAGATGATGGATGATTTATCGGTGAGCGGCGCATCGACGGCAAGCTCATCGCCTGCCGTCACGATCTGGTGCCAGTCAGTTTTCATATGGAGCGCGCCGGCACGAACGCCGTGGTGCATGGGGGCTCTCGAAAGCAGCGAGTTAAGGCGCGAAGGCTGTGAGGGCTCCGCCGATTCGCCCTCGTCCTCGTCGGGCTCTTCATCGACCAGATCAAAGGAATCAAGCGGCGCTGGCTCGCGACGGTCGATCAGCTCCTCGTCCTCATCATCAAAGTAGTTGAACTGATCGAGCATGTCCTCTTCGATTGCGCGCTCGCTCGCGTCGTCCATCCCGGTGCTCCCTTCCTATCGACTAACCCCCATCCTAGACAGCGACGGCTAAAGGAAACATAAAAGAGACGACTGTCATGCGAGCCATGTGCTCAACAGCCGTTGGGCAGTCGTTTAAGAACGTCCCCAATGACTACATCGATGTTCTAAGTGTCAACCAAGTCAACGCCGCAGGTGGAGGACGGACAGCGAGCGACGTCCAGGGCGAACAAGTTGGCATGAAAAAGGCAAGGCATAGACCTTCTGGTCATGCCTTGCCTTTTGAATGACAAATTGTCGCCCTGGGCGGCGCGCAGCGTCAACTGGTTACGCGGGTTGGTAAACCCGCGTAACCACCTAGGTCGCGCCCTTGAAGTTGAACGTCAGATTGTCCAAATGCGGCCCGCGCAGCGTCGAGCCGTTACGCGGTTCGTAGAACCGCGTAACTAGTTAGTACATCTTTGCGCCGGCGGGGATGGAGGCGTCGAGCTGGATCAGGTTGAGGCGCTCCTCACCATCCTCCTCGTGGATGGCACTGATGAGCATGCCGCAGCTGGGGATGCCCATCATCTTGCGCGGAGGCAGGTTGGTGATGGCGAGCAAGGTCTTGCCGACCAGGTCCTCGGGCTCGTAATAAGCGTGAATACCGGAGAGGATGGTGCGGTCGGTACCGGTACCGTCGTCGAGCGTAAAGTTCAGCAGCTTCTTGGACTTCTTGACGGCCTCGCATGCCTTGACCTTCACAGCGCGGAAATCGCTCTTGGAGAAGGTATCAAAGTCGACGAACTCCTCAAACAGCGGCTCAACGGCGATCTTGGAGTAATCGAGCGTGGGCTTAAGCGACTTAACGAATGGGCTCGCGGCGTTGCCGGCCTCTGCAGCCTTGGCGGCAGCGGCACCGGACTGGAAACCCTTCTCGGGCTTCATGTGCGGGAACAGCAGGACGTCGCGGATAGAAGCCTGGTTAGTAAGCAGCATGACCACGCGGTCGATACCAATGCCAATGCCGCCCGCGGGAGGCATACCGTACTCGAGGGCGCGCACGTAGTCCTCGTCATACTCCATAGCCTCATCGTCGCCGCCGGCCTTCTCGGCCATCTGGGCAGCAAAGCGCTCAGCCTGGTCGACCGGGTCGTTGAGCTCGGAGAATGCGTTGGCGTACTCGTGGCCGGCGATGACCAGCTCAAAGCGGTGAGTCAAACGCGGGTCGTCCTCAAAACGCTTAGCGAGCGGGCTGACCTCGATGGGGTAATCGCACACGAAGGTCGGGTTGACGATGGTGTCCTCGCCCAGCTCATCGTAAATCTCGGCGATGATCTTGCCGGCAGTCCACTCGGGCTTGATCTCCAGGCCCTTCTCGCGCGCGGCGGCAGCAAGCTCCTCGACCGGCGTGTCGATGGTGACCTGCTTGCCGAGCACGTCGGAGACGATGTCGGT
Source organism: uncultured Collinsella sp. (assembly GCA_958429345.1). Taxonomy (GTDB): domain Bacteria; phylum Actinomycetota; class Coriobacteriia; order Coriobacteriales; family Coriobacteriaceae; genus Collinsella. The sequence goes on along the minus strand of CAUAJK010000015.1, from coordinate 234 downwards.
CATGGGACGGCTGGCCCACTCACCAGAAAGGTCGATGGTCTGGCCCTGGTACTCGATGACCTCGGGGTTGCCGATGGCCTTGTTAGCCGCCTTAATGACACCCTGGGCGAGCGCCTTCATGCCCTCGAGGTCTGAGAAGGCACGGTAGGCCTCCATCGTGGTGAACTCGGGGTTGTGGGTAAGGTCCATGCCCTCGTTACGGAAGATGCGGCCGATCTCGAACACGCGCTCAAA
>CAUAJK010000014.1:0-42769 GCA_958429345.1 uncultured Collinsella sp. | reverse complement strand
CGCAGAACCAGGAGTGGGTGGGCAGGCAGTTGTAGGTGTAGCAGAAGTTCCAGATATCGTAGGCGATGATGTAGACCCAGGTCATATCGGGCCACAGCATGTCGGTCTTGTCCTCGGAGGCGTAGACGCTCCACCAACCGGTCATGCAGAAGATGTTGATGATACCGGCGATGCCGTTGAACACGTTGTTCCAGCCGGCCAGCTGCGTGGCGCCCTCGGAGGTGACCCAAGTGGACTGGCCCAGGACAAAGAAGTGATAGGCGCTCTCAAAGTCGGACACGACGGCGATCATGATGTTGATGGCGACGATCACAAACGGCCACGCGCGGAACCAATGCGCCTTGCCGATCTTTCCCCACTGGTACTTAATGGCAATGAAGCCCCAGCAACCGGCGAGCGCCGCGTATACCTTGGCGTAGTGGAACCAGCTGTTCTGGTACACATGGGTGGGGTTGGTGAGCGCCCACTCGGCACCCTGTGAGACGCCGATGGCGATGGCGACGCAGTAGATGGTCATGGCCAGCGGAGCCACGCCAAAGATGATTGCCGCGCCCAGCTTGGTGCGGCGGCCGACCTCGTTGAGCACGATCAGGCCAATAAAGACCATGGCCCAGCCGGCCCAGTGGATAAGGGTATCGCTACCCCAAACATCGAACAGCATGCTGCTCTCCTTTCACACGCCCGCGGCCCCTCTTCTGATCGCGGGCAGTTTGGCCAAATGTCGTCAGTTCTGGGGCTTGCGCTCCGGGTACTTGGCGGTGTAGCCCTCGATGTGGAGCGTCGAGGCGATGATTTCCTTGACCGTCTCGTCGGGCACATCGGGGTGCGTGCGGATATACATCAAAAGACCCATGATGAGGGTGTAGAACGTTTCGTAGACATGATCGATGCGCAGCTCGTGATGGGCGACAAAGTCCACCACGGTGGTGTCGCAGATGTACTGAGCCACGCGTTGGACCACGTTGTGCAGAAAGCCGCCGTAGAGCGCGCCGCTGCTCGAGGTCAGGGTACTCGGCAGCTCGTGGCCGCTGGCGACCAGGCGCTTAAAGAGCGGGGCGACGGTGTCGAGCGCGCCCTCAATATCACCGACGATGCGGTTGGCATTCCACTGCTCGAGCTCGGAGATAAAACCGTCGATTGCCTCGTCCATAACAGCGGTGACAGCGGCGTCCATGTCAGCGAAGTAGTGGTAGAACAGCGAGCGCGTGCAGCCGGCTCGCTTGGTCACGGCCGAGACAGATAGATGCGACACGCCCAGCTCGGAGCTTACGGTGCGCACGGCATCGAGGATCTCGCGACGGCGTTCGTCACCCGTCAGTCGTTTTGCCGCGTTATCGGATGCGGGGACGGCATCGACCACAGAGGTATCTGCTGTGTTGTTGCCCATGCGTTTGCCGCCTTTCATCCTCTTTTGCCTGACCGTTCGCCTAACAGTCTTGAATATTGTTGACGGTTCGTCAATACTATTTTTGACACAATGTCAACAATGGCGGGTGAACGGCATGGGGGCATGCCCGGCCTGCAAAAAAGAGGGGTGCTGCGGTCTCGCCGGGCTGTGGCAAGAGAAGGGACAACCATGATTCTCAACGGACCGGGAATTAGCTACACCGAGCCCGATATCGGTTCGGAGTTCGTGCCGTCGCTGCCGGAGCATCCGCGCGAGGCCATCGTCAAGCTGTGTGAGCACTGCACCAACCGTCTGCTGCATCGCGACGAGCTGCTGGGCTACGAGTACTGGTCGTTTGCCGAGGCCGCGACCGACGAGCAGGCCGAAGTGCTCTGCAAGATGAAGATGCGCCGTCCCTATACGCTGCCCGAGATGGTCAAGCTCACCGGCATGCCCGAGGCTGATATCGAGAAGATGCTCGACGACATGAGCTACACGGGTCTGCTCGAGTACAACTGGGAAAACCCCGAGCGCGCCAAGCAGTGGGTGCTGCCCATGCTGGTGCCGGGTTCTGCCGAGTTCCTCAACATGCGCGTGAGCCAGCTCGAGGAGCACCCGGTCTATGCCAAGTTCTTTGAGCAGGCGTCCAAGGGACCACTGTCCAAGGCCACGCCGATGGTGCCGCCCGGAGGCGCCGGTATCGGCATGCACGTCATTCCGGTCGAGAAGGCTATCGATGCTTCGAGCACCTCGGTGCCGATCGAGCATATCGAGCATTGGCTCGACAAATACGATGGCAAATATGCCGCCAGCACCTGCAGTTGCCGCGCGAGCCGTCGCGTGATGGGTGAGGGCTGCGCCGACGACCCGGCCGATTGGTGTATCGCCGTGGGCGATATGGCCGACTACGTGGTCGAAACCGATCGTGGCCATTACGTGACCCGCGACGAGGTTTACGACATCCTGCGCCAGGCCGAGGACAACGGCTTTGTGCACCAGATCACCAACATCGACGGCGAGAACAAGATCTTCGCCATCTGCAACTGCAACGTCAACGTGTGCTACGCCCTGCGCACCTCGCAGCTGTTCAACACGCCCAACCTGTCGCGCTCGGCCTATGTCGCCAAGGTCGAGAAGGACAAGTGCGTGGCCTGCGGTCGCTGCGTTGAGGTGTGCCCGGCCGGTGCCGCCAAGCTGGGCCAGAAGCTCTGCAGCAAAAAGGCCGGCGGACAGGTGCCCGAGTATCCGCGCCAGGAGCTGCCCGATGCCACCAAGTGGGATCACACCAAGTGGTCGCCCAACTACCGCAACGACAACCGCATCGAGACGCATGAGTCCGGCACCGCTCCCTGCAAGACGGCCTGCCCCGCGCATGTCGCCGTTCAGGGCTATTTGAAGCTCGCGGCTCAGGGTCGCTATGACGAGGCCCTAGCACTCATTAAGCGCGAGAACCCGCTGCCCGCTATCTGCGGCCGTGTGTGCAACCGCCGCTGTGAGGATGTCTGCACTCGCGGCCGTGTGGACGCCGCCGTGGCTATCGACGAGGTCAAGAAGTTCATCGCCCAGCGCGATCTGGATGCCGCGACCCGCTATGTCCCACCTGTGGTGACCCCGACGCGTGCCGGCGGCTTCGACCAGAAGATCGCCATCATCGGTGCCGGTCCGGCCGGCCTGTCCTGCGCTTTCTACCTGGCCGAGAAGGGCTACAAGCCTGTCGTGTTCGAGAAGAACGAGCGCCCGGGCGGTATGCTCACCTACGGTATTCCCAGCTTTAAGCTGCAGAAGGACGTTATCGAGGCCGAGGTCGAAATCATTCGCCTGATTGGCGCCGAGTTCCGCTATGGCGTGGAGGTCGGTCGCGATGTGACGCTCGACGAGCTGCGCGAGCAGGGCTTTAAGGCCTTCTACGTGGCTATTGGCTGCCAGGGCGGCCGCCTTGCCGGTATTCCGGGCGAGGATGCCGAGGATGTGACCGTGGCCGTCGACTTTTTGCGCGAGGTCAACAGCGGCAAGATCGACGCGCTGCCCGGCCGCACCATCGTGGTGGGCGGCGGCAACGTGGCCATCGACGTTGCCCGCGACGCCTGCCGTTTGGGTTCCGAGCATGTTGAGATGTTCTGCCTGGAGAGCGAGGCCCAGATGCCTGCCAGCGAGGAGGAGCGTCGCGAGGCCATTGAGGACGGCGCGCACATTAGCTGCGGTTGGGGCCCCAAGGAGGTCCATCTGGACGAGGCCGGCCGTGTGTGCGGCATCACCTTTAAGCGCTGCACGCGCGTTTACGATGACGAGGGCCGTTTTACGCCCGAGTACGACGAGAACGACCTGCGCCGCGTCGATGCCGACCGCGTGGTCATGTCCATCGGCCAGTCCATCGTGTGGGGCGACCTGCTGGCTGGTTCCAAGGTGGAGCTTGGCCGTGGCCAGGGTGCCCTTGCCGATCCCCAGACCTACCAGACCGCCGAGCCCGATATCTTTGTGGGTGGTGACGTCTATACCGGTCCGAGCTTTGCCATCGATGCCATCGCCGCCGGTCACGAGGCCGCCGTGTCCATCCATCGCTTTGTGCAGCCGGGATCCACGCTCACTATCGGCCGCAACCAGCGCCGCTACACCGCGCTCGACCGCGACGATGTCGTGATCGAGAGCTACGACAACGCGAGCCGCGAGGTCGCCCACGTGGACCGCGAGCGCGAGAAAGCTGCGCCGTTTAGCGAGTATGTCGAGACCTTTACCGAAGAGCAGGTGCGCGCCGAGACCGCCCGCTGCCTGGGCTGCGGCGCATCGATCGTCGACCCTAACAAATGCATCGGCTGCGGCCTGTGCACCACCAAGTGCGCGTTTGACGCCATCCATCTGGATCGCGACCGCCCCGAGTGCTCAACGATGGTCAAATACGAGCAAAAGCTCCCAAGCCTTGGCAAGTATGCTCTAAAGCGTGCCATCAAGATTAAATTTGGTCGTAAATAGGTAGCCATGGCGGGTAAGGGGACGGCGCAGACTAGATCTCGTCGTCCCCTTGCTTTGAGTTTGCATCGAATCAACCTCTGCAGAAAGGGTTTCGCCTTGCATGAATTGGGAATCGTCTATCACATCATTCGCGATGTCGAGAACGTGGCGCGCGCCAATGGCGTGCGTCGCGTTTCGAGCGTCACGCTGCTGCTGGGCGAGGTCTCGGGCGTCGTTCCCGACTTGCTACTCGACGCTTGGCGCTGGGCGGCAGATAAAAAGCCCATCACCGAGGGTGCAGAGCTTATCGTGGAGCCCGTTGAGGCCGTGACACATTGCGAGGCGTGTGGCTGCGACTACGCGACGGTCGAGCACGGCAAGGCCTGTCCCCATTGCGGTAGCGGCGAGACCTATTTGCTGCAGGGCCAAGAGGTAATGATCAAACAGATCGAGACCCCCGACGAGGACCCGGCAGACGCTGTCCCCGACGGCCCTTTCGACGTCCCCGACGCCGTCGACGCCGCCAACCCCCTCCACATCGCCTAGGATTCCCTATAAGTTGCGGTGAAATAGTTCCTAAATTCAGCCTTCTGGCTCTTAAACAAGAACTATTCCACCGCAACTATTTTGAGTGGTTTCATAGACCATAAGTCACGAAAATAGTCAAGCCATGTCTGTTTAAACAAAATAGCGGCAGTACAAGCGCATTCGCGCTTGCCTAAAATCGATATTAATGAACAGCCTGCTTGTATCTGTAAAATGCATGGCTTGATGAGCGACGCCTTGTCGTGTAATGAGTCAAAAAGCAGTAACGTAATCAACTTGTAACAAACCTAGACGTTTAAACAAATAATCCAACCTTTTGCGGATTTAGCTATAATTCCACAAACCAAACAGCTATACTCCTTTCATGTCGTGTAGGAAATACGTAGACAAAAAGGAGGTTATGTGATGGTAAGTATTGTTCTTGCTAGCCACGGGGACTTGGCAGCTGGAATCAAGCAGACGGGCTCGATGGTCTTTGGCGATCAGCCGTCTGTTGCCGTGGTCTCGCTCGAGCCGAGCATGGGCCCCGACGACTTCCGTGCCAAGGTCGAGGAAGCAATCGCTTCCTTCGAAGACCAGGAGCAGGTGCTCTTCCTCGTTGATCTGTGGGGCGGCACGCCGTTCAACCAGATCAGCGGGCTCATCGAGGGCCACGATTCCTGGGCTATCGTCACCGGTGTCAACCTGCCTATGCTCATCGAGGCATATTCGCAGCGCTTTGACGCAAAGAACACTGCACATGCGATCGCAAAACATCTCGTGACTGAGGCTAAGGCTGGCGTGCGCGTCAAGCCCGAGTCTCTGGAGCCCGAGGAGAAGAAGCCGGCTGCGGCCGCCGCTGCTCCTGCAGGCGCCATCCCTCCGGGAACGGTCATCGGCGATGGGCACATCAAGATCGCCCACGTCCGTATCGACACCCGTCTGCTTCATGGCCAGGTGGCCACCACGTGGACCAAGCAGATCAACCCCAACCGCATCATCGTGGTTTCCGACGGCGTTGCTCACGACGAGCTCCGCAAGACCATGATCGAGCAGGCTGCCCCTCCGGGAGTCCATGCCAACGTCGTGCCCATCAAGAAGATGGCCGAGGTCGTCAAGGACACGCGCTTTGGTGACACCAAGGCCATGCTGCTCTTTGAGAACCCGCAGGATCTGCTCAAGGCCATCGAGGCCGGTGTCGACATCAAGGAAGTCAACATCGGTTCCATGGCTCACTCCAAGGGCAAGGTCGTCGTCACCAACGCCGTCGCTATGGGCGATGACGACGTCAAGACTCTCGAGGCCCTCAAGGCCAAGGGCGTCAAGTTCGAGGTCCGCAAGGTTCCTTCGGATTCCTCCGAGGATCTCGACGCCATGTTGAAGAAAGCTAAGGCCGAACTGGCCGCTCAAGCATAGTAAAGGAGGGTCCGATACATGTCTGCAATCACTATTCTGCTTGTTGCGATTGTCGCGTTGCTTGCCGGTATGGAAGGCATTCTGGATGAGTTCCAGTTCCATCAGCCGCTCGTGGCATGCACGCTTATCGGTCTCGTAACCGGTCACCTTCAGGAGGGCATCCTCCTGGGCGGTTCGCTCCAGATGATGGCCCTTGGCTGGGCTAACGTCGGCGCCGCTGTCGCGCCTGACGCCGCTCTGGCCTCGGTCGCTTCTTCGATCATCATGGTGCTCGCCCTCAACGGTGGCGCCACCGATTCGGCCAAGGCCGTTACCACCGCTATCGCCGTCGCCGTCCCGCTGTCGGTCGCTGGTCTGTTCCTGACCATGATCTGCCGTACCATTGCTACCGCTATCGCTCACGCCATGGACGGTTGCGCCGAGAAGGGCGACTTCTCCGGCATCGAGCGCTGGCAGTATGCTGCCATCCTCATGCAGGGCCTTCGTATCGCCATCCCGGCAGTGCTTCTGTGCGTCATCCCGGCCGAGGCCGTTACCAACGCGCTTAACGCTATGCCCGACTGGCTGTCCGGCGGCATGGCTGTCGGCGGCGGCATGGTCGCTTCCGTCGGTTACGCCATGGTCATCAACATGATGGCCACCAAGGAGACCTGGCCGTTCTTCGTCCTCGGCTTTGTCCTTGCTGCCATCCCTCAGCTCACGCTGATCGCCCTTGGTCTCATCGGCATCTCCCTTGCCCTCATCTACCTTGGCCTTAAGGATCTGGCCAAGCAAGGTGGCGGCATGGGCGGTGGCTCCGGCGACCCGCTCGGCGACATTCTGAACGATTACGAGTAGGAGGGGAGTGATACATATGGCAGAGAACAAGATTCAGCTCACCAAGGCTGACCGCAAGAAGGTTTGCTTCCGTCATCAGTTCCTTCAGGGCTCGTGGAACTACGAGCGTATGCAGAACGGCGGCTGGTGCTTCGCAATGATCCCTGCGATCAAGAAGCTCTACACCAGCAAGGATGACCAGATTGCCGCTCTTAAGCGCCACCTGGAGTTCTATAACACCCACCCCTATGTTTCCGCTCCCGTCATTGGCGTTACCCTCGCTCTCGAGGAGGAGCGCGCCAACGGTGCCCCGATTGACGACGTCGCCATTCAGGGCGTCAAGGTCGGTATGATGGGCCCGCTCGCCGGCGTCGGCGACCCCGTCTTCTGGTTCACCCTTCGCCCGATTCTGGGCGCTCTGGGCGCTTCCCTGGCCATGTCCGGCAGCATCGTCGGTCCGCTGCTGTTCTTCTTCGCGTGGAACATCATCCGTTACGCTTTCCTGTGGTACACGCAGGAGTTTGGCTACAAGGTCGGCTCCTCCATCGCCAAGGACCTCTCCGGTGGTCTGATGGGCAAGGTCACCGAGGGCGCTTCCATCCTGGGTATGTTCATCATCGGCGCCCTGGTCGAGCGCTGGGTGTCCATTTCCTTCACCCCGATCGTCTCCACGGTCAAGCAGTCTGCTGGCGCCTTTATCGACTGGGCTAGCCTGCCCTCCGGTTCCGAGGGTATCAAGGAAGCGCTGACGATGTACAACTCCGTCGGTGCTACCGCCCTTGATCAGATGAAGGTCACCACGCTTCAGGCCAACCTCGATCAGCTCATCCCCGGCCTTGCCGCCGTGTGCCTGACCCTGCTGGTCTGCAAGCTCCTTAAGAAGAAGGTCAGCCCGATTGTCATCATCCTGGCTCTCTTCGCCGTCGGCATCATCGGTCGCTTCTGCGGCTTCATGTAAGCACGTTTCGGCTTAAGACCGAGAGTTGCTAGGTAAGGGCTTTTGAGCCATTGAAACGGACCGCACCCGGTGGGTACACTGGATGCGGTCCGATTGTTTTTATTGGAGGGCGAGGCGCGTATGGCGCAATCTCAGAACAGCACGGTCGATCTGGCAACGCCGGCAACCTGCCTGATGGGGCTTACCAGCCACGGTAACGTGATGGTGGGCAATAAGGCGTTCGAGTATTACAACGAGCGCAATCCCGAGGATTATATTCAAATCCCGTGGGACGAGGTCGACTATATTGCCGCCGAGGTTTTGCGCGGCACCAAGAAGATTACGCGTTTTGCCATCTTCACCAAGGACAACGGTCACTTTACGTTTTCGACGCGCGACGACAAAGAGACGCTTCGCGCGGTCCGCAAGTACGTCGACGAGGATAAGCTCGTGCGTTCGCCCGACTTTATCGATGTGACGGCCAAGGGCGCCAAGAGCATCCCCTCCGTTATCAAAAACCTCTTCCACAAAGGCAACTAGTCGTTGGGTAGTCGTTGGGGAAATATCATCCCGGTTTGAGCGCCTATTCTGGGATGCAGTTTCCGGAACAGGCTCAATTGGGAAACCATATCCCGTTTCGAGCTCAAATTCCGGGTCGTAGTTTCCTAGAGAGGCCCCATCCGGAAAGCCCGTCCCAGATTTCGTCTGGATAGTGGGACACGCTTTCCGGAAGGCTGTTCCACCGTAACTTCGAAGAGTGGCTATGCGCTGCATGGCAGTGGCGCAAATCTGCTACACTAGTACAACATGCCTCCGTAGCTCAGGGGATAGAGCACCGCTCTCCTAAAGCGGGTGTCGTGCGTTCGAATCGCACCGGGGGCACCAGAAGAAATTGCAGGTCAGACGGTATAAATCGTCTGACCTGCTTTTGTATAGATAGGGCTAAATAGACGATAGAGAGGTGAAAAAGGGGTGAAAGAAAATTCTATGATGAAAACAGCTCGCCTACATATTTCACTCCGATATTTCACCCAAATATCCGGTTTTCAACCCTTTCCACAGTCTGCGGGCTTATAAGAAGCCCTCCGACTATGGAAAGCGTTGAAAACCTAGGGTGACGTTGCTGTGAGAAGGGCGAGTTTCCAACAGCCCCCGGTGTCTCCGGGTTACACTTGGGACCCTCCGACACCGTGGACCGTTGAAAACTCGCCCTTCTGCTAGGCAGGCATTTTTTCTAAGTAGGCCAGTTGCTTCAGAAGCAGCTGGAGAGTAATTGACATTCCAAATATTTCCATGAAAGTGAAGTCTGGCTCGCCACCGTTTACAGAGGGAAGCATAATTGCCTGGCGTGCCATCCTTGTAGCATTGAACTTGTACAGATAGCCAAACTTGCTCTTTTGCTGCTGGATGGCGACTTTTAGGAAGAGGTAGATAAACTCGTTGCCCTTGTTGTTCTTGACGTGAAAGCGTTTAACGTCATCGGAGAAAATGCACTCATAGGGGTGGTAGAACCCAAGGCAGACGCCATTACCGTTATAGTTCACGCCAAGGACATTGTTGTCGAGCGACGAATTCTTATCAGCCGTAAAACCGGCAATCCCGTTGCTATTGTCAAGCGCCCCAATAAACGGTCGTCTTCCATACTTTCGGTTACGAGATTCCAAGCGCCTCCCGGAACGAATGTCGAATATTTGGCTGATTGAGTACGATTTCCAATCTCTTTCGTGCAGTGAGGAGTGGTCGAACTCGGGGTTATTTACTCTCTCTCTCTCGATGGAGGCGATGCGCTTCATCAGGAATTCGCGGCAGCGCTGGACTTGAATGGCTTCTCGCTCGCGGATGTAATCCTCCATGAACTGCCAATCGGGATTGCTGGACTCATCGATGGGAAGCATTACTCGTAGCAAATTGAGCCGTTTTAGGCTGATCGACCTTCCGTGGCCGAATAGCGTTCGCTGTTTAGAAATGGATGCGGCCACGAATTGCATGGCATATCTTGAGAGGTTTCCGATTGAGTCTCTTGGCCTTAAGTCCGTTACGTGGGTGTCGAGAGCGAACTCCATTGGTTGGTAGTACGCGAGACCCGCCCCGCCATCGCCGTCGTTGTTTAGAGTGATGGCGTGGCCACGATGAAGTCTTTCGTTTGGGATAGAGACAAAAGCCTTTACGCCGTTGTCGCAGTTGCGAGCGGAAATAAGTGGAACGTCTCCGACCTGAAGAGAGGTCATGTTTTTCTCGGTGCCGCGAGCCGGTTGAAATAAATCCGAGATTTTAAAGGGTGCCCAATCCCTGTTATTCAAATCGAGCATCGGGGCCCTCCTCGAAGAGATAGCTACGACCATGAGAAACCATGTCTAGCTGGAATGTTAGATAATCGGCTATTGCCTTCTCGAAATCCTCTTCGGTAGGTATCTCGTCGTTGAAGTAATAGAAGCTGTGCAGCCACTCGTCATCTGGCTTGACGGTCGAGCTGACGCAGAATTTCGATGGAGCGTCTTCGCGGCCGTTCCAAACGTCAAGAAGATGCTGCTTTCTGTCCTTTGCAGAGTCGCCTTCGACCAGGCCGACGTGCGCCCTTACCTCATAGCCATCATCCCTAAAGTCGATGAAACGGCATTCCTTTTCAGGGTCATGTGGTTCGCCGGCGGTGAACACGGCTATGACGGGATTCGTTCCGACCCCATAGAATGTATCGGTGTTGCACGTAATAACGCCTTCGAGGGTGTGATGCTTGAGGATGGAGACCTTGAACTCCTTCTCGGCTTTGCTTTTTCCGGTCATGGATGATTGCGGAACGATGACCGCCGCTCTCGCACCTATTGTGAGAGAGTCGAGAAGACGTTCCACAAAAGATAGCTCGTATTGGCTTGGATCCGCTTTGGTTCCTTGGCTGTATGGAGGATTCATCAGCCCGACCGTTGCCCCTTTGAGCTGTATCTGGGCCGGGTTTTGCTTGAGGAAATCGCAGCATTCGAGGTTACTGTTTCCGTCTCGCCTAAGAATCATGTTTGCAGCCGCGACTGCAAACATGTTGCTTTGGAGCTCGATGCCGTGAAGGCGCTTTTTCTTAATGTCTTTGCGTTGCTGCTCGCTGGTTGCAGAAGAAAGCATGCGATGCATGGCGGCGATGAGAAATCCCGCCGTTCCGCATGTTGGGTCAAGCACCGTATCTGTAGGCTTAACATCAACGAGCTCACACATAAGGTCGCAGATGTGCTTTGGCGTGAGTACGATGCCGAGTGTTTGGCCGTCCCCGCCGGAATAGCTCATAAACTCGCCGTAAAAGCGACCTATGAAGTCTTCAGAAGTCTGCTGGTACTTGATGCTTTTGAAAACGTGTTCGTTAAGGAAGTTCGTGTAGTAGTGCAACGGGGTCATCCCTAGGGTGTCATTGACCTCGTTTAAGCGAAAGCTTGTTTGAACAATGCCGAACTCAGCAAGAAGCTTGTTTTTCTTCACATCTGGCCCGACGTTGGAGCGCGTGAGTCTTCCACGAATGGCGTTCATCAGCTTATCGCCGTCGCGCATGCCTTCGGTCTGGTCCCCGGTAAGGGAATCGATTGAGAATCCGCCGTATTCGATTTCATCCAAAGCTAGAAGAATCCCCGCTACCACAAGAGCCTTGTCTTGGTCCTTGATGGAGCCGTAGGTGCGAAGATATTCGTGAAGCTCTGCCGCATCCTTGAGAATTTGTTCGGTGGTCTTCTCGACGTCGGTTGGTTCGTCAAGAACATACCGTGTGTAGTATTCAACGATGTTGCTCGGTGAGAGCCAAGTGAACGATTCGAGGTCTGGGAGCCTCTTGTAGCCTTCTCGGTCATTCACGAACACGGGAGATATGGTGTGATGCTTGGAGTCCCCTGAAACCCCAACGGCGAAGACCTCAGTGAAAGGGCTCTTCTTTGCGATGTGCGAGGCGTAGTGATAGGCACCGTTGACGGCATAATCGGTAACGGCCTCGGTGCTCATGTCGAGGATGTCAGAATCTGTTAGCTTTTCATGTCGGCTCTGGCTCGCCTTATCTTCGATGACAAGAACAAAGCGGCCAATTTTCGAAACGTATTCAGGATAGCCAGCGTTTCCCGTTCCGCGCTTGGATGCGTCCTTGAGGGCGTTGTCGATTTCTTTGATGCTGCTCCCCTGTGATGTGAACTCAATATCACATTCGGTGAGCCTGTCGGCAACCCAAAGGTCGAGTGCGGCTTCTTTCCTGGCCATGTGAAATCCTTTGATAACGAGCTGGTGCGAATTGAATCGCGACAAAGATATCCAACAGTTTAACCTCCGGCTATAGAGCAAAGGAAAACTACTTCCAATCGGAATTATCGAACGGTAGCGATTCGAGGTTGTCACGTAGCGATCGGCCTTGAGGCCGATGGGTCCCGCTTATGGGCGGGACCCCCGCGACGCATAGCGTCGCTCTCGCTGCGGCTCCCTGGCAACGCTCCCCAGGGTCGCGTTTCGTCCGCCTCCGCTCACGCCGGCCCCACCCGCCGAACGGCTTCGCTCGATGGCTTCCAGAAGTCGCCATCGCTCCGCCGTGGTCGCCGGGCGGGGCCTCTCGCGCCGGGTCGCCGAGCACCGTCGTGCGACGCTCCCCATGGGTCGCGTCTCCTCGGCGTCGGCTCAACCGGCGCTCACCTGCCTGGGCTCGCGTTGCCTTGGCAACCGGCTCGCTCCGTGCAGGCAAGATATGGATTCCGTTGCACGGAATCATCTTGCCCGCCTGCGGCGGGGCGGCGAACCGCTCCGAGGTCGCTCTCGCCGAAGGGCTAAAAGAAAAGGCCGGGACGCCTGTTGCGTCCCGGCCCCAAGAGCTCAGTCGTCGCGGCCGTTCTGATTCTCCAGCGCCTTTCGCTCAAGCTCCCAGAACGCCCGTATCGCCGTCGCTATCCCGCGCAGCGTGAAGCGGACGACGAGGCCGCTCGAGTGGTCGACCGCGAAGCCGAGCCTGCCGCCGTTGACCTTCCGCACAGCCCCGAGGGCCTTCGAGAAGAATCGGTACTGGAGGCTCCCGCCCTTCGACCTGGCGAGCTCGATGCCGTCCCGCCTGAGCCGCCGCTCAAGCTCGCCCATCCGGTCGGGGCAGTCGCGCATTCGCCCGACCTCCTCGATCCGGCGGGCGACCGCGACGCGGATGCGGGCGTTCTCCGAGCGCTCGGCCTGCCCCTTTCGGGCCATGTCGCGCTCTTCCGTGCCGGGTTGCCTCGCGTGGACGCGCGAGTTGGCCTTGCCGCGCTCAAGCTGCCTGAGGCCGTACCTCTCGTCCAGGGTACGGACGGTCTTCACGCGTGATGCCGCCGCCTTCCGGGCGGGGCCCTCGTCGAGCCTTCGGCCGGTTTCCAGATCACTGCGGTTGATGCCGAGGTGCACGGCGTAGCGGTCAGTGGCGTCCGCGCGGCAGCGCTCGCGGTGCAGCACCATCACGACTTCCTGGTTGGGGTAGCGCTCGGCCGCGTACTCCCTCGCGTAGCGCATGCACAGCTCCGGCGTCATCTTCCCGCCGTTGAGGTCGCACTCGTCTGGGAGGAACCCGAGTATCTGGTGCTGCATGTAGGTACACTTGGCACCGGCCTTGCCGGGCCTGTCGTGACCCATGGCCGCCCTCGTGTCCGCCATCTCCTGAAACCAGCGGTCATCGTCGATGATGTTCTGCGTGCCGTGGGCGAGCGCCTTGTCGCGGTCCCAGGAGAGGTAATCCCTGAGTCTCGCGAGGTGCCTCTCGCTGCAGACGCTCGTCTGCTTTATCGCCGTCATGGTCGCCTCCCTAGTCGAGCGAGAGCCCGCTGAATTTGCCGCCCGGCTTGCTCCCGTTCTTCTTCTCCGGCTCGGGCCACTTTGGGCACCAGGTCGAGGCCTCCTCGCGCATCTTCCCAGCAGCTGACTCGTCGAGGCGGCGCTGGTAGGCGCGACGGTTCTCCGCCTCGTGCTCGGGGGTCCCGAGGTCGAAGTGCTCCCTTGTGGGCGTGTTGGTGCAGTCGGTGACGGGGGAGCGGAAGACGCCGGCTCGACATGCGGGCATACCGTTGTCCGCGTGCTTCACGACGATGATCCCGTCCCGGTCCGGGGCCATGCCGCGCCACTCCCAGGGGTGTATCACGTCGTCGGCGCTCTCGCTGTAGGACGTCGAGGATGACGTGCCCGACGCGGCCCTGCCGTTGCTTGTGCCCTGCGTGTGGCGCGTGGTCTTGCCGATGAGCTCGGTGAAGTACCGGCGGTCCTCCTCCTCGGCGAGCTTCATCGCAATCTTGACCCCGCAGTTCGCGAGGATCTTCCTGCGGCCGTCTCTCTCGCCATACTTGTTGAGCTGGGATACGTCCTGCGTCGCTCCGACCCAGAACGTCCCGCACCCGCGCCCGAGACTGAGGAGGGCGGGCAGGCACTCGACGCGGGGCAGGTTGCCCCACTCGTCGCCGAGTATCTGCACGGGGCGGGGGAGCCTGCCGCCGTTCACGTCCGCGACCGCCTGGACCGAAGCCCAGAGCTGCGAGAGGAACATCGCCGCGATGCAGTTGTAGGGGGAGCCCTCGTCGAGCACGTGGAGGAAGACGGCGCTCTTCTCCGTGAGCACCGTTCGCGGGTCGATGTCGGAGCCGGAGGTCATCCAGGCGACCGGGGCGGAGGAGAACGGGCGGAGTGCCACCTTGAGCGTCGAGAGGATGCTCCTGAGCTCGTTGCCGCCCGAGGAGACGAACTGCGACGCCCTGCCCTTGGCGGGGTGGCCGCTCGGCAGAGCGCGGAAGACGGCCTTCAGGGGCTCGGACGGGTCGTCTCCCTCGGCCTCGGTGCCGCGGTCCAGGACCTCGCAGACGGTCGCGAGGTGCTTTGATTCCTCGGGACACTCGTCGGACATGGAGACCAGCAGGACCAGGGCCGAGAGCAGGCCCCTGGCCGAGGCGGTCCAGTGCGAGCCCTTGTCTTTCTCGTCGTCCTGCACCACGAGCTCCGCGATGGCGTCCGCCGCCTGCTCGGCCTCCTGGTCGCGTCCCTCGGCATGGAGGTCGAGCACCTGCTTGAGCGGGTTGAACCTCTGTCCCCTATAGGGGTGCTGCGTGTCGAGAAGCAGGACGCGATAGCCGCGACGGGCCAGCTCGTCGCCCGTGAGTTCTATGAGCTCGTTTTTCACGTCGGAGACGATTAGGGTCGCGGGCTCGGATCCGTTGGAAGCGCCGCCGTAGCTGAGCAGGTCGATTGAGGGGAGATAGAGGAAGCGACTCTTACCTGACCCGGTGGCCCCTGACACGAAGGCCATCTTCTTGGGCTCGTAGAGATAGCAGGGTTTGCCGTGATACTTGGTGAACCCATAGACGAACCCACGTGACGAGGGATTCGTCGAGCCGTCCCAGGTCATAGACCCTTTTATGACCTCGCGACCCGTCTTGACGTGGGCGTCGCCGAGCACGCCGCCGTCCTCGGCCCTCGCGTTGAGGGTGGTCGAGTAGGCGATGAGAGCGCAGATGCAAAAGGCGAGGAGGAAGGTCAGCAGGGTTCCGAGCGGGCAGGCAGTGAACGCACCCGTGAGCCACCAGCCGAGGACGGTATCCACGCCGAACGACGACGGAATCGCAGTCGCGCCTAACGGTGTCCCGGCGACGAAATCGTCGACGAGGACGGCGAGGACGGGGCATGCGAGGATCGCTAGGAGAAGAGATGATATGAGCGCTGTGGGTATCTTGGTTTTCATGATCATTCTCGATTCTTGGAGATGAGGTTCGATAGCTGCGAGGCCGTGCTCGATACCAGACGGACGGCCTCCGCGAGCTGTTGGGCCGTCTGCGTATCCACGCCATAGGCGTTTGCGGTGCGAACGGCCTGGTTGAGGTTTCCGCCCTGCTTCTTCATCTGATGAAGAAGCTGCCGCAGCGTCGCCTCGTCGGCGATCCTGACGGGCTTCTCACCGATGAGGAGGGCGGCTTCGCGCATGAACGTCGATGGGGCCATGTCAAAAGAGGAGGAGCGCACCGTGATGGCGGCACGCTCCTCCTCGGTCATGCGGACGTTTATATGCGCGGTCTTGGCTTTGCCACGCATGGGCTAGCCCCTGTCGTGGAAGGTGGCGCGCGCACCGTCGAAGTCGAGTCGGGACTCGCCCAGCGTGCCGTAGCGGTTCTTGAGGGCGACGAGCTTGAGGGGCGTGCCGGTTGCGGGAGACTCGTAGGGCCACTCGGGCTTGTCATTGTCATCGGCGAGGTAGAGCACCGAGTCAAAGCCGTACTCGACAGCGGAGGAACCACCGAACATGGCGAGGTTGGGCCTGGCCGACTTCCCGGAATCGTAGGACTTGCGAGTGGTCGAGCTCAGTGCGATGACGGGAGAGCCATAGAGGTTCGAGATTTCGCGGAGGCCCTTCACGCATGCTGTGATAGCCAATCGCTCGTCGATGAACTGCTGGTCCGCCGTGACGCCGCAGGCGAGGAGCTGGAGGTAGTCAATGAAGACGATGGGGACCTCGCCGCGCTCGCGTGTTACCAGCCCGACGAGGTTGGAGAGCTCCACGGTGTTGAGCGGGCCGGTGATGCAGAGATTGGGGGCGATCTGGGTGCGATATTTGTCGAGTGCAGCCTCGAAAGTCGTGTGCTTAGGGTGATTCTGGGTCGCGCAGCTGGAGACCTCGGACAACGCGACTTTGCCGTCGCTGAGACGCGCCAGACTCTTCTCGATCAGTTTGTGCGCGGGAAGCTCGGCGGAAACGTAGATTACCGGGTGCCCGTCTGCCGCGAGCTTGTCGGCCTCCTGGAGTGCCAGTGTCGTCTTGCCCTTGCCCGGGGCGGTCCCGATTGCGTAGTTGAGCCCGGGGTAGACACCGCCGAGGATGCTGTTGAGTGCGTCGAGCCCGAAGGAGGCGATGGGCTTGTCTTCCTGAAGGGCGTGGACGTGCTCGTCGAGCACATCCAGCTCGAAGACGAGGGGATTGGCGTTCGGGCGCTGCATTACTCGCTCGCCCCCTCTGCCAGCTTGTGGAAGTAGTCGAACAGGTCCTCTTCCATGACGAAGTACTGGTTGGCGATGCTAAAACAGTGGTGGGTGGACTTCATGAGCTTGATGGCGCTGGATTGTCCGATGCCGGTGAGGATCTGAACGTCCAGGCGGCTCATGATGCGCTTGGTGCCGACATGGCGCAGGTTGATGCCTGCGGAGATGGCGTCGGTCTTGGGGTCATCTGCAAGATGCATGATAAACTCCTTGTTTGGGGCGCTCGGCTCCTCTTCGAGGTTTGGCGACTAAGAGAGGGGAGTCGGGTGCCGTTTTCTATTGCCAGTCGGAGCAGACCGTCTCCAGAAGGTCGCTCCATTTGCGGCGCAGCTCCGGGGTGTCCGGTGGTACGTGCTTGTTGCCGCACTTGTTAGCCGAGATGGTGACGCTCTCTTCAAGCGCGGAAAAAGCATCGGCGAGATAGGCGCATGTTGCGTTCAGGCCTCCAATCTCGTCGAAGTACTCAACTGCGAAGCGAACGAGGGCTGCTACGGGCGCTCGATTGAACTCCGTCGAGCACTCGTCCATCAGCGAGCGTCCGTACTTGACTGCACGGGACGTCTCGTAGTCGAGAAGGGGATTCGAGGGGTCGCTCCGGGTCTCGTGTTCCATGTAGTCGAGAACAGACTCGAAGCAACGTCGAAGGTGCGGTATGTCCATTGCACCGGTGTAGAGCGCAGTGCCGCAGCTCCTCTCGTGAATGAGCCTCGCTCCGAACTCGATTATGGGCTTATAGTCCGCTTCGGCGACGGTGCCGATTGCGCCGGTGACGTTCGAACGCAATACGTCCGACACACTCGTGAACAGGCTATCACCGCTGTAGACGTTGAGCATTCTGTCCCTCGCGAACGCGGACGCGGGAAGCACCTTCTCGAAGACGAGTCCGATGATGGTTTTCGATTCGTCAGTTGCCCGCAGGTAAGCCTCGTCCGAAACCATCTGCGCGAAGGGGGCCCTGAGATTCTCGGGAATGCGAATTCGCTTCTCAGCTTTCTTTGCCAACGCCACTTATACTCACCTCCTTCCATTCAACTTGCGAATAATGTATCACCGTTCAGTCGATATGGCCCATGCGAATGTCACTAATAGCCCAAGATATGGAGAAATAGTGAAGTATCCAGTTGAAATAGCTAATTCTTAGATGAAAGCGATTCAAATACCTCAGCTGCGTTTCGGTCATTTGCCCTGATTGCATGGGTGTAGAAGTTTGCGGTTGTGCTTGCGGACGCATGGCCCATTCTCGCTTGAACGGTCTTTAAGTCGACGTTGCTCGCAACAAGGGCCGTTGCTGCCGTGTGCCTCAGGCCATGGGGAACGAGCCCTGAGTATCCGGTGCCTCGTGTGTGCAGTTTGCCGTTGCGCTTGAACTGGCTTGTCACGTTGGCGTACTCGCCATAGCCGTTGTCGACGCAGAAATCCCTGAACCAGCGTGAATAGTTGTGTCCATCGGGTCGGGTGATACTGACGTGAAGGTTGCCGTTTTCGTCCTTATGCGTGCTGAAGGCGTGAACGAGGGGGTCAGAGTTTCTCTGTCTTAGCCCGCGTTGCTCGAATAGACTGCGCTGCCGCATCTTCCAGTCGTTTAGATACGCGGCCAGCGAAGAGTCTATAGACAGGATTCGCCTGCTCATTTCCGATTTTGGTGCCCTGAGCGTTTTGTCATTGGTGTACTGGCGGATGATTCGGATCTCCATCGCCTCGGGGTCGTAGTCTTCCCAACAGAGCCCCAGGGCCTCGCCTTTCCTGAGTCCTAGGTGGAATATGAGCATGGTGCAGACGGTCATCGGCCCCATGGGTTCGGATAGCAGGCATTTGGTGAATCGGGGCAGTTCGTCGGGTGGGAGGAAGTTTCGCACTCTAAGGTCTGGCTTTGGGAGTTTGATGCTGATGCATGGGTTGCGCCCGATTAGCTCATTCTCCAGTGCGTCCTGCATGACCTGTTTGAGCTTGACGTGGATACGACGAATCTCGGCCTCTGTGAATCTTCCGGTTGAGATCGCTTCAGCATACGCCCGTTTGATCTCGTCGGGCCTCAGTGCGCCGAGGGGCATGTCGCCGAACAGCTCGCGTATATGGCGCACGTCATATTCCTCTCTTTGGAAAGAAAGAGGGGAGCCGAAGGAGCTTTCTCGGAGCCGATGGAAATCCTCAGCGTATCCGGAAACAGTGGTCGGCATGTCGCTAGCCGGTTCATAGGTCTCCAGCTCCTTCCGGTAGGCATCGAGCGCATTCGCCACCTCACCGGGCCAGTTCTTCGGGTTTTTGCTCTTGCAATGGATGGTTCTCTTGGGTGTCTTTAGGTATCTGACTCGTTTCCCGTTCTTGCCGGATTCGGGGTCGCGACCGAGAGAGAAGTAGATGCGGAAGGAACCGGGTTTTCCCTTGATCGGTTCGGAAGTGCCTTTGGCTGTGGGTTTGATTCTGGTTTCCATGGGTCTCCAGGGGTGGTGCGTTGGGTTAGCCTCGGGGGCGGGGCTTTGAGGGCCTCGCCCCCGAGGCTAACCCAGAAATTTCACCCCTGCAAGTCAAAATGAAGGGGTGAAGGGGTGTAAATAGGGTGAAATAGAAAACTAATCAAGAAGAGCAAAAACGGCAGAATAGCTAAATTACCTGCGGAAACAGAGAAATTGATGAAAATGAAAAACCGCAGGTAGGGTAAGAGCTCATGACCTCCTAAAGCGGGTGTCGACGGTTCGAATCCGCCCGGGGGCACCAGAGGAATATCGAGCCCGGTACCGCTACGGTGCCGGGCTCTTTTGGTTTAAGGCATGCCGTAGTATTTGCTGCTTCAGATAAAGAAAGCGCCCGCTTGCTGGGGGAGCAAGCGGGCGCCTGTGAGCGAATATGTTTGCGGCGAAAGCCGTGATGAGCGGTGGGGTGGCGACTAGTTGGTCGTACCGGAATCGTCACCCGTGCCCGAACCAGAGCCCGAGCCCGAACCAGAAAGTGCGACCGTCAGCGTAATCGTGCTGTCGGTGGACTGCTTGCCGGTGGGGGAGACGCCCGTAACGGTGGCATCCTCGTTACCGCTTACGGGATTGCCGTTCTGGTCACAGAAGCCAATGTTATAGAAACCGGCGTTGTTGAGCGCGGTAACGGCGGCGGAAATGCTCTTGCCGTACAGGTTGCCCGGGACGGTGGCCTTGCCGGACTTCTTGGCAATGACGACGGTAATCGTGGCGCCGGGCTTCTGCTTGCCGCTGGGGTTCCAGCTGATTACGGTGCCCTCGGTAACCGAGTCGTTCTCCTGGTAGCTAACGTCGACGCCAAAGCCTGCCATATCGAGGGCGTTGCGCGCCTGGGCCTCGGTCATGTCGGTCAGGTCGGGGACGGACGTGGTATCCGGGCCGCTCGAGACCTTGTACGAGATGGTCGTGCCCTTCGCGACTTCCTTACCGGTTTCGGTGCCCTGCTCAAAGACCTGACCCTCATCGGCCTCGTTGGCCTCCTCGGAGGCGTTGCCCTTCAGGCCAACGCTTGCCAGCGCGGCCTCGGCCTGGTCCTTGGTCAGGCCGACAAGCTGGGGAACCTCAACCTTCTCGGAGGGCTTGGGACCCTTGGAGATTACCAGGTTCACCTTGGTGCCCTTGGCCTTCTTGGTGTTGCCGTTGGGCGTCTGCTCGGCGACCTTGCCCTCGTCGACATCGTCGTTGTAGCTTTGGTCGATGGTGCCGACCTCGAGGCCGGCTTCCTTGATCAGCTCGACGGCAGTCTGCTGGTCCTTGCCCAGTACATCGGGAACGGTGACCTGCTCGCCGCCAAAGAGTCCTGTGGCAAAGGCCACCACGATGCCGATGACGGCAACCGCTGCCACCACGGCGGCGATGATCTTGTTTTTGTTGGATTTGGGCTCTTCGACCTCGTACGAGCCGGTAGAGCCCGAAACCGAGCTACGGGCGGTATTCTGGCCGCTCACGCCCGAAACGGGACGCACCATGGCGCGCGTCTGATCGGAAAGCTCGCGAGTCTTGGTGGCGCCCAGCTCACCGGGGGCACCGATGATGCGCGTGGGCTCCGAGACGTTGACGGCACGGCCCGACAGGTAGCTGTTGAGCACCTGACGCAGCTCGTCGGCGGTCTGGAAGCGGTTTGCCGGATCCTTCTCCATGCACTTGAGGATGATGCGCTCAAGGTCGGCGTCGACACCGGAGTTGATCTGGCTCGGCGGAATAGGCAGCTCGTTGACCTGCTTGAGTGCGACTGAGATAGCGTCGTCACCGTCAAAGGGAACGCGGCCGGTGGCGCACTCGTACATCACGACGCCCAGCGAGTAGATATCCGAGGTGGGGCCGAGGTCCTGACCACGGGTCTGCTCGGGGCTGACGTAGTGGGCGGTTCCCAGCACGTTGTTGTCTTGCGTGAGGTGGCTGTTCTTGGCGCGCGCGATGCCAAAGTCCATCACCTTGATGTTGCCGTCGGGCAGCACCATGATGTTCTGCGGCTTAATGTCGCGGTGGATGATCTCGTGCTCGTGGGCGACCGAAAGCGCGGAGCTGATCTGCGAGCCGATCTGGGCGACCTTCTTGGGGTCGAGGGCGCCGTGGCTCTTGATGCCGCTCTTAAGGTCGGTGCCGCGCAGGTACTCCATGACGATGTAATAGGTGTCGCCGTCCTTGCCCCAATCGTAGACGCCCACGATATAGGGGGAGGAGAGACCGGCTGCTGCCTGGGCCTCCTGCTTAAAGCGTGCGGCGAAGGTTGCGTCGCCAGCATACTGCGGCAGCATGATCTTGACGGCTACCGTGCGGTCGAGGACCTGGTCCTGTGCACGGTAGACGGTCGCCATGCCGCCTGTTCCCACCTTATCCTTGAGGAGGTATCTTCCCCCGAGGACCCTCTGTTCCATTCCTGCTCCTAACATAACTATTCGCTCAACGATGTGTGTAGTACCTACGATGTGGCCGCTGGGGCCGTGTGGCGCGTTGCCGCTAACTCTTCGGCCGCGGCGCGCCTCGGGTGTCCGATTCGATCATGGGCATCACGCTCCCTGTGCGGCAAGCGCCGCGGTCAGGACGATGCCGGCGATCTTGGCGGCCTCGACGTCATGCTTGTCGTAATCCTCCAAGGCCACCGAGATGGCGACCGTGGGTGAATCGTAAGGTGCAAAGCCAACGAACATCGAGTTGACGTTGGTGCCGCCGGTCTCGGCCGAGCCGGTCTTGCCGGCGACCTTGACGCCTGGGATCTGGGCATCGGTGCCGGTGCCGGACTGGACGACGGCAAGCATGGCCTGCTTGACCTGGTCGGCCGTGGCGGAGCTGACGGCCTGACCCAGCGAGCGGGACTGCGTGGTCTTGACCACGGTTCCGTCCGGGGCGAGTACCTGGGCTACAAAGTACGGGTCCATGACCACGCCACTGTTGGCGATGGCGGCGGCAATCACGGCGTTTTGCATGACGGTGGTCTGCGGGCCGGGCGTGTGGTCCATGCCGACAGGCTGGCCGGCGCCGGCCCAGGCGGTCTCCCACTCGGTCATGAGCGACGGGTCGGCCATGATGGAGGCCGCGGAGGTCAGGTCCTGGCCGAGCTTTTGGCCGTAGCCGAAGGCGTTGGCAAACTGTACGAGCGTGTTTGCGCCAACTTCGTTTGCCACCTGGCCGAAGACGACGTTGGAGGACACGGCAAAGGCCTGCTGCAGGCTGATGGTGCCGTAGCTCTCGTTGGCATAGTTGGTGACCGGTGCGTTGCCGATGTCCATGGAGCCGGGCGCCTGGTAGGTGCTGGTAAGGCTGGCGGTACCGGTCTCGAGTGCCGCGGAAAGCGTAACGACCTTAAACGTTGAGCCCGGCGTGTACAGCGCGTCCATGGCGCGATTGTACATGGAGCCGTCCTCGCCGCCGCCCGTCTGCAGCAGGGCATCGATGTTGGTGTTGTCGTAGGTGGGCGAGCTGGCACATGCGAGCACCGCGCCGGTACGCGGGTCGATGACCACTACAGCGCCCTTAAAGCCCTTGAGCGCCTGCTCAGCAGCCGTCTGGATGCGCGAGTCGATGGTGAGCTTGGCGGTGTTGCCCGGCTGGGTCTGGCCCGCGAGCGACGCGATGGCGTTGTTCCAGCTGGAGTAGTCCTTAGAACCGGTGAGCGTGTCGTTCATGACGCTCTCGATGGCGGTGGTGCCATACTGCTGGCTCACGTAGCCAACCACGTGCGCTGCCAGGTTACCGTTGGGGTAGGAGCGTACGTAGGTGCCGTCCTCCTGCTGCAGCGACTCGGCCAGCGTCACGCCGTCGGACGTGATGATGGAGCCGCGCTGGATGTACTTGGAGCGGGCGATGGTGTGGTTGTTGGTCGGCATGTCCTGATAGTCCTTGGCCTTAATGACCTGGACATAGGTGAGGTTGCCGATAAGGATGGCGAACAGCGCCGTAAAGGCGAGCACCGCACGGGTTAGACGGTTGGCGAGCGCAACGCGGCCGAGCACACCGGATTCAGGCGTGTCGAGCAGGCGACGGCGCATGCGCGAGCCGACGGAATGGCTGCCGCTGCCGTAGGAAGACGAGGTGGCAAAGCGCGTGCCCGTCGGGGCGGCGGCAGATGCGACCTGATCATCGGTGATGGCGGCCATGGTGCCGGTGCCGGTAAGCTCGGCCTCGCGTCCGGTCGCCTCGTCACCGGCGCGCAGCAGGAGCGCGACGATGATAAAGCTCGCCAGCAGCGAGGAGCCGCCCTGGCTCATAAAGGGCAGAGTGACGCCGGTCAGCGGGATCAGGCGGGTGACGCCGCCAACGATCAAGAAGGCCTGGAAGCTGATGGCGGCCGTAAGGCCCGTGGCGCTAAAGGCGGCGAGGTCGGATTTAGCGCGGGCAGCCGTGGTCAGGCCGCGAACGGCAAAGAGCATAAACAGGATGAGCACGGCGCCGCCGCCCAAAAGGCCCATCTCTTCGCCAATGGCCGAGAAGATAAAGTCGGACTCGACGACGGGGATGTTGTTGGCCATGCCGTTGCCGATGCCAACACCGACCAGGCCGCCGTCGGCAAGCGAGAAGAGCGACTGGACGATCTGGTAGCCCTGGCCCTGGGCGTCCTTAAACGGATCGACCCAAACCTGGAAACGCACCTGAACGTGCGATAGGAACTTGTAGGCGCCCACGGCTCCAACGGCTAAGAGCGCAAGGCCGATGACGACATACGAAAAGCGCCCCGTGGCAACGTAGAGCATCAGCAAGAAGATGGTGTAGAACAGCACGGCCGAACCCAGGTCGCGTTCGAAGACGACGACGAGCAGGCACACACCCCACACGGCAAACAGCGGCAGCAGCAGTCGCAGACGAGGGATCTTAAAGCCCAGGATCTTGCGGTTGGAGATGGAGAGCAGCTCGCGGTTCTCGGCTAGGTAGCCGGCCAGGAACAGGACGATAAAGACCTTGGCGAACTCGCCAGGCTGGATGGTAAAGCCCGCGATGCGAATCCACAGCTTGGAGCCCGAGATCGTGGTGCCGATAAAGATGGGCAGCATCAGCAGGATGATGCCGATAATGCCAAAGGTGTACTTGTAGCGCATGACCACGTCGAGGTTTTTGACTAGTGCAAGCGTTCCCACCATGAGCGCCACCGAGACAAACAGGATGATGAGCTGTGAGATGGCGAGAGCGGGGGCGAGACGCGTCACGAACGTGATGCCGATGCCCGAAAGTATAAATACGATGGGCAGGATGGCGGGGTCGGCACCGGGCGCCAAGATGCGCACGGCAATGTGGGCCGCGGCAAAGGCGGCAAAGAGGCCGATCGGTACGGCGAGCGTCTCAAAGGAGATGGCAGCGCCCGCGGTGAGGACGTACATCGCATACAGCAGGATGACGGGGAACGCCGAGGCGATGAGCAAGAGCAGCTCGGTGTTGCGGCGACTCATAAGCGGCACTCCCTTTCTAATTCTTATCGGAGGCTTCGGCCTCGGCGGACTGTTCGGCGGTTTTCTCGGAATCTGATTCGGAGGCCGATCCCTGATTGGTGTTGTCGCGAATCGTTTGCGCGTCGATCACCTGGCGGGTCTGCTCCTCGTCGATCTGGTGGCGGTACTTGGATATCGTGTCCTGCGCATCGTCGACACTTGTTTGCGGAATGCCCGCCTTGAGGCGGTTTTGCGTGTCTTCGGGCAGGTCGGACAGCTTGATGCTGGTTTCGCTTTCGAGCCAGTGGAGCTTGAGTCCGAGTGGCTTGCCGGGCAGGCCGCGCCAGACGGCGACATTGCCCTGGTAGGTACCCAGGTAGTACGAGCCGGTGACACCCGTGTAGGCCCAGATGCCAGCTGCCAGCACAAAGACGAGGGCCAGGATGGCGGCGATAGTAACGTTGCGGCGACGCACGCGTTGCGCCTCGCGCATGACGCCATCGTCAACCAGGTCAACGACTACTACGGTCACGTTGTCGTGGCCGCCGGCGGCAAGCGCCGCGTCCACTAGGTTGTCGACGCAGATTTGCGCGGTTGAGGACTGCGTGGCGATGTTCTCGATATCGCTATCGGGAATCATGCTCGAGAGGCCGTCGGAGCACAGGATCAGGCGGTCGCCTTCCTCGATATGCAGAGTGAAGTGGTCGGCATACATGGCGGGGTCCGAGCCCAGTGCGCGGGTGATGACCGAACGGTTGGGGTGGACGCGAGCCTCGTCTGCCGTGATCTCGCCAGCGTCCACGAGCTCCTCCACGTAGGAGTGGTCGCGGGTCACGCGGATGAGCGTGCCCTCGTGGAGCAGGTAGGCGCGAGAGTCGCCCACGTGGGCGATGGCGAGCGTGTCGTTTTCGATATAGGCGCAGGTGGCTGTGCAGCCCATGCCGGGCTTGCCCAGGCCGTTCAGGGCCGCCTCGATTACGGCGGCGTTGGCTGCCTCGACGGCTGCGGCCAGGCGCGCTGCGTCGGCGGACTGCGGGGCCGTCTTGGCAATAGTCTCGACGGCGATAGAAGAGGCTACCTCGCCGGCGGCGTGACCGCCCATGCCGTCGCATACGCAAAAGAGCGGCGACTGCACCAGGTAGGAATCCTCATTGTGCGGGCGCACGCAGCCAACGTCGGAGCGGGCGCCCCACATGAGTTGCGTGGTGGTACCGGCATCATAGGTCGAGTCGGTCTCGATGCGCTCCTCGGTCAGGGGCTCAAAGCTCATGGTCGAGCCGGGGTCTTTGAGCTTGGCCTCAACGGCAGCAACGTCGATCTCGGCGGTGTCACCGGGAGAGACGGTGTCGGTCTCGGCGTTTGATTCGGAATCACCGGTGTCCGGGGAGTCGGGCTCCTCGGAAACGCGGGCGGTCGACTCGTCGTCTTGCGGGCTGACGTCTATAGGCTCGGGCGCCGGCGTAGACGCGGGCGCAACCTCGGATGCCGGGGCTATGGGAAACGCCGGCGCGGCGGGCTCGGGTGCCGCAAACACCGCAGCGCTCTCGTTGATTGCCGCGGCGACGGGCTCTGCAAAGTGAGCCGGCGCCGGGGTTGCTTCGGGCGCTGTGGGCTGTTCCGCAGCATGTGCGCCGATGGGCGCCGCTGCGGCATCCTCTTCGTCCTCGTTATCGGCGAGATCCGAAATATCATGCGTTACATGCGAAAGAGGCAGGGAGAACACGGTGTCCTCGGGTTCCACGGGTGCGGAGCCCGCTGGAGCGGCGTGGGCCGGCGCAGCTGTGGCGGCAGCCGGTGCCTCGGTCATAGTTGCGGACTTGTTCTCCTCGTCGATCATCGACGGTTCACCTTCATGACCACATCGCCAATCTGGACTTCGTCGCCCTCGCGCAGCGTCGCGGGCTCCACGAGCTGGCGGCCGTTGACGAGCGTGCCGTTAAGCGAGTTGAGGTCCTCGATGATGAGCGCCGGGCCCTGTAGCGAAAAGCGCGCATGCGAGGCCGAGACGAACGGTTCGTTGATGCAGATGTCCGAAGACGGCGAGCGACCGACGATGACGGGGCCGAGCATGTCTACGTGGATGCCGCGGATACCGCGCGGACCCTTGTCCACATCGATCGTCCAGATAGCCGAGTCGCGGCGCTGTCCACGCACAAGTCCCACGCCGGTCTTCATGACGGCGAACAGGAAGATATAGAGCAGGGCGACCAGGACGATGCGGCCTGCAAAAAGGACGATATCGATGTTCATAAGCGACTATCCCCTAAATTCAAAGGTACTCAGGCCAAACGTCAGTAGATCGCCGTTGCGCAGCGGGCAGCGCGTAATGCGGCGGTTGTTGACGAGCGTGCCGTTGGTGGAATTGAGGTCCTCGATCGACCAATCCGAGCCCGTAAAGGTGAGCTGGGCGTGGCGGCGCGACACGTTGGGGTCGCGCAGGGCAATGTCGGAAACTGAGCGCTCGCGACCGATGGTCACCTGTGCGGAGGTGATGCTATGGCTCTCGCCGCTCACGACGTCGATGAGCTGGGCGAGCGGGCGCTGCGGGGCGCGAGTGCTCGCCATGTTGGAGGCGATGCCGGCTGCGGCGCCTAGGCCCACGGCGGCACCGGTCGCGGCGGCTCCGCCCATGCCGGCAAGCGCGTCGCGCGAGACGGTCTGCGGCACCGGGATGGGTGCGGCGGCGGGGTCGGGGACGCTAGGCGCGAAGGGGTCTGCCACGGCAAGCGGGTCGGGAGCGGCGGCGCGAGGCGTCGGCTGCTGCTGGGGCATGGCGGCGGGGCGCTGCTGCTGCGGGGCAGCAAACTGCTGCTGGCCGGCGCGCGGGGCGCTGGCGGCACGGCTTGCCGCGGAGTTGTTCTGGCCCAGGCCGTTTTGATAGGCGCGCTCTTCTTCGTACAGGCGGCCGAGCGTGGGGGCATCGACGTTCTCGGCAAAGACCGAGAACTTGCCGGCGCGCAGCTGCGGATCGATCATAAAGCGCACGAGGGGCTCGCCGACAAAGACATAGCGGCGCTTTTCGGCCTGCGCCTTCACGAACTCGCGGACCTCGCGCGAAAGCTCGGGGTAGAACGGGGCGAGCATGGGATCGTCGTCGGCGGCGATAAGGATGGTATAGAGTGCCGGCGCCGTGTTGACGCCGTTAATCACCAGAGTCTGATCCTCCATGTCGCGAGCGGCCTGCTTGGCAAGCTTCTTAAAGGAGAACGGGGCACGGGTGGCACCGAAGATGCCGGCCACGTGGTCCTCGAAGATGTTCAGGAAGTTCACGAAAGATCACTCTCCGTATAGGTTCTTTGGTATCCGAGCAAATATAGGCATATCCCAACGATTATAGAGGATAGGGTTCCCGCAACCGCCGCCTTGGCGACGACCGCGGCTGCAAGGCTGGCAATTTCCATATGGTGTGCAAGACAGGACGCCGCTACGCAGCCGATGCCGGTGACAGCGATGGCGGCGATTGCGGTAAGGTTTGAGCCCTGATCGGCACGCTTGGCATGGGCATTGAGCAGCGCGGATGACGCTGCGGCAGTTGCCGCGACCAGCACAAAGGCAGCCCAAAGGAGCGGGTCTCCCAGCGCTGCGGCAACGTTACCGAGCCCCAGCACGCCTCCGGCTGAAAGCGCGACCGTGGCCAGACGGGCAAAAAGCGCGCCCATGCCCGTTGCCGCGGCGGCGCTTGTCGGGCCGAGCCAAAATGACGCGACGCCGGCGGCGACCCCAGCTGCCAGGAAGGTATTGCCGGTCAGACAGCCAAGCGCGAGTGCACAGGTGAGCGCGGCGCTCGCGGCAGCCTCGGTGCGACCCCAGGCGATCCACCAACCGGACATGGCAGCGGCAAAGATCACCGCGACCGGCAACATCGACAGGATGCCCTGCGCCTGCATGGTGGCGTTGGCCATGAGCACCAAAAAGCCCACAGCCGAGATGGCCGAGCCGATCTGGGGGGCCAGGCCAGCCGCCGCTCCGATCGCGATAGCCGCAATGACCAGGCCGGGAAGCGCCGCGACCCCGGCCGTTTGCATCAGCAAAAAGCTAAAGGTGCCGCACGCTAGCGCCGAGATAGCGCGCATGGTGTAGTCGCGCGCATGGCTCCAGCGCGTGCCCGCCCAGCCGAGTGCGGGGTCGACCTCGATGGCGTCGTCCTCGTAGTGCGACGGCTCGATATCGTCGAGCTCCTGCTCGTCATCCGAAAGCTCGCCAACCATTTGTTCCAGGCTGCGACGGCCTTCGCGCACGCTGCCCAGACCGGCAAGGAGTTGGTCGCAAAATGCCTCGATGCTGTTGGGGCGGTCCTGCGGCATGGGGGAGAGCGCGCTCATGAGCGCGCTCTCGGCTCCCGGGGGAAAGTGTGGTATCAGCTCGCTGGGATAGGTGGCGCCGCCGATGATGCGGCCGAGCGAGTCGGCGGGCGTGGCCGCCATAAAGGGGGCGCTGCCACACAGGCCCTCGTAGATCACACAGGCAAGGGCAAAGACATCGGCGCGTTCGTCGACCGTGCCGGTCTCGATATCGAGCTGCTCGGGCGGCATGTAGCCGATGGTGCCGCCGCGCGAGCCGCCAAAGCCACCGGCGGACGACAGTCGCGCCATGCCAAAGTCGGTGAGCTTTACATTGCCCGAGTGGTCGATGAGCACGTTGGCGGGCTTAATGTCCAGGTGGAGTACGCCATTGCTATGGGCGAAGGTGAGCGCCTGGCCCAGGGCATCGGCAATGGCCGCGGCCTCGCCAAAGGTAAGTGAGTGGCCGTCCACGCGGTGCAAAAACTCGGCAAGCGACATGCCATCGACATATTCCATAACCAGGTAGGCATAGGCTGTGTCGTGCGTAAAGTCGATGACCTGCACGATATTGGGATGTTGAAGCATGGCGGCGGTGTGCGCCTCGCGCAGGACATCCATGATGTCGCTGGCGGGCATGCCGGCACCGTTGATAAGGGGGATGCGCTTAATGGCGACGCGGCGGCGCAGGTGCGTGTCGCGGCAGATCTCGATGGAGCCAAAACCGCCGGTCGCAAGTGTCTCGAGCGGCTGGTACCGCTTGAGCAGCTCGCGAGAGCTGGTGCCCTCCAAAGGAACGTCCGGCGAGAACCGGGCGGTATGTTGCGAGAAAAGCGGCATGGCCAACCCTCGTGCGTTTAAAGTTCGTTTGCGAGTGGCGGGCGCGGAGCCGAGCCGTTCGCGGTGGCATAGATGCTGCTAGTGTAGCACGCTCGGGCGGATGGCGAGGATAACGGGGACGGGGCGACATTCTTCTTGGCCCCGTCTTGAGCCGTCCGGAAAATGCATCCCAGTTCTCAGCCGAATAATGGGATGCGCTTTCCCAATGGGGCATACTGCGGAAACTGCATCCCAGAATATTGGCCCAGAATGGGATGCAGTTTCCGAATCGACGCCCAAAGGGAAACCGCATCCCGCTTTGGAACGCCAAAACGGGATGCGGTTTCCGCTGTCAGTCTAAGTTACGCCTAAGCAGACGGCCGGAGCTTGGGCCCCGTGCTCGGGTTAGCGCTTCTTCTTGTTCTTCTTCTGCTTGCGCTGCTTGCCCTTGGTCTCCTGGGGCTTGTCGCCCTGTTTGGCTTCGGCGGCGGCCTTTTCTGCCTTCATCTTCTTGCGCTTGGTCTCGATGCGGAGTTTTTTGTTGATGCGCGCCTTAAGGAAGGGGCCGAACTGTTCGGCATCGCCGCGGACAAAGGTGTCCTTAGGAATCGTCACGCCCTGGTCGGCGAACATGGCCACAAAGATGCGCTCGCCGTCGAGCACGTGGTCGAGCTTCTCAAACGGGAAAAACTGCGACTTGCCGCTCTTGCCCCAAACCATCAGGCCGTCCTCGTTGGCGGCGACGCGGCGATAGCGGCCACCCATGGACTCGTCGGCCTCGACGGCGTCGATAAAGTCGCGGGCGAGGGTGTGGTGCAGGTTTTTGCTCCACCAGGCCAAAAAGGCGCCGAACACGATCAACACGACGCCAAACTTGATCCAGTTGCCGCCGGCCACCAGCATGCCGATGCCGATGAGCGCGGCAATTGCCGCGGCGACATACAGCGAGCCGCGACGCCTGGGCGAGGCGACCAGACGGGCGAAGTCGGTGACCAGGTCGTTTTCGTACTGGTACTCGTTGAGGTACAGGATGCCGTCGTCGGCTGCGGCCTGCTCCTCGAGCGCGACCTCGACCTGGTCGGCTGCTTCGGAGGGAACGAGGTTGCTCTCTGCGTCTGCCATGCTCTTTGGACTCCTATCGCGGCGGGCTCGCCGTACGGGTTATTATGAATGCAGTATGCCGTGCGACCGCATGGTCGTCGCGGCAACAAGTCTCAGTATACCCGGGGGAGCACCCATGGAATCGTTGTACCGAAAGTATCGCCCGCTCACCTTCGACTCCGTGGTGGGCCAGCAGCATATCGTCTCGACGCTCGAACACGCCATCACCGAGGGGCGCCTGTCCCACGCCTACCTGTTCTGTGGACCGCGCGGCACGGGCAAGACCACCATGGCGCGCATTCTGGCCAAGGCGCTGCTGTGCCGCAATGCCGAGGCGGCGCGCGCCGAGGGTGCAAGCGGCTGCATGCCCGACGGTACTTGCGAGGAGTGCGAGCTCATCGCCGAGGGCAGCCACCCGGATGTCTACGAGCTCGATGCCGCAAGCCGCACGGGCGTGGACAATGTGCGCGAGGAGATCATCAACTCCGTCAACTTTGCCCCGGTGCGCGGCAAGTACAAGATCTATATCATCGACGAGGTCCACATGCTCACGACGGCGGCGTTCAACGCGCTGCTCAAGACTCTTGAGGAGCCGCCGGCACACGTGATCTTTGTGCTGTGCACCACCGACCCGCAAAAGATTTTGGAGACCATCCTCTCGCGCTGCCAGCGCTTCGATTTCCACCGTATCGGCAACGAGGATATCGAGCATCGCCTGGCATACGTGTGCGAGCAGGAGGGCTTCGATTACGACGACGAGGCGCTGGCTATCGTGGCGCGCCATGCAAAGGGCGGCATGCGCGACGCGTTGTCCACGCTGGAGCAGCTGAGCGTCTTTGGCAACGGTTCTGTGCATGCGGACGACGCCCGCTCGCTTTTAGGCGAGGTTTCGGACCAGATTCTGGGCGAGTTTTCCCGCGCCATTGCCGATCGCGATGTTGCCGAGCTGTATGGGCTTATTCGCGCGCAGGTCGAGGAAGGTAACGATCTGCTGGAACTGACGCGCGACCTGGTGGCGCACGTGCGCGACGTGTATGTTGCCTGCGTTGCCGGTGCCCGTGCCGAGTTGTTTGAGGGCGGCTCCGAGCAGGCCGAGGCGCTTGCTGCCGAGGCCGCTGCCTTTGGCGAGCATCCTGCCGACCGCCTGGCTCGTGTGCTGACAGTGCTCGACGATGCCGCACTGGAGATGAGGGGCGCGAGCGACGTGCGCCTGGTGCTCGAGATTGCCTGCACGCGTCTGGCGCGTCCCGAGGCTGATTTAACGATTGAGGCATTGGCCGAGCGCGTGGCACGCCTGGAGGCCATGGTTGCCAACGCCGCCGTGCCGGCGAGCGTGGCTGCTGCTCAGGCCGCCGCGCCTGCAGCATCCGTACCCGCTGCTGCCCAACAGCCGACGCTAATTTCGGGCGCCCGCGCTGCCGCCCCGGCGGCATCCGCTGCCCCCGCTGCTACGTCCGCGCGCCAGGGCGGTATGCCTTGGGACCGTGGTGCTGCTGTTCCGGCTGCCCAGCCTGCGCCCCGTTCTGCGTCCGTGTCAGCTTCCAAGCCTGCAGCGCCTGCACCTCAGTCTGCGCCGGCTCCGACGCCTCAGCCCGTTGCGGCCTCCGCGCCTGCTACTGCTCCGGCGCCTAAGCCCCAGTCCAACAATGCCGCCCAGGTTGCTGCCGCCGGCGCCGCCGAGACCCCCGCGGTTGAGGATGCCGGCGAGCTCCAGCGCAAATGGGCCGAGGTCGTCGAGCGTGTCAAGGCTCGTCAGGCCTCCTACGCAGGGCTTTTACTCAACGCTCGCGCCACGGCCGACGATGGCTCCAAGCTCACGGTCTCGTTCCCTGCGGGTTCGACCTTTGCCATTAAGATGCTCGGTCGCGCCGACACGCAGTCGGTGGTCCTGCCGACGGTCTGCGCGGTCTTCGGTCGTCGTACCGTCGACTATGTCCTGGATGGGGGTGGCACGCCGGCTCCTCAACATGAGGAGCATTCTCCATCTGCACGGGCTGCGGCATCTGCGGACCCGCAACCCGTGTCCTCGGCGGCCCCTGCATCCTCGAGCGCCAGCGCGCCGCAGCAGCAAGCGGCGCCGGTAGCGGCTTCGACCCCGTCGGCGCCTAAGCCCGCGGCGCCCAAACCGGCTGCTCCGACACCCGCGCCCAAGCCCGTCTCGCCTGCGCCCAAGTCGTCTGACCTGGGCAAAGCCCCCTGGCTACGCTCCGACAACCCCGCCGGCGCTCCTGCCACGGGTAAGCTCCCGACCGAGCCCGCGCCCCGAGCGCCCGAGCGCGCGTCCGCTCCCAAGACTCAGCCGTCTGCGCAGGCTGCGCCGTGGGAATCCGAGCAGGTGCCCTACGACGACGCCATGGTCGGCGGCTTCGCCGGCGATGCGAGCGGGGACGATCTGCCTCCGTTCGACGTGCCGGGCGCGACGCCCGCGCCCAAGCCCGCTGCGGCGGCACCCGCGGCCCCTACAAGCGACGACGTCCCCGCGACTCCCTGGGAGTCCAACCCCGGTGCGGGCAGCCCCTTCGGCCATCAGGGTGCAGCCCCGAGCATCCCGCAGACCGAGGACGAGGCCAAAGACCTCATCCGCAGCGTCTTCGGTCAGGCCACCATCTTCAAACCGGTGGAGTAGCTGTACGGGCGGGTATACTGCTCAAGAAGAGAACCCTTTGAACGGGGCGAGCTTATGATGTGGGAATATGTCCGCCTTGAGGACGATACGCAGGTTTCGTATTCCGAAGTCCGGGAGGACAACACGGTGAAGGTTGTTGTGGAGCGCCCGCGCGATTGGGGTTTTGACACGGCGGAGTGTATCTTGCCGGCATTCAATTGGGTGTCACACGAGGGCTTTAGCGAAGCGGACCTCAAAGAACTCGATGATTTCGTGCGTAACAATGCGCCGCTCATCCTGCGTTTTGCCTACGAAGGCGGACGAGTCTATGCCTAATGCCTAGTCTGTTTCGACTTGGCCATATATCACTTTCTTTTGCCCGGGCGCATCTGTATTTCGGACATGTGCAACGTGGTGCCGCGTATATCGCATTCGAGCAGACAGGTGCGTGACGGTCGGCCTAGGATGCTGAGGTCGATACGATACGTCGCATGGCTGTCCGTGTATTCGGCTTGCTCGGCGTTGACGGTTGCTCCGATTGTCAATAAAGAGCCTAGTTCGGCATCGACAATCTTGGAGTCCTTTATCTTGACCTTGAACTCTTGGTAGAGGGACGGGCTGTTGTAGTAAATGGTTCGACTTCCGTCGGTGCACTCATCGGTCGCTTCCCATTTGACGACGGGCTGGTCCGAGCTGGCTATCAGTAGTTCTGCTCCAAAGGCTATAGCATGGGTGATGACAACCAGTAATGCCCAGCCGACAAAGAGATAGAGAACCACATATGCAACGGGGTGTTTTGAGCGGATGTTTTGGAGCGCGTCGGGGGCATTCATGGGGGCACCTCCAAATTGCTGTCTGTGACAATCAAATTATACCTTGCCATCATGAGCGCCGCCTCGAGCAGCGGTTCGGCATTTTGTTATCTAGCTGGATGCAGAAAATGTCGGATTCCGGCTCTACAAGATTTAGCTTTCAATATTATGCAGATGCGAATTATTCAACTTCGCATAATCTTTGGGTGCGGCTTGCACTCCAGGACATGTATATCGACTGAGGTAGCGTGTCCGCCCCGCTCGCTGGCCTCGCGCCGTGGTACGATTTTTGAGTTTGAAAGTCCCGCCGTGCTCCGGCTGCCCTTGCAGCTTGTCGCGCGGCCGCACGTAAAGGAGCCATCATGGCCGGTATGAACATGCAGCAGATGATGAAGCAGGCTCGCAAGATGCAGGAGCAGCTTGCCGCCGCGCAGGAGAACCTCAAGTCCCAGACCGTCGACGCCTCTGCCGGCGGCGGCATGGTCAAGGTGACCGTTAACGGCGAGATGGAGCTCGTCAACCTCACCATCGATCCCGATGCCCTCGATCCCGAGGACGTCGATATGCTGCAGGACATGATCATGGCTGCCGTCAACGAGGCCGTCCGCGGCGTCAACGAGCTCGCCAACAAGCAGATGGGCGCCATCACCGGCGGCCTCAACATCCCGGGCATGCCGTTCTAAGACACACATATATATGAGTGCGAATCACAGTCTG
Source organism: uncultured Collinsella sp. (assembly GCA_958429345.1). Classification (GTDB taxonomy): domain Bacteria; phylum Actinomycetota; class Coriobacteriia; order Coriobacteriales; family Coriobacteriaceae; genus Collinsella. The sequence goes on along the minus strand of CAUAJK010000014.1, from coordinate 7,607 downwards.
CAAAAACTGCTCGATGAGCTGGGCCGTCTGCCGGGCATTGGTCCCAAGTCGGCCCAGCGCATCGCCTATTACCTGCTCGAGGCCGATGCCGAGGAGGCCCGCCGCCTGGCCGAGGCCATCCTGGAGGTCAAGCAGGAGGTCCACTTTTGCAGCCGCTGCTTTAACTACGCCACGGCCGACGAGTGCTCCATCTGCCAGGACCCGATGCGCGATACCACTCGCATTTGCGTGGTGGGCGAGCCGCGCGATGTCCAGGCGATTGAGCGCACGGGCAGCTACCACGGCCTCTACCACGTATTGGGCGGCGTGATCAGTCCCATGGACAAGATTGGCCCCGAGCAGTTGCACATCCGCGAGTTGCTGGCGCGTCTGGGCCACGAGGATATCCATGAGGTCATCATCGCCACCAACCCCAACATCGAGGGCGAGACCACGGCGAGCTATCTGGCCCGTACCATCAAGCCGTTGGGCGTCGAGGTGTCGCGTCTGGCAAGCGGCCTTCCCGTGGGCGGCGACTTGGAGTATGCCGACGAGCTTACGCTTGGCCGCGCCATCGAGGCCCGTCGCGCGATTTAGGTGGCGAGCCTGCTCCTGCCGTATGTTTTCCTCGCGACGCACGGGGTAGTCATAATTTCCCTGTGCGACTGTAAGTTTGTTGTGCAACAAAGATGCTTCGTATCCGCTTATCGCATGGATGCTTCCACTCGCATCCTTAATTTGCCCATTCGTTGCGCAACCTTTTGGGTTCGCTGATACACTCAAATATGGATTTGAATGAATGCGCCGCTCCCGAGCGGCGTGTTTTTCTTGGAGGAGAACGCATGCGGCCCGGTGGCACTCAGACAAAGCGCGGCGCCGCGGTGCGCATGCGACGCCGACTGGGCTTGGCGCCGCGGGCGTACGCACTGCTATCGTGCTCGCTGGTGCTGGTCATAGCTGGCGTTTCTGCCTATGGCATGACCGTGCCGTCCATGATGCAGGCGCATGCCGCACGCGAACCGCGCGTGGGGCATGAGGTCAAAAGTGATCTGGGTACTACGACTGGATATGCTTGGGCAAGTGTGGTCGCGCATATTGTGTTTGGCACCGACGATGCGGACGGCGCCGAGGCCCCGGACAACGAAGTCACGCTTGCCAATGGCAAAACCATCGTGCTCACCAACACCAAGATCATCGATCGGTTGTCCAACAATAGCGTGGCGGCAACGGTGAATAAGGTCGAGCAGCAGAAGGAGCAGGACGCCCAGCAGTCCGGAAAGCCCGGTAGCTCGGATACTTCTGGCTCCGGCTCGGATTCATCGAGTTCGGGCGGCGGCTCTGGGTCGGGTTCCTCTACCGGAGGGTCTGGAAACGGCGGCTCGACGGGCGGCAACACTGACAACGATGCAAACTCCGGTGGCCTTTCCGCTGCTGAGGAAGAGAGCATTCACAGTTGGCTTGTGACCAAGTACAACATGCTCGACGGCTATGTTTCTCGTGCCAATGACGTGGTCTCGACCTATAACTCTACGGGAGATCCCAGGCCGTGCGACAGCCTGGTCGGGGAGATGTTTGTCATTCGAGCCGAGTTCGGTCGTCAGACATTCTCGCCCCGGTCTAAGTGGTATCAACAGTATGCCAATCTGTGGGGCTGTTATACCAACCTATGTCAATGGGTCGGCCATTACGGCGATGATGACGTCGCGCTCGGTAACTTCAACAATAACGTGGCGGCGCTTGCCCTATGATGACCGATCTTGCATCCACCACACCACAATCGCTCGGTCGCGATCCCATGGTCGGTCTGCGCCTGGCGCGTGTCGACGGGTTTGAGCCGGCCATTGCGCTCGGCCAGGACGAACTGCCTGCCTATCTGCGTCGTTTTACGATGCTGTTTGCCGACGATGCCACCGTGCGCCGTGGCGGTATCGGCCGCGTGACGCGTGCCGTCAACGCCCAAGGCGAGGCCGTGGCACTCAAGCAGCTCATCTTGCCGGCGCGCGATGAGTTTGACGACGATGCCGCTCACGAGGCGCTGGTCGCCAAGTTCAAGGCAGCGTTTCGCGAGGAATACGAATGCCATCGCGCCCTTTCGGGCCTTAAGGGCTTTCCCCGCCTCTATGGCTGGGGCGAGGTCGACGGTGTGCCTGCAATTGTCATGGAATGGGTCGAGGGCGAGACGCTTGCCCGCTTGCGTTCGCGACTTGCCGTGGACGATGCCGGACGCCTGTCGCCGCTTGTGGCGGCGCGTCTGGGTCGCGACCTGTTCGATCTGCTCTGCCGTATGAGCCTGGTGGGCGAGGGCTTTGTCCATCGCGATATCTCGCCCGCTAATATTATGGTGCGCACGGCGCGTCTACCGCTTGACCGGCAGCTTGCCGAGGGCACCTTTGACCTGTGCCTGATCGACTTTGGCTCGTCGCTGGCGCTTGAGCCTGCGTCGGCCGTGGCCGGTACCGGCGGCAAGGCATCCTTTACCGAGCGCTATGCCACGCTGCGTCGCGCGACGGTTGCCTATGCCCCGCCCGAGATGCTCACCGACGATATTCCCGATCTGCGCGCTTTGCGTATGTCGCCGGCGATCGACGTCTATGCCGCGGCAAGCACGGTTTACGAGCTCATTGCCGGCGTCGCGCCATACGAAGCCGCGCCGGGCACTTCGGGCACCTCGGGTTCGCGCAAAAAGACGCGCGACATCGCCAGCCCCTATCGTCTCAAGATGGACACGCGGCCCGACTATCCCATTGGTGCCCATGCGCCCGGTTGTGATTTGACTCAGCTGCTTTGTCGTGAGCCCGATGTGGCGCTCGCCGCGGCCGAGCAGGCCCAGCAGCTAGGGCTTGAGCCGGATTCCGAAGAGCTACGCGATGCGCTGGCGTTTGTCGATGCCCAGCTGTTCGACGTGGTGATGGCCTGTCTGTCCAGCCATCAAAAAGATCGTCCCGAGCCGGCGGCGGTCGAGGCGGCGCTCTCGGCGTTTTGTGACCACTATGCGCAAAATGTCGGTCGTTCGCTCCGCGGCGAGCCGCTCACGCCGTGCCCCATGGATGCGTCCGGCCGCGCGGTTCGTCGCGCGGCGATGATCGGTGCGGCGGTCGTTTGCAGCGTGGTTTGGGCTGTGGTCGTGGTTTCGGCCGCGCTGCTGGCGTCGGGCGCTCGCGTGACGGTGACTTTGGGATCGCTCGTGTGGTCTGGGCCGCTACCGGGTATTATTGCCGCACTGGCGTTGGCGCTGCCAGGCATAGCCGGCGTTGCCACGGGGGCACTTGCGCGCAATCGGCGCTCGGGGTTCCTGCAGGGTGTGCTTGCGCTTTCTGCCTGCGAGGTTCCGGTGCTGGTTGTGGCTGCATGTAGCGTATTTTCCCAACGCGCCGTGATGGGCGGCCTTGTTGCCGCTCTGGTTGCAACCTATACGCTTACGTGGTTTTTGCTTGCGATGGGCTTTGCCTTTGAACTTCCCGTTTCGGCACCGCGACGCACAAAAGCCCAGATGGCGACTCCGCTTGCCGGTGGAGCCGCAGCTGCCCGTACTTTTGGCAGACCTGTCGAAGTATCGTCCGATTCTATTTCTACGACCAAGGAGGCCTAGGTCATGGCATCCCAAGTTGAGCTCACCCCATGCGGGGCCATGTTTGACATCTTTAAGCGCGCGGCGCATCTGAGCCATATCGAGCTGTGCGGCTTGGTGCTTTCGTCCCGTCCGCTCGCCGACGGCCGCAGCCCGCAGAGCCGGGCCGCCGATCGCTCTTGGGTTTCCCGCTTTATCGTTCGCGCGCCGGTCGGCACGCTTCAGCAGCGCTACTTTGCCGAATACGGTACCTCGGCTGCGCGTATTATGTCGCAACTGGCCCTGCGCCAGCGCAATCCCATGGACTCCACGGCTGTGATCAATATGGTGTGCGGTCCTGCAGGTGAACCGATGATACGCGCGCTCGAAGAGTGCCACCAGGACACGAATCTCTATCGCAACGCGCTCGATCGCCTGTCCCAGGCGGCGGAACTCATGCCCGCCGAGCGCGCTGAGGCCGTGCTGGTGCTGTTTGTCGCCGTCGGTTGTTCGGCGGATGTGCGGTCCTCGGTGAACTATGCCATCGACTACGCGCACGCGACCTGTGGCGGAGGCACCTCCACGCCGCGTTCGCTTGGCATGTCGATGACCGCGGGCGAACGCGAACCCGCCCCGGCGCACCCCTTGGGCTTGCTGCGCGTGCAAAACAGTTTTGTCGTGAGCGCCCCGCGCTGGATTCAGCCGAGTGAGCAGGGTGTTGAGATTGGCGCGCTGGCCACTGGTGAGGGCGATATTACCGACGTCGGCGACGATGTCTCGGCCCGCCATGCCCATATCTGGTGCGATGCTCAAAATATCTGGCACGTCGAGGACTTGTCGTCCACCAACGGAACCGTGGTGGTAAACGGGGCCACGCGCGTTTGCATTCAGGTCGAGCCCGGCCGTTCCGCCCAGCTCAATCCCGGCGACGAGCTCAAGCTCGGCGAATCCACTACCTACGCCATTCTCTTCGGTGCCCTCTAGCCGGCAGTTAGGGGCGTTCCTTTTCTGCCGGCACTTGGGGGCACTTCTCTGCGCGCCAGAGCCGGTCGCCTGGGGATGGAGAGGCCATTTTGGCCCTTGGCGGTCAGTCGGGGCGAAACTAGAAGATCTTTCCGATTCGCGGCTGTTCATGCTTGTAGAGCATCTAAAACAATAGGATGTTATTCTGGAATATGCCGGGTGCGTGAACTTGCCTGTCTTAGCCTTAAAAAGGTATAGGGGAGTTTGGCTCAGGGGTTCCGTCTTGTTCTTCAGCGCAGTATTGTGGGACAGATTTGCTGAGATTGGCGCCTTACACCGCAGAGCGCACGGAAGGCTCTCGATTTGTGTTCTGGCCCCAGAATACAGGGCCTGATACTTACCAACTGTGGCATGGATGTAACATCTGTAGAAATCAACCCTTTTGTTGTCGACCTTTGTAAGAAGAACACTGCCATCAACTCTTTGGATGACGAAACTAGGGTGCTTGAGGGGAGCCTTTACTCCCCTCTGTGAGATGACTCATGTTTTTCGCTTGTCGTTGTGAATCCTCCGTTACTGCCGATTCCGGATGAGATTCCTTATCCCTTCGTTGGGGATGGGGGACAATCGGGTCTGGATATAACACTTCATATTCTTAAGGGTGGCGATACGCATTTAGAGGAAAACACTAAATACTGCTAATAGGGGTGACGACGATGGCGTAGGGGCGACCCACGATGCTCGCATCAATACGTCGGCTACTTGGGGAATCAGGTCTAGATGCATGTATGATGATACTGTGCAGCTATTCAATTAGTCCGCGTTCCGAATGGGTGCGGGGTATGGCGGCGACGTCGTATGCTTTTGCCCTGGCGCGATACTCAGGTATTTCTGAGGCGGTTGACGAAGTTTATACGCGCTATGCCGCGCAAGGCGTCCGGAAGTTTGCACATCTACATTACGGGCTTAGGTTTCTTCAAGCGAGCAGGCTGGTTGCGTTATTATGAGCGATTTTTCTAGCCTAGGCGACAAAAGGCAAAGGATTTGGTGGGTGTAAAACGAGGTCGTTTGCGGGCGGACGCTCCAATCTATTGTGGCAATCGGGCGGTTGAAAAAGATATTTCAATCGCCCGATTGCCAGATTCGTCGGAGGAGATGTCCGATTCCGACTCTCTTGTAGGAAGAGCTTGAGACCGTATTGGCCCAAGGCAATCTTAAAGCAGTCTCATTGGCAAATCTTCGCTCCTGTTGTGTTGAGGTGTAAGGTATCAGTGATTGATGTTTTGTGGCGGGTAGATTGGGGCCTTCCTTGATTCGATGCGTTCTCTCGAGGTTCATCAGAGCAAAAGGGGCTTTCGTCTTCATTGCTATCACGGTGATTGGAACCGCTCTCTCCTATGCCATGCCATACGTGAACGGAAAATTTTTAGATTTTCTTCTCGGTAACCGCAGCGAAAGAGACGCCGCACTCTTCGCACTCCTGGTTGCGTCAATAGGAGTTTTCTCCACCCTCTTTACTTATTTTGCAGGAACACTTTCCATTCGCATAAGCACGAGACTTTCCTTTGATCTTCTCAGGGAGGCCGTCTTGCGTTTTGAAAGAGACGATTACTTGGTGAGTCGGACCATCGATCCAGCCTATACAACGCAACGGATTATTTCCGACTCCAGCGTGGTCTCATCCTTCGTTTTGGCGAATTTCATCAGTGCGCCGCTGTCCATTGTAGCTATTCCCATCGTATTGCTTATCATATGGTCAATTGATTCAACTCTCGCGGTGTTTTCCATCATTCTCCTCATCGTGTATTTCTGTGTAATTACTGGGTTGAGGAAACTTTTGTATAGGGTCACGTATGAGAAGAAAGAGGCGGACAGCGCCTTTTACGCCGCAATTGCATCGCAGCTTAATCAGATTCTCAACATTCAACTGGCATCTTCGTACGGCAAGAGCGAACAAGCGCTCGACGCTGGGTTTAAGAGCTATTTTCCCAAAGTTTTGCGCTCCGGAAAGCTATCATATTCTCTGACATCGCTCGATGGTCTTTTCGCGGCGTTGTTTCAAGCGGTGATACTTGTTGTTTCCGGAGTACGAATCATTAACGGAACTATGTCAATAGGCGAGTACACTATCATCGGTACATACTTCGCGGTTCTCTTTAAGACTTTGAAAAGTATGATGTCATTGTTCAAATCCTATCAAGATGCCAAAGCATCATGGGATAGGACGGCTATCGCGACGAGAGAAAAGGAGAGATCGGGGTGGAATCGGACCGATTTAGCTAAACTCGATGAAATAAATGACATTTCGGTATCTGATTTGGAATTCTCGGTTGCCCTTCCAGACGGATCTGTCCGAGAGGTCCTCGGCGGGTTTTCTTTCAAGTTTTCCGGTCCTGGTACATATTGCATAGTTGGGGAAAACGGAAGAGGCAAGACGTCACTTCTTTACTTGATGCTCGGGCTATACTCATCGAAAGGCAAAGTAAAATACAACGGCGTGCCAATCGAAGAATGCGACTTGGATTACATACGTGCGAGAGAGATATCGTGCTGCCCACAGTCGTGCTTCGCGCCGGACGAAACGGTGAAAGAGCTGTTAGAGTATTTCGACACGCCCTTTTCTTCCTATCACCGGGGTGTAGATGGCCTACTTTCGCTGGAAAACAGCGTGAAGGAGTTGCTCGGGAAACGTTGCTCCGCGCTTTCGGGCGGTGAGCTGCGCCGAGTGTACTTATGGTCGGCGATTTCACGCAAGTCGTCAGTTTTGGTACTCGACGAGCCCACGACTGGGTTAGACGCTGTAAGCCGCGCCGAGCTTGCGGCCTATGTTAAGCGCAACAAGCAAAGCCAGCTGATCATCGTTGTCTCTCACGATGACGAGATGGTCGGCGCGGTAGAAGGGGTAGTGGATTTAGGCAGCATGTACCAGGGTAAATGATGACAAGTGTAGTGCTACCCAACTGGCAGAGATAACAAAAAGGCGATGCAGATGCACGTAGCATTCAGGCGGTTCGGACTCGGTGCCTTCACGCCATCGCAACGCTTTCAGATATAGTTCTCGTTCGATCGCGTCGGAAATGTTGGTGTAAGCGCGCCGACGGCTGACCGCCAAACGCAA
>CAUAJK010000013.1:0-47410 GCA_958429345.1 uncultured Collinsella sp. | reverse complement strand
TGGGTCTCATCGGCATGGGCAACAACCCCATGGTCGGTGCCACCGTCGCCTGCGCTGTCGCCGTCGAGGAGGCCCTCAAGGCCTAATCGCGCCCGCGCGATGCTCATATAGTTGAGCTTTGGAGCCGCTACCCACCCGGGTAGCGGCTCTTTTTGTTTGCGCTGTCGCAGGGTAGCTAATGCCGATATATCAGTTGGGGCGAAATACAAGATGTGATGAGATGGAGCGTCAGAGCGTCCATGACGCCCACCTGCCATATTTGCCCTTTACCGATTTGCCGGGTCTTTGCGGCCCCATTGCCGATCACCCGTGCGACAATGCGCCGGACGAGAAAGGAATCCGATGGAATCGACTGATGTACTGGTAATTGGATCTGGCATTGCGGGCCTTTGTGCCGCCATCGAAGCGGCACGCACGGGTGCAACCGTCACTGTGGCAAGCGCCGGCAAGACCATGAGTGGATCGAGCTTCTTCCCGGGTACCTGGGGCCTCGGCCTCATCGGTCCCGTCGACGAAGACGACGAGCAGGACCTCATCGACACCATCATGGCCGTCGGCGGCGGCGTTGCCGACCCCGAACTCGTCCAAACGTTCGTCCACGGCATTCCCCAAGCGATTGACTGGCTCGAACAAGACCTGGGTGTTGAACTCCAGCGTCCGCAAAGCGCCGAGAGCGCCCAGCAAAAGCAGTTTATTCCCTGCTTTGACCACAAGACGCGCATGTGGCGCGGCCTCACCCGCAAGCCCCTTGAGGACGCTCTGACGACCCAGATCGAGTCGCTCGGCATTCGCCTGCTCCCCCGCCATGAGCTTATCGACCTTGTTGAGGACACGAACGGCAGAATAACCGGAACCGTGCTCTACGACCTCACCGAAAATCGAATCGTGCCCTTTGCTGCCAAGGCCACGATCATCGCAGCCGGTGGCACAGGCGGCCTGTTTGAGCGCAGCCTTACGTCGGCCGATGTGCTCAGCTCCTCGCAGGCCATCGCACTCGCGCACGGCGCATCGCTTACTAATATAGAGTTCATGCAGATGATGCCCGGCTTCATCGAGCCCAAGCGCAACCTGGTCTTCAACGAGAAAACCTGGCGCTACGTACATGTAGACCAGCCGGCAGATATTGCCGACGACAAGCTGGACGACCTGCTCGAGCAGCGCTCTGGATATGGTCCTTTCACGTCACGCTTGGCCTCCCGCGCTATCGATCTTGCCATCGATCAGGCAGGCGCCGAAGGCCTGGCGCTCCGCTACGACTTCCCCCGCGAGGATGTCCCAGAGTTTGTGCAGACCTTTGCCACCTGGCTGCAAGACGAGCACGGCATCGCCCCGACTGACGAGATGCGCGTTGCGATGTATGCCCACGCCGCTAACGGCGGCATCAAGATCGATAAGACCGCGTACACGGGCGTTGAGGGCCTCTACGCTTGCGGCGAGGCGACAGGCGGCATGCACGGAGCCGACCGCATTGGTGGCTTATCAAGTGCCAACGGCATCGTGTTCGGGCGCATCGCGGGCGCATCGGCAGCCCTTGCAGCGCAGAAGGAGCCTGAGGCAGCCCTGAAGGCGGATATCACCCTCCCCCAGTACGGCATTGCCACAACAGATGCCGAACGCCTGACACACAGCCTTAGGCACACGATGAGCACCTTTTGCATGATCAACAGGACCGAAACAGGCCTATCCGAGGCACTACACGAGCTTGAGGGCTTGAAGACGGAGGCAACGACCTTGAGCACACAGAAAGCCCAGGACAGCGAAGTCGCAGCCCTCGCCCGCCTGCAATCGCAGATTCAGCTGGCACAGGAAATGGTCAAAGCCATGCGCAAGCGAACTGAAAGCCTAGGTTCGCACTATCGAGCAGACTAAATCGATTCTCACTTTGAGTTTGATCACAACTTCTCAACATGCATCGAGCCCCGTAAGCATGATTCCCCTAAGGAGAACACGCCTACGGGGCTTTAGCCGTGTTTCCCTAAGGGAATCACGGTGCAGATTACTCAGCTCCGCGCCCTTTCGGGTTCGACCCCGTGCGAGGTCAACAAAAAAGCGACCAGCCTGAGCCAGTCGCTTAAACAATCTTTGGGTGGGCCGTCAGGGGGCCAGCCTGCTGCGCGGGCGGCCGCTGCGGCGCTTCGCGCCTTGCGCGCTGCGCTGGTAAATGCTTACGCATTTCCTCAGCTCCGCGCACCAACGGGTTCGACCCCATGCGAGGTCAACAAAAAAGCGACCAGCCTGAGCCAGTCGCTTTAACGATCTTTGGGTGGGCCGTCAGGGGGTCGAACCCTGGACCTTGGGATTAAGAGTCCCCTGCTCTACCAACTGAGCTAACGACCCAAAGCTAAAGTCCGTTGTGGCGGACTTTAGAGGAGATATCGTGTGGTGGGCCGTCAGGGGGTCGAACCCTGGACCTTGGGATTAAGAGTCCCCTGCTCTACCAACTGAGCTAACGACCCGATATCAACACGAAGCAAGAACTGGGGTGGGTAAAGGGACTCGAACCCTCGACCTACGGGACCACAACCCGTCGCTCTAGCCAACTGAGCTACACCCACCGTGTCCTGTGCGCTTCGCGCTCGACTATTATTGCAAGGAACGCCACGCGATGCAAGCCCCAATTTTCAAGAATTTTGAAAAGAGTTTTTCGAGAGCATTTCGAGCAAATCCCACCGGTTTCATAGGAGTAAACTTGCCCCACTGCAAATGCTCGAAAGGACCGGCATGAAAGAACTATCCAACCGCACGGCAACGTTTACCGATTCGGTCATCCGCCGCATGACACGCATCTCCAATAAGTATGGCGCTGTCAATCTCTCGCAGGGCTTCCCCGACTTCGATCCCCCGGCGCAGCTGCTCAACAGCCTCAGCGCCATCGCCAGCGACCCCAAGCCGCTCTATCACCAGTACTCCATCACCTGGGGCTCCCAGGCCATGCGCGAGGCGCTCGCCGCCAAACAGGAGCACTTTATGGGCATGCCGGTGAATCCCAACGAGAATATTGTAGTCACCTGCGGCTCCACCGAGGCCATGATGGCCGCCATGATGACAGTCACGAACCCCGGCGACAAGGTCGTCATCTTCTCGCCGTTCTACGAGAACTACGGCGCCGACACGATCCTTTCGGGTGCCGAGCCCATCTACGTGCCGCTCAACCCGCCCACATTCGACTTTGACCGCGAGACACTTGAGGCGGCCTTCCGCGACAACGACCCTAAGGCCATCGTCCTGTGCAACCCTTCCAACCCCTGCGGCAAGGTCTTTACGCGCGAGGAGCTCACCTTTATCGCCGACCTCTGCAAAAAGTACGACGCCTACTGCATCACCGACGAGGTATACGAGCACATCGTCTACGCACCCCATGAGCACGTCTACATGGCCACACTGCCTGGCATGTTCGAGCGCACCATCAGCTGCAGCTCGCTGTCTAAGACCTACTCCGTCACCGGCTGGCGTCTGGGCTACACTATCGCCCCTGCCGAAATCACCGAGCGCATTAAAAAGGTCCACGACTTCCTCACCGTGGGCGCCGCCGCTCCCCTGCAGGAAGCCGTCGTCACCGCCCTCAACTTCGACGACAGCTATTACGATGAGGTCCTCGACCTCTACACCGCCAAACGCGACCTGTTCTGCCAGGGGCTCGATAGCATCGGTCTTGAGCATAACGTGCCACAGGGCGCCTACTACGTCATGATGGACATCTCTGAGTTTGGCTATGACAGCGACCTCGAATTCTGCGAGGACCTCGCATCCAAGGTGGGCGTGGGCGCCGTGCCCGGCTCGAGCTTCTTCCGCGAGCCCGTCAACCATCTGATTCGTTTCCACTTTGCCAAGCGGGACGAGACGCTTAACGCGGCACTGGAGAACCTCAAGTCGCTACGTGATAAAATCAAGCCGCGCGGGTAAGAACGGCCCGGCAACTAAAGCAACCAAAGAAGCCCCGCACCGCCCGCCGCGTTGCGAGGCTTCTTTTTATAGCGCTTTCTTAAATGGTTTAGAGCCCTATACTTTAGTCACGGAGCAACTCGTCCCAGAGAGAGGAATATTATGGCAGAGCAGCAGCTTATCGGAGCGCTCGAGGCCGGCGGCACCAAGATGGTCTGCGCCACGGGCTATGCGGACGGCACGGTCCTGGAGCGTGAGCAGATCGCGACCACGACCCCGCAGGAAACCGTCGAGGCCGTCAACGCGTGGTTTGCGAACAAGGGCATCGCCGCGCTGGGCATCGGCGCCTTTGGCCCCACCGCAGTCAATCCCGCCTCACCCCAATACGGCAAGATCCTGGAGACGCCCAAGACGGCATGGCGCTACTTTGATCTGCTGGGCACTATCCAAAACGAGCTCAATATCCCCTGCGGCTACGATACCGACGTCAACGTCGCCTGCCTGGGCGAGGTCACCTTTGGTTGCGCTCAGGGCCTCACTGACGTGGTTTATCTGACCATCGGCACCGGCGTGGGCGCCGGCGTACTCTCGGGCGGTAAGCTCGTGCACGGCATGATGCATCCCGAGGCCGGCCACATCCTGGTCACGCGCGACCCGCGCGACACCATCGGCGAGCACAGCGCCTGCCCCTTCCACGACAACTGCCTCGAGGGCCTCATCGCCGGCCCCGGCGTTAAAAAGCGCTGGGATGGCAAGAGCGCTGGAGACATGGCCGATGACCCGGAGGCCATGGACCTGCTCGCAGGCTACCTGGCACAGGCGCTCATGACCTACACGCTGTGCTACGCGCCGCAAAAGATCATCATCGGCGGCGGTGTGGCCGACCACACCCCCATCGTGCCGCTCGCCCGCAAAAAGTGCGCCGAGATGCTCAACGGCTATATCGTCACGCCCGAGGTCAACGACATCGATAACTACATCGTCAACAACAGCCTTGAGGGCAAGCAGGGCATTATGGGCTGCCTGGCCCTGGGCGCACAGGCGCTTCAGTAGCAGACGCACCCACAGGGCGTGGCGCGCCCGGCAAATCCGATCTACGGAACGACGCCACCACGCCTCATATAAGCCCTCAAATAAAAAAGGCCGCCTAGGACCAAACAATACGTCCTAGGCGGCCTTTTTGGCGCACATCAGCGACCGTAAGAGATATCGGAGCACAACGCCCGTTGCCGCTCCACAGCAGTCGATCATCACATCGGTGATCATGCCGGCGCGTCCCGGCACAAAGAGCTGAATCGTCTCGTCGATCGAGGGAATCAGCAGCAGGAACACCGCCGTGGGCAGCAGCACGTCAAAGGTGCGCCGGCCCTCAAAATCAAAGGCGTGCGTTGCCAGGATGCCGAGCACCATATACTCGGTAAAATGCGCGCACTTGCGAACAACAAAGTTGGTCACCCATTCATATGGAAGTCCCACGCCGTGCAGGAAACCGCGGATAGCTTCCATGACCGTCAGGCTCAGCGAGCCCGACCCCGAGCCGGGAACCAGCGAATTGCCCCAGATCAAGAGCGCCATCAGGCAGGTCACGACCGCCCATTTTCGATTGATCTTAACCATGCAGAAGTTATGCCTCCGCGCGGAGCGGCGCGAAGCTGGCGGTACCGCCCTCGATAACGCTCAGATAGGCACGGCCCGTACGCTTGGCGGTTGAGGACTGCAGGCGCTCGATCTCTTCCTCGAGGATCTGATTGACGCGCTCGTGACGACGGTTTTCCATAATGCCGGCGGCAATAGCCTCGGCCCGCTCGATGCTCTCACGCGTGATACGGGCAGTATCCTCGGGGAACACAGCACTGTGACGGCCGACATAGGCGGGGGCAGCAGGCTGAGGGGCAGCGACGGGAGCGGGGGCTGCAACAGGAGCAGGCTCGTCAATCTCATCTAGAATCGCCGTGGCGGCGGCCCACATGTCCTCGTGGCCCGAGTAATCGGCCATGGGAACATCAACCTCGAGCGAGGCGTCCGGAAGGTCGCCGGTGGCGATGCGATCTTGGGCATCAATCGATGCGGTGATGGCTGCAGGCTCATCGAGGTCATCAAGATCGATGTCCGCAGCACCGGAGATGATAGGCATGCTGGCGAGGTTTGCGTTGTACGGCGCAGCCTCAGCCGCCTGCTGCTGGGCAGGAGCGCCCCAAAGCGAGCTCTCGGCGGCACGGCGGGCGGCAACGGCCTCCTCGTCCGCGGCCATGGCTTCATCAACGTACGAATTGTCGGCAGAAGCGTTCGCGTCCGCCGAGGTAGCGCTGTAGGCGTTATTGGCTGCCGCGTTGGCGACGAGTGCCACGAAAGCCGCCGTGCTGCCCGCAGGGGCGGCCTGGGAGCCAGACACGGCGCGTGCCGCGGCGGCGATGTCGTCGCGATTGAAGGAGCCAGTCTGCCCGCCGTTGGTGAGCTCGTCGATGGCGACTTGATAGACGTCGCGCGAGTGTGCAGGGTCGCAGCTCACCGGCGAATCGTCGTCGAGCATACTGTCGATCATGGACCAAGCCTCGTCCTCGTCCATAGCATCTGCGGCTCGAGCGATGGTAGGGACACCATCATCGGCATGACGGCGCTGGAACGCACCAGTCAGGCCGGAAAGGAATGCCGAGGTAGACTGCTCCGCCTGAGCCTGAGAAGCAGAAGCCGCGGCGTAAGGAGTCGCATCCTGCTGCTGAGCTGGAATCGAGGCGGTCTTGAACTCGCTTTGATGCTGATTGAGATTGGCGGCACCGCCCATGGCATCGGGCTGGAACAGACGCTCTTCACGCTGCGCACGATACTCGGAGATACCCAGCGAGGCGGCATAGATACCCACGCCCGCCACTGCGCCCACGGCGAAGGGAACCGCACCCGCCACGACCGTCTCGTTCACAGACGAAAACGGCAGCGTCGCGGCATACATAACCACGGGAGCGGCAAGGCCGATCCCACACGAAAGTCCGGCAAGGACTGCTCGTTGTGTTGCATCAGAAGAAGCCATGAGCTCTCCCCATCTTCCAGCACCCAAATCGCATCATTCAGTTGGCTGCGCGAGAGAAGATGAAGCGGGGCTATGCCCCAAAGCAACGGTATATGGTTCGTTTCATCTGCGTTATCCGTCGCGAAGCTTAAAAGCTATTATGCGAAACCGCCCTGTCGATTGCAAGCGACGATGTCGGATTGAAACGGGAAACCTGCTGCTTGCCAGTCTTATGGTCAAAAATAAGCGCGGAGCGGCGATATAGAAAAGGGCCGAGGCTCAAAGCCCCGACCCTTTATTGCATTGATGACTATCGCTGCGTGTGGATGACAACCTAGAACGTCTGCTCGTAGTCGCTGTGCTTTTTGGCCGAACGCACCAGGAACTCCTGGTTGGTGTTGGTGCCCTTAAGACCCTTGATAAACGACGCAGCTGCGCGCTCGGTGTTGTTCATGCCGGCAAGAATGCGACGCAGGCCAAAGACAAACGGACGCATCTGCTCGTCAACCAACAGGTCCTCGTTACGCGTACCGGAGGCAACGGGGTCGATAGCCGGGAAGATGCGGCGGTCGGCCAGGTCGCGGTCGAGCTTGAGCTCCATGTTGCCGGTGCCCTTGAACTCCTCAAAGATGACCTCGTCCATCTTGGAGCCGGTGTCGATGAGGGCAGAGGCCAGGATGGTGAGCGAGCCACCGTTCTCGATATTGCGGGCTGCGCCCAGGAAGCGCTTGGGCGGATACAGTGCCGCCGAATCGACGCCGCCCGAAAGGATGCGGCCTGAGGCGGGCGCCGCCAAGTTGTAGGCGCGGGCAAGACGCGTGATGGAGTCGAGCACCACCACGACATCGCCGCCCAGCTCCACGATGCGCTTGGCGCGCTCGATGACGAGCTCTGCCACACGAGTGTGGTTGTCGGCGGGCATATCGAAGGTCGACGCCACAACCTCGCCCTTGATGGAACGCTGCATATCGGTAACCTCTTCGGGGCGCTCGTCGACGAGCAGGCAGATGAGGTGCACCTCGGGGTTGTTAATCGAGATAGACTGGCAGATCTTCTTGAGGATTGTGGTCTTGCCGGCCTTGGGCGGGGACACGATCAAGCCACGCTGACCCTTGCCGATCGGCGACACGATGTCGATGGCGCGACCGGTGATGGAATCCTTGCCGTGCTCCATGCGCAGCGGCTCGTTGGGATAGACCGGGGTAAGGTCGCCGAACTTGGGGCGGTTGCGGATCTGCTCGGGATCCATGCCGTTAACGGTCGTGATCTTGGCGAGGCCGGCGCGCTTGTCGCCGCCGCGCGAGGGGCGCAGTGAGCCCTCGATGACATCGCCCGTACGCAGGCGTGCGGAGCGGATGAGGTAAGCGGGGACGAAGGCGTCTTCGTTGGACTTCATGTAACCGTGGGCGTGGATGATACCGGAGCTGTCCGGGCGAATCTGCAGGATGCCCTTAATATCGCGGAAGCCCTCTGCCTTCGCGGCGGTGGTGTAGATCTCCTCGACGAGCTCGGCCTTCTTCTTGCCGGTCGTCTCGATCTCGAACTCTTTTGCCTTCTCGCGCAGCTCGGCGACCTTCATGGCCGCAAGCTCCTCGCGCGAAAGCGTGGGCTCGGTGGGGGCGGCGTTGCGCTCCTTGTTGCGCTGTTTGCGGTCGCGCTGACGGCTGCGGCGGTCGTTGTTGCGCTCGTCCTTGCGCTCGTTGCGCTCGTCGTTGCGCTTGTGCTGGCGACGGTTGGGGCGAGTGCCGTCTTCGACCTCGGCGGGGGCGGCGCCATCGGTTGCGGCGGCATCGGCGTTAGCCGCAGCAGCGCCATTGGCCTCGGCGCCGAAATCGACCTGCGCTTCGACATCAGCCTGCTGCTCGGACGCCTTGGCCTTAGCGGACTTCTTACGACCGCGCTTGGGCTTCTCAGACGCAGGCTGTTCGACGTCCTGGGGTTCGGCGGCATCAGTCGATGCATCGACGGTCGTCTCGGCGGAATCCTCGGACGCACCCTTCTTGGCAGCCTTGGCCTTGGACGTGCGCTTAGCAGCAGTACGACGGCTGCGACCGGGACGGACGTCGGCGGGCTCGGCATCGGCAGAAACGGCCTCGGAAGTCGTAGCATCCTGGACGGGCGCGTCGGCAGCGGTTGCAGACTCGGCGGTCGCCGCAGCATCCCGAGCGGCGGCGGCTGCGGCTGCGGCCTTCTCGGCCTCGACGAAGGCCTTGGGCTTGCGACCGCGACGGTGCGGGCGCAAAGCCGGATCGACAACGGGAACTTCGCTGGCCTCGACAGGCGCAGCGGGCTCAACAAGCGATGTGCCCTCCCCTGCCGCGGAACGGACCGAAGCCTCAGTGAGCTCGGGGGTTACCTGATCGGCAACCTGCTCGGCCTTAGCAGCCGTGCGACGGCGTGTGCGCGGTACCGGCTTATCGGTCGGCTGGTCGGCGACAGGGGTCTCGGTGGCGGCAGGTGTCCCGGGCACAGACGGAGCTGCAAGCTCGGTCAGAGCCGCGGCCTCGCGCTCGGCAGCACGACGGCGGGCGCGCACCACCTGAGCCTCGCTAATCTGCGCCAACGCACGTGCCTGCGCGACCTCATCGGAAATCGGCGCCGAGGAGTCAGCTGCAACGGTGCGCTTGGCGCGCGTCGTGCGCGTGGTACGGCGCTTGGGCTTGGTGACCTCCTCGCCGTCAGTGGCAGGCTTGACCGTGCGGCGCGTACGCTTGGGCTTTGCCGGAGCAGCCTCCTCATCAGTTGCAGGCACGGCCTTCTCAGCCGCTGAAGGCGTAGGCGTCGAAGCAGCCTTAGGCGTCTCAGGAGCCGAGGCTTGCGCGGGCGCCGCGACCTGGTCCAACGCAACCGGTGCAGCGGGAGCGGCTTGCGTCGTCGTTATTTCGTTTTCTTGCTGTTGATCAGACACAGTGTTTGCTCAACTTTCTTTTCAAGCCCTGTGATCACATGCTCCCTGCATAAACCTTCAGGGCGGCTAAACAGTCTAGCTCCGTCAAATACCGACGGACATCATTGATCTGTATCGAGATATTTGCGTCATATACGCAGCGTTAGTGTAACACAACCGCCGTCACCTGCAACTTAGTCATTGGGGACGTTCTTAAACGACTATTCAAAAGGGACACTCTTTGGTTTACCGCCCACAAACCTGAATGCCTCCGCCAAAACTATGACGGTTTACTACGATGAATCGCTCAACCGCGACCACTCCGAAACTTGTTGAACTAAAACCGCAGGTAGATGCCTTGCACTTTTTAGCGAAAAGCCGGCGTGGTTGGCATTTCTCAATTCATCGTAGTAAACCGGCATAGTTTCGTATTTCCAGCAGCCCCAAATTCGTCAATACGCCGGCGTTTATGCAAAAAGCCCGACCTCCGCATGGAGATCGGGCTTATAGGGCTCAGCAAAGCCGAACCTACACGGTCAAATGACCCGTAGCTTACATCTGCTCGGGAGCGGAGACACCAACAAGGGTGAGCACCAGGGCGAGCGTCACGCGGACGGCGTCGCAAGCGGCCAGACGGGCGCGCGAAAGCTCAGGGTCGACGGGACGGCCCTCGCTCGGCAGCACCTGACAGGCAGCGTAGAAGCTGTGGAAGTCGCCGGCGAGTTCCTCAGCAAAGTGCGTCAGACGGAACGGGGCGCGGTCGCGAGCGCAGCTGGCGATGAGGTCGGTGAGCTCGTTGAGCTTGCGCGAAAGGGCGAGCTCGGTCGGGTCGGTCAGCAGCGAGTAATCGACGTTCTCACCGATGGCCTTGGCGGCGACGGCCTTCATGCCCATCTCGTCAGCCTGCTCGGGCGTAACGTCAGCGGCACGGCGCAGGATGGAGCACACGCGGGCGTGAGCGTACTGCACGTAGTACACCGGGTTGGAGTTGTCGCGCTTCTTGACGGCCTCAATATCGAAGTCGACCATCTGGTTGGAGCTCTTGGAGATGAGGGTGTAACGGGCAGCGTCGGAGCCGACCTCGTCGACGAGCTCCTGCAGGGTCACCATGGTGCCCTTACGCTTGGACATACGGACGGGCTTGCCGTTGCGCAGCAGGTTGACGAGCTGGCCCAGCAGAACCTCAAACTTGCCGGGGTAACCCAAGGCATCGCAGACGCAGCGGACGCGCTCGATGTATCCGTGGTGGTCGGCGCCCCAGATGTCGATGACGTGGTCGACGCGCTGGAACTTATCCCAGTGATAGGCAACGTCGGAGGCGAAGTAGGTGTACTCGCCGTCGGACTTGATCAGAACGCGGTCCTTGTCATCGCCCAGGTCGGTGGAGCGGAACCACAGGGCGCCGTCCTTGGTGTAGAGATAGCCCATCTTGTCGAGCTTCTCAAAAGCGCGGTCGACGGCGGAGGTGCCGGCGGTCTCGCCCTCGGTGTCCTTCACATACAGCGAGCGCTCGGAGAACCAACGATCGAAGTCGCAGTTAACGGCATGGCAAAGGTCGCGCATGTTGTCGACCATCTTTACATAGCCGCGCTCGCGGAAGCTCTCCATGCGCTCCTGCGGATCGGCGTTGACCCACTTATCGCCGTCGGTGCGCCAGAACTCGGCGGCCTCGTCGATGATGTAGTCGCCGCCGTAGGAGTCCTTGCCCAGGGTCTCGGCAAAGTTGTCCTGATACGGATGGGTCTCGGGATGCTCGTCGTTCTCGTCGGCAACAAAGGCGTCGCGGTCGGCGATCAGCAGCTTGTGAGCCTCGTCGATATCCACGCCCTGCTTGGCGATGATGTCGGCAAGCTGCATATAGCGCGTGCTGATGGAGTTGCCGAAGGTGTTCATCTGAGAGCCGTGGTCGTTGATGTAGAACTCACGCTGGATGTCGTAACCGGCGTGATCCATAACGCGGCAGAGCGAGTCGCCCAGCGCGGCCCAGCGGCCGTGGCCGATGTGCATGGGGCCGACGGGGTTGGCGGAAACGAACTCGACCTGGGTCTTCAGGCCACCACCGACGTTGGACTTAGCGAAGTCCATACCCTTCTCGCGAGCCTCGCCAAAGATGGCATTCTTGACGGCAACGGAGAGGTAGAAGTTGATGAAGCCGGGGCCTGCGATCTCGACCTTCTCGATCGCGGGGTCCTCGGGCATATGGGCAACGATGGCCTCGGCGATCTTGCGCGGGGCGCAGTGGGCCAGCTTGGCGGACTTCAGGGCCATGGTAGAGGTCCACTCGCCATGAGAAGTGTCAGCCGGTCGCTCGATAGCGCAATCGTCAAGTTCAAATGCGGAAAGGTCGCCGGCCTCCTGGGCCGCAGCAAGCGCAGCGCGTACCAGCTCTTCAATCTTCTCGGGCATAGATCCTCCTTGTGTTAAAGCCCCCGAGCTCTTGGTCACTCGTAGGGCAAAAGCCAGAGTTTGTAGCACTCTATCACAAGCGACGGGCACTGTCGCAGGGTAAAGCTAATAGATATTGCATATGCACAAAAATGACTACAGCTTGTATGGAGTCACTCAAAGATGCCGGTCTGCCTGCAGATTATGCAGGCGTTGAAAATGCATAAAGGTGTGAATGAGCTGCGTCTGTTATCGAATACTCTTACCTATCAGAGTTGTGTGCTTTTCCTGCATAAAGTACGGGTTTGCGCACGTCAGCGTGTTATTCTAGACATACGTAAATTCGTATAAGTTGGAGGTAGCATGTTCTCAATCGGTCAACACGTCATTCATCCGGGCCAGGGAGTCTGCACCGTCGTCGGTTTTAGGGACGACACACCGCAGCCCATGCTGCTGCTCGAGACCAAGCAGGGACATGCGCAGACGATCCTCATGTACCCCGTGGCGCAGGCCGACCGTCTGCACGCCGCCATCTCTCAGCAAGATGCCGAGCACCTGCTGAGCCACTATGACGAGCTGGAGTGCGACACCTTTACCGAGCGCAACAGCTCGCTTGAGGAGACACACTTTAAGCAGCAGCTCAAGCTGGGCGCGCCCGAGACGGTCCGCGTGGCAAAGACCATGATGCACCGCATTCGCCAGGCCGAGGAAGCTGATAAAAAACCCAGCTCCTACTACATGCGCGTACTCAAGGAGGCCAAACGCCGCTCCATCGAGGAGTTCGCCGTGGCCCTTGGCGTCACCGAGGAGGCCGCCGAAGCCCGCCTAGCCCAAGCCGCCCTCAACTAACCCATCCGCGCCAAAAACCACCACAAAGGGAACAGGCACCTTTGTGGTGGTTTTCTTGTTCTAGTAGTATTCATTCTTATCGATACCCACGAGCACAAGGAGTCTCTTATGGCAGAGCCGCTTACCGCCGGAATCACCCGCGACCGCGCGTTCGAACTGCTCAATGAGCACAACAAGGACCCGTTCCATATCACCCATGGCGAGACGGTCGAGGGCACTATGCGCTACTTTGCGCGCGAGTTCGACCCCGAGAACGAGGAGTTTTGGGGCATCGTCGGTCTGCTGCACGACCTGGATTGGGAGGAGCATGAGGACGACCCCATTAACCACACCATCTATGCTGCCGAGATTCTTGAGGGCGAAGGTGCGTCTCCCGAGCTCATTCGCGCCATCCAGACGCACACGTCGGACTTCAACACCTCACTACCCAAGCCCGAGCTGCAGATGGAAAAGATCTTGTTTGCCTGCGATGAGCTCACCGGCCTGATCGGCGCTGCCGTCATCATGCGCCCGAGCAAGAGCGTTATGGACTTTACGACCAAGTCGCTCAAGAAGAAGTTCAAGGACAAACGCTTTGCCGCCGGCTGCTCGCGCGACGTGATTTCGCAGGGCGCCGAGATGTTGGGCTGGGAGCTCCCCGAGCTCTTTGACCGTACCATCGCGGCCATGCAGTCCTTTGCCCCCGACCGCGATACCTTCCAGGCCTAACCGCCCACGCCACCTAAAACCACCACAAAGGGGACAGGCACCTTTGTGGTGGTTTTTGTTTGCACGGGCGTTAGGGGCGGACCTGGCCGGTGCCGCGGAGCTTGTATTTGTAGGTGGTGAGGGCCTCGGCGGCAAAGGGGCCACGGGCGTGGAGTTTTTGGGTCGAGATGCCGATCTCGGCGCCCAGGCCAAACTCGCCGCCGTCAGTGAAGCGAGTGCTGGCGTTGGAGTACACGGCCGAGGCATCGACCGCATCGAGGAAGCACTCGCAAGCATCCGTGTCCTCGGCAACGATGGCCTCGGAGTGCATCGTGCCGTAGCGATTGATGTGTGCGATGGCCTCGTCCTCGTTTGCCACGACCTTCACGCTCATCTCGAGAGCCAGGTACTCGCGACCCCAGTCCTCCTCAGTCGCGGCGACGTAGTTGTCGCCCTCGGCAAGCCCAGCGTCGGCGCATGCGGCGCACGTGGCCTCGTCACCGTGAATCAGTACGCCGTGGTCGTGCAGCACGGCAACGACTGCGGGCAGGAAGCGATCAGCAACGGCACGGTCGACTAGCAGCGACTCGGCGGCATTGCACACGCCCACGCGCTGGGTCTTGGCATTAACGATAATGTTGAGCGCCTTATCAAAGTCGGCGGATTCATGCACGTAGATGTGACAGTTGCCCGTGCCCGTCTCGATCACCGGCACAAGCGACTCGCGCACGCAGCGCTGGATCAGGCCTGCACCGCCGCGCGGAATGAGTACGTCGACGATACCGCGGAGCTTCATGAGCTCGCCGGTGGCTTCGCGATCGGTGGACTCAATCATCGAGACGGCCTCGCGCGGGAAGCCCTTGGCCTCGAGCGCATCGGCCAGCAGCTCGGCGATCATGGCACACGAGTGATAGGCCAGCGAGCCGCCGCGTAGAATGCAGGCGTTGCCGGTACGGATGCAGATGCCTGCGGCGTCGGCCGTCACGTTGGGGCGCGCCTCGTAGACCATGGCGACCAGGCCCAACGGCACGCTCACGCGGGTCAGGTCCACACCGCTCGCGAGCACGCGGTGGTCGAGCACGCGGCCGACGGGATCGGGCAGCTCGGCGAGCTTTTCCAGGCCGGCGGCCATGCCCTCGACGCGCTCGGGCGTCAGCAGCAGGCGATCGAGCAGTCCGGCCGAGGTACCCGCATCGCGCGCGGCGGACATATCGAGCTCGTTGGCGGCGACGATGGAGTCGACACCGTTGCGCAGTGCTGCGGCCATGGCGCGCACGGCCTCCTGACGCTGCTCATCGCTCGCCGTGGCAAGCGAGGCCGACGCTGCCTTGGCGGCAACGGCAAGATCGTGGACATACGTGGCTATATCGACCGACATGGGCGGCCCTTTCTCCTAGAAGTTTGCAACCATGGTAGCCGATTTGCGCATGGCCTCGCCCGCGGCGGTAGAATTGGTCAACCCGAAACACCGCAACGAACGGAAGACTCACATGGCCCTCATCACTTCGTACCACGTCCCCGGCCTTTATGTCGAGGACCACAGCATCGACGTCCCCCTTGACTGGCGCGGCCTGGAGCCGATGCTCCTGGCCGTCGGCAGCACCATGCGCCGCGGCGCTATGCCGGCACCAATCGCCGGCGCGCCCGAGAGCATCAAGCTCTTCTACCGCGTGGTTTGCGCGCCCGACCGCATCAACGACGATCTGCCGCTGCTCCTGTTTTTGCAGGGCGGCCCCGGCGGCGAGAGCCCGCGTCCGCTGTCGCCTACAAGCGACGGCTGGATCGAGGAGGCCGTCAAGCACTTCCGTGTGGTCCTTCCCGACCAGCGCGGCACCGGACGCAGTAGCTGCGTGGACGGACGCACGATCAAGGCACTGGGTGATCGCGCAACGGCCGCCGGCGCCGATACAGCACGCTCGCAGGCCGACTTCCTCAAGCGCCACCTCGCCAGCTCCATCGTGCGCGATTTTGAGTACCTGCGTCTGGTGGGCTTTGGCGGCAAGCCGTGGGTCACGCTCGGCCAAAGCTACGGCGGCTTTTTGACGTTGAGCTATCTGTCGCTCTTCCCCGAAGGCGTGGCGGCAAGCTTTACCTGCGGCGGCATCCCCCACGTACCGGCGAGCGCAAGCGAGGTCTACGCGCACACCTTCCCGCGCATGGCAGCTAAAACTCAGCAGTATTACGACCGCTACCCCGCCGACGTCGAACGCGTGGCGGCCCTGGCCGATACGCTCGAGGCCCAGAAGCCCGTGCTGCCCGACGGCTCGCCGATGACGGTCGAGCGTCTACAGCTCATGGGCAGCGAATTTGGCATGAAGCCGAGCTTTGAGCGCATGCATTGGATTATCGATCACGCTTTTGTTGACGGCGACGGCACGCTGACCTGCGGCTCCTCGGTATCCGACAGCTTTTTGATGCGCGCCTTCGAGCGCACCAACACGCGCACGAATCCGCTGTACTGGACGCTGCAGGAGTTCATATACGCCGACGGCGACACTATGCCCATTGGCTGGGCCGCGGCTGAAGAGAAGGCGCACCGCGCCGAGTTCGACACGCTCGCACGCCCGCTCATGTTTACCGGCGAGGCCATGTTCCCGTGGATGTTTGAGCAGATGCCCGAGCTTAAGCCGTTTAAGCCCGCCATGGACCTGCTGATGGAAGACACCAGCTGGGACAAGATCTACGACCCGCAGCGCCTGGCTTGCAACGAAGTTCCGCTCCAGGCCGCGGTGTATTTCGACGACATGTACGTGGATTCGGGCCTGCAGCTCGATACGCTCAGCCGCGTGGGCAACTCGCATGCCTGGGTGACCAACGAGTTCGAGCACGACGGCCTGCACGGCGGCGTGGTGTTCAAGCACCTCTTCGACGAAGCACTCAACCGCGGAGACCTGCGCCGGATCTTCTAGCTAAGGAGTGTCCCAAAGTGCCGGCACATAAGGAACGTCCCCAAGTGCCGGCACGAGAAAGACAGCGCTGCAGGAAACGATCCGCAGCGCTGTCTTTCTTTATGCAAATACGATCAAGTTATCCCTGTGTATCGCCGGCTTCTCGGCCAGGTTAGCGAGCAGGCGGTTGCTGGCGATCTGGTCCTGGCGGCGGCCGGCAGCAAGCTCCAGCACGTCCGAATCGGCCTCGGCGATACCGCGGGCGACGACCATACCGCTCGGATCGCACACATCGAGCACATCGCCCTCGGCAAACTCTCCATTGACCTGGCGAATACCCACCGCGAGCAAGGACGAGCCACGGCTGACCAGCGCCTTCGCGGCACCGTCGTCAACCGTTACCGAGCCATGTGCCTTGTCACCCAGCGCGATCCACAGCTTGCGCGGCGCAATATCCAGGCGCTCCGCCGGCGGGTCGAACAGCGTGCCCACGCTCTCGCCGCGGGCAAGGCGCACGAGCGCATCGGGCACCTCGCCCGAGCAAATCACGCTCTGAATGCCAGCCGTCATCAAAATGCGGCTCGCGCGGATCTTGGTAATCATGCCGCCGGTGCCCACCGACGTCGAAGAATCGCCCGCCGAGGCAATGATCTTGGCATCGATTTTGCGCACGACCGGGACAAACTCGGCCGTCGGATCCTCATGCGGATTGGCGGTGTAGAGGCCGTCGATGTCCGAAAGCGTCACGCACAGGTCCGCCGAAACCAAGCAGCTCACGAGGGCCGCGAGTGTATCGTTGTCGCCGAACTTGATCTCGTCGACGGTGACGGTGTCGTTTTCGTTGACGACCGGCACCACGCCCAGCTCCACCAGGCGCAGCAAAGCGTCGCGCGCGTGCAGGTAGGACGTACGGCGCGCCGTGTCGTGGCGCGTGAGCAGCACGAGCGAGGTGAGTAGGTCACGCGCATGGAACTCCTCGTCGTAGGCCGACGAGATGATGCACTGGCCGGCCGAGGCGCAGGCCTGCAGGCTCGGCAGATCGCCAACCGGTTTGCGGTCGAAGCCCAGCACGGGATAGCCACAGGCAATGGCACCCGAACTCACCACGACCAGACGCCAGCCGAGCTTGCGCAGGGCCGCGGCCTGATCGGCCAGGCCACCGATAAACGCGCGGTTGACCTTACCGTCGGCACCCACCACCGTGGACGAGCCGATCTTTACCACCATCGTTTTATAAGAAGTCGTCATACGTCAAACCAATCGGATGTCGAGCGTTCGGGCGAGCTGGAGCAGCCGGGGCACCCGGTGCGGGACGGACGAAAATGATCCGTTTTCCTCCGTCCCCTTCGGATCATTTTGCCCAGGGGAAGGCCGAAGCCGCGGCCATGTTCTTGCGCACGAGCTCGTCGCGCACCTGGGCCAAGCCCTGTTCCATGCCCACCACGTAGGTCTGCGGATACAGGAAGCGCTTGAAAGCCGCGTCCAGATGATCGATTGCCCAAGCACAGCGCTCGCGTGCGTCCTCGATGCTCTCGCGCGGGGCTACCGCACTGCCATCGCGTACGATCGGCACCAGCAGCTCGCGATACTCAAGCTCGGACACATCGGTCACCAGGGCGGCATCGTTCACGGCCACGAGGGTATTGCCGCGCGCGGCGCCCTCCCCCGCCAGATGATCCTCGTCATAGATCATGTCGCAGACCGGGCCGCCAAAGCCGTCGTAATAGCGGCGCACACGCTGCACGCCCGGAATCGTGCGCTTGTAGGGCTGCTCGGAGAGCTTCACCACCGGCGTCCACGGGTCCGCATCGCTCGCACGGCGGGCGGAAAGCTTGTACACGCCGCCCAGCGCCGGCTGATCGTAGCAGGTCGCAAGCTTGGTACCCACGCCAAAGCTATCGATGGGCGCGCCCTGGTCGAGCAGCGACTGGATTGTGTACTCGTCAAGGTCGTTGGAGACCGAAATCCCCACATAGGGCAGGCCCTCGGCGTCAAAACGGCCGCGGACATACTTGGACAACTTAGCCAGGTCGCCTGAGTCAATGCGAATAGCCGACAGGCGCTCGCCCGCCGCCTCCATCTCCTTGGCAACCGTAATGGCATGCTCGCAGCCCTCCCGCACGTCGTAGGTGTCAATGAGCAGCGTACAGTTCTTGGGGCTCGACTTGGCAAAGGCGCGGAAGGCCTCGAGCTCGGAATCGAAGCTCATCACCCAGCTGTGCGCATGCGTGCCAAAGACGGGAATACCGTAGCGGCGCCCGGCGAGCACATTGGACGTAGAGGAACAGCCGGCAACGTAGCTCGCGCGCGCGACGGCCAGGCCGCCATCGGGGCCCTGGGCGCGGCGCAGGCCAAACTCGGCAACGGGACGGCCGTCCGCCGCCAGCACCACGCGCGCCGTCTTGGTGGCGACAAGTGTCTGGAAGCCGACGATGTTGAGCAGCGCCGTCTCGAGCAGCTGGCACTCCAGCGCGGGGCCGGTGACGCGCACCATGGGCTCGCGCGGAAAGACGAGCTCGCCCTCGGGGACGGCGTCGATGTTCACATGCGCACGAAAATCGCGCAGGTAGTCGAGGAATCCAGGCTTGAACATCGCGCCGCCGGCCGGGGCCTGGAGCGAGGCGAGGTAGTCGATGTCCTCGGGCGTAAAGCGCAGGTTCTCGACCAGCTCGGGCAGCTCGGCGGTACCGCACATGACGGCGTAGGCGCTACCAAAGGGATGGTCGCGGTAAAACGCGGTAAAACAACCCTGCTCATTGGCCTTGCCGCTCTCCCACAGGCCCTGGGCCATAGTGAGCTCGTACAAATCGGTGAGCATTGCAATGTCGGTGGGATGCGAGATGTCGGTCAAAGCCATGGGGCGACCTTTCGGATGCGTTGTGCAGAAGTTGAGTGTTGGACGAGGCGGACGTGCGGGCATGAAGCCCGGCGCGAACAGGTTAGTGCAGGCCCATGCTGCCCGTGATCGTGTAGACCATAAAGACGATAAACGCGATGAGGGCGAGCACGATGATGATTTTTTGAGCCGGGGCCATGCCGGGGATCTCATTCTCGCCCGTAGGCTCCTTGGAGGTGACCATGCGCTGGGCAAAGGTCATCTCGTCACGGCTCGGTTTGGGCTCGACGGGCTTGGGGCGAGCGGCTCTATTGGGCTGAGGTTTGGGTGCGGCAGGCGCAGGCTTCGTGGCGGCTGGCTTGGGTGTGGGCACGGGCTTGTGCTCGGATGCGGCGTTCGCGGCGGCCTTCTCGGCCTTCGCGCGCTCGGCGCGCAGGGCAGCCAGCTCCTCACGCTCGCGACGAGCCTCTTCCTGAGCCTCGCGGCGGGCCTTCTCGGCGCGGAGCTCTTCCAACTCGGCGCGTTCCTCGTCAGACAGTGGTTGGGACTCAAGCTCGGCCATAGTTCAGCCCTTTCTTTTAAAAAAAGCCGCCGACACAATGTCGGCGGCTTATCAAATCCAAGGGTGGAGACGAAGGGAGTCGAACCCTCGGCCTCTGCCATGCGACGGCAGCGCTCTCCCAACTGAGCTACGTCCCCAGGACAAGTCGATATTTTACCTACGGCTCGCCAACTGTCAACGCCCAATACCCAGTCTTTTTGGGACGGGGCTATTTTGACAACTTTTCGAGTAGGCAATCCTCTCGATGATTTTTTAATCCCCGTCCCAGAAAAATCATCGGCGAACGCGCTACTTTGCGCTGGTGAGGACGCCGGTGGTGTCGAAGGCCGGGGTGAAGCTCTCGTCTACCGCGCCGCCCTCTTGCCAGAACATCGTCGTAAATCCCAGGTCATCGGCATGGTCGAGCACCTGCTCGTACTCCTCGCGCGTCACGGCGCGTGCCAGGTCACCGCCCTGCTCGCGCATGAGCGCATTGGGCGTGTACTGGTTCATGACCGAGATCGGCACATCGCCCACTGTCTGCCATACCAGGTCAAGTACGCGACACGAATCGTCCGCATGCCCCGGCAGCACCAGATGGCGCACGATCATGCCGCGCTTCATGAGCCCGTCCTCGTCCACCAGCTCTCCCCCGCGGCGATCGATCTCGCGCGCCATCTGGGACAGACCCGACACGGCCACGCGCGGGTAGTCCTTAATATGAGAAAGCGACTGCGCAAGCCCGGCATCGGCATATTTAAAGTCGGTAAGCCACACATCGACCAGGTCGCCCAGCGCCGCCACGGCACTCGCGAGCTCGTAACCACTCGTGTTGTAGACGATCGGGATAACCAGCCCGCGCGCCCGTGCCGCGGCAATCGCTGTCGGCAGCAGGTGCGCGTAGTGCGTCGCCGTCACCAGGTTAATGTTGTTAGCGCCCTGGTCCTGCAGCTCCAACATAATCTCGACCAAGCGCTCGGGCGAAATCTCAAGCCCAAAATTGCCCGTCGAGATCTCGTGGTTCTGGCAATAGACGCATTTGAGCGAGCAGCCGCTAAAGAAGATCGTGCCCGAACCGGCCTCGCCCGAGATAGGCGGCTCCTCCCACATATGAAGCGCGGCGCGGGCCACCTTGAGCGTGTCGTCGGCGCCGCATACGCCGTGCGCGCCCTCTTCACGCGCCGCACCGCAACGGCGCGGACACAAATGGCAGGCGGGCGAAAAAAGTTCGGTCAACGACGTCGGCATAAAAACATGCTCCAAAACAACGATTCAGCAGCTCAAACGCAAGGGGGCCAACCGCACAGACGGCTCGAGCCCAAGGCGCCGTAATCGTCCGACACGATTTTTGTAATGTCAAGACTGGAATCGATAAAGTGCCGCTTTATGATGTAGGTATTCCGCCCCCCGCGGAGCAACTGGGTGAACCGTCGCGTTTATTTAGGGAGCCCACACAGTCGTACGTAGTACAGGTATCCTTCGTTGTTAAGGACGCTGGAACGGTCGATGAGGGCACCCACCTGTTTTAGGTGGGTTCATTTTCGTAACGTGGGGGGTGGTTTTCTTTTGCCGATTTTGCCAAAAATTGCCATCGCAGATCCCGTATGACACCCAACGGCACTCGGCAGATCCCCCGTCAACATCCCAATATCTGGTAAGCGCGTGATTATCGCTGCGTGCAATTCCATGCACCCCCCTTGGTCGAGTATCATGGTTCGGCTATGCCCTTTGCGCATGGCGTTCTTCTGACCTTTTCCTTCGACGCTTGGCGGTTTTTAGATTCATGGCTTCATCCCCGAGCTACATACCGTACCTATGCGTGGCAGCGGCGGCCTTTATCACGACCTTCCTCACGGTACCCCTGGTCAAGCGCCTGGCAATCAAGCTCGACGCCGTCGACTATCCTTCTAAGCGCCGCATCAACACCAAGCCCATCCCACGTTTGGGCGGAACGGCGGTGTTTTTGGGCCTGGTCGTCGCCTGCACTGTGCAAATCCTAGGCACCTGGTACCTGGGTTGGCCGCCCGTTTTGGTGCCCCACCCCCGTCTGCACATCAGCTACCCCATACTTGCGCTTTCTTTTACCGTTATCTTTGCGACCGGCGCTATCGACGACGTCTTCCAGCTCACGCCCAAGCAAAAGCTGGCCGGACAGGTCCTCGCCGCGCTTATCGCCTGTATCGGCGGCCTAAAAATCGGCGTCATCGTCAACCCGTTTGCCCCCGGCGAGATCATGCTCGGATGGCTCGCCTACCCCATCACCGTAATCTATCTGGTGGCATTCACCAACATCATTAACCTCATCGACGGCCTCGACGGCTTGGCCACGGGCATCTGCGGCATCGCGTCGTTCACCATGTTTTCGATGGCCGTTCTCTCGGGCCGCATCGACGCCGCCGCGCTCTCCATTGCGCTCTTTGGCGCCTGTCTGGCCTTTTTGCGCTACAACTTCAACCCCGCAAGCATCTTCTTGGGCGACTCGGGGTCGCTGCTTCTGGGCTTTGCGCTGGGCTCCATCTCGCTGCTCAACGTGAGCCGCACCGCCGCACTCACCTCGCTTATCATCCCGCTCATCGTTGCCGGCGTGCCCATCATCGACACGTTTAGCGCCATTGTGCGCCGCAAGCGCGCCCACATTAGCATCGGGCAGGCCGACAAGGGTCACATCCACCACCGCCTGATCCAAGAAGGCTACAACCAAAAACAGGCCGTGCTGCTCATCTATGCCTGGTGCATCATGCTTTCGGCCGGCGCCGCCGCGATTAACCAGGTCGAGGTGCCCATGCGTGTGCTCATCTTTACCGTGCTCGCCATTGGCTCGGCTGCCTTCGCCAAGCACCTGCACCTGTTTGAACCCGTGCTGCGCCACCATTACAACAAGCGCACGCACGAGGACGAGCTGGTCACCCCCGACGACCCCGCTTTTAAGCAGGAGGAGCAGGCAGCCGAGGAGCGCAAAGAAGAGCGCCACCACAAGCTCTAGGGCAAGCTGCCGAGGATGTGCCAAGGCGTTGGCAGCCGTTCGCGCGAACGCCGCGGCGGACTTGAAAGCCGGCCCCCGGCAGTCCCTCACCCACTCACGCCCACCCCTCTCAATAAACACGCTATCATCAAGACCTGCGAACGAACGTTAGGAGCAATCATGCCAAACGAGAACAGCTACGAAGTCGCGCTGCAAAAGAGCAACGCCATTCGCGAGGGCCTGACCAAAACGCCCGAGAAGTTCACCATGCTCACCGGCGACCGCCCCACCGGCCGTCTGCACCTGGGCCACTACTTCGGTACCCTCAAGGGCCGTGTTGAGCTGCAGAACATGGGCGCCAAGACCAACGTGCTCATCGCCGACTACCAGGTCATCACTGACCGCGACACGACCGAGCACATCCAGGACAACGTGTACAACATGGTCATGGACTACCTTGCCTGCGGCATCGACCCCGACAAGACCATGATCTACGCACACTCCGCCGTGCCCGCCGCCAACCAGCTCATGCTGCCGTTCCTGTCGCTGGTGTCCGAGGCCGAGCTGGCGCGCAACCCTACGGTCAAGGCCGAGATGGAGGCCTCGGGCCACGAGCTCACCGGCCTTCTGCTCACCTACCCGGTGCACCAGGCTTGCGACATCTTGTTCTGCAAGGGCAATGTGGTGCCGGTCGGTCGCGACCAGCTGCCGCACATCGAGCTCACCCGCACCATCGCCCGCCGCTTTAACAACCGCTACGGCAAGGTGTTCCCCGAGGTCGACGCGCTGCTGTCCGAGACCCCGCTGCTGCCGGGCCTGGACGGTCGCAAGATGAGCAAGAGCTACGGCAACGCCATCAATATTTCGATGACCGCCGAGGAGACGGCCAAACGCATCAAGAAGAGCCAGACCGACTCCAAGCGCATGATCACGTTCGACCCCGAGAACCGCCCCGGCGTGTCCGGCCTGCTTTCAACGGCTGCCATCTGCACCGGCCGCTCCGAGGTCGAGATTGCCGAGGAGATTGGCATGGGCGGCTCCGGCCAGCTCAAGAAGTACGTGACCGAGGCCGTCAACGAGTACTTCGCACCGATCCGCGAGCGTCGCCAGCGCTACGAGAACGATCTGGACTATGTGAAGGACGTCCTGCATGAGGGCAACCGTCGCGCCAACGAGATCGCCGAGCAGACCCTGGCAGAGGTTCAGGACGCCATGGGTATGGTGTACTAGGCCGATCTGATGACTTGAGCTTTCGATTGCTATAGGGCGGGCGCTACGGCGTCCGCCTTTTTTGGAGCCGGACCACTTCGGCTCCGTCGATCGCACTCCCCCGACAAACAGGAACAGGCCCGCCGGCAGTTAGTTGCCAGCGGGCCTGTTCCCGAAGTACACCGTTGAATCGCACAGAGGGGAGGAATGCGAATCAAACTCAACAGGGCAGGCTTTTTCATCGCCTATTGCCTGCTCCGTTGCCGAAACCAATATAGTTCACCGTGGTTTACTTTGCAGCATCAATATCATCCGTCATAGCTTCTCCATAAGTTAGCCACAGTAAACTAGTCCACCACAAAGGGGACAGGCACCTTTGTGGTGGTTTTCGCCACGGCAGAGCCGCTAGAGCCCCGCTGGCCAGCGACAGGCGCCCAGATCGACGTGCATGTCGTCCTTAAACGCCACACCCTCCCTTAGCAAAAGCTCACGTTGCGTATCGGGACCGCCAAAAGCAAAACCCTCGCAAATGTGCCCGTCGGCAAACACCACGCGGTGACAGGGAATCTCGCCAGGGCGCGGATTGCTATGCAGGGCATACCCCACGTACCGCGCACTTCGTGGACGACCGGCAAGCAGCGCCACCTGACCATACGTGGCGACCATCCCCTCGGGGATCTGCTCGACCACCTCGTACACCCGCTCAAAAAAGCCCTCAGACGCCAACATGCGCTCCTTTCAACCGAAACCAGCATAAACCACCACAAAGGTGCCTGTCCCCTTAGTGGTGGTTTTGACCGGATAGTTAGTTGGCGGGGCGGAAAAAGGCTACGGCTACGGCGCCGGGACCTACGTGGGTGCCGATGGTGGCGCCGATGGTATGGATGGGAAGCTCGCTTTCGGCATGGCCGGCCCACAGCGCGGCGCTGTCCTCGATGTACTTCTTAAGTACCGCGTCCGAAAGGCCCGTATAGCCGAGCGCCAGCGGCATGGAGAAGTCGACGCCGCCCGCCTGCTCGACCTTCTGGTTCAACAGGTTTCGACCGTTCTTGGAACCGCGCGCCTTGCCCAACTGCACGATGAGGCCGTCCTCGGCGGCCACGACCGGCTTCACGTTGAGCAGCGTACCCACGGCGCCGGCCGCGGCAGACAGACGGCCTCCGCGCACCAGGTACTCCAGCGTCTCGAGCAGGCCGATGACGACCACGCGGTCACGGACGGCCTCGACGGCCGCCGCGATCTGGGCCGCACTACGGCCCTCGTCCACCAGGCGCAGGGCATACTCGACCAGGACACGCTCACCCAGAGTGACGTTGTTGCTATCCACCACGTACACGTCGCCGCCCGGCGCCTCGGCAAGTGCGGTACGGGCACTCTGATTGGTGCCCGAAAGCTTAGCGCCCACGGTAATAATCACAGCCTCATCGCCGGCATCACGCGCCTCGGCAATAGCCTGCGAAAACGCGTACGGGTTGACCTGGCCGGTCTTGGGCAGCTCATCGCGCTCCACGAGCATCTCGTAAAAGCGCTGGTGATCGATGTCGACGCCATCCATGTACACATCGGTGCCAAAGGTGACGGACAGCGGCAGAACACGCAGAGCGGGGTGCTCAGCCGGCGACATATCGCTCGCGGAATCGGTAATAATACGAATGGACATAGCGAATCCTTTCTTTCGCGGACCTCTCGCGGGGAATTTTGACAGCAATGCCCCGGCACGGCATACGCACTCAAACGGGACTATGCAGTTGTTAATTGGAAGCAAATGCCTTGGCGGCCTTAGATCTCGCGCAGGGTGTTGAGAATCGTGCGCAGCGACGCATACATCTGCTCGCGCTGCTCCACACCCATAGCCTTACCGGTGGTATCGAGCACCTCGCGAATGATGCGGTCCGCCTCGCTCATGCTCTCGCCGCCCAGAGCGGTCAGGCGCACCGGAGCACGATACTTAACGGCGGCATCGCCCGAATCATCGACCTCGACGTAGCCACCCTCCTCCAGATGCGCCAGCGTACGCGAGACGGCGGCGCGGGTCACGCCTGCCATGCGAGCCAGGTCGGCGCCAGTCAGGCCGTCCTTGCTACGCTCAAGATAGTACAGGCACATAACGTCGGAGCCCTTGAGACCCAGCCTTGCGCCCTCAGACGTCTTAATGCGCTGGATCTCCTTGTAGAGTCCGCTGATCAGTCCGACAAAGTCCTCGAAACGTGTCTCGTCGCTCTGCTGCATGGGAGACGACCGCCTTTCGCTTGCATAATGCTAACGGGTAAACATCTTAGTCGCATAAGGCGACACCCGTACCCAAATACCCCATTTGTTAACCCATCAACATAAAAACCACCACAAAGGGGACAGGCACCTTTGTGGTGGTTTGGGGCATCAATAGGTTCTAGGCGCCGCTACAGCTCCACGCAAGGATTGTCGCGGGTCACAAGCGTCTTAATGACAACCGTCGCTCCCAGATAGCGCTCAAGCAGCTCGGCTAAGCGATCGATCGCAGCCTGGCAATCCCCCATCCGCTCGGACTCCACGCACTCAATCGCCAGGAACGCATCGGCCGAATTATCGGACAGCGCCGTGCGAACGCCGTCGCGCCAGTTCCAGCAGCGGCACACAGCGCCCGCATCGTCGATGTAGGCGAGCTCGCCGGGCAGCGTCGGATCGTCCGCCTCCTCACCAAGCGGCAAGAACGCATCGCCACCGTCGGTCACCTTCAAGCGAAGGTCTCCCTCGATCGCATGCAGATCCTCGCCTCCCACGGGCAGCGCGTAGGTCAGCGACACCGTGTTGTAAATATCCACCGCGGGCGTAATGTGGCCCACCGGCTTGCCTTTGAGCACGCGTTTGAGCAAGTTCTCGATCGAGCAGCGCGCGCCTTTCTTGGTCTTGAACAGACGATAGGCCTCGCGCCATGCCTTGACCGGTGCGTTCTCGCTGATAGTGTCGCTGGTCAGATGACGCTCCGCATCGATATTGGCGCGGTCGAGAAACGCCGCAATCGCATCCACGTCCTCTTGAGGAATCTGAGCCGTGGGCTTCATGCCCTCCACGACCACAACACCGACCGCTGCCTGCGGAAACAGCTCCCAGAATGAATCCTCGGCAATAAAGCTCTTCATACGCTCTCCCTTCATTGTGCGCGCCCGAGTGAGGGCGCCTAAACAAAAAGCGCCCTTACAACGGCCACCTTCAAAGTCCTACGGTGCCGTCACAAGAACGCTTGCGCTGTCCCCATCCGGAGAAGGGGACGATATGTCAGGCGTATTGTAACCCGAGTCATCCACGTGAGCAAAACCACCACAAAGGTGCCTGTCCCCTTTGTGGTGGATATGGACTCACGGCGAAGCTAGTGGCGGAGTCCCAGCAGGCCGCGGCCGCGATGACGGGCGTCGGCGTGTACTTGAGCGTGCGGACCGGCGGCTTTGACGGACTCGGGCAGGTGCGAGTACTTCTTCTCGAAGTTCTCCTCGAACATCACCGCCAGGTTGTGCGCGGCCTCGTCATAGCGCGCGGTGCTCTGCCAGTATTGGCGCGGCACCAGGATGCCATCGGGCACGCCGTGGCACGTCGTGGGAATGTCGACGTTAAAGATGTCGTCGTGCACGAACTCGC
The DNA here is from genome assembly GCA_958429345.1 of uncultured Collinsella sp. Taxonomy (GTDB): domain Bacteria; phylum Actinomycetota; class Coriobacteriia; order Coriobacteriales; family Coriobacteriaceae; genus Collinsella. The sequence goes on along the minus strand of CAUAJK010000013.1, from coordinate 19,668 downwards.
TGTCCTCGATGGTGCCGTCGAGGGCGCGCGCGACCAGCGAGCGCGTGTAGGCCAGCTCGATGCGATGGCCCACGCCGTAGCCGCCGCCAATCCAGCCGGTGTTGACCAGGTACACGCGCGTGCGGCCGTCGGCAATGCGCTCGCCAAGCATCTTGGCGTAAACCATGGGGTCGAGCGGCATAAACGGCTCGCCGAACAGCGAAGAGAACGTGGGCGTGGGCTCGGTGACGCCGACCTCGGTGCCGGGAATCTTAGCCGTAAAGCCCGTCACAAAGTGGTACATGGCGGCATCGGCCGTCAGGCGCGAGATGGGCGGCAGCACGCCAAAAGCGTCGCAAGTCAGGAACAGCACGACACTCGGAGTGGTGCCCATGCCCTTAGTCCACGCGTTAGGAATGTGCTCCACGGGATAGGCCACGCGCGTGTTGTGCGTGATCGAGATGTCGTCATAGTTGGGCTTGCGGTTCTCGTCGAGCACCACGTTTTCGCAAATGGCGCCAAAACGGACGGCGTTGAAGATCTCGGGCTCGTGGAAGGCGTCCAGGCCCTCGCATTTTGCGTAGCAGCCACCCTCGATGTTGAAGATACCCATGTCGGACCAACCGTGCTCGTCGTCGCCGATCAGCAGGCGCGTGGGATTGGCCGAAAGCGTGGTCTTGCCGGTGCCGGACAGGCCAAAGAACACGGCGGTCTCGTGCGTGACGGGATCCATGCTGGCCGAGCAGTGCATGGGCAGCACGTCGTCCTCGACGGGCAGCAGATAGTTCATGACGCTAAAGATCGACTTTTTAATCTCGCCGGAGTAGCCGGTGCCGGCGACCAGAATCACGCGTTCCTGGAAGTTGATGACCACGGCAGCGCTGGAGTTGAGGCCCTTGATGGCAGGGTCGCACTGGTAACCGGGCGCTGCGAGCACGCAGAAGTCGGGCTCGCCGGTGCGCGCGATTTCGCGGGCGAGCGGGCGGGCGAGCATCTGCTTGATAAAGAGTGCCTGGCTGGCACGCTCGCAGGCAACGAGCAGTCGACGCGTGTGGTTGCGGTCGGCGCCTGCCATGCCGCGGGTGACGAACACGTCGCGCTCGTTGAGATAGTCGACGATGCCAGCCTTGATGGCCTCATAGCTCTCGACGGACAGCGGGCGGTTGACCGCACCCCAGGCAATCTTGTCGTGGACATCGGGGGTGTCAACGATAAAGCGGTCGTTGGGCGAACGTCCGGTACGCTCCCCCGTCTCGATCACCAGCGCGCCGTTGGATGCCATGCGGCCTTCGTTGCGGCGGATGGCATGCTCGACGAGCTCGGCTGCCGGCAGGTCAACCAGCAGGCGGGGCTGGTTCTCAGCGGGGTCTTCGACCAGCGTAATGCCAAAATTGGACAGAACTTCTGCAGGGGTAACACCAGGCATGGGGCCTCCTTAAAAAACGCGGCACGTGGACGCGGCGCGCACTTTACTCACGTAAAGCCCGTTGTACCCGATATGCAAAAACGTTTTTGCGGCAAGGGCGGCAAGCCCGCCCAACGGTCAAAAATCGCAGGCAAGCGGCCCAGTCATTGGGGACGTTCTTAAACGACTAGTCATTGGGGACACTCTTGAACAGGCAACATTCAAGGAGCGTCCCCGGATGCCGGCACTTAGGGACGTTCCCAAAGTGCCGGCACATAAGGAACGTCCCTAAGTGCCGACTACCGAATGGCGCCGCCGAAATTATCGAACAACCTGTTCAAAAACACGAACGGACACCGCGGTATCTATACTAGAGCGCAGCAATAGAAAGGACCCCGCTTTGAGCATCACGCCCCTCGATAGCATTCGCCGCGCCATCGCCCGCCGTAACGGCATCTCCAACCCCGCTGCATCGAAAGACGGCGCCGCGAAGGCCCAGGGCGGCCGCATCGAGAACGGCCTGTTCCCCGCCTCCCACACGGCCGAAGAGCTCGCGCGCATCCAGGAGCTGAGCCAGCGCAACGCCGGCGGACCCGATAGCAGCCAAGCCACACGTCGCCGGCGCGAACGCGATCGGGAGCCCGGCCCCGTCCGCCGCATGGTCAACGCTTGGTGGAGCCGTCTGCTCGGCGCCGTCTACGGCGGCGGCTTCTCCATGCAGGAAGCGGAATACGAGGAGCACGCCACCAGCCGCGACTATCTTTGGAACACCCTCGGCACCGCCGTGTGGGGCCTGGCGTTTCCGTTGCTCACCATCGTGTCTACGCAGCTCGTGGGCGCCGAAGAAGCAGGCAAATTCTCCATCGCCTTTGTCACCGGCACGCTCATCATGATCGCGTGCAACTACGGCGTGCGCAATTTCCAGGTCTCAGACATCGACGAAAAGACGTCCTTTGCCTCCTACCAGCTCAACCGCTGGCTTTGTGGAGCGCTCGCCCTAGGCTGCGGCCTCATGTACAGCAGCGCCCGCGGCTATGATGCGCAGATGGCGACGATCGGCCTGGGCGTCTACCTGTATAAGGTCATCGATGGCGTCGCCGACGTGTACGAAGGCCGCCTGCAGCAGGCCGACAAACTCTACTTGGCTGGAATGAGCCAAACGCTACGCTCCGTCGGCGTCATCGCGGTCTTTAGCGTGGCGCTGTTCCTCACGCGCAGCATGCCCATCGCGGCCATGGTCATGGGTGTCACCGCGATCGCCTCGCTCGTGCTGGTCACCGCGCCGCTTGCCCTGCTCGAGACCGAAAAATCGCGCCGCGTGAGCCTGCGCGAGGTCGGCCACCTGTTTGTCCAGTGCGCCCCGCTCTTTGGTGCACTGTTCCTGTTCAACCTAATTGAGAGCATGCCCAAGTTTGTGATGGAAGGCACGCTGGCATACAAATATCAGCTGTACTTTAATGCCCTGTTCTTTCCGGCGCAGGCTATTTTGCTGAGCATTGGATTTATCTATAAACCGCAGCTCCTGCGCTTGTCGAGCATTTGGGGTAATCCTCGCAAGCGTCATCGCTTTGACCTGATTATTGTTGCCGTTATGGCGCTGATCGTGGTCATCACCGGCGTGTGCGCCGCATTTATGGCAGGCCCCGGCATCCCCCTCATGAGCTATATGTACGGCCTCAGCTTTGAGCGCTACCGTACGCTGGCGTTGCTGATGGTCGTCGCCGGCGGCGTCACCGCGGCCATCGACTTTATCTACGCCATCATCACGGTGCTGCGCCACGCTGGAGACGTCACCAAGATCTACCTGATCTGCTTCGCCGTAAGCGTGGTGCTGCCGGTGATCTTGATTAAGCTGCTGGGTCTGATGGGCGCTGTGGTGAGCTACTTAGCCATCATGGCCCTACTCCTGGTGCTACTGATTATCGAGTACGCCCACATCCGCCAACGCATCGAACGCGACCGCAACCCATACGGCGCCTAATTAGCTGCCCCGGTCACCGGAATTTGCGATGGAATCGCCCCGGCTGGGGTCTCGTTGAAGACAATATGCATCACGTAAAACTAAGTGAGTAGACTTTTACCGGATCCCCGACCACGCCAACAAAGCACAAGCCTATGACCTGCGGTTTTGTTGAAGCAAACATGTTGGGTGTTCAGCATTTCCAAAAAAGTCTACTCACTTAGCCAGCGGGCAGCCAAATGATTATTTAATCCCCGTCCCAGAGAAATCAATTAGCGGGCAGAAGGGCAAAAGTAGTCAAAAAAGCCCCGTCCCAAATTAGCTACCCCTTGCACCGATTATTCGCCCGGGTTGATGTTCGCGTAGAACTCCGCCCCATCATCGAGCCGCAGGATGCCCACGCGGCCGAACTCGGAGCCGGTGGCGGCGGCGCAGTCGATGTCGATGCGATCGGGCACACCAGCAGTGTCCTCGCCGCCCAAGCGCACGATCTGCCCGCGTCCCGATTCCTCATCGAGCCCCGCCAGACCACCGACCTCGCAATAGCGCCCAAGCGATACCGTGGGCGTGTGACCGCTCACCACGACCGGGCCCTTGCCCTCGGCAGAAAGCAGCCCGGTCGACGCATCCCAATAGCCATGACGAATCCACAGCAGGTCATCGGACGACTGCACCGCAAGCATCTGCTGCAGCAGCTCGCGATCGGCACCCACCGCTCCAACGCCATCGGCACAATCGACGCCATGCTCAAGCAAAAACGCGCGCGCCGCCTTCATCTCGATTCCAGCATGTACCAGCAGATACGGGCGCTCCTCGGTCTCGACCACCGCGTAGAGCGGCAGCGCGGCCATCCATCGCACGAGCTCCTCGTATGCCTCAAATTCCATGTCGTTGAGCTGCTCGCGCGTCGTCCAGCCACCGTTGATATCCCAGGTCTCGGCATCGAGCGGATCCTGACCAATGATGGCATCGAGCATGATCTGCTCGTGATTACCCTTGAGCACGTGGGCGTTGGGCAGCGAGCGCACGAGCTTAATAACGCCGACCGGATCGGGCCCGCGATCGATCATGTCGCCCAGCACGTACAGCGTGTCGTCGGACGTCAACGAGATCTTAGACAGGGCCTCGTCAAGCGCACGCACGTGCCCGTGAGCATCAGATGTCACATAGATCGCCATGGTACGCCTCTCCTTGCATTGCGGCCGAAGCCCGGTGCCGCAACTAAAACTTCAAGTTGAACTTAAACGTTACCCATTGTACTCCGTTGCAATAAAGCTGGAAAGGGTTTCCGAGCAGAGGCAAAGACGGCAGCCGTCTATGACGATATCGCGCACGCGCGCAATCCAACCCCATAAACCCACCATCTTTGGGTACAAATAACCGCAGACAACTGACCGTGCCACGCCAACCACCCAGGAGCGGACACCATCCATGAACCAGATCCTTCTCTTTATCGGCCTCGTCATCATTTTGTGCCTGACCATCAAACCCGTCGGCAAAAAACTCCCCTTCCCCACCCTGCTCATCTTTATCGCACTCGGCATGCTGCTGGGCGTCAACGGCCCGGCACACATCGACTTTAGCGACTACGCGCTCACCGAAACCGTCTGCAGCACGGCGCTGCTATTCATCATGTTCTACGGCGGCTTTAACACCAATATCGACCGCGCCAAGCCCGTCGCCGCGCCGGCGGTGCTGCTGAGCACGCTCGGCGTCGTCATCACCGCAGGCATCACCGGCGTGTTCGCCCACTTTGTACTGGGCTTCGACTGGATCGGCGGCCTGCTGTTGGGATCGGTCGTGGCGTCCACCGACGCGGCCAGCGTCTTTAGCGTTCTGCGCGAGCACAGCCTGTCGCTGAGGGGCGGCACCGACTCGCTGCTCGAGGTCGAATCGGGCTCCAACGATCCCGTCGCCTATATGCTCACCGCCGTGCTCGCCACACTCGCGGCCGGCGGCGACATCAACATTCCCGCACTGCTGACCAAGCAGATTATCCTGGGCGTGGGCCTGGGCCTTGCCATCGGCTGGGCGGCGGGCCGCCTGATTGAACGCGCGCACGCAACGGCCAAGGACGCGCAGACCATCTTTTTGTTCGCCGTGGCCATCGTCGCCTACGCGCTGCCGAGCTACCTGGGCGGCAACGGCTTTTTGGCTGTATACCTGGCCGGCATTGTGCTGGGTGCGAGCGACATCACCGGCAAGGTCGAGATGGCGCACTTTTTTGACACCCTCACCGAGATGGCCGAGATGACCATCTTCTTTTTGCTGGGCCTGCTCGTCACGCCCGCGCGCCTGCCGCAAATGCTGCTGCCGGGCCTGGCGCTCATGGCGTTTATGCTCTTCGTGAGCCGTCCCATCGCCGTCGGCGTGCTCCTGGCGCCCTTTAAGACGAACCCCCGCCAGGTCGCGCTCGTAAGCTGGGCGGGCCTGCGCGGCGCAGCTTCGGTCGTATTTAGCCTCTTTGCCGTAGTGGCCGGTGTCCCCGGCGGTCACGACCTGTTTGACCTGGTGTTTGTGATTGCCGTGTCGAGCATTGTGGTGCAGGGCTCGCTGCTGCCGGCGGTGGCGAAGAAGCTCAATATGATCGACGCAGAAGGCGACGTGCGCCGCACCTTTAATGATTACCGCGACGAAGACGGCATGTCGTTTGTAAAACTCAAGGTGGGCGCTGGACATCCGTTTGCCGGACGCTCGCTCGCCGACATTGGCGGCGCCACAGATATGCTCGTGGTCCTGGTGCTGCGCGACGGGGCGCACCCGGTGCTGCCCAACGGCGATACCGTGATCCAGGAAGGCGATCTGCTGGTGATGGCCGCCCCAACATTCGAAGAGCGTGCCGAGGTTACACTGCGCGAGGTCACCGTGACTCCCCACGGTCGCCTGGCCGGCCAGCGCCTGCGCGATGTGCCGCAAGGCAAGCATCCGTTTATTGTGGTGATGCTCAAGCGCGACGGCCAAACGATCATTCCCGACGGCAACACCCTAATATACGCCGGCGACGAAGCCGTCATTGCTACCCTGGCATCGTAGTGACCAGGAAGTGGCTAATTTGCGACGAAGAGATCAAGCGCCTAGAGAACCTCATGCCTTCGCTCGCAGATTCGGATTTGCCTGAGGAGTAAAGCACCCCTCCCCCATGTAACCATCCTGTAAATCATAGCGGCGTAGTCGAGTTTTACCGTGATGCGGTCGCGCCTGGCGCTCCACTGTGCTAAAGTATCCCGAACGTTCAAACGACTACGAGGGGGAATTAGAAGATGGCACGTGTGCACAACTTCTCAGCTGGCCCGGCCGCACTGCCTACAAGCGTGCTCGCCGAGATCGCCGACGAGATGATGGACTACCGCGGTTGCGGCATGTCCGTGCTCGAGATGAGCCATCGATCTAGCATGTACCAGCAGATCATCGACGACGCCGAGGCAACCCTGCGCCGCCTGCTGAGCATCCCCGACAACTACCGTGTCCTGTTTTTGCAGGGCGGCGCCACGCTGCAGTTTGCGGGCATCCCCATGAACCTCATGCGCCGCGGCCGCGCCGGCTACGTCGTGACCGGCAACTTTGCCAACAAGGCGTACAAGGAGGCCGCCAAGTACGGCGAGGCCGTGCTGCTCGCGAGCTCCGAGGACACCAACTTCGACCGCATTCCCACCATGGCCGACGTCAACGCGCGCATTGCCGCCGAGGCTGCGGGCGACGGGCTCGACTACGTCTACATCTGCCAGAACAACACCATCTTTGGCACCATGTACCACGAACTGCCCAACTGCGGCGACGTGCCGCTGGTCGCCGATGTCTCGAGCTGCTTTCTGTCGCAGCCGCTCGACGTTGAGCGCTACGGGCTCATTTACGCCGGTGCGCAAAAAAACGCCGGCGCCGCGGGCGTCACCGTGATTATCGTGCGCGATGACCTGATCGCCGACGGCCCCGCCTTTGCGCAGACGCCGCAGTACCTGGACCTTAAGACCCAGGCCGCCAAGGGATCCATGCTCAACACGCCCAACACCTTTGGCATCTACGTGTGCGGCAAGGTGTTCCATTGGGTCGAGGAGACCGGCGGACTTGCCGCCATGGCCGAGCGCAACTGGGCCAAGGCCAACCTGCTCTACGACCTGCTCGAGCACAGCGAGCTGTTCCATGGCACCACGCAGGCCGACAGCCGCTCCATTGCCAACGTCACCTTCCGCACCGGCGACGCCGAACTCGACGCGGCCTTTGTCGCAGGCGCGGCCGAGCACCAGATTCAAAACGTCAAGGGCCATCGCCTGGTGGGCGGTATGCGCGCCAGCGTCTACAACGCCGTGACCATGGAGGACGTGCAGGCGCTGGCCGCGTACATGAAGGACTTCGAAGCGCAGCATAGTTTGAGCTCGCGATCTAACTAGCCCGCAATCCGCGGGCCGACCAGCCACCTCAAACCACTTGTTTTAGACAAACCTGCTAAGGAGTTTTTCCATGCGTAAGATTAAGACCATCGACGACATCACCAAGGACGGCAAAGTCGAGTTTGGCGAGGGCTACGAGTTTGTGAGCACCGCCGAGGAGGCCGACGCCATCCTGATGCGCTCCACCGACCTGCACGGCTACGAGCTGCCCGAGGGCATCCGCGCCATCGCCCGCTGCGGCGCCGGCGTCAACAACATCCCCGTCGAGGAGTACGCCAAGAAGGGCGTCGTCGTCTTTAACTCCCCCGGCGCCAACAGCAACGCCGTCAAGGAGCTCGTCCTGGGCATGCTGGTGCTTTCGAGCCGCGGCGTGGTGCAGTCGATGAACTGGGTGCGCGACAACGCCGACGATCCCGAGATTCAGGTCGACGCCGAGAAGGCCAAGAAGGCCTTTGTAGGCCGCGAGCTCAAGGGCAAGCGCATCGGCGTCATCGGTCTGGGCAACGTGGGCTCCAAGGTCGCCAACGCCTGCGTCGATCTGGGCATGGACGTCTACGGCTACGATCCGTTCATTTCCGTCGAGCACGCGTGGGTGCTGAGCCGCGAGGTGCAGCGCGTGGGCACGCTCGAGGACCTCTGCCGCGGCTGCGACTACCTCACTGTGCACGTGCCCAGCAAGGCCGACACCATCGGCATGATCAGCACCGAGCAGATTAACCTGTTGGCACCCGACGCCGTGCTCATCAACTACGCGCGCGAAACCATCATTGACGAGGACGCCGTCGACGCCGCCCTGCGCACGGGCAAGCTCAGCTGGTTTAGCTGCGACTTTGCCACGCCCAAGACCGTCAAGATGCCCAACACGTTTATCACCACGCACTCGGGTGCCGGCACCGGCGAGGCCGAGGCCAACTGCGCCGATATGGCCATCAGCGAGCTCAAGGATTACCTGGAAAACGGCAACATCGCGCACAGCGTCAACTACCCCGCCTGCAGCATGGGCAAGGCGCGCGCCGCGAGCCGCATCGCCTGCCTGCACGCCAACGTGCCCAACATGATTGGCCAGATCACGGCCATCCTGGCCAAGGACAACGCCAACGTGCAGCGCATGACCAACGAGTCTGCCGGCGAGAACGCCTACACCATGTTCGACACCGACGAGCACCTGAACAGCAGCACCATCGAGGCGCTCAAGCAGATTCCGTCGATGTATCGCGTGCGCGTGATCAAATAGCGCCGGCACCAAGCCTGTCAGGCAGACCATGAAGCCCATTCGGCCCCCGTTTTCACGAAACGGGGGCCGATTTCGTTGCTCCGGCTGGTTTTGAAAATGCTACCCAGAACAAGTTTTTTCGGATAATCGACAGTCGTACCCAAATCACTGAGCGCACCTGCTCTGATAAACAGCTTTATCAGGGGCTTTAGTAGGTAAAGATCAATCTCTATATACCAGATCCAAGTTGACTGTCGATTTTCCGAAACAACTTGTTCTGAGTAGCATTATTAAAGCCCTTCCAAGGCGAAACTGAAGCTTTTTTCGCGCCCAAAACTCTAGCTCGCGCGACCGTTTTCCACCCGCACGACTACATTCCCGCCCAATCGATAAAAATCTCCTCACGAAGCCGACGTTCAAGCTCCTGCTGCCGCGGCGTCTTGTCTTCCAACGGCGCATCGAGATAGGACATGATGAGTTCCATCACCACGCGGAAGGCATCGGAGTCGGCCAGCTGGCCATAGGTCATCAAAACGACGGGATATCCCATCGCTTGCAAGGCCGTCGTTCGGTCGGAGTCAGAGATCTTGGATTCTATGGATCCGTGAATGGCTTTACCCTGGCATTCAACAAGGCACTCTCGGCTGCCGTCCTTATTTGCCAGCAGGATATCGGCATAGCGCCTATCAAGCCCCGAAATCAGGCGGGCGCTGCGCGTCATACGAATCTCAACGTTATTGGTAAGGCGCAGCCCTTCGCCGCCGCGCAACCTCGAAAGACCAAACAGCATCGATGCTTGGACCTCGAGCGGCGATGCCGCCATCCCTGTAATGCATTTCGCGGCACGTGTGAACGATTTAGCGCCGCGGAGCCCCCGGATCTTATCGACGTACTCCGTAAGCTCAGAGAGCTCGATCAAGGGCGGTCGTTTCCACAAGTCCGTTGGATTCCCCGAGACATCCTTTACGTTTGCCCAGCCCAACCGCGCGTCACCCCACTGGCCCCCATATGCCTGCACAAGTACCGACTTTACCTGAGGCGCAATCTTGCACACGGCAAAGGTGCCGCACATCTCATACATGCACATGATCAGGCGCTCGTTTGAGACCGAGGAAGCTAGGGTCAACAGGGTAAAGAGCGGGGACGCGACATCGAGGCCAAACTCTGTCTGTCGCACGGAGCTAAACGGCCTCTCCCCGTTCCAAACATGCCTGACAATGCGATCACCTTTACGTCCGCAGCTGCCCTGCGCCAAAACGTGTAGCGGGGTGCCCAGAAAATGCGCGACGAGTGGATGCTCGCAAAGGCGCTCCCTGCGCTGATCGTCCGCAGAATCGGGCAGGTCCGGCATTATCGCCAAGACCTGTGGAGGTATCCGGTGATACCGAAAGGCGGATATGTCGCACAGCATGTCGTCCATAAAGGCTACGTACCCACCGCGCCGTCTGTGAACCCGCTCGGACGGCAAACGCGCTGGCTCGGCCTGCGAACGGTAAATACTGCTGCGCGCACGCCGCGGATCTCTCAGGAGGCTTACAATCGGTTTGGAAAGCAGACTTATTGTGAGGTTGCATATGGTTGATGAGGACTTTGCCTGGCGGCTTGCGCAGGACCTTGTGAAGATTGACAGCTCGGACCCCAGCGCATATGAGGGCGAGATTGAGCGGTATATCAAAGCGCTGGTTGAGGAACGGCTGGCACGGTTGAGTCATCCTGCGCTCGATGCCGTGCAGATTGAGGAGCTCGAGGTGCTCCCCGGACGCCGCAACCTCATGGTCACCGTGCCCGGCTTGAGCGACGAGCCACGGCTGGTCTATATCTGCCATATGGATACCGTCACCTTGGGAGATGGCTGGGACGCGGACACGCCGCCGCTCGGGGCGACCGTGCGGGACGATAAGCTCTATGGCCGCGGCGCCTGCGACATGAAGGGCGGTCTGGCCTGCGCCATTGCCGCTCTGGTCCATACGCTCGAGCGCGTGGTGGCGGATGGCGCGCTGCCCCACCGCGGCTTTTCTCTCATTTGCTCGGTCGACGAGGAAGATTTTATGCGCGGCTCAGAAGCCGCGATCGATGCTGGCTGGGTCGGCTCGCGTGAATGGGTGCTGGACACCGAGCCCACCGACGGACAGATCCAGGTAGCGCACAAGGGGCGTACGTGGTTCGAGATTGAAATGGCTGGCGTGACGGCGCATGCGAGCCAGCCCTGGAAGGGCGCGGATGCCGTCGCCGCCATGGCCGAGGTCGTGTGTTCGCTCCGTCGCGCGTTTGTGGCGCTGCCCGCGCGCGATGAGCTGGGGCCTTCGACCGTCACGTTTGGCCAAATCGAGGGCGGATATCGCCCCTATGTCGTGCCCGACCGCGCCAAAGTCTGGGTCGACATGCGTCTGACCCCGCCGACCGATACGGCCGCCGCGACGCGCATGGTAGAGCAGGCCATCGCCGTCGCCGAAGCCGCCGTTCCCGGTTGCCATGGCAGCTACACCGTGACGGGCGACCGCCCCGCCATCGAGCGCGACCCGAATTCTCCCCTTCTAGCAGCGCTCAAGCGTGCCGCCGATGACGTGACGGACGTGGACACGACCGTCGGCTTCTTTACCGGCTACACCGACACCGCCGTCATTGCCGGCAAGACAGGTAACCGCAATTGCATGAGCTACGGTCCCGGGTCGCTCGCGCTCGCGCACAAGCCCAACGAATATGTGCCCCACGCCGATATCGTTCGTTGTCAGAACGTGCTCATCGCGCTCGCCGATAACGTGCTCTGGGACGCGAGCGGCCAAGTTGGGGCATAATAAGCCGCGAACAAACCGACTCGCGCGTTAGGACCGCCCATGAAAGCACTTCCGTTTCCCTGCATCCGCCCGGCTCAGGACCGCGTGCTCGAAGCGCTGCCCGCAATGGGCAGCATCCTGAGCGGCAACGATGCTCTGCGCGGAGCCATTGCCGATGGCCTGATGCTCAAGGACCCGGGTGCGGCGTATTACGTGTACGAATGCTCGGGGGAGCCGGGGCGCGTGACGGGCGTTGTGGCGATCTGCCCGGTTGGTGCGCTGGTGGGCGACGACGCGGTTGCCGCCGATACGGCCGCCGCTGCGCGCGCATTCGCCGACCTCAAGGTACAGCCCCGTCCCGTAACGCTCGCCTACGAGGCCTCGCCCGTCATGGATATCATCCTGGGCGCCGCCAAAGAGGGCGCCTCGCTCTACGCCGTCACCGATCCTGCGGGCATCACGCACCGCGTGTGGGAGGTCAAGCGCGAGGACGCCGTCGGCGCCATCCGTGCCATGCTCGACCAGGCGCCGGAGCCGGCACTGGCCGACGACCCTGCCTACGCTACCGCACTAGCCGGGGCATCACAGCTCCTGGCCGACGATGCCCGTGCCGCCGGTACCTACACGGGCAAAGAGCCGTTCAACTTTGCCGTAGCTGTGCTCTTCCCCGCCGCGCAGGTCAGCGGCGCCGCGCCGCAGGTTCCGACGGGTCTGCTCACGCACCAGGTCGCGCGGTTCTAGCAAGACCAGACCGCCCAGCACAAAAATCGGCAGCTCAACAAACAGGGGGCGGAGATGCAGCAGGTACATGCATCTCCGCCCCTTTTGCGTCGAGAAGTTATGCCAGCGACCCGTGCCGCCACGCTCGCGTTATCCGCGCTGCGGACCTGCAGTAGCCACAAGCGGTTCAAGCCCCAGCTCGCACGCGTAATCCTCCTGCGTAAAGACTTCGACCAGCTCAAACGTGTCGGATTCGTCGTCAAACGCAAAGTGCAGCACCGAGCAGTTGCCCGGCACGCGTTCGCGCTCGTCTGCCGCCGCGCCCCGCACGTGGTCCAAAAACTCCTTGATAGCCGAGCCGTGGCTCACCGCGAGCACGCACTCGTGGTCCGGACGTCGCATAAGCTCGGTCAGCGTCGCCACCATGCGCTCACGCACCTGCATCTGGCCCTCGCCGCCAAACTGGCAATAGAAGTCGCGCCACGGGCGCTCGGGCATAAGCATCACGCGCTCGGCCTCAAAGTCGCCAAAGAACCACTCGCGCAGACCGTCCAGGCGCTCGTACGCCAAGCCCGGCCACAAGTTGGCGATAGTCTGCTCGGTGCGATGAAGCGTGGAGGTGTAGGCATGATCGGGCTCAATGCCGCGCGCACGTAAAAACATGCCGGCGCGCGCCGCCTGGTCGCAACCCAACTGCGTAAGCGGCGAGTCACTCCACCCCTGAATGATACGCTTGAGGTTGAATATCGTCTGTCCATGACGGACCAGATACAGATCTTTATTCATAGGGGTCCTTTCGTTCGTTACCAATCAAGGAGCGAAAACGCCCCGTCGCAATAGCCAAAATGAAGCACGGCACCGTTGTCGGGTAGCTCTCCCTCGCCAGTCACATACTCAAGAAACTCTTGGCAGGCTGAGCCGTGGGAAACCGCCAGCACGCAGTCGTGCTGCGGCCTGGCCATGATGCGGGACAGCGCCGCGACCATGCGTGACTGAAGCTGCACTTCCGACTCGCCGCCAAAGGCCACCGGATAATCGCCCCAGGGCTGCGGCGGCATCTCGCGATTTGATGTGCCCTCCAGCGAGCCAAAATGCCACTCACGCAGGTCATCGACCAGCTCTATGGAACGGCCCTCGCCAACGATAAGCTCGGCCGTATGCCGCGCCCGGCCCAACGGCGAGGAATACACATGATCAAAGGCCACGCCACACGTCGCAAACGCCGTACGCGCCGTCAGCGCCTGCTCGCGCCCGCGCGCCGTAAGCGGCGAATCGTGCCAGCCCTGCAAAATGCTCTGCACATTGAGCTCAGTCTGCCCATGCCGCACCAAATACAGATCTGCCACACACCCTCCCCTCGTACCACCACCAAGGGGACAGGCACCTTTGTGGTGGTTTACCGTCTGATCACGCCGCGATGACGCTCAACTACACCAGCACGTCAGCGAGCGAACGCTTGGGTACGTGGTGCACCTGTGCCTCGTCGCGCCAATAATTGATGGAGCCGTCGGGGTTGGAATCGATCGCATCGATTACCTGCGTCTCGGCCGGAACGCCAAACGCCATGATCAGCTTGAGCTCATACTTGTCGTTATCGAGCCCCATGGCATCGATCGCGTGGGGCGTAAAGGCCTTGAACATGCAGGCAGCCACCTCGGGCGTGGCGCTGCGGGCGGCGAGCATCATCGTCTGCGCGGCAATGCCCGTGTCGACCTCGGTAATGGGAGCGGCGGGCTTGCCCGAAACGGCGCGCTCGGCCAGAATCGCGATGTAGCCGGTCGGGCGCTCGCCCTCGGCAGGACCCGGCCAATCCTTAAGCGCGCCGGCCCACGCAAGCTCATCAAATACACGCGCGCAATCCTCGGCACCGCTCACCACATGAAAACGAAGACGCTGAGCATTGGCACCACACGGAGCCAGGTGCGCCAGTTCCGCCAGCTCGAGCAAAAACTCGCGCGGCACGCGCATGGACTCGTCAAATCGGCGGCACGTGCGGGCGCGGCGGACCAGCGCGTCAAACGTGTCCAGGCCGAGCTTTTCGCAACCTTGCTTTGCCATCGACTCCGCGCTCGACGGCGCCGCGGGAACTGTTTCGTTCATAGGGACCCCCAATACAAGCCAATTGTCCTTAGGAAAATCTAACCTAAAACGTAGGCAATAACGAACAGGGCTGCAATGTTCTACAATTGTTGATTAATCCTCACTGGAGCGGGAACAAAAGTAACAATTCGGGAATGTGGGGCGGCAATTCGTCCTTCCCGCCCCATGCATCGGCGCCCTTGGGCGATACTTGTTGCAACACTTTTGGCGTACGCCGCACGGAGAGCAATGAACGCGACGTGCACAGCACGGAAAGGAGACATTATGGGCATCTTTAAGAACGATGACCAAAAATCGAGCCAGTTTGGATTTGACGAGAAAAGCATGGCGGGCAAAGCCGTCAAGGCCGTGCGCTGGATCTACGCCATCACGGGCGTCGTGGCGTTCATTGCTGGTATCGCGCTGCTTTTTGCACCCGCCAAGTCCCTCGTCTTTTTGACGACCGTCCTGGGTTTTTACTTTGTAATCACTGCTGCCATTAGGCTGTTCACTGCCATTTTTGAGCCGCTGCTGCCCACCGGCTGGCGCGTGACGAGCATCATCTCCAACCTACTCATTATCTTGGGCGGCGTCATAATCCTGCGCAACCAGGCCTTCTCGACCGCGACGCTCACCACAATGGTGGTTATCGTGGCCGGCTTTGGCTGGATTGTCGAAGGTGTCATGTCCATTCTGGAGTCCGAGCTTTCGTCCAACCGCGCCCTCGCTATCCTGAGCGGCGCACTCTCCATCATCGCCGGCATGTTCGTGTTTATCTATCCGCTGTGGTCGGCCAAGATGCTCGTTATCTTTAGCGGCGCCGCGCTGCTGGTGTTTGGCGTTACGCTGATTGTTCGCGCTATTCAATTTGGCAAACTGGTGCACTAGATGCCGCGAACGCTCTTTATTGATGCCGACGCCTGCCCGGTCACGCGCGAGTCGATTGATTGCGCACGGCGGGCGGGCGTCGCCGTTGTTATCGCCGGCAACAGCACGCAAAACCTGGAACGGCACATTCGCCGCGACGACCCGCGTGATGCCGAGCACGCGCGACGCGGCTTTTGGGTCACGACGCTCGATGTGAGCGTGGGCGCCGACAGCGCCGACTTTGCCATTGTCGAACGCCTGCAGGCGGGCGACGTAGTCGTGACGCAGGACATTGGCTTGGCGAGCATGGTGCTCGGCCGCGATGCCGCCGCCATCGGCGTGCGCGGGCGCGTCTACGATAAGGCGACCATCGACATGCAGTTGTTTATTCGCCACGAGGAAAAGAAGGTACGCCGCGCCGGCGGACGCACTCGCGGACCGGCGGCATTTACCAGCGAAGACCGCGCCCGCTTTAAACGCAACCTCACTGAGCTGCTGCACTAACCAAGGTAGATTTTCGGGACATGCCCGGAAATCTACCTTTTTGTTTTGGCAGCGGAAATGCCCTGGTCACAGGGGTAGATCGTAAGACATGTCCCAATAATCTACTTAAAGGCCAACGGCGGAGAGGATGAGGCCCCAGCCGGCACCGATGACGTACATCATGATCAGGAACAGGACGTTTTCGCGGGCGCTGCGGTTGGTGCGGAACAGCACCAGGTAGCCCACGCCAGCGGAGATAAGCGTGCCAGCGAGCATCGGCGCCAATTGCAGCGCACCTTCCAGGTACAGTTGCGTGATGACGACGCTGGCCGAGCAGTTGGGAATCAGGCCGACAAGCGCCGAGCCCAGGACCGCAAGCGTCTCGTTGCCGCGCAGGAACTGCTCGATTGCGGACTCGCCGAACGTCTCGAGCACGGCGACCAGAATCAGCGTCACCAGGAAAATAAAAACCGAAACCTGCACAGTGTGTGAGATCGCGCTGCGGATAATCGACAGGACAGGCGCGCCCTCATGGGAGTGGTCGTGGCTGTGGCCGTGGTGGTGCTCATGCTCGCCCGTGTGACCGTGATCATAGCTGTGTCCGTGGTCGCGCTCGTGTTCATCTTCATCTTCATCACAACCGCAATGGTCGCGCTCGCACAGCTCATGGATGTGGTCGGCGCTCACGCCCGCCTCGGCCACCTCGTCGATGATGTCACCGCCAGTGTGGTCGTCGTGCGCGCAGTTCACGTGGGCCGGGTTGGCCGCGGTTCCCAGCACGGTGCGGCGAATCGCCGCATGCGCGCGAGCGTTACGACGCAGGCCGCGAATGGCGGCGTCCACGATAAAGCCCGTGACCAGCGCGATCAGTGCCTTCGAAGCCAAAAGCATCGCCATGGTCTGCACGGGCACCTGCTCGGCGAGCAACAGCGGCAGCATCTCATCGGAGGTCGAAAGGAACACCGCCACCAAGGTGCCCAGCGTCACGACGCGACCGGCGTACAGCGTGGCCGCCATTGCCGAAAAGCCGCACTGCGGCACCATGCCCAGCAACGAGCCAACGACGGGGCCGGCGGCTCCAGCACGCTTGATGGCGCCGTTAACGCGGTTGCCCGCAACATGCTCGAGCGTCTCGAGGGCCAAATATGTCACCAATAAGAACGGTACCAGCGAGAGCGTGTCCTTGCCGGCGTCGAACAGAATATCAATCAGCAAATCCATGACGGATGGAACCTTTCGTGTCTTTCGGCAGCATTGTAAAAGTCCTAGCGGTCAACTAGGGTATTGTAGTTGTCCTAGGCGCGATGCCAATAGTTGCCCATGGTAAACTATCATCTCGCCACATCTTAATGACCCTGAGCCGCACGACGCGGCCCATCCAAGGAGCAGTTATATGAACGTTTCACAAGCACTCGAATACGAGCGCCAGCCGTTTATTCCCATGTTTATCTATGGCGATCATGGCGCCATGGAGTCCGAGCGCCAGAAGGGCGAAGAGGCCCTTAAGGTGCTCGAAACCGAGTACTTTACCGCCGAGGGCGACCCCAGCTTCGACTTTGCCACCGTGCGCGACCTGGCTGACCGCAACCGCGACCTGTGCGACCAGATTGGCGAGGCGCGCCTGCGCAACGTGACGCCCGCGACGCTTTCGCGCGGTCTGTCCGACGCCGACACCTGCGCCGCCATCGGCAAGATGCAAAAGCGCACCGCCGCGTCCGTCATGCGCGAGATCCGCGGCGACCGCGACGCGCTCGGCGTGGCGTACGCCCGCAAGCCTATCCAAGGCACAGTGCTCGGCATCGACATCGAGACCACCGGCCGTGCACCCGAGCGCGGCTACATCATCAACGTGGGCTGGGAGATCATGGAGCTCACCAGCGACGCCGTCCCGCACGACGCCGAGGCACACTACTGCGGCCTGCCCGATATCTACCGCGGCGAGGATGTGCCGCTGTCGAATATCCACCACATCACCTGGGACGACATCGACGGCAAAACGCCCTTCCGCGAGAACAAAGAGCTGCAAAAGCAGCTGCTCAAGCTTATGAAGAAGTACCCGTACATGGCACACAACGCCGCCTTTGAGGACAGCTGGTTCAAGATCCACCTGGACGGCTACGCCGAGGCACGCCGCGCCGGCAAGATCATCGTCATCGACTCGCGCCAGATCTGCCGCAGCCTGGATGCCGACGTCCGCTCACTCCCCCGCGAGTCCGCGCCCGCCGCACTCGAAAACTGGGCCCGCCGACGCGGCACCCTCGCTGCCGACGCCAACGAGCAGCACCTGGGCCTCGACGACACCGACCTCATGCTCCGCACCGTCCAAGCCGAGTTCAACCTCAAGAACCTATTCGCGAAATAACCGATCCATCTGCGGGAGCGCCTGCCAGGCACAGCGCAATCCGTCTGGGCACACCGGCACGCAGTAAACTAGGGCGCAGCCTTATGGCTGCACCCTATTTTTCATCAAAACGAGCAAATACGGGTGCTTCACATAGTCGGCAGGTTGGCCCACCTACATTTTTCGAGTTGTTCGGCCAGCCGAACCACTAGTCAAGGCCCCTTGAACCGCAATCGAACACTATAGTCGCCTTAATTTCGCAACCAAGCCCCATAAATCTACCTGAATCAATTCGAATAGGACGTTGCCATCGCACCATTTGTATAGGATAAGGCCGAATAACTCAAATTATGTTGGTGAGGCATCTGAGCGGTGGTAGCGCGCAGAGTCGTGGTGTAAGAAGCAAGGGAGGGCCATCGCCTAGAATCGTCAGTGCCTAGATATTCGACGAAAGGAAAGACGATGGCCCACAGCGACATTCTATCCCAGCCGGACCGGGGGCTCGGCCTCGACCGGCCCCAGACCGAGGCCCTGCTCGCGCTGTTCTCGCGGTGCGACGACCTGAGGGAGTTCGGCAGGGAGGTGATCCAGTCCGTGGTCAACGCCCTGATGGACTCCCAGGCGCAGGAGGCCTGCGGCGCGCCCCGCGGCTCCAGGTCGCCCGAGCGCGTCAACAGCAGGAACGGCTACCGCGAGAGGTCCCTGTCGACCTCCCTCGGCGACCTCGAGCTGCGGGTCCCCAAGCTGCGCGAGGGGACCTACTTCCCCGAGGGCATACTCGAGCGCTACACGCGCGTCGAGGCGTCCATGGTCGCGCTCGTGCGCGAGATGTACGTCGCTGGCGTGAGCACCCGCAAGGTCGGGCTCGTCGCCGAGGAGCTCGGCGTCTCGTCGCTGTCCAGCTCCGAGGTGTCGGCGCTGTGCGCCGGGCTGGACGAGGAGGCCGAGGCGTTCAGGACCCGGCCGATCGAGGGCGAGCACCCCTACGTGTGGCTCGACGCGACCTACATGAAGTGCAGGACCGGCGGGCGCTACGCGAGCGTCGCGCTCGTCACGGCGATCGGCATGTCGTCCTCCGGGCACAAGGAGTTCCTCGGCTGCGCCTGCTTCGACAGCGAGAGCGAGGCCGCCTGGTCCGAGTTCCTCGGCTCCCTCAGGGACAGGGGCCTGCGCGGCGTGAGGCTCGCGGTGTCCGACGCCCACGCGGGGCTCGTCGCCGCCGTCTCCAGGGTCCTGCCGGGCTGCTCCTGGCAGCGGTGCCTGACGCACCTCCAGCGCGACATCAGGGGCCACGTCCACAGCCTCGCCGGCCAGGCGCTCGCCGCCGACCTGGTCCGGGCGTGCGCGGGGCAGGCCGACGCCGACGTCGCCCGCGCGGCGTGGGACCTGGCGGCGCCCAGGGTGCGCGCTGTTAGCGCTAATCTAAAATTGACCACTTTCGCAAACGCATCTCGCCGAATGC
>CAUAJK010000012.1:0-51398 GCA_958429345.1 uncultured Collinsella sp. | reverse complement strand
ATGTTCGAGAGGTTCCTGTCCCCGCAGCGTACCGAGATGCCCGATATCGATATGGACTTCGACGATGAGCGGCGCCTCGAGGTCGTGGAGCACGTTCGCCAGCTCTACGGCCCCGAGAAGGTCACCCACGTCATCACCTACTCGACCATCAAGGCCAAGCAGGCCATCAACGACGCCGCGCGCGTTCTGGATTACCCGGTCTACATGGGCCAGCGCCTGTCCAAGATGGTCTCGAGCGACCCCAAGGTCAAGCTCAAGCAGGTGCTCGACAAACAGCCCGGCAAAGAGGATCTGTTTAACCCCGATTTTGCCGAGGCATATAAAAAGGACGACGACGCCCGCCGCATCATCGACACGGCGCTCTCGATCGAGGGCCTCACCCGTGGCGAGGGCGTGCACGCGTGCGCCGTTCTGATCTGCCGCGATCCCGTCAACGAGCATGTGCCCACCAAGCTCGATACCAAGGGCGGCGTCGAGATTACCCAGTACGAGGGCCATACCGTTGCCGACATGGGCCTGCTCAAGATGGACTTCCTGGGCCTGCGTACGCTGACGGTTATCTCCAAGGCCAAGGCCAACATCAAAAAGAACTTCGGCATCGACATCAAAGAGGAAGAGATTCCCTTTGACGATCCCGAGATCTTTAAGCTCATGGGCTCTGGCCACACCGCCGGCGTCTTCCAGGTCGAGTCCGCCGGCATGACGGCCACGATCAAGAACATGAAGCCCACCGAGTACAAGCACGTCGTGGCATTGATCGCTCTGTACCGCCCGGGCCCGTTGGGCGCCGGCATGGTCTCGTCCTACATCAACCGTATGAACGGCAAGGAGCCGGCCGTCTCCTACGACGACCGTCTGGACGACATCCTGGGCGAAACCTACGGCACCATGGTCTACCAGGAGCAGGTTATGCTCATCTCCGTTGAGATGTGCGGCTTCTCCAAGGGCGAATCGGACTCGCGTATCCGTAAGCCCGTGGCTAAGAAAAAGATCAAGCTGCTCACGTCGACGGTGCTCCACTGGGAGGATGGCTCGGACGAGACCACTTACGACCACTGGATGAATGGCGCTATCAAGAACAACTACACGCGCGAGGTCGCCCAGAAGATTTGGGACGATGTCCTTGAGTTCGCGTCCTACGCCTTCAATAAGTCGCACTCCGCCGGTTACGCCATCCTGGTTATGCAGACGGCATGGCTCAAGGCGCACTATCCGCATGAGTACATGGCGGCCGTTCTGACGTCCTATACGGGTAAGACCGACAAGATCGTGCACTACGTCTCGGCGTGCCGTCACGACGGCATCCCCGTGCTGTCGCCAGATGTCAACGAGTCCGGTACCGAGTTCACGGCTACCAAGGAAGGCGTGCGCTTTGGTCTGGCCGGTATCCGCGGCGTGGGCACCGGCGTGGCGCAGGCGATTATCGCCGAGCGCGAGGCGGGCGGTCCGTTTAAGACGCTGCACGACTTTGTCGAGCGCGTGGACTCGAGCCAGGCCAACCGTCGCGTGATCGAATCGCTGATCAAGGCAGGCGCCTTCGACTCCACGGGGTATCCGCGTCGCCAGATGATGCACTTTGTGGACAAGAACAACCCCGAGAACATCATCGATGCCGCGGTAAAGCGCCAGAAGGACCGCGCGAGCGGCCAGACGTCGTTCTTCGATATGTTTGGCGACGTTGAGGGCTCGGGCTTTGAGGTGAGCGTACCCGATCCGGATGGCCAGGAGTGGGACCGCCACCTTAAGCTGAGCCAGGAGAAGGAGGTCCTGGGCATCTATGTCTCGGACCACCCGCTGCGCCCGTTTGAGTATGCACTTAGCAAAGCGCGCGACTTCTCGTTCTCGCAGATCGACACCGGCTACGAGGTTCAGAATCCTACGGGCGGCACCATCAACCAGGAGATTCCCGAGGGTAAGGCGCTGTGGTGGGCCGGCATGGTCTCGAGCGTGTCCAAGCGCGTGACCAAAAACGGCGACCCCATGGGCATCGTGCAGCTCGAAGACATGGAAGGCGAGGCCACGGTCGTGGTGTTCCCCAAGACCTACAAGGAGGCCGAGGGGTACCTGTACGGCGAGGTCGATCCCGAGACCGGCGCGCAGCTGTCCGATGCGTTTGTGCGCATTAAGGGCAAGCTCGAGCGCTCGGACCGCGGCGACCAGATCATCGCGCAGGAGATCGTGCCGCTGGAGCTTAGCGAGGAGAAAAACAAGCCCAAGGTCTTTGAGGTCATGGTGCCCAACAGTCGATTTAGCCAGGGCAATATGGCGCGCCTGGCCACGGTGCTCACCACCAACCCGGGCGGCGACCGCGTGGAGATCTTTATTGAGCAAGTCGACGGGCGCGTGCTGCGTGCTGAGGTGCCGGCCAAGGTCAATGCACGCTCGATTCCGCTGCTGGCAGAGGCAAAGGCCATCGTCGGCAACCAAGGCCGCGTGACGGTTATCTAAGCTACCCCGGGTGAGATTGGAGGAAGTGATGGCGCAGGGGACGTTTGTGCAGGCGCTTCGCAAAGAGGCGGCGTTGAGCGGCACCTTTATGAAGGGGCGTTCGCTCATGCTCAACGGCGCCGTGCTGTCGATCGAGGACAGCGGCTCGCGCTTCTCCAAAAACGTGACGGTTGAGGGCTCGGTGCGCGGTTCGCGCGGCGACCTGTACAAGACGCACGTGGCGCTCGACATGGACGAGCACGAGGTGATTGACTACGACTGCGATTGCCCCGCCGCCTATCGTTACCCCGGTATGTGCAAGCACGCTATTGCCACGGCTCTGGCGTATTTGGATGCCAGCGGCGCCGAGCCCGTCGAAGGTTTGCGCACGCCGGTCCGCACGTTTACGGCGCAGCCGAAACAGCCCGCGCGCACCGCGCTCAAAGCGCCTGCCGTCAATCCCAACTTTCCCTTTCCGGCGCCCGTCCCCACGAGTCCCAGCCTCATGGCGGCGCTCTCCGATCTTTCGGACGCACGCATGGATGAGCTGGCGAGCATGCGCCGCAAGCTCGCTGGCAGTGTGGATCCCGATGCCCCCAAGGCGGTGTTGGAGCCCTCGTTGGTGCCGTACTACAATCCACTGTTTGCCGACCGCTTTAGCTGGGCGCTCGAGCTTCGCATTCGTTGTGGATCGGTCTCCTACGTGGTCAAGGATATCGACGGCATGGCCGACGCCTATGTCCGAGGCGGCACCTTCTCGTACGGCAAGAAGCTCACGTTTGTCCATACGCCCGAAGCCTTCGAGGACGTGTCGACAAAGCTGCTCAACCTTGTTGTGACGACAGTTGCCTATCTCGATGACATCACAAGCTCGCGTTCGGCGTCGTACGACTTTGCCCGCAGCGGTTTTGTCGCCGAGCGTCAGTTGCCGCTGTCCGAGCATAGCATCGTATATGTGCTGGACCTGCTGCGTGGCCAGACCATCTCCTTTGAGCCCGCCTGGTCGCGGGGGACGACGACGCATCGCACCTATGACGTGGCGGTTGAGATGCCTCCGGAAGGGGAGGATGAGGCTCTGTCTAAGCGCCCACCGCTCCTTGCCGCCAAAATCGCGCCGGCGGCTGGCGGCAGCTACGATCTACGCCTGCCGGCCGATGCATACTGCTTTGCTTCGGGCGACGTTGCCTATCTGGTCGACACCCGCCGTGCGCGCCGCGCCGATGTAGCGTTTGCCCAGCATGCGGCGCCGTTCCTATCGCGCTTACTGCCCTGTCGCACGCCGATCCATATCGCTGTCGACCAGGTGGGGGAGTTCTGTCGTATGGCGCTGCCCATTTTGCGCGACTACACCGACCTTACCGCGCCCGCCGTGCTCGACACCGTGGCGCCCGAGCCGAGCTTTGCCATGGCAATCGGTGTCGACGACGGGCTCGTGACCTGCAAGATTACGGTTTCCTACGGCGACTGGTCGGCAGATCTCTTTAGCCTGGGTGCTCCGGGAAGCCCCTTCGAAGAACAGCGCCCGGGCGTGCCGCCGCGCGACGAGATAGCAGAGTTTCGCGTTATGGACACGGCGGCCCTGTATTTCGACTTTTACGAGGGCGGCCTGGCGTTTGAGGAGCGCGACGACGAGAGCCTGTTCTGCTTGCTGACCGAGGGTCTGTCTGCCCTGTCCGAGCTGGGCGAGGTCATGCTCAGCGACCGCCTACGCCAGATCTCGGTGCGCACTGCGCCCAAGCTTTCGGTGCGTGCCACCGTCAAGAGCAACCTGCTCGATGTTGAACTGGGCGCGAGCGGTCTTTCGGCGGCAGATCTTGCCATCTACCTCGACTCCTACAAGCGCCATCAAACGTTTGCGCGCCTTACGTCCGGCGACATCATTCGCCTGGACGAGGGCGCTCGAGCCGCGTTTGGCCTTGCCGAGGATCTGGGGGTCGATGCTGTCGACCTGCTCGACGGCGTGTCGCTTCCCGCGTCGAGTACCCTGTTCGTCGATAGCATGCTCGCGCGCACGCCCGCGCTCGAGGCCGATCGTGACGCCGCGTTCCGCCGCACCGTCGAGCGCTTGGATACGCTCGGCAAGATGGACTTTACGGTGCCGGTCTCGCTCAAGGCAACGATGCGCGGCTACCAGGTCGACGGATACCAGTGGCTCGGCTCGCTCGAACACCTGGGCCTTGGCGGCATCTTGGCCGACGACATGGGCCTGGGCAAAACGCTGCAGATGATCGCACATATCCTGGCGCGTGTGGAAGCGGGGGACACTAAGCCCACGCTTGTGGTGTGCCCTGCGTCGCTTGTGTACAACTGGGCCGCCGAGCTGGAGCGCTTTGCGCCCTCGCTCGATGTGTGCGCCATCGTAGGCGCCAAGGCGCAGCGTCGCGTGCAAATCGCCGGCGTGGCCGAGCATAACGTGGTCGTGACGTCGTATGACCTCATGCGCCGCGACATCGACGAATACGTCGAGCAGGACTTTGCCCGTGTGGTGCTCGATGAGGCCCAGTACATTAAAAACCCGCTCACCCAGGTGGCGCGCGCCGCAAAGCGCCTGCCTGCCGGCGTGCGCTTTGCCCTGACGGGCACGCCCATCGAAAACCGCCTATCCGAGCTCTGGAGCATCTTCGACTTTTTAATGCCGGGCCTGCTGGGTACGCGTGAATCGTTTGCAAAGCGCTTCGAAAGCCCGGTCGAGCATGCCGAGGGCGACAGTGCCGCCCGCCTGCAAGCGCTCGTGTCGCCGTTTGTGCTGCGCCGTGTCAAGGAAGACGTGGTGGCCGACCTGCCCGAGAAGATCGAGGATACGGTCATGGCGCAGCTTGCCGGCGAGCAGCGCAAGCTTTACCTGGCAAACCAGGACCGCATCGCCCGGCAGGTGCAGCACCGCGAGTCATCCGAGTTTAAGAAAGACAAGCTCAAGGTGCTCGCCGAGCTCACCAAGCTGCGCCAGATCTGCTGCGACCCGCGTCTGCACTACGAGGATTACAAGGCGGGGAGCGCCAAACTCGATACGTGCATGGAGCTCGTGCACGGCGCACTCGACGGCGGGCATCGCATCCTGCTGTTCAGCCAGTTTACGGGTATGCTCGATATCATTGGCAAGCGCCTGGCCAAGGAGGATATCGCCTTCCTTAAGCTCACGGGCGCATCGTCTAAAGAGAGCCGCGCCAAGATGGTCGCACAGTTCCAGGCGGGCGAGGTGCCGGTCTTTTTGATTTCGCTCAAGGCGGGCGGCGTGGGCCTTAACCTGACGGCGGCCGACGTGGTCATTCACTACGACCCGTGGTGGAACGTGGCCGCGCAGGACCAGGCGACTGACCGCGCACATCGTATTGGCCAGCAGCATACCGTGACCGTGTACAAGCTCATCGCCAAGGACACGATCGAGGAGCGCATTATGCAGATGCAGGAGTCCAAGCGCGACCTGGTCAACAGCGTACTCGGCGGCGACGGCATCTCGTCGGCGTTGTTTACCCGCGAGGATGTTCTGGCGCTTCTCGGCGGCGACGGGCGCTAGCCGCGCGCGGGGTGGGACTGCTGGAGTGGGCAGGACGGTCGACGCATTTTGGCCCGACCGCTTGCCTGATCCGTTATGTGTTCATTTGCAATGCCGTGGATGGTTTGTCTGCCTTTGGGCATAAGAACCATCAAGAACATTGGCACATCAGCAAAGGAGAACATCATGGCGAAATTCTTTAAGGACCCCGACGGTAAGCTCATCGCTGCCCTTGGCGACGACGTTGCGACCCCTGCCGGTTGCACGGAACTGACCGCAAACACTGAGGACGCGGCGCACGAGAAGCACGTGCCTGTTGTCGAGACCGAGCGCGACGGTCACGTGATTCGTGCACGCGTTGGCTCGGTCGAGCACCCCAGCCTGCCCGAGCACTACATTGAGTGGATTGCGCTTGAGGCCGAGGGCCGCTTAGAGGTTCATTACCTTGAGCCCGGCATGAAACCCGCGACGTTTTTCGCGGGCGGCTCCAAGACCGGTACCGTCTATGCCTACTGCAACCTGCACGGGCTGTGGTCCGCGACATTCTAGGAGCGCGCCCCCGCTCGGGGTATCATAGCTAGCATATGCACATGCAAGCGCCGGCTGCATTATGCGGCCGGCGCTTTTACTACGATTTCGATGGTTTACGACGGAAAGGGCTGGGCCATGAAGCTCGCGCTTGCACAGATCGATATGCGCCTGGGTGATATTGAGGGCATTTGCGGCCGCATCGAGGACCAGGCTCGTCTGGCCCACGAGCGCGGGGCGCGCGTGCTGTGCGTTCCGGCTCCGCTCTTTATGGGCGCCATGCCCGGTGGCCTGGTGGGCGCTGCCGACTTTGAGCACGACGTGCTTGCCGGTTTGACTGGTGTCGCCGAGCGTATCCAGGAGCTTGACATGATCTGCATCGTGCCCGCGGCGGTTTCGTTTGAGGGCCAGCCGCTGCTCGACTACATGATGCTCAAGGACGGTCATGTGGTGCCGGCGCGTTCGAGCATTGCCCTGCAGCGTGGCGAGAACAACGACACACGTTGGGCGCCGCCGGTGTTCGACGTGGACGGCGTGCGCATCGCCGTGATTTTTGACTTGGACCGCGAACTCGAGATGCTGCCGACCGGTGTTGACCTCATTGCGTATTTCCAATTCAACGCGTTTGACATGACCGACCGCGAGACTGCCGCCATTGCTGCCGTTCGCAGCGGCGCCTACCGCAAGATCGCATCCAAGCGCAGCGTGTGGTTTGCCTGCATGGCGCCGGTCGGTGCCTATGACGAGTCGGTGTATACCGGCGGTTCGTTTGTGCTCGACGACTGCGGTCGCGTGGTGGCCCAGGCGCCGTGCTTTGAGGAGAGCCTGCTGGTTCAGGAGATTCAGCGCGGCGTGATGCTCGATGCCCTGGAGGATCACGAACTGCCCGAGTTCCGTTCCGAGGAGTGGCTGTGGCAGGCGCTGGTGCTCGCCGTGCGCGACAACGCCCGAGCCCACGGTGCGTCGCGTGCTGTGGTGGCACTCGAGGGTGACTTGCCGTCGTCCCTGCTGGCGGCGCTGGCCGTCGACGCTCTGGGCCCGCGCAATGTGATTGGCCTGGTGCTGGGGCGCAACCGTATCTTTACGCCGGCGCAGGAAGAAGCCGAGGCTGCCCGCTGTGCCGCCGTCCGCGCCATCGCCGAGCGTCTGCACATTCGCACCGTCGAGCGCGATGCACCGGATGCGGCGCGCGTGCTCGATCGCGACGTGTCGGCGGGCGATGCCGAGCGCCTGCGCTCGCGCACGCTGGGCCTGATGCTGGAGGATACGGCGCTCGAGCTGGGTGCGATGGCGCTGAGCCCGCTGTCCAAAACCGAGTACGCGCTGGCGGCGCCGGCGCTTTGCGGCGGCTACCAGGGCGACTTTGCGCCCTTTGGCGATGTGTACCTGTCGACGCTTGAGTTTGTGGCGCGCGTGCGCAACCGCACGTCTGCCGTGGTGCCCCAAGAGCTCGTGACGCTCAACGCAGTGGAAGATTGTATGGAGCGCGTGCTGGCGCAGGCGCTCTCGACGCTCGACGGTCCGGTCGATATGCTCGACCGTGCGGCACAGCTGCTCGGCGGGCTTGAGCCGGGTGAGGTCGATGGCGCGCTCGAGGCGCACGTGGACCGCAATCGATCTTTCGACGACATCCCGATGGCCGCTGGCAAGCCTGAGGCCTGCTCGCTGCTGATGATGTTCGTTCGACAGGGTGAGGCTGCCCGCCGCATGTTGCCGATGGCGCCGATCGTCTCGGCCCGTTCGTTTGCCGAGCGTGCCTGGCCGTATATGCTCGCGTGGTCCGACCTGGGGCTTAACGGCAAGGAGCGTATGACGGTCGATTCGCTGGCGCGCGCCGAGGTGCGCCGTTTTGCTGACGAGGATACGAGCGAGCGCGTGCGAAACGAGATGATGGGCGTGCTGGGCGAGCTACTGGGTATTTCGCCCGAGCAAATGGAGGAGCTGCGCTCTGAGGACGGTCAGCGTCGTTTACACGAGGGAATGAAAAAGTTCGAGGGCGAGGTTCAGGACGCCATCGATAAGATGATGGGCGGTCAGGGTGGCTCGCAAGGTAGTCCCCAGGGTGGCCCGATGCCGCATCCGCCGGTTGATCCCCGACAATTCCCGTTCTTCTCTCAGAACTAGGTCGCTGCGCGCCCGCCAGAGCGGCAATCTGCCTTTCAATCGTCGGACATGACCGCCAGGTCAATGTCCTCCTCTTTCAAGGCACCTTGCTCGCTCTGGCGGGCGCTCGCTTGCGTATACTCAACCTACAATTCGATCTCGGCTGACTTATAGGGCTAGCGTTGTGTTATTCTAGAACAGACGTTCGTGAATGATGCGCGGGGCTTTGCCTTGTGCTGTGCTGGTGACGAGGGGAGGTCGGCTTGGTTATCTTGGGCATTGACCCCGGTTTGGCTCATACGGGTTGGGGGATTATCGAGGAGCGGCGTGGCGAGGTTCGCTGCCGTGCCTATGGCTGCATCGAGACCAGTGCCGGAAGTCCGCTCGCGGTGCGCCTCTCGCATATCGCCCATGACCTTAAGGACGTCGTCGAGCGTTATCGACCCGACACAGCTGCTGTCGAGAGCATCTACTTTGGCGCCAACGTTCGTTCGGCCATCCCCACGGCGCATGCCCGCGGTGCTGCGCTTGTGGCGCTTTCGGAGTGCGCGCTCGAGATTGGCGAGTACACGCCCATGCAGATCAAACAGGCTGTGGTGGGCACCGGCGCCGCGGACAAGCGGCAGGTCGCCTACATGGTACGCACGCTAACACAGCTCGACCACGACCCACATCCCGACCATGCCGCCGATGCCCTGGCCTGCGCCATCTGCCACGTTAACCTCAGCCGCACCCGGGCGCTTACCGGCGGCGAGTTCTATCAACAGAGAGGAACCGGATACTGATGATCTCCCAGCTCCACGGAACGCTTGTCGAGGCCACGATGAGCTCGGCTGTCGTCGATGTGTCGGGCGTTGGCTTTGAGCTCGGCATTTCCGGCAGCACTGCGGCCACGTTGCCGACGCCCGGCGGCGAGGTCCGCCTCTACACGCGTATGCAGGTGCGCGAGGACGCCATGACACTTTTCGGTTTTTCCTCAAAGGATGAGCGCACGATGTTCGACCGGCTCGTGTCCGTCTCGGGTGTTGGTCCGCGCTTGGCGCTCGCCGTGCTTTCTACCTATACCGTGGGGCAGCTGTATTCGCTGGTGATGGCCGAGGACGACAAGGGCATGGCCAAGGTGCCCGGTGTGGGCAAAAAGACAGCTCAGCGTCTGATCCTGGAGCTCAAGAGCACCTTTGGCAAGGACAAAGGCTTTGTGCCAGTCGACGTGATTCCCGGACAGGTTGCGATGCCCGTGCCCGCTGCCGCTCCCTCGGCCATCGACGATGCCCGTGCGGCACTCCTTTCCATGGGCTTTAGCCCGCAGGAGACCGATGTCGCTCTGAGCGGGTATGATGGGCAGGATATGCGTGTCGAGGATCTGCTCGGCGCGGCGCTTAAGCGACTCGGAATGGATGCGTGATGTGGGAAGCCGATGACTCTCAGGACCTGTGGGCGACGCCCGGTAACTCGCCGGCGGCATCCATGGCGCACGGCGAGCGCATGGTGGGCTCGGAGCTGACGGCCGAGGACCTCGATGTCGATCGCACTTTGCGCCCCCAGCGCCTGGACGATTACTGTGGCCAGGAGCACATCAAGCAAAGCCTGCGCGTGTTGATCGAAGCGGCGCAGAGCCGTGGCGAGACGCTCGACCACGTGATCTTCTCGGGTCCTCCGGGCCTGGGCAAGACCACGCTGGCCACCGTTATCGCCAACGAGCTGGGCGCTCAGATCAAGACCACGAGTGGCCCCGCCATCGCGCGCACGGGCGACCTGGCGGCCATCCTTACTAACTTGCAGCCGGGTGATGTGCTGTTTATTGACGAGATCCACCGCCTCAACCGTTCGGTCGAGGAGGTCCTGTACCCTGCGATGGAGGACTTTGCCCTCGATATCGTGATTGGCAAGGGTCCGGCGGCGCGCTCGATTCGCCTGGATATTCCCAAGTTTACGTTGGTGGCGGCAACGACCCGCTCAGGCATGTTGACAGGCCCGTTGCGCGACCGCTTTGGCATTTCATATCGCCTGGATTACTACACGGTCGAGGAGCTCGCCCAGATTGTGACGCGCTCGGCGACTATCCTGGGCGTGACGATCGATCATCCCAGTGCACTCGAGATCGGCTCGCGTTCGCGCGGCACGCCACGTCTTGCCAACCGCCTTCTCAAGCGCGTGCGCGATTACGCACAGGTGTGCGGCAACGGCCCCATCGAGCTCGATATCTGCCGCCAGGCGCTCGAGTTCTTCGAGATCGACGAGCTCGGTCTGGACTGGATGGATATTCGTATCTTGGAGACGCTCGCCAAGACGTTCTCCGGTCGTGCCGTGGGACTTACGACCCTTGCCAGCGCGGTGGGCGAGGACCCGGGCACGCTCGAGGATGTCTATGAGCCCTATTTGCTGCAGTGCGGGTTGATGATTCGTACGCCGCAGGGCCGTCAGGCGACCCTTCGCACCTTTGAGCACCTGGGGATTGAACCTACCGTTTAGGGCGCTTTGTTTTGGCGGGCTGTTGGACTATCGCTGGGCATCGGGTAAACATATCGCCGTTCATCGGTTATGGGCGTTTTACTATTGCGCGCGCGTGCTATGCTGGATTGGTCTTTTTCTCATCCGGTAACGAAAGGACCGCCCATGCCTACTGACATCGAAATCGCACGTTCTGTTACGCCGCTGCCTATTACCGAGGTAGCCAAGAACGCCGGCGTCGACGTTAAGCATCTGATTCCGTACGGCTTCGACAAGGCTAAGGTCGACTATTCACTGCTCAACGAGCCGACTGATCACCAGGCCAAGCTCGTCCTCGTGACCGCTATCAACCCAACGCCTGCGGGTGAGGGCAAGACTACCACGACCATCGGTCTGGCCGATGGCTTGCGTCGTCGCGGCGTCAAGAGCGCCGTGGCCCTGCGCGAGCCTTCGCTCGGCCCCGTCTTTGGCGTTAAGGGCGGTGCTGCCGGTGGCGGCTGGGCTCAGGTCATCCCCATGGAGGATATCAACTTGCACTTTACCGGTGACTTCCACGCTATCGGTGCTGCCAACAACCTGCTGGCCGCCATGCTTGATAACCACATCCAGCAGGGCAATCAGCTCGGTATTGACGTTAAGCGCATCACCTGGAAGCGCGTCGTCGACATGAACGACCGTCAGCTGCGCCATGTTATCGATGGCATTGGCGGTAAGGCCCAAGGTGTGCCGCGCGAGGACGGCTTCGACATCACCGTTGCCTCCGAGGTCATGGCAATCCTGTGCCTGTCTACGAGCATCAACGACCTCAAGGAACGCTTGGGTGAGATTGTCGTCGGCTATAGCTTTGCCGGCGAGCCCGTCCGTGCCCGCGACCTCAAGGCCCAGGGTGCCATGGCCGCGTTGCTTAAGGACGCGCTCAAGCCCAACCTGGTGCAAACGCTCGAGGGCACGCCCGCGTTTGTCCACGGCGGTCCCTTCGCCAATATCGCCCACGGCTGCAACTCCATCATGGCCACGCGTATGGCGATGCGCTTTGGCGATGTCGCCATTACCGAGGCCGGCTTCGGTGCCGATCTGGGTGCCGAGAAGTTCCTCGACATCAAGTGCCGCATGACGGGCGTTCGCCCCAGCGCCGTCGTGATCGTCGCTACCGCTCGTGCGCTTAAGTACAACGGTGGCGTCGCCAAGGCCGACCTCAACGAGGAGAACCTCGAGGCACTCAAGGCTGGCATGCCCAACCTGTTGCGTCATGTCGACAACATCCAGAACGTTTATGGTCTGCCCTGCGTGGTCGCCATTAACCGTTTCCCGACGGACACCGAGGCCGAGCTTGCTCTCATCGAGTCCGAGTGCCAGAAGCTCGGCGTCAACGTTAAGCTTTCCGAGGTCTGGGCCAAGGGCGGCGAGGGCGCGCTCGACCTGGCCGATGAGGTCATGCGTCTGATTGAGCAGCCGAGCGAGCTCAAGTTTGCCTATGAGGACGGCGCTGATGTCGCTGATGCCCTCGAGGCCGTTGCCACCAAGGTCTACCGCGCCGACGGCGTTGACTTTACGCCGGCCGCCAAGCGCCAGCTCGCCGAGCTGCGCGAGAACGGCTTTGGCAACCTGCCGGTGTGCGTCGCCAAGACGCAGTACAGCTTTAGCGACAACGCCAAGGCGCTGGGCGCTCCCGAGGGCTTCCGCATCACCGTGCGCGAGCTCAAGGTTTCCGCCGGTGCCCACTTTGTGGTCGCGCTGACCGGCAGCGTTCTGACCATGCCCGGCCTGCCCAAGGTTCCCGCGGCCGAGAACATCGACGTCGACAACGACGGCAACATCACCGGCCTGTTCTAAGTCTGCTGTCCATAGCTGATAGCCCGCCCCGCCGTGCCCACAAGTGGACTGCGCCCCAAATCTTGGACGCCCTAAATAGCGACTAGGTGGAGTGGGTATGATGAATTGGACACCTAGTTAAGAGCGAAAGGTGTTCAAGATGACCCAAAGAAGAAAGCGATACGACAGGCAGTTCAAGGCCTCGGCGGCAAAGGTGGTCCTGTCCGGGGAAATGACGGTCAAAGACCTATCGGAGGAACTCGGCATAAAGGATTCGACGCTGAGAAGATGGGCCCGCGAATACGAGGAGATGGGAGACGGCGCGTTCCCCGGAAACGGCTCCCCGAAGATCAACAAGGACTACGAGATCGTGAAGCTCAAGAAGAAGGTCGAGGAGCTCGAGCGCGAGAACGAGATACTAAATAATTTCCGGGCCTTCTTGAGTCAAGACCATGCGTGAGGTTCGAGTTCCTCAAAGAGCATAGGGGCGAGATCGGCCCCATCAAGAAGGCATGCGGGCTGATGAAAGTCTCGAAATCCGGTTTCTACGAGTATCTCGGCCGGAAGAAGTCCGACGCCCAGATAGAGCGGGAGGCGATCGAAGGTTTCGTCGTCGAGGCCTTCGAGCGGCACAAGGGCCGTTACGGCTACCGGCGCATCAACCGCGAACTGCGAAAAAGCGGCATCGTCGTGAGCGAGAAGCGCGTGCTCCGCATCATGCAGAAGCTCGGACTTGCCGGAAAGGGCGCGACCCGAAAACACCGCATCCAGAAGAAGGTCGAGCCGGGAGACCCTCGGTTGAACCTGGTAGAGCGCGCTTTCACCGTGGGCGAGCGCAACAGGCTTTGGGTGGGCGACATCACCTACATACCCACAAGGGAAGGGTGGCTCTATCTCGCAGCCGTGATAGACGCCTTCTCCCGCAAGGTCGTGGGCTGGTCAATGTCCGAGCGCATCACCGAGAAGGTCGCGATCGACGCGATGGAGCAGGCGGTCGGCAGGGAGGGCCCGCCAGATGACGGCAGCCTCGTCTTCCATGACGATCAGGGCGCGCAGTACACCTCCCGTTCCTTCCAGCGGTGTCTGGACTCGCATGGCATAGTCCAGTCGGTATCAAGGCCCGGCACGCCGCTGGACAACGCGGTGGCCGAGTCGTTCTTCAAGACGCTGAAAAGGGAATCGGCGGAAGGGAGGAGCTATGGGACGAGGGACGAGGCCAAGCGGGACATCTTCAAGCGCATAGAGCCCTATTACAATAGGGTGCGCATGCATTCCACCCTGGGCTACATGTCTCCAGTGGAATACGAGCGGCAATACGCTTGAGGATCCTTAAAAGAAAGTCCAGTTTATCCTTCCCACTCCAAAGCCTCCCATTTCTCATGTCCAAGAAATGGGAGGCAGTTCAAAGGCCCGGCGGGGCTTTTGATCCTTAGGACCGCGCATGTCTTGTAGATACCGACGGGCTCTGCCCATCATGGGCTTTTGCGCGGGTAGAATGCATGGATAACTTGATGCTTACAGGCGACGGAAAGGAATCGTTGCATGGATCAGGACAAGACAACCGTGATGGGCGGCTACGGTTCCGCGCAGGCTGGCGATAGCGCCGATGCGACCCGCGTTGTTCCCAACCCCGGTTATGCCGACCCCGCCGCGACGCAGCCTTCTGCCGAGCCCACCCGGGTTATGGGCTATGGCGACACGGCGCAGGATTCTTACGCTGCATCTTCGCAAGGCTCCTATGGCAACGCAGCTCCGGATCCGTTTGATTACACGCCGCAGGATTCTTATGCTGCCTCGACGCCGAATCCCTATGATGACCTGCCGCAAAATCCCATTCTGCAGCCTCAGCAGACGACGTATATGCCGCGTACGGCGCAGTCTCGCCACGAGTCGTACGAGCCGTATCGCGAGTACCCCAAGTCGATTCCGCAATATGGCGAGGACGAGGAGAAGGGGCCGTCGCGTTCGTCGAGCGTGATCAAGAAGATCCTCATCGTGCTGGCGATCTTCTTTGCGCTGTCGGTTGTGTTTGCCATCGTGTCGGGCATGCTCAACAAGCGGGGGAGTTCAACGGCCGATACCGCTGCCGAGCAAACCGAGCCCGCCTCGTCTAGCACCGTCGATCTGAGCGATATCCCGGGGCAGTACTGGTCCAACGCCAAGAAGCTTCTCAAGTCGCGCGGCGCCGATCTTTCGAATGCCGTGGTCCTGACTGATGACGGCTCAACGCCCGTCGTCGATGCCAACTGGGTCGTTACTTCTGCCTACTATAACGACAACGGCAACCTCGAAATTCAACTCACGCACAAGAACAGCTCGGGCAACTCGTCCGGCGGCCAAAGCGGTGCCGACAGCTCGAGCTCCAATACGCTGGAGGACTTGAGCAACAAGGCACAGGAGTTGGGAGACAAGGCGCAAGAGCTGGGCGACACGGCACAAAACCTGGGCGATACCGCGCAGAACTTGGGCGACATGGCGACGGATGCCTGGAACGCCCTGCAAAACGGCATCTCGGGCGCGCAGGGAAACTAGCGGACGAGCGGAGCGGGGCTACAGCTGCTCGGCCGGACGCTCGGGCGAACTAAAGCCCGAGTCAAACGTAACGACGCACGAGGCATCGGGCCGGCGCTCGTGCACGATGCGCGTGACGAGCTCCAGCAGCTCCTCGTCGGATATGTCAAAGCCGTCGGGGCGCACCAAGTCAAACGAAACGAAGCCGTCGTGCTCGTGCAGGTCGTGGATGGAGAGCGCGGGATCGATCTGCATGACGCCGCGTTTGACCCAGCCGCGCAGGTCGTCGCCGGTTGTGGCGATGGGGTCGCAGTGCAGCGTGATGTCGATGCCCATCTGGCGCTTGATGTCGTGCTCGATGGTGTCCAGAATCTCGTGGTGCTCAAATGCATCGCCCTCGCCGGGCATTTCCACGTGTGCGCTGGCGAAC
The DNA here is from genome assembly GCA_958429345.1 of uncultured Collinsella sp. GTDB lineage: Bacteria > Actinomycetota > Coriobacteriia > Coriobacteriales > Coriobacteriaceae > Collinsella. The sequence continues at coordinate 35,643 of CAUAJK010000012.1, read as the reverse complement.
TGGCGACCGGGGCCGTAGTCGTGCACCATCAGGTCGTGTGTGCCCAGGACTTGCGGATAGGCCATAATCCTGTCGCGGATTTCCTGGACGAGCTTTGGGTCGGGTGCTTGTCCCAGCAATGGGCTGATGGCGTCGCGCACTAGGCCCATGCCGCTGATGCAGATGAAGATGCCCACACCCAGGCCTGCCCAGCCATCGAGGTCAAAGCCGGTCGTCTGCGAAATAAGCGCCGCCACCAAGACCGAGCCCGAGGTGATGACGTCGTTTTTGGAGTCCTGTGCCGTGGCAATTAGCGTTTCCGAGTCGATGCGGTCGCCCAGCGTGCGGTTGAACGCGGCCATCCAGAGCTTAACCAGCATGGACAAGACGAGGGCGGCTAAAGAGAGCGCCGAATATGCAGTGGGGGAAGGCTTGATGATCTTGGTGACCGACTCGAGAATCAGGTTGATGCCGACGGCGCAAACCAGGACGGCGACAAACAGACCGGCCAGGTACTCGTAGCGGCCGTGGCCATAGGGGTGGCCTTCGTCTGCCGGGCGGCTGGCAAGGCGAAACCCGAGCAGGCTCACGATGTTGCTCGAGGCATCGGAGAGGTTGTTGAAAGCGTCGGCGATGAGGGAGACGGAACCGGCGAGCAGGCCCGCGATGCCCTTGGCCAGGCACAGGGTGATGTTGAGGCCAATGCAGATGAGGCTTGCGGCAAAACCCGCGTTGGTGCGGCAAGATGCATCGACCGGCTCGTCCTCGCTGCCGGGAACAAGCGTATGTACCAGCCGATTTACAAATAGCATAGCGGTCGTCCTCACAATCATGTTTAAGGGGATAGTGTAGCTCGCGCGGTGCCGCCGTGCACCGATGCTCAGAAAATGCAGCAATAGTCTGCCGGTGCTAACGAGCGAGCCTTCTCGTCTGCCTGGGTGGTCCATTTTGGGCCACATGGGTATGGGCATGTGCCTGTTTGCTCGACATACTTAATGTCGACAGCCCCTGTGCAAAGGAGGACGTTTCCATGGACGAGATGTTTGCCATTAAATGTCAAAACTGCGGCGGTCCTATGTACTCGCACCAGGCTAAGCGCAGCTTTGAGTGTGCCTATTGCGGTGCGGTCATTCCGTGGCAGGCGGACGCCGGAGAGCCCAAGAGCGCTTTGGGCATTCGCCATACGCCGTTGACGGTGGTGGATGGACTGCTCAAGCTCACGCATGTGTCGCAACTCGAGCGCCCGGAGGACCCGGACTGGTATTTCTTCAATTCGCACTGGCGCAATCAGTCGGTCCTGGAACATCTGCTGTGGGAGGATTGCGGCACGGCGCAGGAGTTCCAAGAGGCCACGCATGTGAGCATTCCTTGCCCCTTCTGCGGAGCGTCCTTTGAGGGCGAGTCAACGCAGCGCGTGTTTGAGTGCCCGTCCTGCGGCAACAAGATCGGCGTTGCCGACCTGCTCAAGCCCGGTACCTTCAGCAAGCGTCTGACCATGGGCGTGGGTGCGGAGTATGTGCCGGAGCAGGGCATTCCCTGCGAAATCTCGCCGCAGCAGGCACGTGCCAACGCACTGCAGCTGGTGCGCCAGTACCCGGATGCCTTTGCCGGGCACGACGTGGAAGATGCGATCCAAAACGACATGATGCTCTTCTATTTCCCCATGGCGCTCGCGGATTTGCGCATGATGGCGTCCTTCCCGGGCAAGGGCCTGAGCAAGGAGACCTTGGTGTACTACGAGGTGCTCGACTGGGCATATCCCAGGGCAAACTACCTGGATGTTCGCCTTATGGGAATTTTGGAGCCGTGGGACTTTGCTAAGGTTGGGTCGTTCGATCCCGCCATGCAGGAAGGCGACTTCCGCGTCGTCTCCGTCGATGCGTCTACCAAGGACCAGGTGGTCATTGATAAGTTGGCGCTCGACATTGCCGGCAACGATGCCGAGGCGGTGCTGGGGCTCAATAAAAAGAGCATCCGAGCCTGGGCGCGCAAGGCCCGCAAGCATAAGGATGGCCTGGTGATGGTGCCGGTCTACTTTGTCGATCGTCCGGCGACGGATGGCCGCGATGGCGAGCAGGTGCGCATTGCCGTAAACGGCCAGACGGGTCGTGCAGCCGCGGTGGTGTTTAGCGACAAGTGCGAAACGCATATCGTGGCACCGCTCAATCCCAACGTGATGCTGTCGATCGAAAGCACCGTGCACGCCACGCCCATCGAGGTCAAATACGTTAAATCGCCGTTCCTATACCAGATCGTACGCCGTGGAGGCTGCGAGCAACCGCGCCAGGTTGCAGCCGCCGTCGAGGGTTCCTACCGAGAGGAGAAGCCCAAACGCAAGGGATTGTTCGCTGCAATCTTTGGGAAGTAGGGGAATAGTGTCGGTCGGCGCTGCGATGCGATAGCTAGAGGAACGGGGCAGTCCGCAGAAGTGCGGACTGCCCCGTTTTTGTGTTGCGGGGAAGTACTGGGCACTTCATTAAAGGTCTTCGCACGGACTCGAATTTCAATGTCGCCTAGCGCCTTCGTGCAGGATTCCCGAAGTGACTAAAATGTGACCATAGAGGCAGTTTTAACTCTAACCATGGGGAGCGATGTGTATGGACAGCAACACTTTGCTATTCCAGGGTAAGGGTTCGGGCAGGTTTAAAGACGTCAAGATCTACCCTAACCGCATTGAGGTACTCAAGAAGGGCACTTTCGGCGGCAAGCACACCGAGATTGTCTACCTTAAGGACATCACGGGGGTCAGCAGGATCAAGGGCCGCGACGTTTTTCTGCGCAACAGGCTGTTGACTGCCTGTGTCTTTAGCCTGAGCAGCCGCTCCCAGGCTCAGGAATTCGTCAACGTGCTGAACATAGTGATGTAGCCTATGGCGGCGTTCGGGCCAAGGTAAAAATCGGGGGCACAGAACGGTGTCCTACGCTCCCGATTGAGTCGATGTGTTTAAAAGGCCGGCTTGCCTATTCGCTAGCGCCTTCGCTGTCTTCGCGGTCACTGGCAAGCTTTGCCGCGCCAGCGACCGTTGTCGCCACGGCGGCAGCGGCGAGCCCGGCGGCGATACCAGAGCCGTCGCCCGTGTCGGCGAGTTTTCCGCCCGAGCCCTTGCTCTTGTTGCCGCCGCCGTTCTTGTCGGCGCCGTCTGCGTTGGAACCCGTGCCGCTGCCGGTGCCGCCTGCACTGCCCGAGGCCGCTACGGTAAAGCTTACGGCTCCATCGCTGGCGAGCATGTAGTTCTGTGCCGCGTCGCCCAAAAGGTCTTTCGCGCGCACCCAGTACGTCCCTGCGGCAAATGTTTCGCCCTCGGCCATTGCCGTGCCCGGAGCGCCGTTCGCGTCGTGCACAAACTCGAGCTGGGCCGTGCAGGCATCGGTTTCGAGCTTGCCCTCGAGTGATGCCGCAATCTTGGCGCGCACGTCTTCGCCGGCCTTAAGGCCTTCGAGTCCCTCAAAATGGGGTGTCAGCGCGCGTCGATCGATATCGATGGGCACAGAGCCCTGCAGCCCCGTAACGGTCTCGTTGCCCAGGGCGTCGACATCCACGTATTCGATGGCAAACGCGCTGCCAGAAGCGGCCACGTTGAGTACGTTGCTGCTGTCGACAAGGCGGAAATGGCCCTCGCCAACGGTCTTGCCATCTTGGAGCGAGGCATCGCTCAGCGAGTCTCCATACGTCATGTGCATGCGGTCCGGGAGGCAGCATGAAACTGTTGGCTTGTGCTTCGCGTCGTAATTGCGTTGGTAGATGCTCCGGGCCAGTGCCGAATCGACAAAGTCGGACGCGATAATGCCAACGTGCTTGAGGCAATCTGACTTTGTTTTATCGCTGCCGCTGGGATTGATGTACTGGCTCTTGTACAGATGCTCGTTGACCACTCGCGCCGCGGTAAAAGGATTGCTTCCTTGTTTGTAATTCGTGCAACTGGTGTAGTTGATAGACCAGCAGCGTTCCAGGACTTGCACCTTGGCGCCATCATTGTCCTCGACGTCCACCTTGTTGCGCGTGAGATTGGTCGTCTCTCGCAGCGCCATATCGACCCAGCTAATCTTGTCGGTTCCGGTGCATTCAAAATGGTCCTGGGCGTATACCTTGGTGCAATAGGGCTCTTTGTCGCCCGCATTGCCCGTAGTCTCAAAGCCTCGCGCGTCTTGGACGAGGCACATCGACTGCCCGGAATGCGCCTTGATTTTGTCGTCCCATTGGGTGAGATCGAGGCCCCACGTGTGGCTGCTTACGCTGTTGCCGGCGAGTACAAATCGACGCAGCAGGACGATCTTTCCGCGCACCTCGTTCAGTGTGGGGATTCGGCTCGACGTGTAGAACAGATCGGGATTATCGTGCATAACCTTGGCGAAAGCCGTCGTAACGCTTTCGTCGGTAGCCTCGTCGTTGCCTCGTGACGCAAGCATGATGAGCGCTTCTGACGGGTTTTCGTTCAAAAATGTTTTGAAGTAACCGATGACATCGGAGAGATGCATAAAGCCCCCGTCTTTTTTGAGCAGGTAGCATCTTCCATGGTCGATACCGGGGTCGCCGTTCTCGTCGTTCCTTCCGAGTCGGATATCAAAATAGCGAATGCCTTCGAGCAACTGCGTCGGGATGTAATCCTGCTGGCACTTTGCTTGTGAGGATTGGGGCTCGGTGTCGTTGTCCACGCTGCAGGTGCCCGAATCATGCGTGCCCGGGATACTCAGCTCGTCGAGGTACTTGTTGTCGTCGACGTATTTCATCCAGCATGGTCCGTCGACGTAGCTGCTATACGTGGTCCAGTCGATACTTCTAACTGTGGTATTGATCTTGCCCATGTTGTAACCGACAAGTTCTAGCTCCCACGGAATGCTCTTACTCTTATGGCAGATCTTATTGTTGTCCTGGTCTTTGCCGTCCGATTCTATTGCCAGGTACTTAATGTCTTTTTTCTCGGTTTCTTTCTCGACCGTGCGGTCTCGAATGATATAGGTTCCGTTTGATTGACGTTCGAACGCAAAAGCGCGGCTGGGCTTGTTGTCATACTCGCCGCCCCATACGTGGATGACCTTTCCATCTTTGTCCGAGTCGTCGTCGACCGACCAAATGCTGTAGCCCGTCTTTTTATGCTCTTCGAAATTGAGCAAGGTGCGAATAGCATACCAGTTTGTATCGTCATTCTTGGTCGTTACGTTCTCAAGGATGAGCTTGCTGGACGTGCCGTCGTTAAACAGGTGGCAGACGTTGCCGCGAACGTTGCCGTCTTGGTTGACGCTCGCGGTGCGACAATAGCCCGCGGGGCGAAGGCGAATGACGAAATTGTCGAGGCTGTCCGACGGTGCGGGTGTGTTGTCTGCAAATGCCGCTCGCAGGGGAATGCCCGGCGCTGCGGTTTCGGGCAGGCTTGCAAGTGGTGACAACGCCGCAAGCCCTAGGCCCAGCGTAAACGCTCGGCGACTGATGGCATGATGTTCGGCCATAACTCCTCCATTCGCAGGGTGCGGCTGCGCGCTCGTTTTGGTCACTATACTGCCCAGACGTTTAAAGACGCCGGTTTAATTGTCTGCGCGGCGCAATAAATCGGCGGGCGGACGTGTTGGGGTGCTTGCCGTTTTCGTACTGTTGCCACATTTGGGGTGGTTCCGGAGCCCGGTATCCTCTCGTTCGTCAGCTGCCGGCATAAGAAAGGGAGGGTCGGTTTACCGGCCCTCTCTGGGTACGAAGCGCTGGGGCACCGCCGCTTGTTGGCATTGCGCTCGTGTTTCCCGTTACGCTCGCGAGTCGCTTAGCGCTTAATCTCGATATCGTCGAGCTTAACGTCCATGGCCTCGGTCTTGGCCTCGGCGATGTCGTCGGCAAATTCCAGAGACTTCATCATGGTCTCGACGGCGTCCTTGTGCTCCTCGACATTGTCGATGCTCACGTACACGCTGCCACCGCCTGCTTCGGTGAAGTACTCAGTCGTCACGCCGCCCGAGTGTGTATAGGAAGCGTTGCGCCAGGTCTTGCCGTTGTACTTGACGGGATCATTCTCGGTCCACTCAAAGTTGGCCTTCCATTTGGCCTCGTAGTCGAACAGTTCATCGGCGTTCTTGTCAGGATCGAAGACGGGGATGAAGCGGTCGCTGGCGTGCTCGCTCTCGGTGAACTTAAACTGGGCCCTATCGGCCGTGTCGCCGGCAACGTCGGTGATCTCGACGCCCTCGGGGACCTCGACCTTAAACCAAATGAAGTCGGTCCTCATATCCACGGCTGGCTTTTCTGCTCCGCCGCCACCGCCACTTCCGGTAGCGCCACCGCTTCCGCCACAACCCACCAGGGCAACCGCGGCAAAGAGACTGATGCAGAGGGTGAGAATCGCAAAGGCCTTCTTTTTCATGGTCGTGTCCTCCTCGATCTGTAACCGCCCATGGATTACCTGCCTTTACTGTACGCGCGAGCGGCTCGTTCGGGTGGGCCATGTGTCCCATTCTGAGGGCCGGATTTGCGCCGGCAAGTGGCAATATGTCCGGGCGCAAAAGAGGGGAGGGCCGATGCTGTCGGCCCTCCCCGGGGTTGGGCGCCCGGTGTTTTAAAGGGGCGCGTGTACGCGGGCATTGCCCCAATAGGTTCCTTGTTTATAGATATGTCCCAGTTTGTGACGTCCGGAAGTCCCGAAAGGTGAACCATGTGTCCCATGTTTGCGGTGCCGACGCCTATCGTTCGTCATAGAAATCCGCGATGACCAGGTGCGCTGACGCTTATGTACTTATGGGCTAGACTATGCACCATTATGTGATCGATGCGGTCGGTCGGTGGTTGCCGCCCGACCGATGTATATGACTTGAAGGTGCATGCGTATGAGCCAAGAGATGATGGACAAGACCTGCCGCGGGTTTGCCGAGGCGCTGGCCGCGCGCGAGCCGGTTCCCGGTGGTGGCAGCGCGAGCGCTTTTGTGGGCGCGCTGGGCGCCTCGCTGTGCGGAATGGTTGCCCGCTACGGTGCGACCAATCCCGCGCTTGCTGATCGTGCGGATGACCTGACGCGCGCGTTTACCCAGGCTGATGAGCTGGCCCAGGAGCTTGTCGAGTTGGTTGCCGAGGACGTTCGTGCGTACGGCCAAGTGTCGGCGGCGTACGGTATTCCGCGCGATGATCCGGCTCGACCGGCTGCGATTCAGGATGCACTGCACGTGGCAGCCATGCCACCGTACCGCATTATGGATGCGTGCGGTCGTGCGCTGGCGCTGCTCGAGGACATGGCCGATAAGGGTTCGCGCCAACTGCTGTCCGATGTGGCGTGCGGCGCCGTATTCTGCCGCGCTGCCATGCAGGGCGCGAGTTTGACGCTCTTTGCGAACACCACGTCTATGAAGGATTGCGCTCGTGCTGAGGAGCTCGAGACGTCGTGTGATGAGCTGCTCGACACATGGTTGCCGCGCGCCGATGTGCTGGCGCGTCGCGCCTCCGACGCTGCAAGGAAGAGAGGATAGCCATGGCTGAACTGCTGAAGGGTGCTCCCGTTGCTCGCGCTTTGACTGAGGAGCTTGCTGCTCGCTGCGCAGCCCTGCGCGAGCGGGGCGTTGTTCCGACGTTGGCTATCGTGCGTGTAGGTGAACGCGAGGACGACCTATCCTACGAGCGCGGTGCGCTCAAGCGCTGCGAAAAAGTGGGGATTGAGGCTCGTCGCGTTTTGCTTTCTGCCGATGTTTCGCAGGACGAGCTGTTGACGGCCATCGAGGACATCAATACCGATTCGGCTGTTCATGGCTGCCTGATGTTCCGCCCGCTGCCCGCCGGCCTTGACGAGAACGCCGTCGCCGCAGTGCTCGATCCCGCCAAGGACGTTGACTCCATGACGCCGGCTTCGCTGCTCACCACGCTTTCGGGGCGCGGCGAGGGTTTTGCCCCCTGCACAGCCGAAGCCGTGCTTGCTCTGCTGGATCATTACGGCGTTGAGCTGGATGGAGCTAAGGTTGCTGTGGTCGGGCGCTCGCTGGTGATCGGGCGTCCCGTTGCCGCCATGCTTACGGCGCGCAATGCCACCGTGACGACGTGCCATACGCATACGCGCGACCTTGCTGCCGAGTGCCGTGCGGCTGATATTGTGGTTGCGGCCGTTGGGCGCGCGCACACGATTGGTGTGGACGCGGTTCGCGAGGGCCAGACGATCATCGATGTGGGCATTAACTGGGATGAGGACGCTGGCAAGCTGGTCGGGGACGTCGATTTTGATGCTGTGGAGCCGGTTGTTGGTGCCATCACCCCCGTGCCGGGCGGCGTGGGCGCCGTGACAACGGCGATTCTCGCCAAACACGTGATCGAAGCGGCCGAGCGCGCATCGAAATAGGCATTTTCGCACACAGGGGTCCCGAGGGGTCCTGAGGGGTTGCGGTTTCGCCCTTTTTGCGTCGAAGCGATACACTGTTGCCGTTTGATTTCTTCGCTCAAGGAGGATGCGCATGCCGTGCACAACGATTTTGGTTGGTAAGAACGCGAGCTACGACGGGTCGACGCTGGTCGCCCGCAACGAGGACTCGTCCAACGGGGTGTTTGAGCCCAAGCGTATGCGCGTGGTGCATCCCGACGAGCAGCCGCGCGTCTACACGAGCGTCCTGAGTCACCTGACCGTTGAACTGCCCGATAACCCCATGCGCTACACGAGCGTCCCCGATGTTGTTCCGGGCCACGGCATCTGGGCCGAGGCCGGTTTCAACGAGCTCAATGTGGGCATGTCCGCAACCGAGACGCTCACCACCAACGAGCGCGTCCGCGGTGCCGACCCGCTTGTGGACTACGTGCCTGCCAAGGGCAACGAGGGTGAGGACGGCTATGTGCCGGCGCAGCCTGGTGGCCTGGGCGAGGAGGATATGGTGACCCTGGTCCTGCCGTATGCCAAGTCCGCCCGCGACGGCGTGCGTATCCTGGGCGACCTGCTCGAGCGCTACGGCACCTACGAGAACAACGGCATCGCCTTTAGCGACGTGGACGAGATCTGGTGGCTCGAGACCATCGGCGGCCACCACTGGATCGCCAAGCGCGTGCCCGACGACGCCTATGTGACCATGCCTAACCAGCTGGGCATCGACAGCTTTGACCTGGATGACGCCGAGGGCGCCCAAGTCGACCACATGTGCTCTGCCGACCTGCGCGCCTGGATGGCCGAGTGGCATCTGGACCTGACGCTGGGTGTTAAGGGCGACGGTCCCGCCGCGGTCTTTAACCCGCGCGAGGCCTTTGGCTCGCACAGCGACAGCGATCACGTCTACAACACGCCGCGCGCCTGGTACATGCAGCGCTGCCTCAATCCCAGCGATGTGTGGGACGGTCCCGAGGCCGACTACACGCCCGAGAGCGACGATATCCCCTGGAGCCGCGTGCCCGAGCGCAAGGTGACCATCGAGGACATCAAGTACGTACTCTCGAGCCACTACCAGGGCACGGAGTACGACTGCTACGGCAGCAAGGGCACGCCCGCTACGCGTGGCGCCTATCGCCCCATCGGCATCAACCGCAACAGCCAGCTCGCCGTGCTGCAACTGCGTCCCTATGCGCAGCCGGCCTATCGCGCCGTGCAGTGGATGGCGTTTGGCTCCAACTCGTTTAACGCGCTGGTCCCGCTGTACGCCAACGTCGAGACCATGCCCGAGTACTATGCCGACACGCAGGCTCGCGTGACGTCCGAAAACTTCTACTGGGCCAACCGCCTGATCGGCGCGCTGGCCGACGTCCGTTTTCATGAGTGCGGCCGCGCCGTGGAGGACTACCAGGAGAAGGTCGGTGGCATGGGCCACAAGCAGATCCATGACGTCGACGCTGCCGTAGCCGCTCTGCCCGAGGCCGAGGTGCCTGCCGAGCTTGCCCGCGCCAATGAGACTTTCGCCGAGCTTGTGCGCGTGGAGACCGATGCTCTACTGGGCAAGGTGCTCTACACCACGAGCTGCGCCATGAAGAACTCTTTCGCGATGAACGACAACGTGAGGTAGGGATTTCCCGTCGATCGAATAGCGCTAAAACGCTTTGTCGCTTTCGCTCAATCTTGGGTACAAGAACGCCAATGCAGTTGTTTGTGATTGGAGATAACCATGGTTATGAAACTCGATCAGCTTGTTAACGGCGCCATTAACGTGGGCTTTGGCGCTGCCGCCGTTGCTGTCGAAGGCGGCAAGAAGGTCCTCGACGACCTTAACACCAAAGGCGAGCAGGTCCGCAAGGACACCGTCACTCCCGATATCGCCCGCAGTGTGTCCGACATGTTCGAGCAGGCCGGCGGCACCATCTCCGACCTGACCGAGCGCTTGGGCATGCAGGGCGAGACCGCGGCCCAGCGCGTGCTTGACGAGCTCATCCTTGCCCGGGTCCGCGTCATGACCGCCCCCGAGCGCACGGCCTTCCTGGCCCATGTGCGCGACATCGTCGATTCGGTCGAGGACAACGTGACCTCGGTGCCCGTCGAGTCCGTTGAGCCCGACGATGCGAAGGATACCGAAGAGGCTGAGTAGCAGCGCAGATGGCAGATTCCACCACCGATTACAACAATCTAGATCCCTTGGGTGACGAGGCGGCGGTTGTCGATGAGGTCGACGCCGCCGTCTCGGGCGCTCGCAAGAAGCCGCGCGCTGTCGATATGGTGCCCGAGGAGCCCGACGCGATGGCGCCGGACGAGGAATACCAGCTCACGCCGGCGGGTCGCCGCGAGCGCATCGGGCAGATTGTTCGCCTGGTCAAAAAGTACCGCGTGTGGGATAACCTCACGCCGGTTCGTTTGCGCCGCCTGCTCGAGGAACTCGGCCCCATGTTCGTCAAGATGGGGCAGATTCTGGCCAACCGGTCCGAGATTCTGCCGCAACGCTTTTGCGACGAGCTGCGTCGTCTGCGCTCCGACGTGGAGCCGGTGCCGTACGAGGTAGTGCTCCGCTGCTTGGAAGAGGAATACGGCTTGCGCCTGGGGGAGTTGTTCGATGCGATCGACCCCAATCCGCTTGGTAGCGCATCGCTCGCGCAGGTGCACCGTGCTCGTCTGGTGACGGGCGAGGACGTGGCCGTCAAGGTGCAGCGCCCCGGTGCGCAGCAGGTTATGGCGCAGGACATCGATATCATCCGCTCGGTGGTGCGTATCGTTTCCAAGTTCGTCAACACCGATCAATTCGTTGACCTGCACGGCGTGGTCGAGGAGCTGTGGGCCTCGTTTCGCGAGGAGACCAACTTTTTGGCCGAGGCCAAAAACCTCAACGACTTCTACGAGTTCCATAAGAGCGTTCATGGCGTGACGTGCCCTAAATCCTATCTGGACCTGTGCACCGAGCACGTGGTGGTTATGGACTACGTCGACGGCATTTCGATCGCCGATCCTGAACGCTTGGTGGCCGAGGGCTATGACTTGGTAAAGATCGGTGCCGCAATCGTCGAGGACTACTCGACACAGGTGCTCGACGATGGCTTTTTCCATGCTGACCCACATGCGGGAAATATCATCCTCAAGGACGGCATCGTTTACTTTATCGACTTGGGCATGGTCGGACGCATGTCGAGCCACGACCGCGGTATCGTCAAGGATATGATCTTTGCCGTGGCCGAGGGCGATGTGCCAAAGCTCAAGGATTCGCTCATGCGCTTCGCTGTGACGCGTGGCGACTCGGCTGAGCTCGATCATTCGGCCTTTTTGTCCGATTTGGACTTTATCGTGGCTGACTTTGCGGGCCTTGACCTTAAGGACCTGGATATCGGTGAGTTTTTGACCTCGCTGTTAAACCTCGCGCGCAAAAATGACGTTGAGCTGCCGAGCGTGGTGACAATGTTCGCCCGCGGCATGGTGACGCTCGAGGGCCTGTTGACCGAGTACATGCCTAACGTCAACATGATCCAGATCATCCAGACGCACATCAAAAACGAGAAGAGCACCTACGCCCGCATGCGTGAGATGAGCCGCGACTTTGCAGCGAGCAGTTATCGCGCGGCGAAGGGCTCGCTCGAGGCGGCTGAGTATCTGGGCTTGGCTTCGCGCATGCTCACACGCGGTCAGCTTAAGGTGAACACGCAGATCATGAGCAGCGATAAGGCGCTGCGACAGCTGGGCGGAATTATCGACCGCATGTCGATGGCAATTGTGATTGCCGGCCTGTTTATCGGTTCGTCGGTGGTGTACTACGCGCGCATCGAGCCGGTTGTGTTTGGTATCCCGGTCATTGGCTTTATGGGCTACGTGAGCGCGCTGGTGCTGGCACTTATGCTGGGCCGCAATATCTGGCTCAACAGCCACGGCGGCAAGCACTAGAGGCTGCGACCGTCACCGCATTTTCCTATCGCAAACAATAGCTTTTACCATGGGCTTCGCCTGCGTGCGAGGCCCTTTTGCGTGATACCATTTTGACGGTAATAATCGATGGCCTAGATGGTGGTGCGGAGACGCACGAATGCGCGGTTATCCTGCGCATTTGGGAGAATCGGGGTGCAAGTCCCCGGCTGTACCAGTAACCGTAATTCCTCTTGGCTCGGGATGCTCGCGTCGCAGATCGGACGACGTGCCCGAGTCGTTAAGGTTAAGTCGGATCGCCTCCCGTCTTGCATGCGGCTGCGGCTTTTGCCGCCGGTGTGCATAGGGCTCTGGAGGGAAGGGGGACCCCGATGGGGGAACTCGAGCGCAACATGCGCGATGACGTGGGGCAGCCTCAAGGCAACGCTCCAAGTACAGACAATGGGGGACAATTGGATATGTTTGAGGACGAGCGCGAGCGCGTCTCGCATCGCCGTGGCGCAATTGCGCGCGGCGTAGCCAAGCGCGGCCTGGTGGCATTCCTGGCCTTCGCGATGGCCTTTGGCACCACACCGGCTCAGCTGTGGGCCGAGGGCGCCGAGGGCATTGCCGAGGCTGTGGCTCAGGCTGCGACGCCGGGCGAGGACGCAGCGCTTGCGGGCGGTACCGCTGAGCAGAGCGGCGCCGAGGTTTCGGATTCCGAGGGCGCGCCTGCAGCTAGTGCAGCCATAACAGAGGCAGCAACTGGCGGCGAAGGCTCGGCGACGGGGGAGAGCCCTGCCACGAGCGAGCAGTCTTCGACGGCATCCGCTGGCCAAGCGGGATCTGCCGCCGCGGCTGCCGTTCAGACAGAGAACCCGACAGAAACCGGCGATGTCGCCAAGAAGCAGGTCGAGGTCTCGTTCTCGATTATCGGCACCGATGCTGACGGCAAGGCTCAGACCTGGGTGGCACCTACGCAGCTCAAGCTCGACGAGGGCGCGACGGCTGCGGATGCCTTCATTAAGCTGCAGGAGAAGATGGGCCTCAAGGCGAAGTACGAACCGAACACGGCATACGGTTTCTACCTCGAAAGCATCACATCTCCGAGCGATGGTCGCACGCTTGCCTACGATCCGACGACTTATGCCTTCTGGCAGCTGTTCGTCGACGGCGCGTCTTCCTCGGTTGGCGCGAGCAGCGTCAAGCTCACCCAGGGGCAGAAGATTGAGTTTGCCTATACGGCTGGTAGCTCGTCCCCTGTCGTTAAGGACCAGGTTGCCGCAAATGTGACCGTCATTGGTCGCGATGCCCAGGGCAAGACTCAGACTTGGGTCGATAACGCGCAGTATGTGGTGACGTCCGGCTCGAGCGCACTTGACCTTACGAAGGTCGCGCTCGAGGCGAATGATATTGACGCCGTTGCTGCGGGCTCCTTCATTCTGAGCCTTAAGTACAACGGTGTTGAGCTGGGTACGCCCCAAGATTATTCGACCTATTGGCAGCTGTTTATCAACGGCAAGTCGAGTGACTATACGGCGGACAATGTCACCATCCATGCCGGCGATACCGTCACGTGGTTCTACGGTGGCTGGGGCGACCAGTTGCCGTCCGATTCTGTCCATGCTTCTGTTCAGGTTCTCGGTAAGGACAAGGACGGCAAGCAGCAGGTTTGGGCTTCGACGGGTCAGACGAGTCTCAAGGCGGGCTCTACTGCCAAGGATCTCCTTGAGCAGACCGGCCTTAAGCTCGATGCTAGCGAATCGTCTTGGGGCTGGTTCCTCAACGGTATTACTTCGCCGTTCGACAGTAAGTCCTATGGCTGGGATGCTGCGACCAAGAGCTATTGGCGCTTCTACGTAAATGGCAAGTTCGCCGACGTTGGCGCCGGTGCCTACAAGCTCCAGGAGGGTGACGCCGTCACCTTTATGTATGGTGCTGACGCCGATGCCCTCCCCGGTCAGGTGCTTGGATCCGCCGATGTTATCGGTCCCGATGTCAACGGCAACAATACTCGCTGGGGCTCGGCAAGCAGTGTTTCTTTGCCTGAAGGCTCTACTGCCCAGAACCTTATTGAGACGGTTCTGAAGGCCAAGGGCGTTACGTACAACGGCTCCCAGAGTGGCGAGTACTGGTTCCTCAATTCCATCAAATCGCCGTTCGAAGACAAGTCGTACGGTTATGATGCTGCGACCAATAAATATTGGCACCTGTATATCAATGGAGAGCCCTCCTTACTCTGCGCCAATCAGATTACGCTCAAGAGCGGCGATAAGGTCACGCTTGCCTATACCACCGACGATTCGCCCATGCCCGATCCCGACAAGGTTGTCGTGGACCCGAGTGCGACGACTCCTGATTGGGATGCCGAGTGGGCCGGCTACGGCAACAGTGGCAACGGTTCGACCGTAACGGATGCCAAGACGCCTGCGCAGGCCGCCGGTCTTAAGTGGGCCTTCGATTGGAAGGCCGAGTCTGGTCAGCAGTATGCCAACTGCAGCGAACCTGTCATCGCCAACGGCTTTGTGTACATCGCGACCGAGAGCGAGCTCATCAAGATCGATTCGTCCACGGGCAAAAAGGTTGCCTCTGCGCCGCTTGCCTCCAAGGTGAGCTACACCTCTCGTCCGATCTATACCAATGGCCTTATCATCGTTCCGCTCAACGGCGGTGCGGTCCAGGCGATTACTGCAGACAAGCTGATCTGCAAGTGGCTGACGCCTGGTTTGACGGACTTGACGCAGAGCTCCTGCACCGTCGTTTCGGACGGCGAGTACGTCTATGTAGGCTCGGTCGATATTTCGTATGACGAGAATTACAACGCGACCTACGGCAACGGCTCCTTTGCGCGCATTAAGATTGCCACGGGCGAAGTTTCTTGGCAGAACATCGACCCTGTCGAGGGCTATTACTGGACTGGTGCGGCTTTGACGGATAAGTATGCCATCGTTCCTACGAGCGCGGGTACGCTTAAGTGCATTGATAAGACGACGGGCGATGTCGTTTCGACCATGAAGCTCGGCGCTGTCGCAAATGCCGATTGCATTGCCGATCCGTCCAATGGTTCGACCTTCTATCAGATGACGCACGACGGAAAGCTCCATGTGATTTCGCTTTCGGCGAAGGGCGTGCTGAGTGAACAGAAGACGGTTGATCTGGGCCTTACGAATAATCTGAGCGCCCCTGCGGTGTCTGGTGACAGTCTGATTGTCGGCGGACAGACGGCTACTGGCTCTGCTCTGGTTCTCTATAACCTGAAGACGGGTAAGACCACGATGGTCGCTGCTGCCGACGGCAAGGCGCTGCCGGCTGGCCTCAACGGTATTGCTGCTACTCCGCTGGTGAGTGTTCAGGGCGGCAAGACCTATGTGTACTTCACCGTTAACAGCGCGGATAGCAAGGATTACGTCAACTACTCTGCTGGTGGTGGCGTGTATCGCTATACACTCGGCGATGCAGAGGCGACGCAGATTTATGATGCGGCTGGCCATTACCAGTACTGTGACTCTCCGGTCATTGCCGATGCTTCTGGCAATCTCTACTACATTAATGATTCGGGCACGCTGTTTAAACTTGGAGCTGTCGAGTCTTGGACGGTTGCCTTTAACTCCAACGGCGGGTCTGCTTGCGACACTAAGTTTGTTGCTACGGCCGATGGCAAGCTGGTCAAGCCGGCCGATCCGACGCGCGATGGCTACACTTTCGGCGGTTGGTATACCGATGAGGCTTGCACGCAGGCGTATGACTTTAGCACGCCGGTGACGGCCGATCTGATGCTGTATGCCAAGTGGACCAAGAATGCCGTTAACCCTGGCGGTAATGGCGGCGCTGGTTCGAATGGCGGCGCTGTCGCCCCGGGTCATAAGCCGACGACCAAGACGACGGTGTCGACCAAGACCGAGACCAAGGACAACAAGTCCGACAAGAAGGACTCCGATAAGTCCGATAAGAAGGACGAGAAGAAGTCTGACAAGAAGTCTGACAAGAAGGACAGCAAGTCCGACAAGAAGTCCGATTCCAAGTCCGATACGGGTGCTGCTTCCACGACCACTGCTAAGAAGTCCTCTAGTGCTTCCGAGCAGGAGACTGGCACCAACCCGCTCGCCATTGTTGGCGTTGCCGCCGGCGTCATCGGACTCGCCATCGTCGGCGTGTTCGTGTTCACCAAACGTCGGTAGGTGAGGGCTGTGTCCAATAAATCCAAGGACGCTGACCCCAAGCAACCAGATTCCTCGTTCATTCAGCTCGACGATGCAAAGCAACAGGGCGCCGCTTCGGCGGCGTCCGCCCCTCGACGGAAGGCGCTTACTGGCGTCCTGACCGCCGCGTGCACCATTCTGATCGTCGTCTCGCTGGGCTTCGTCCATCCTTCCGAGAGCGGCGCCTGGTCCATTGACTGGATCGTTCAGATCGTGACGGGGGAGAGCGTCGTCGCCAAGGACACCAAGGGGTCTGGCTCGTCTGCCGCTTCGGGCGAGGCTAGTTCCAAGGATTCCAAATCTTCGAATGATGCAAAAGACGAGCCCAAGGGCTCGAACGACGCCAAGGACGATTCCGAGTCTTCAAACAAGGAATCGGACAAAAACTCGGATAGCAAGAAGTCCGAGGACCGGGGCGGCAAGAAGTCTGGCGATAAATCCGCTGCCCAAAATACGGGAGCCGGTGATACTTCCAATGCGTCTGGCGGTGCTTCTTCGGGCGGTGGCCAGTCGTCTGATGGAGCCTCATCCTCTAATGGTGGAAACGCCTCTTCGGGCAGCCAAAGCGGCTCACAGGAGTCCAACTACGTTACGGTGACGGTTTCGGTCACATCGAGCGCTGTGGGCAATCCTGTGTCCTCTGGCGGCACCTTTACCTTTAACGAAGGCGCTACCGTTTACGATGCCCTGTGCGCGCTAGGCCTTTCTGTCAACGCACACGGCTCGTCGTACGGCACGTATGTTTCCGCGATTGGTGGTTTGGCCGAAAAACAGTACGGCGGCACGAGCGGCTGGATGTACTCCGTAAACGGCACAACGCCCATGACGGCCTGCAGCAACTACGTTCTCTCCAACGGCGACAACGTGGTCTGGTATTACGTAACAGGCTAGAGGCCTCGACATATCGCACCATACGGGCGGTTCGGACAAACATCCGGGCCGCCCGTTTTTCGTGCGAATGGGACTGGGCCACCGGGTCTCTCGGTAAACAAAAAACCGGTTGGAATGGGAATTCCAACCGGTTATACCGGTTATACATTCAAGCAAATAGTGAATCGACTACGACCGTGCGCCCTCGAGGAAGAAGCGGCGGCTGAAGTAGTTGTACCAGGTGACGAGGAACGTGGCGATGGCCTTCATGGCCTGGTAGCCGATGCTCAAAAACGTGACGCCCACAAACATGTACAGGTCGTTGAGGCCCAGGCCGATCACCGACAGGATGGTGAAGATCGTGAATTCGCGCTTGCGGCTCATGCCTTCGCGGTGGTCGAACACGTACTTCATGCTGAGCCAGTAGTTGACCACGACTGACGTGATAAACGAAACCGTGGTGCTCATCAAAAAGTCGAGGTGAAACAGCTCGACGAGCGCAATGAGCATGCCCCAGTCGATGCCAAAGGAGATAAGACCCACGACAGCAAACTTGAGGAACTGCTTGGTATGAGGTTGTGTCAGCGCCTTGCGCACGTAATCACATCCAATGCGTTGATGAATCGAGCAGAGGATACTTTAGAGCTTTTACAAGGGAAACGTAAGGTCTTTGCCAAGAACTATATGAACTCGCCAAATTTTCAAGAGCTAATCCGCAAACGTTGAAAATTTGCCCGTAAACGAGCGACACCCACGGACGATACTGCGCTGAGTGCGCGTCGTCCGTGGGCGCCGTAATGCTGCAGGGGTTTCGAGCTATTTTGTCTCGTCGCCCTCCAGGAAGATTTTTCGGGTCACAAAGTTGTAGACCATGACAAGCGCGGTGGCGCAGATCTTGGCGATATTGGCCTCGAGTCCCAGGCCGGCGTTGAGCGCCAGCACGATCCCGTCGTTGAGCACCAAACCGATCACGGACAGCACGACAAAGATGATGAACTCGCGGCGGCGGCTCATGCCTTCCTTGTGCGCAAACACGTACTTCATGCTTGCGAGGTAGTTAAAGATGAGTGAGATGATAAAGCCGCTGGTGTTGGCGATTAGGATGTTGAGGCCCAGACCGTAGTGGAGCAGATTCATAATGCCAAAGTCGATAACCGTGGCAATGACACCGACGACGCCAAATTTCATGATCTGCGCAAGGAGCTTTTGCATGGTACCTGCCTTAAGCTGGCGCCGAAGCGCCGCGGGGATGACAAACTCAGCAAGTTTAGCCAATCCCCGCGGGTGGTGCTAGGCGCGCTCCTCGATAGCACCGTTTCTATATGCATCGAGCAGCTGACGCAGGTCTTGGATTTGGCTGCGGATCTTGGCGCCAGTATCGGTGTCGCTCACCATGCGGCGACGGTCCGCTTGGTCAAAACGGTTGGTCTCGCTTTCGATGTCCACGTTGCGCGTGAGTGCCTCGGCAACCGTCGTAAAGGCCCGGTGCGACTTGAGGCGGCAGCCGCGCGAGCTCGAGATGAGCGTATAGCCGGCGATGCCCGTCTTGGGATGGTAAGCGCGGCAGAAGCCGCCATCGATGACCAGCAGCTTGCCCTCGGCGCGGATGGGCTGCTCGCCCTTGGTGGTTTTAACGGGCGTGTGGCCGTTGATGATGTGGCCGGTCGGCGAGCATGCCATGGGCGCGACGCCAAACTCGCGCATGATATCATCGCAGACCGAGGGCGACTTGGTAAGCGTAAAGTACGGGTCCATCGGCTCGACCCAGGTGCTCTTATCGGCGATATAGGCGCGCTCAAAGGTACGCACCAGGCGTCCGCTGGCGGGTGAATTGAAGCCAATCCACAGGTACCACATCCAGTCGAGGGCATCGCGGTCGCCCACGCGCCACGCGCGGCGGGCGATGTGGTCGCAAAAATCGAGATAATCGCGGCCAACGTGCCAGGTGCCCAGGCAGTTCATGCTGCTAAAGGTGCCGTCTTCGTTGAGCGGAACGCAGCCGTGGAAGAGCAGGTTGCCGTTGGCGACCTTGTACATCGAGCCGTGGGTGTAGAGGAAATCGATATGGCGATGCAGGTGATCGGCGGTGACAAACTCGGACACGAGCTTGTCGATGATGTGTTGCTCCTGAGACGTGAGCGTGTAGGGGTCCGCCGGGTCGACGGTGGGGAAGTCGTTGGTCGTGAGCGGCCACACGCTGCCGTCGGCGAGCGTGACCGTGCCGGTGTCGTGGTCGATCTTGTCGAGTAACAGGCGGTCGGTCATATCGAACTCGGGGTGGCGCTGGATAATCTGGCCCTCGAGCTTAAAGAGCAGCACGTTGATGGCCTTGATCAGCGGGGTGATGGACTCACCGGCGGTGTAGGTGGCATCGGCAAAGGCGACAAGCTCACGCAGCGAGATGCCGTAGTCGTTCTCCAGGATCTCGTAGTTGTCGTAGCGTAGGTTGTTGCGCAACACCGTGGCGATGCAGGCGGGCTCACCGGCCGCAGCGCCCATCCACAGCAGGTCGTGGTTGCCCCACTGGATGTCGAGTGAATGGTAGGTGAGCAGACGGTCCATAATCTTGGCCGCGCCGCCGCCGCGGTCGAAGATATCGCCCACCAGGTGCAGGTGGTCGACGGCCAGGCGCTTGATGAGCGAGGCGAGCGACTCGATAAAGTCGTCGGCGCTGGCGGTCTCCAGGATGGACTCCACGATGCGCTCGTGATAGCGCACGCGATAGTTGTTCTCGTCCGGGTGCGTGTGCAACAGCTCGTCGATGATGTAGGCGTAGTCGCGCGGGATGGCCTTACGCACCTTGGAGCGCGTGTAGCGGCTTGAAAGTGAGCGAGCGACCATGATGAGCTGGTCAAGCATCGTCTTGTACCAGGTTGGCGAGTCCTCGCGCCGGCTGCGGACCAGGTCGATCTTCTCGCGCGGGTAGTAGATGAGCGTACACAGCTCGCCCTTTTCGTCAAAGGAGAGCGTGTCGCCAAAGATCTCGTCGACATGTTCGCGCACGACGCCCGAGCAGTTGTTGAGGATGTGCATAAAGGCTTCGTACTCACCATGCACGTCGCTCATAAAATGCTCGGTGCCCTTGGGTAGGTTGAGGATTGCCGAGAGGTTGATAATTTCGGTAAATGCGGATTGTTCGGTGGGGAACTGTCTCGACAGCAGGCGCAGATACTTGAAGTCTTGCGGGTTGCGATCGAATGCGACCATGAAACACCTTCCGATATGGTTGGTAAAACTGATAAACAGCGTCAAACGTTTATCAGTATGCGCCGCTTTTGTTTCGATTTTGCGCCAGCGGCTGAATTGTCGGCTGAACGGTTTGGTAAATCGATTTAGTTGAGGTAGATATGGCGGTTGGGTGGAGACGACAGAGGGTGTTTTCTCAGATATTTATGCGTGGGGCCGGTGGAGACGATGGTGGTAAAGATGTTCACTATTTTTGGTTCGATTTGGTAAATAGTGGACATTTGTACCGCATGTAGGCTCACTGTGCGATAATTTGCGTAGCAATACTTAAGGAGCCTCATATGAGTGATTTTGTCCTGACCTGTGAATCCGCCGCCGACCGAACCCGTGAGTTCTTTGCGTCGCGCAATATCCCTGTCGTGTGTTTTCATTACGAGATCGACGATGTTGTCTATACGGACGATCTGTATCAGTCGATTACGCCGGACAAGTTTTTTGCCCAGATTGCCGCGGGCGCCATGCCCAAGACGTCTCAGGTGAGCGTGGGCGAGTACGAGGAGTTTTGGGAGCCGTTTGTTGCCGAGGGTAAAGACGTGCTGCACCTGACGTTGTCGTCGGGTATTTCGGGCACGTATGGATCGGCCTGCGTTGCGGCGCAGATGCTCGCGGATCGCTATCCCCAGGGCGGCAAAGTGCGCGTCATCGATTCGCTGGGGGCGTCTTCGGTCTTTGGTCTGTTGCTGGAATATGCCGCCGACGTGCGCGATAGCGGGGCTTCACTCGACGAGACGGCTGCCTGGATCGAGGAGCACAAACTCAACCTGCACCACTGGTTCTTCTCGACCGATCTGTCGAGCTACCTGCGCGGCGGTCGCATTTCGGCTGCGAGCGCGATCATCGGCACGGCGCTTAAGATTTGCCCGCTTATGACGGTCGATTGCGACGGCAAGCTGTCGCCACGTGAGAAGATTCGCACTAGGAAGCGCGCGATTTCCGAGATGGCCAAGACCATGATGGCACACGTGCAGGACGGTGCGGATTATTCGGGTAAGTGCATCATGTCGCACTCGGCGTGCCGCGAGGATGCCGAGGCAGTTGCGGCGCTGATTGAGGAACAGGTTCCGCAGCTTAAAGGCAAGATTGAGATCAATGACATCGGTACTCTGATTGGCTCGCATACCGGACCTGGTACGGTGGCGCTCTTCTTTATGGGCGACAAGCGCGTGGATTAATTTGCCCCATCACGTCGCTGCATGATTGTTCAAGCGAAAACGGCCCGCCTCACGTTTGTGGGGCGGGCCTTGCTGTTGCGGCTAGCGTTTCTTTCCGCGGAAGAAAAAGCCGTGCAGTGACGGCTTGAGGCCGCGGCTGGCGCGATGCTCCTCGACGCGCTCGTGGATTGAAGCGACGCGCTCGATGACTTCGTCGGGAATCGGCACGTCGGGATTCATGTTCTCGACCTGGCTGACCTCAGCGGCGGCGACCTGGTCGATAATGGGCACATCGTCGCGCGAGATGACAGGGGTGGCGTCTTCCTTCATCTTGCGATAACGCTGCATCATGTCGGTCTGTAGCTGCTGGGCCGAAGGCGGCGTCCAGATGATGGCGTTGGCGCCGGCGGCGATGGTTTCACGGATGCTCTCGGGCGTCTTGCCGCCCGGCGCGATGAGCGGCAGGTTGGGATAGTGCTCGCGCAGTTCACGCAGGACCTGGGGCGTGTTCTTGCCGGCGGCGATGTTGAGAATCTTGGCGCCGGCGCGCACCTTGGCGTGGGCATCGTCGTCGCAGCGAACGACCGTGGCGATGACGGGGATGTCGGCGATGTTGGTGATGTGCTCGACCATCTCGGCAGTAGCGGGGGAGTTGACCACGCAGCCTGCCGCGCCCTGCATCTCGGAGACGGCTGCCATCTGCACGGAGCGCTTACCGGTCGTAGTTCCGCCGCCCACGCCTACAAAGACCGGGCACTCGGCGACGGTCAACAGTGCCTGCGTAATGGCGGGCTGCGGCGTGAAAGGGTAGACCGCAAAGACGGCGTCGGCGTTGGAGTTGCGGATAACCGCGACATCGGTGGTGTAGATGAGCGATTTGATACGACGGCCGAAGAGCGTAAAGCCGCTGGCCTCCTCGATCTCGTCGGGCATGCGGAGGGCCGCCTTGCGCAAACGCCCGTCAATGGGCATCGGCTCCATGGGGAGCAGTCCGTTGGGGGTCACGGCTACCTGGGGCTCGGTGAACTCGTCTGCGAGCTCGACCTCGGAGAAATCGACCGAGGCGACGATGTCCTCGTGAACCTCGGCGGGCACATCGATGGGAGCTTGGCCGTTTGCCGCGGCAGGCGTGTCGAAGGAGCTGGTGCCGACGAAGGCGTCGACGCGCTCATTTAGATCGTTGAGGGTATCCATGGAAGCTCGATTCTATGTGATAACGGCCGGCGCTATGCAGCCGGAATTGCGAATGCTAAATCGTTTGACGAGTTGATTTTTCCCCGCCGCGCCATCCGTTAGACCGAAGGGCCGGCGAACGTGAAGGAGCTGTGGTGGCGGGTATCGAGGTGCTATCTTGAAAGTCCCGTTTAAAAGAGAGGTGACGCGGTATGGAATTGACAGCAATGTTTGGCTCGATTGGCCTGTGTGTGGCCGCAATCGTTGCCGCCGCGGTCATCTACTTTGTGGTCACGGCCATTAAGGGCAAAAGGGCCGAACGCAAGGAGCGCGCGATGCTTAAACAGCATCGCGACCAGCAGGGCAAACGCGCACAGAGATAGCTTGTTGAGTTTTGGATCCGTGCGCTAGCTGCGTTTTCGGATCAGGGCAATGTAGAAGCCCTCAAAGTCGCGGCTAGGCGGAATGGTCAGCGTGCCGGGCAGGCCGTTGGCGACGGCCGATACCTGACCCGCGGCGATGGCCTCGGTGAGAGCGTTGCTCTCGATATGCGGCTCCTCGCCGGCGTCCTGGGCGCGACGCGCTTCGCTTTCGCTCGGCGTGCCGTCGAGGGGGATAAGCTCGCAGTCCATATGCTTGTCGAGCGCCTCTTGCAGGGCGTCCTCGTTTTCCTGCGGCAAGATCGAACAAGTCGAATAGACGAGCGTGCCGCCCGGTTTAAGGGCTCCCATGGCGCGGTCCAGAAGTGCTCGCTGCGAGCGGGCACACTTGCTCAGCAGCTGCTCGGTCAGGCCGCGCAGGCTTTTCTCGTTGCCGCTGATGACGGTGCCCGTGCCGGTGCAGGGAGCGTCGAGCAGGATGCGGTCAAAGCGGAAGAACTCGTCGAGCTCGCGTGCGTCGATGCGCATGACGGGCACGTTTTTGGCACCTTGGCGGTGGAGGTTGGCTTCGAGCTTCTCGGCGCGGGGAATGCTCATCTCGCAGGCGGTGAGGTGTGCCTGGCCCTGGGTGAGGGCGGCGATCTGCGTCGTCTTGCCGCCAGGGGCTGCGCACATGTCCAGGATGTCCTCGCCGGCCTGAGCGCCCAGGACCAACGGTGGCATCATGGACGACAGGCTCTGCAAGTAAATCTTGCCGTCGCGGTAGATGTCGAGGTCCCACAGGTCGGAAACCTGGGCCTCGGACAGGATGAAAGCGTCCGGGTACCAGGCAACGGTTTGGTGGGCGATGCCGGCCTCGTCGAGTGCGGCGGCGATGTCCTCGGCGGTCGCCTTGAGCGTGTTGGCGCGCAGTGTGACTGGGCGTGTGGCCGCGGCGCCAAAGCCCTCGATCATGAGCTCGGCATCGGCGGGTGCATAGGCGCCTGCGACCGTGTCGACCATAAAGCGCGGCAGGTCGGCGGCGGAGTGTTGGGCGGCAAGCTGGTCGGAAAGCTCGGTAGCGGCAAACTGCCTGAGCTTGAGCTCGGCCTTGACCTGCTTTTTCTGCTTACGACGACGCGGCTTGGACATCCGTCTTTCCTTCCCATTCCATTACATGTCGAGTGTTGTTTTAGTACTGGCTCTCGTGCTTGCTGAAGAAGTCGAAGCGCGGGGGCAGCGGCTTCACGCGGTGCTCACCGGGCTTCTCGCCCAGGCTCTCCACGAACTCGTCCGTGGAGGCAAAGATGTTGTCCCAGCTAAAGAAGGCGACCGGATCGACGTCGAAGTACTCGCAGATGAGCTCGCAGCCGGCCGGCACAATACCGTGCATCAGGACGGTCGCTACGCGCAGCTCGGTAAAGGCGTCGACGAGGGCCTGCGTCATGGCGGCGTTGGCTGGCTCGCCCTCGAGCTTGTTGGCGGCCTTGGAGGCGTCGCTCCAGCGCTTGTTGGCGGCGCGCAGGTAGTCGTCGCACACGGCGAGCGCTCGGTGCGTCTCGAACTTGTACATGGCCTGCTCAAAGGCGAGGGCTGCCTGCTGGGCGGCTTCGACCACGGTGTCAGAAGCGGCACCGGCGGGGATGCAGCCGTTGCGGTAGGGGCTCTCGTCGCCTTCCTTGATGGCAACGCCGTAGAAGCAGCTGCGGGCCAGGCGGTTGAAGACGCCGGTCAAAAGGGCGCTCTCCTTAAGGGCCGGATCGATGACGCGCTTGTCGTCGCAGGCGCGTACCTCGCTGCCGTCCTTGTCCTTGCCGGTCACGCGCGTGTCGTATGCCTTGGGGCTAAAGCTCACCGGCTTTTCGGACAGGCCGAGCGACAGCCAGTGCGCGCGCATCTGCTCGCAGGTGTAGTGGTTGAGTAGGTCGTCTGCCGGCGGGGGAGGCGTCTGCGAGGACGAGCTGGCCTTTTTGCCCATGTAGAGCAGGTGGTAGCAGGCGCTGACGGTGCTCTGCGTGAGGTCCCAGCCCAGGGCCTCCCACATGGCGGTCTGCGCGATGCAGTAGAAGTAGATGTTGTCCTGACCGATAAACTGGTAGATCTGTGCGTCGTCCGAGCACCACCAGTCGCGCCAGTCGAGCGAGCTGTGCTGGTAGGTGGGCGCGGGCACCTGTGTGGAGTCGGCAGCGGGCTCGCCCATGAGGGCGGCATCCTGGGCGGCGACGCCCTCGGTCACGCCGGCGGCCTTGGCATCGCGCGCGAGCACGGTACGCGTATAGCTGATGGGCGCCCACAGGCTCTCGGGCCAGCACCAGCAGGTGACGTCGGAAACGCCGTCGACCTGGGGCACCGGAACGCCCCAGTCGATGTTGCCGGTGATGCGGAAAGGCACGAGCGCCTTGCCGCTGCGGAAGCGCACGCCGCCGTTGGCGAGCACCGCATGGGCGTCGTCGCGCTCCTTCCAGCTGGGGAAGGTGACGGTGAAGCTGCTCTTGTTGCCCTCGGGCTCCAGCACGGTGTGCTCGGGGAGCTGGTCCTCGACGGCATCGAAGGCCTCGCGGAACTTGTTCTGGATGTAGAGTTGAGCCGGCAGCAGCCACTCCTCCATGGTCTTGGAGACCACGGAGCGAACCTGCGGGTTCTGGGCGAGCTTGGCGGTGTAGGTCTTCATAAAGTCGAGGTAGGCCGGCAGGTCAAAGTAGAGGTTGTCGACCGGGCGCAGCTCGGGCACCTCGCCGGTGAGCTGGCTCTTGGGCGCGATGAGCTCCTCGGGCTCAAACTGGTGACCCAGGTCGCACTCGTCGGCATAAGCCTTCTCGGACTTGCAGCCCTGGATGGGGCAGCGGCCGATCACCTGGCGGCCGTTGAGGAACGTGTCGGCCTTGGCGTCGTAGAACTGCAGTGTGGAGCGCTTGGAGATGGTGCCCTGTTCGTGCAGACGCTCGATAATCTCGGCGGTCACCTCGTTGTGAATCTGCGCAGCCGGCTCAAGGCCCGAGCCGCCGTAGATATCGCAGCTGATGTTGTAGTTGTTGAGGGTCGCGGCTTGGCGGGAGTGATTGGACTCGACATACTCGGCGATGGACTTGTCGTAGCCCTCGTTCTCCTTGAGCTTGCGGTAGCTCTCCATGATGGGCGAGCCGTAGCAGTCGGTGCCCGAGGTGAAGATGACGTTCTCGCGGCCCAGACGGTCGCGCAGGAAGCGGGCGAAGAAGTCGGCCGGGACAAAGACGCCACCGACGTGGCCAAAGTGAAGGCCCTTGTTGCCGT
This sequence comes from uncultured Collinsella sp., assembly GCA_958429345.1. Lineage (GTDB taxonomy): Bacteria > Actinomycetota > Coriobacteriia > Coriobacteriales > Coriobacteriaceae > Collinsella. The sequence continues at coordinate 9,220 of CAUAJK010000012.1, read as the reverse complement.
AGGGCTCGCCGGCGGTAACGATGGCGCGGCGAGGCCAGCTGGGACGGTCGTTCATGGAGTATTTGGATGCCATGGGACTCCTTCGCATATGGTGAGAGCGCGGCCGGGCGCAAGGCCTGGCGACGCGGTGGTCAATTCGTGCATATCGTTCGACATTATCGCACATGCGGACGGGTACGTGGCAGGGGCGCTATCCTAAGATGCTATGAATGAGATTTCCAACATACATGCGTTTGAAGACGAGGAATTTCTGCACGCTTGCTTCGTGTGGGGGATGGTCGTAGTCGGCGTGTTTGCCGTGTGCCTGGTGCCGGTGTTTATGCTGCTGGGCGGGCCTGCAGACTTGGATGCGGCTGACGCGGGCGGCTGGATGGCTGTCGTGGGCTGGATAGTCGGCTTGGCTGCGGTTTCTGCGGCGTCATTTGCCGTGCACGAGCTGGTGCACGGTGTGTTTTTTAAGCTGCTGGCGCCTGCGGGCGCGCAGGTGACCTTTGGGGCGAATCGCGAGACGGCGATGATCTATGCCTGCGCCGAGGGCGTTGTGTATTCGCGCCGGCGGTACATGGCGGTTTGCCTGGCACCGACGGCTGTTGTGACGACAACGCTTGCCCTGGGGTTTGCGTTTTCGGGCTATCCGCTGCTGTGCTATCTGGCGGCCGGCTTGCATTTGTCAGGCTGTGTGGGCGACTGGTATTACGTGCGGACCATTTTGCGCGACCGCCGCATTGTCGCCTGCGAGGACACGTCCTTCGGCGTGCGCTTTTTCGGGTGAGGAGATGTCGATGAAGCCGTTGTTGTTGCACGCCTGCTGTGCGCCGTGCTCTCTTGAGCCGGTCCGCCTGCTGCGCGAGGAAGGGTTTGAGCCCACAATCTGCTGGACCAACCCCAATATTCAGCCGCACGATGAATGGCAGCGGCGTTTGGACGAGCTGCGCCGGTGGTGTGCCGATGGCGACATCGAGCTTATCGAGGCGGGGGAGGACCGTGAGCGCTGGGAGGCCGGCGTGGCACCGCTGGGTGCCGATCGGCCCCGTCGCTGTCGTGCGTGCTATGCCCTGCGCTTGGCCGAGGCGTGCCGCGTGGCCCAGGAGCGTGGGTTTGAGTTTGTGGGTACGACGCTCGCCGTCTCGCCGTATCAGTTGTTCGAAACCTGCAATGATGTGTTGGAGCGTCTGGCTGCCGCCCGCGGTCTCACTCCGGTGATTCGCGATTTTCGTCCGTATTACCCCGAGGCGACACGCCGTTCGCGCGAGCTGGGCATGTATCGGCAGAACTACTGTGGTTGCCGCTTCTCGGCTGTCGAGGCGGCCATGGACCGCGCCCGCATCCGCGACGAGCGCAAAGCCGCCAAAAAGTAGTTCATTTGGGACGTCAGCCTGCTAGGATGTAGAGCGGACTTTAGCTATATAAGGAGTATCCGACGTGTCTATGCGTACCGATGATTTTGACTACAACCTTCCCGAGGAACTGATTGCCCAAGCTCCTGCCGAGCCGCGCGACTCCTGCCGCCTTCTGGTGGTGGATCGCAAGGGCTCCCAGGCGGGAACGCCGCTGGAGCACGGCGGTACCGTTGAGCACCGCATCTTCCGCGACATCATCGACTATATCGAGCCGGGCGACGTGCTCGTCATCAACCAGACGCGCGTGATGCCGGCTCGCCTGATCGGTCGCAAAGCCGGCTCGGGCGGCGTGGTCGAGACTCTGCTGCTCAAGCGCCGCGAGGACGTGGATCCGCTGGGCCATGTTTGGGAGTGCTTGGTCAAGCCGGGCAAGCGCCTGAAGCCCGGTGCTCATATTGAGTATCGCGCCGGTGGCGCCCATGCGCCCGAGGGGGCTCCCGTGGTGCTGACGGCCGAGGTTGTCGACTTTGTCACCGATAGCCGCGGCGGCCGTCTGGTGCGTTTTGAGCCGGCCGGTTGCAATGCCGCCGGCGAGCCGCGCACGCTCGACGAGGCCATCCATGCTGCCGGCCACGTGCCGCTGCCGCCCTACATTACCGATTACGAGGGCGATCCCGAGAAGTACCAGACCGTCTACGCCATGAAGGAGGAGCACTCGGCCGCTGCTCCCACGGCGGGTCTGCATTTTACTCCCGAGCTCATGGCTGCCATCGAGGCCAAGGGTGCCAAGTTTGCCGCCGTCGAGCTCGAGGTGGGTATCGATACCTTCCGTCTGGTGGAGGAGGACGACCCCACGCAGCACGTGATGCACACCGAGCGCTACCACGTGTCGCAGGAGGTTGTCGACGCCGTGCATAAGGCTAAGGCCGAGGGGCATCGCGTGATTGCTGTCGGTACCACCGCAGTGCGCTCGCTCGAGAGCGCCTTTGACGCGGACGCGCCGGTGTCCGATCCGGCCGTGACGGCGCGCTATTTTGAGGGCCGCGAGGACGGGGCCGATACACTTGGCCGCGGTGACATCGTGGTGCGCGAGAACGCCACAACGCAGCTCTACCTCATGCCCGGCTCGACCTATCATGTGGTCGACGCGCTGATCACGAACTTCCACGTGCCGCGCTCCACGCTCATGATGCTCGTGAGCGCACTTGCCACCCGCGACCAGATCATGGATGCCTACGCCGCCGCCATCGAGGAGCGCTACCGCTTCTTCAGCTTTGGCGACGCCATGCTCATTTGTTAGTTACGCGGTTCTACGAACCGCGTAACTGCTCGACGCTGCGCGGGCCGCATTTGGACAATCTGACGTTCAACTTCAAGGGCGCGACCAGAAGGTCAGCGCCCTTTCGTTTCACGTCACCTTGTCTCAAATGCGACTCGCTCGCTGACTTATGCTCAACCTATGGCGTCATCTCGCTCCAAAGGGGGCCTGGCTCGCTCTGGCGGGTTTTCGCTGTCGATGCCATAACATCGGCGTTTGCGTTGCTGGCGAATAGTAGTCGTTGGGGACGTTCTTAAACGACTACTTGCTTGCGAACAGCCAGATCAGGATAATCACCAGGATTGCGGCGACGATGCAGACGATGGCGCCGGTGAATTTGATGCGTGAGTCGCGGGTACGCTCGCGCACCGCGTCCTCGGTGGCCTCGAGCTGGGCGACTTCTCGCTCGGTCTCGGCGTGTTCGGCTTTGTCTCGGGCCAAGGATCCTGCAAGCGACTCAGTGATCTCTGGGTGGTCGTGCACCTCGGTCGCCTGTTCGATAATCGACTGCGCATGCGCGGCATCTGCTTGGGCGTTGGCTATGCTCTGCTCTTGGTCGCGGCGTGCCTTGTCCTCGGCGGCGATCTTCTCGCGCAGTTCGCGCTGGCGCGTCGCGGCGGCGGTTTTTGCGGTCTGCAGCTCGTCGCGCGCGGCATCGGCCTCTGCCGTCACGGCCTGATGGGCTCGCTTGGCGTCGGTGATGGGGGCTTGTGCCTGCTCGACGGCCTGCTCGGCTGCGGCAAGCGAGTGCTCAAGGTCGGCGGTGATGCGCGGGACATCTTCTTCGGCTTTACGCAGGGCATCCGCCGTGTCGGAGATCTGCATCGAGAGCTCGCTGGTGCGCACCGTATAGTTGGCGGGATTTGCCGAGGGATTGCGTTGCAGCTCGGCATACTCATGACGCAGCGTCTCGAGCTGGGCGCGCGTGGCGTCGACGGTTTGTTGTGCGGCCGCAATGCCGGCGTCTCGCTCGGCCTTCACCTTGTCGCGGATGCGCTTGGAATCCTCAAGGCGTCGAACGAGGCGGTTGCCGGTCTCGCGAGAGCTCGCCTCGCGGGCCTCCACGGCGTCGAGCGCGGCCTTCAGGCGGAGCTCAGTCGCGTCATCCTCTGTCTTCATTTGTTCGAGCTGACCATTGAGCTCTGTCGCTTTGGCGCCGTGGGCATCACGGTCAATCTCGGCTGCCGCAGCGGTCTTTTGCGCTGTGGCGATCGCCTGACGCTGGTCGGCGACGATCTGCTCGTAGCGGCCTGCGATATCCTGGCGCGTCTCGAGTTCCTCGGCCTGATTGGCAATGCGCTGCTCAAGTTCGGCCAGGTGGGTGCGGGCATCGGCAAGTGCCTTTTTCGCGGCATTCATCTCACGCATGGCCGAGGCGCCCTGGGCGATAAAGGTGCCCACGGCGTTCGCAGTGTTCGAGACAGCGGTCCCCAGATCGCGGCTCGCGGCGGGGGAGTGCGGGGCGGTCGGGCGAGTGGTGTCGGCAGCGTCCGCATCGGCAGTCTGCGGCACGGCGATATTGCCGGTACCGCCCTCGACCACAGAAAAGCCTGCTGCGTGCGGATCGACCGCATCGGCGCCAATCGTGGGGTGCTCGAGCTGCAGAAACGAGGGCATGGTGCTGCCCTGGTCGGCAACCGGAGTCTCGCCGGGCACAAAGGTCGAGGCCGCCTCGGCGGCCTCCTCTTCCTCGGCATCAATATCGGCATCGGCGACGGCGTCTTTCATCGCTTTGACAGCATCCATCATGGAGTCCATGACGGCATCGAGCTCTTCTTCCGAAGACACCTCGATGGGGCCCGCTGCTTGCGGGGCGTCGTCCTGTACAGGGGCGTCGTCCTGAGCGGGCGCATCGTCGTTTTGCTCATCGGCGTTTTCTGTTTCGGGGGTTTCCGCCGCAGCGCTTTCGTCCAAGATGGGGCCGTCGACGTCGGTACCATCGCAGGTCACAGCGTCAGTATCTGCGGTGACGTCTGCGGGATCATCAATATGCTGTTGAGTCTGGGGGTCCAGCTCGTCTGTCATAGGCATGTGCTCCTCATCGTTGTTTGTCACCCTATGATAAAGTCTCGCGCCGACATCCCGCGCGCCGCAGCAAAGTTTCAAAACGTGTTCGATGGCTCGATCTGATAACAATAACTCGGCCGCTTTATCCGGTTTGTACTTGACAATCCCTTCGCCGAACGACGTGGTGCCGTTCGCCTGCTGCGGTCTTTATTTTTCACTTGAACCCGCTAAAGTTGCATTTCAGCTTTTGGCGCGTGAAGTTGGATACGCGCAGTCGGCGGGCGTGCCCGTCGCGATTTGAAAGGACTTTGTATGGGACTTTTCACTGGTAAGACCGTGATCGTCACCGGCGGCGGCAAGGCCACGCTTAAGGACGGCTCCGCTGGCTCCATCGGCTACGGCATCGATATCGCTTTTGCCAAGGAGGGCGCAAACCTCGTCATCACCGGCCGCAACGTCGCCAAGCTCGAGGCTGCCAAGGAATCCCTCGAGGCCGAGTACGGCGTCAAGGTTCTGCCTGTTCAGGCCGATGTTTCAGCCGGTCAGGACAACGAGGCCGTCGTCCAGAACGTCATCGACAAGGCCATTGAGGAGTTCGGCCGCATCGACGCCGTCGTCAACAATGCTCAGGCCAGCGCCTCGGGCGTGACCATCGCCGATCACACCATGGATCAGTTTAACCTGGCCATTTACTCCGGTCTGTATGCTACCTATCTGTACATGCAGAAGGCCTATCCGCACCTGAAGGAGACCAAGGGCTCCGTGGTCAACTTCGCCTCGGGCGCCGGCCTGTTTGGCAACTATGGCCAGTGCAGCTATGCTGCCGCCAAGGAGGGCATCCGCGGCCTGACCCGCGTTGCCGCCAACGAGTGGGGCAAGGACGGCATCAACGTCAATATCGTTTGCCCGCTTGCTTGGACCGCTGCGCTCGAGAACTTCCAGGATGCCTATCCCGAGGCGTTCAAGGCCAACGTCCACATGCCGCCGGCTGGTCACTACGGCGACGTCGAGAAGGAAATCGGCCGCGTGGTCGTTCAGCTCTGCGGCCCCGACTTTAAGTACATGAACGGCGAGACCGTCACCCTCGAGGGTGGCATGGGCCAGCGTCCTTAGGGGTTACGCGGTTTTACCAAACCGCGTAACCAGTTGACGCTGCAAACCCGCCAGAGCGGCAATCTGACGTTCAACTTCAAGGGCGCGACCAGAAGGTCAGCGCCCTTTCGTTTCACGTCACCTTGTCTCAAATGCGGACCGCTCGCTGACTTATGCTCAACCAGCGGCGCCATTTTGCTTGAAGGTACCTTGCTCGCTCTGGCGGGTTTTCGCTGTCGGTACCATAACATCGGCATTTGCGTTGCTGGCGAAAAGTAGTCGTTAGGTAGTCGTTGGGGACGTTCTTAAATGACTAGTCGAAAGGGACGCTCTTGCCGGCACCTGGGGACGGTTCCTAAGTGCCGGCAGATTGGGACACTTCTTTGCAAGATGGCGCTGAAGATTGTCCCCGACGACTAGTTGTTTAATGCATCAGTTTCTGTCGAGTCGGTGCTCTTTGCGGGTTGCCCGTATAATGGTTTGCGTATGAACCGCAACCAAGGAGTTCCAGTTTATGGACCAGAGCCTTTTTAAATTCGACCTGATCGCCGAGGATCCGACGACGCATGCGCGTGCCGGCGTGCTGCACACCCCGCACGGCGACATCGAGACGCCGATCTTTATGCCCGTGGGCACCAAGGCAAACGTCAAGGGCATCCTCACCGAGACCGTTAAGCAGCTCGGTGCGCAGATCGTGCTCGCCAACACCTACCACCTGTCCATGCGTCCCGGCGAGGACACCATCGCCGAGCTGGGCGGACTGCACAAGTTTATGAACTGGCATGGCCCCATTCTTACCGACTCGGGCGGCTTCCAGGTGTTCAGCCACAACGACGCCGTCAAGCTCACCGACGAGGGCGTGCGCTTTATCGTCAACGACTACGACGGCCGCCATGTGTTCTGGACGCCCGAGGACAACATGGAAATCGCCATGAAGCTCGGTTCCGACATCTGCATGCAGCTCGACCAATGCCCGGGCTATCCCGCCACGCGCGCCTACGTTGAGCGCGCCGTTGAGCTGTCGAGTATGTGGGCCGAGCGCTGCTACAAGGCTCACACCCGCGATGACCAGGCGCTCTTTGGCATCGTCCAGGGTGGCATGCATCTGGATCTGCGCCTGCGCTCGCTGCGCCATCTGGAGGAGTGCGGCGACTTCCCCGGTTACGGCATCGGCGGCTACTCGGTGGGCGAGGACCACGAGACTATGTTCGAGACGCTGGCGCCGCTGGTTTCCGAGTACATGCCTAAGCACAAGCCGCGCTACCTCATGGGCGTCGGCAACCCTACCACGCTCGTGCGCGGCGTTGGCGTGGGCATCGACATGTTCGACTGCGTGCTGCCGACGCGCACCGGCCGCATGGGTACGGCGTTCTCCAGTGAGGGTCGCCTCAACTTCCGTAACGCGCGCTTTGCGCACGACGACGGCCCCATCGACCCCACCTGCACCTGCCCGGTGTGCACGGGCGGCTACAGCCGCGCGCTCATCCGCCACATGGTCACGCAGAAGGAGATGCTCGGCGGTATTCTGCTGTCGATGCACAACATCTACTACCTGCTCAACCTTATGCAGCGTGCCCGCCAGGCCATTATCGAGGGCCGCTACGGTGCGTTCGTGAGCGACTGGATGAACAGCCCTGCGGCGGTGGATTACTAAGAGCTGCGGACGCGCTTGCGAGGCGTGAGCAACGGTAAAGGCCAAGCGGCGATCGGTCGTCGCGTTCACTAACACCGTCTGCGCGACCGCTGACCGATAGCTTGCAAGCACTTGATGCATCGTGGGTACCATACCGAATGGTTGATGTTCGGGCGGGTGTTTGGCGCATGGCGTCGACCCCGCCCGTTTTTCTTTTTCTCGATAGGAGTACCCATGATTAAGAACGAGAATGTCGAGGGCGAGCCGGCCTACGACGAGACGTACCGACGCGGCCCCGTGGTCATGCGCGGCCCCATGATTCCTAAGGACAATACGTACGCCAACCTGCTGGCGCCCGAGGATTCGACCGACTGGCTGCATGCCGACCCCTGGCGTGTGCTGCGCATTCAGGCCGAGTTCGTTGATGGCTTTGGCGCGCTTGCCGAGCTCGGGCCTGCGGTGACCATCTTCGGCAGTGCCCGCACGCCCAAGACCGATCCGCTCTACAAGGCGGCGCGCGCGGTCGGTCGCAAAATCGCCCAGCGCGGCGTGGCGGTTATCACCGGCGGTGGCCCTGGCGTCATGGAGGCGGCCAACAGGGGAGCGGCGAGCGCCAACGGCAAGTCGGTTGGTCTGGGTATCGAGCTTCCGCACGAGCACGGGCTCAACAAATACGTGAACCTCGGCATGGACTTCCGCTACTTCTTTGTGCGCAAGACCATGTTCGTCAAATACAGCTCGGGCGCCATCGTGTTTCCCGGTGGTTTTGGCACGCTCGACGAGATGTTCGAGGTGCTCACGCTGGTGCAGACGCACAAGGTTAAGCGCATGCCCCTCGTTTTGGTGGGTACCGAGTACTGGCAGGGCCTGTTCGACTGGCTCAACGGCCCGGTGATGGATGCCGGCATGATCAGTCCGCTCGATCCAGAGCTGGTGCACATTACCGACGACCTCAACGAGGCTGTCGACATCGCCCTGAGCGGACTGATGTAGGGCGAGCGTGCTTGTCGTTGTAGTGATGAGAAGGCAGACTGATGCTATTTAACATCAGTCTGCCTTCTAAACTGGGTATACTGATGCGAAAGACGAGAGCGAGGAGGTCGCGTATGTCTACTGCAACGGTTAAGCCTACGACGGTTCGCATCGAAGAGGGCCTCAAGGAACAGGCGACTGAGTTCTTGGATACGGTTGGTTTGAGTCTCAATTCGTATCTCAACCTTGCTGTTCGGCAGCTGGTAAATCAGCGAAAGATTCCTTTTGAGATCGTTGGTCGATCCGAAGTTCCCAACGAGGCGACGAGGCGCGCCATGGTGATTGCCGAGGCTCATGAGTTGGGGATTCTGCCAGACGACAGCCCGTCATTCAATAACGCTGATGAGCTTATATCGTTCCTCGATGAGGACTAGCGATGTTTGAGATTAAAGTCGAGGCTCAGTTTAAGGCGGATTACAAACGGACGATGCGCATCCATCCGCAGCTAAAAACCGAGTTTAAGGCGGCAGTCGCAGAGCTTGCAGCTCGCGGCTCGCTTCCCGCGGAATATGGCGCCCATGAGCTTTCAAACCCGGGCGGCAATTACAACGGCCACATCGATTTCCATCTATCCGATGGTTTGGTCGATGTGGTCGTTCTGTACTTGCCGCATAAGACGAATCCTGTGCTCCGACTGGTCAGAATGGGCTCGCATGAGGAGCTGTTCCAGGGCCCGCAGGGCTGATCGCCGATTTCCAAGTTGCGGTGGAATAGGGATTGATTGGCGGCTAATAAGCCAAAAACAGGCTCTTCGGGGGTTTGTGTGGGTTAGCCGCCCGGTAAAAGTGCCCGCCTAGC
>CAUAJK010000011.1:0-51425 GCA_958429345.1 uncultured Collinsella sp. | reverse complement strand
GCGCTGGTTCCCGGTTCCACCGGGCCGCGCGGCAAGGAGATATATTGCCAGACCGCGAAGCCCTGTGGGACGTCAATTTCACTCTTCACAAGTCCTACACAATATGTTGCTTTCTATAGGTAATAGAAAGACTGGTGCGGATCTTCCGCACGTATCAGATGATGACCCTTTGGTTCAGGAATATATAGAGATCGGTCACCTGTAAGTGTTTATCTACCCGCGCTTTTAGCAATGTAAACCGCGCTTCAGATAAAAAGAGGGAGCGCCGCGCACAACGCGACACTCCCCTAGCGATTCAAGAGAATCTATTAGGCCTCGAGAGCCTTCTTGGCGATGGTAGCCAGCTCGTTGAAGGACTCGATGTCCTCGTAAGCCATCTGAGCCAGGACCTTGCGGTCGAGCTCGATGCCGGCAACCTTCAGGCCGTGCATGAACTGAGAGTAAGAGATGTCGTTCAGGCGAGCAGCAGCGTTGATACGAGTGATCCAGAGAGAACGGATCTCGCGCTTCTTGTTGCGGCGATCACGATACTGATACTGCAGGGAGTGCTGGACCTGCTCTTTAGCATGCTTGTAAGTACGCGAAGCGGCACCGTAGTAACCCTTCGCACGATGCATAACGGTACGGCGCTTCTTCTTGGCGGCAACAGCGCGCTTAATACGTGCCATGTTCTATCAACTCCTAGACGGTAAAACGAAAAACGGGAACGCGAACTTAGGCGAGACGCGACTTGATGACCTTGCGGTCGGCAGCGGCGATCTCGGTCTCCTGACGGAAGCCACGCTTACGCTTGGTGGACTTCTTGCTCAGGATGTGGCTCTTGAAAGCCTTGGCGCGCATAAGCTTGCCGGTACCAGTCTTGCGGAAACGCTTCTTGGTGCCGCTGTGGGACTTCATCTTAGGCATGAAATACTCCTTAATCGGTTACAGAACACTAGTTACTTGGTATCGCTTGCCGCTTTATCCTCATCGAAGGCGCCCTTAATCGGGGCGAGCAGCATAAGCATGTTACGGCCTTCCATCTTAGGCTTGGACTCGACCGTAGCGTAAGGCTTGAGATCCTCGGCGAGACGCTCGAGAACGTTAAGGCCCTGCTCCGGGTGAGCCATCTCACGGCCGCGGAACATGATGGTGATCTTAACGCGTGCGCCCTTCTTGAGGAAACGCAGAACGTGGCCCTTCTTGGTCTCGTAGTCGCCAACGTCGATCTTGGGTCGGAACTTCATTTCCTTGACCTCGACCTTGGACTGGTTCTTACGAGCAGCCTTGGCCTTCATGGCCTGCTGGTACTTGAACTTACCGTAGTCCATGACCTTGCAGACCGGCGGCTCCGCGTTGGGAGCGATCTCGACTAGGTCGAGACCCTGATCGTCGGCGACGCGCTGGGCATCGCGGATGGCGAACAGGCCGAGCTGAGAGCCATCGACGCCAATCAAACGGCACGAAGATGCAGTGATCTCGTCGTTGATGCGGGTGTCATCAGACTTAGCTATTTTCCCTACCTCCATTCATAAAAAAATAACCCGGCGCTTCTCAGCAACCAGGTCGTACACATAGAGTTCCTCGATTTGAGGAAGGGAATCTAAGTTGTATGACCAGTCAGCTGCTCATTGGCGCCAAAAGGTGGGAACCCTCGGGTTCCTCTTTAGGGCATTGCGGGAACAACGCCTTGCGAATAATAACACGTACAGCGCGTTATCACATTACGTACACGAAAAAGGGGGCCGCAACCCCCTTGAACGCTCACTTGCATGTATGGTGCCCGAGGCGAGACTCGAAGGGCCTTCGCTTCGCGAAGCCCCGGGCTTCGGGCGCGAGGCGCCCTCGCCACGCTCCGCTACAAACAGGCCGCAGGCCTGTTTGCTTAACGCTTCGCGCGCTCACGCGAGTTCGGCACGAAAAAGGGGGCCGCAACCCCCTTGAACGCTCACTTGCATGTATGGTGCCCGAGGCGAGACTCGAACTCGCACGTTGTTGCCAACGGTGGATTTTGAGTCCACTGCGTCTGCCAATTCCGCCACTCGGGCACGTAATGCGTGAGTTAGTTTATCACAGCTTTCTACCGATTAGTCCGAAAATGGAACTTCGAGCATTTCGATGAGTTCGACTGTGCGGAGCATCTCGCGCTGACGGCATCCGCGACCGTCGACCGAAGCCTCACCCATCTGGTTATCGTAAGGGTCCTCGCGCATGCCGTCGAAAGAGGGCTCAAACTCTGCCTGGAATCGATTGTTGGCCACCATACGCCACGGGTCGAGATTGCCAAAGTAGTGACGGCGGCGCCACTCCTCCCCCATCCTGCGAGCAGAAGATCCAAATGACACGTCGGCGTTGAGCCAACCGGTCTGCGGCGTATAGAACTCTGCCCAGTCGTGCGACCCCACCGAATCGGGCGCAACGTACAGGCCGCTCTGCCAACGGGCAGGCACGCCCGCGATACGGCACATGGTGATAAACGTGAGCGCCATAACTCCGCAATCGCCGCGGAGCGAATGCGCGCAGTCATCGGCAATAGATCCCAAAAGCAAGTACGGCGGCTGATAGCGATAGTCGATATGCTGCGTCAGATAATCATAGATAGCACGAGCGCGATCGAGCGGATCCTCGAGTCCGTCAACAACACCGGCCGTCAGCTGCTGCAGATACGGCGTGAATGTAATGTGCGGACGGTCCTCGGAAATATCCTCGGACAGCGGCGCGTCCATACACGGATGCGCCGGAAGCGCACCCCCATAGACATCACAATAAGCAGCATCGATGTGATAACGATAGGTCACCGAGAATGAGTGTTCACTCGAAGAAGACCACGAGGCGGTACGCGCCGAAGCGTTCGCGGGAGCAACAGTACCCTCCGGCGTCATGTCGAGAATCTCGACCTGAGACTGTTGGCGGCAGGTGGCGGCAACGGGAAGCCAAGCACGAACGGTCTCCCCCCCTAGAGCGCCGGGGACAGACAAGGACGCCTTAAGCGTAATAACACGAGTCAATCCGTTTTGCGACTCCATCTCCTTGAGCATCTCGTTGCGCAGTGCTATTCCGTCCGTAGAATCGGGACGCATGCCGGGGACCTCTTTGGGATATACGCGAAGCGAATCGAGGAAGTTGTCGAGAACGAACAGCTCGCCATCGATAAAGCGCCAGTCAATACGCTTACGGTCAATCAGATCGTCAAACTGCTCCTCGGTAAACCCAGGCCACTCCTCGCGGATCATCTCGATAGCCCGATCACGCGACACCGAAAAATGAAGCGGCGTCTCGATCATGCGATACCGCTCGGCGCGAACGCAGGCAGCCAGCGAAGGCTCAGGGTTCTGCTCCAAAAGGCGATCGCAGGCGGCAACAGCCTGCGTCAAATACCCGGCATCCTTAAGACGAAGAATCTCAGGCGGTAGCCCAATATCGAGATGGCGAAAGTCATCGCAGCAAACATCAACAGAGCAACCAACAGGACCCTCGTCAACAACCTTCCCATCCGAAGGCAGCACATTAACAACAGCCATACCAAAACTCCAAGTCACTAGAACGCTTGAAGTCCATTGTAGCGAGATAAAAAAGAAAGCCCCAATAAAGGAACTCTCAACACCGATAAACGGTACCTAGAAAAAATGAATTCAGCCCAGTAACCCTGTAGCGAGTTAACGAAGGAGGCCCCGTTTCCCCAGAGCTGATTCCGTCGCGCGACTTCTGGTGAAGCCAGTAGCCACCTTAATTCAGACTCGTAACCCTGCGGCGTTAAACGAAGGAAGCCCCGTCCCCCGGAACTGTTTCCTTGGCGCGACTTCTGGCGAAGCCAGGTGAGCGCAAAGGAAACAGTGTAGGGAGACGGGGCTTCCGGCGGGAAGTTTAGCGACGCTTACGCCTTGTTGACGGAGCCAAACTCCTCCATGAGTTCCTTGGTGCGGGCAACGATGTTGTCGCGACCAGGCTTGAGGAGCTTGCGGGGGTCAAAGCCCTTGCCCTGCTGATCCTTGCCAGCCTCGATGTACTCGCGAACGCCCTTGGCAAAGACGAGCTGCAGATCGGTGTTGACGTTGATCTTGGAGATACCCAGGGAGATGGCCTTCTTGATCTGATCCTCGGGGATGCCGGTGCCACCGTGCAGGACGAGGGGCAGGTCGCCGGTCTGAGCCTTGATCTCGCCCAGGCGCTCGAAGGAAAGGCCAGCCCAGTCGGCAGGGTACACGCCGTGGATGTTGCCGATACCGCAGGCGAGGAAGTCGACGCCCAGGTCAGCAATCTGCTTGCACTCAGCAGGATCAGCGAGCTCGCCGCTGGAGGTCACGCCGTCCTCGGTGCCGCCGATGCCGCCGACCTCGGCCTCGATGGACATGCCCTTGGAGTGGGCAAGCTCAACGAGCTCCTTGGTGCGGTCGAGGTTAAGCTGGAAGGTCTCCTCGTGAGAGCCGTCATACATGATGGACGTGAAGCCGGCCTCGATGCACTTGAAGCAGTCCTCGTAAGAACCGTGATCGAGGTGAAGGGCGACGGGAACGGTAACGCCCGTGGCCTCGACGGCAGCCTTGACCATGTCGGCGCAGACCTTGAAACCGCCCATCCACTTAGCGGCACCAGCGGTGCACTGAAGGATCAGCGGAGACTTGGCCTCCTCGGCGGCCTGGAGAATAGCCAGGGTCCACTCGAGGTTGTTGGTGTTGAAGGCACCGAGACCGTACTTGCCGGCCTCGGCCTTCTTGAGCATGTCTGCTGCGTTGACGAGCATAAAAGAAACCTCCTGTAAGGTTGCTCCGATAACGCCTGAGATTTTACCACGACATACCCGAGCATAAACGTTCGTTTGTTCACGAATACCATCCGATTGGACAAATTTTGACCGTTTGTCCCACAGAATCGACCCACTGGGGGAAAATAGCTTGACGATTGAGCGGTCTTCGTGGTTCGACAGACGGCTTCGAGCCTACATCTGCATAAACGGGTTCTGCATAAGTTCGCGCGCCATCGTGGTCGAATCGCCATGGCCCGTCAAGCAAACGGTATCGGGCGGAAGCATCTTGGCAAGTTTGGAGAGCGAGCGCATAATCGCCGCCTCGTCACCGCCGGAAAGATCGGTACGACCGTGGCTGCCCGGGAAAAGCGTGTCGCCCACAAAGGCGATGTTCCCCTGCTCGGTCGCGGCGAACAGGACGATGCCGCCCGGCGTATGCCCCGGCGCCTCGATCACCTGCAGGCAGACGTCGCCCACCTCGATTGTATCGCCCTCGGCAAGCAAACGCGTCGGCTCACCCGGATCGGGCGTCTCGATACCCCACATGGCGCGCTGCTCCTCGATATTTGCGCGAGGTACCGTCACGTCCTTAGCGCACAACTCATATAGTGCGCTGTCGCCAACGACAGCTCGAACCCCGGCAACCCCGCCAACATGGTCGGCATGACCGTGCGTGCAGACAGAGCCGAGTACGCGCACCTCGGGATGCGCGGTGCGGATATGCTCCACAAGACGCTCGCCCTCCCACGCCGGATCGACGATTAAGCACTCGTCATTCGAAATCACGGCGTAGCTGTTGGTCTGAATCGGGCCGTTGACGAGCGCCTCAATCGAAGCCGCGCCTCGGGGTGTCAGGTCCAAAGTCATATCGTCCACGCGCATACCCTCCTTCTAAAATACGCTCGAGGCACCAAACGATGCCTCGAACGTAACCAATATCTATGATGCTGAGAGGCTCTCGCACCTACACACGGCGCTTGAGTTGCGCTCCGCCCTCGCCGGGCATAAGACGGCGAGCGTCGTAGACCGAATCGACGCTGCTGATGGAAGCCAGCAGCGGATCCAGACCACTCGCGTCCGAGATCTCGACCATAAAGCGCAGAGTTGCAATACCCTCGCGGTTGGTCGAGGTGGCGGCGGAAAGGATATTGCCGCCTGCATCGCCAATGGCAATGGTGACGTCCTTGAGCAGGCCCATGCGGTCCAGGCACTCGACTACGATCTCGACCTGGAAAAGTGTATCGGCAGCACCATCCCACTCTACGTCAATCATGCGCTCGGGGTGCTCCATGAGGCCCTTGACGTTGGGGCAGTTGGCGCGATGTACCGAAACGCCACGACCGCGCGTGATGAAGCCGACGATGTCGTCGCCCGTCACGGGGTTGCAGCAATGAGCCAGACGGACCAGCAGGCCGCTGTTGCTCTCGCCCTTGACGATAATGCCGTTACTTGCGCTCTTGCCGCGCTTTTGCGGCTTGCGGTTGGAGCCGCGAGCAGGCTGTTTCACGACCTCGGCGATAGCCTCGGCCTTGGTGAGCTGTTCCTCGGGCTTGGGGTCCAAGATTTGCTCGACCTTATTGCCCACAGCGCGCGGGGCAACCTTGCCGGCGCCGACGGCGGCAAACAGGTCCTCGAGCTGCTTGAAGTTAAACTGCTCCGCCACGGCGTTGAGTGCACGCGTCGAACGCGGCGTAGAAATGCCATAGCCACGCTTACGCAGGTCCTTGGCCAGCATATCGCGACCAGCAGCAGCGTCGTCGTCCTTGGTCGCAGCGGCAAAATAGCGGCGGATCTTGGACTTAGCCGAAGGCGTCTTGACGATCTTGAGCCAATCACGCGACGGCTTGGAACTCTTGTTCGTCAGGATCTCGACACGGTCACCCGTCTTAATCTCGTGCGTGAGCGGAGCCACCGCACCGTTGATTTTGGCGCCGACGCAATGGTTTCCCACCTCGGTGTGAACGGCATAGGCAAAGTCGAGCGGCGTGGATCCGGCACGAAGCGCCATGACCTCGCCCTTGGGCGTAAAGACGAAGATCTCCTGATCGAAGAGGTCAACCTTCAGCGAATGCAGGTATTCCTTGGCGTCGGTAATCTCATCAGACGCAGCCCAATCGAGTGAGTGCTTAAGCCAGTTAATCTGGTCGTCCAGACGCTGGGCATCATTGGTCTTAGACGCAGACGATCCGCCCGACTTCTTATATAGCCAGTGGGCGGCAATGCCGTACTCGGCCTGCTCATGCATCTCGTAGGTTCGAATCTGAATCTCGAGCGGACGAGCCGTGGGGCCGATGACCGTCGTGTGGAGCGACTGGTAGTTATTGACCTTGGGCATGGCGATATAGTCTTTAAAGCGACCAGGCATGGGGTGCCACAGCGTATGCACCGCGCCGAGCGTGGAATAGCAATCGCGCACCGAATGCGTGATGACGCGCAGTGCCACCAGGTCGTAAATCTCGGAGAATTCCTTGCCCTTGCGCTTCATCTTTTGGTAGATGGACCAATAGTGCTTGGAGCGGCCGTTAATCTGGAAGCCCTCCAGGCCAATGCGGTTGAGCTCGTCGGTGAGCGTCTTGATGGTCTCGGCCAGATAGCGCTCGCGAACCTCGCGCGACTCAGCCACCATGCGCGCGATGCGCTGGTAGGCGTCGGGCTCAAGGTAGAAGAAGGACAGGTCCTCGAGCTCCCACTTAATAGAGCTCATGCCCAGACGGTCGGCCAGGGGCGCATACACGTCCATGGTCTCGCGAGCCTTAAACAGGCGACGGTCCTCGCGAAGGGCCGCCAGCGTACGCATGTTATGCAGGCGGTCGGCAAGCTTAACGATAATGACGCGGATGTCCTTGGACATGGCGAGGAACATCTTGCGCAGCGTGAGGGCCTGCTTCTCGTCCATGCTGTCGACTTCGATGTTGGTGAGCTTGGTCACGCCATCGACGAGCTCGGCCACCGTATCGCCAAACAGGCCGGAAACATCGGCAAGCGAGGTCTCGGTATCCTCGACGGTATCGTGCAGCAGCGCGGCGCACACCACATCGCAGTCCATCTTGAGGTCGGCCAAAATGATGGCCACCTCGACGGGATGGTTGATGTACATCTCACCCGAGCGGCGCTTTTGGTTGCAGTGCTTCTCGGCAGCAAAGCAATAGGCCTGCTCCACCTTGGAGAAGTCGTCCTCATTCATATATTTGAGGCACAGGCGCTCCAGCTTGTCGTAGCTGTCCGCCATAATCTCGGGCGGCAGCTCATCGGCATGCTTATAGTGCTCCATCTCCGAGAACGGCTGGAGGGTGGAATCATGGGCGGTACGGGCTGCGGCATCCATCGAGGTCCCCTTCCCCTAGGCCCGCGGTACGATCGGGCGGTTAACTTTGGCTAGCATATCAGAAGCGCACGAATCGAGCGCCCAGCTCCGGAAAGCCGAGAACTCCATGCGCGAGCGCAAGCCCTCCAAATAGCGAATTGACCTGCTCAATTGCACACGGCCCGGGTTTTCTGCCATCGCGATGCGACGGGTGTCGTCAAACCCCGAAACGCGACAGAAACCAAGCTCTTCGAAGATTCCCAGGCCGCTTTCCACCGAGCGCTCGTCGACCGGCGTGCGGGCATCGATGGCAAGGCACATCTGCGCGATGTCGATATCGCTCGCGCTAAACGAGTCGTCTCCGGTCTTGCCGCGGTTGGAGCGCCACATAGTCTGCAGCGCTCGATAGAGCGTGACGAGCTCGTCGCGCTCGGGCGCGTAGCAGTCGAGCAGGCGCTCGTTAATGCGAGCGTCACGCGACGAATAGAGCAGATGGATCACGGCGGGCTGGCCATCGCGACCGGCGCGGCCGCTCATCTGGTTAAACTCAATGCCGCCAAACGGCATGTGATAGAGCACGACATGGCGGATATCGGGCAGGTTGACGCCCTCGCCAAAGGCAGATGTCGAGACGATGCAGCTGAGGCTTCCGTCTCGGAATGCTTCCTCCACGCGACGGCGATCAGAACGCGCAAGCCCCGCGTTATAGAACGCGATATGGGTTGCGCAATCGGGCACACGCTTGCGCAACGTCTTGGCGAGCGCCACGGACTGGTCGCGCGAATTGACGTAGATGACGGTCTTTTCCCCCGTCGCCACGATTGACACCAGGCGGTTCTCGCGGCTCGCAAGATCTCGGTCATCCTCGAGCTGCAAGTTCTCGCGCACCGTCTCGTCGACCACCGTGCGAGTGATCGGCAGCATGCGGGCAAGCCCGGCCACAACCGGAGCCGTCGCGGTGGCCGTCGCAGCCATAACGACCGGGTCGCCCAGGGCTTTGAGGATATCGGGCATGTCGAGATAGGCGCTGCGGTCGCCGCCCTTGGCAAGACCGGCATGATGCGCCTCATCGATAACGACAAAGCCGATGCGACCCGAACGCGCGAAGCGGTCACGGTGGATAGATAGGAACTCGGGCGTCGTGAGCACGATACCGGTGCGGCCCGAAGCTAGGCCGGCGAACACGTCATCGCGTGCGGCCTCCACGGTCTCGCCGGTCAGCACGCCAACGCCAATGCCAAGCGCTGCCATCGTCGACGAGAGGTGATAGGCCTGGTCGGCAACAAGCGCACGCAGCGGATAGACAAAGATGCTCGCGCGTCCGCGAAGCACCGCCTCACGCGCGGCATGCACATGGAAGATGAGCGACTTGCCGCGCCCCGTTCCCATAACGGCCAGAACACTTTGGTGATCGGCCAAGGCGTCGAGCGCCTCAACCTGCGCGCGGTGCGGCTGGTTCGATCCGATAAAGCTATGGATAAGCGAGCGCGTGAGCTCGGTATAGGAAAGCTGGGCGAGCGTCTCGCGCTTGCGCGACTCCAGGCGCAGATCGGAGTCCGCCGGCTGCACGCCACGACGAAGCTCGCATGCCGGATCGTCGACGCTAGGCAGCGTGCTATCGCGGACCAGAACATCCTTGACCATGAGCTTGGGCTTCACACGACCCTGCCAATGCTCGGCAACGGCCTCGAACACCAAGTCGACGGCGCTGTCGCAATTGATAAGCCTGTCGATCTGCGGTACACGAAACATGATGGCCGGCACACTCGCAGCGCCATCCGTCGCCACGAAGCGCATATGCTCGCCGGTCTTACCCACCACGGCGCGATCACACATCGTCACGCCCTCGGCAGCCAGCAGCGGCACCTTATTACCCTGGCCAAACGGCTCAAGGCGGGAAATCTGCTCGATGGTCTCGATATTCAATTCGGAAAGGTCGACCGTGGCGGCAACCTCGTCGGTGTCCTCAAAGTCCTCGGCGGGAAGCTCGGACAACACGGCGGAAAGGCGACGGCGGAACTCATCGAGCTTGGATGCCTCGATGGTCACACCCACCGCACCAGCATGTCCGCCGCGACGAATCATCAGGTCGGAACAGCGCTCGATGGCGTCAAACAGGTTAACTTTGCCCACCGAGCGACCAGAGCCGCGCGCGATACCGTCCTCGATCGAGAACAGCAGCGCCGGCACGTGGTAGCGGTTGGTCAGACGGCTTGCCACGATGCCCTTGACGCCCTCGTGCCAACCTTCGCCGCCCACGACGATCACGCGTCCACCGTCATAGGTCTCCTCGACCTTTGCCATGGCATCGCGCGTGAGCTCCGCCTCGATCTCACGGCGCTGGCGGTTGATTTCCTCGAGCTCAGCCGCCAGTGCGCTTGCTTCGATGGGATCGCGGGCAAGCAGCAGGTCGAGCGCCAGCTTGGGATCAGCCATGCGACCGGCAGCGTTTAAGCGGGGAATGAGCGAGAATGACAGGCCATCCGCCGTAATGCTCGAAAGGTCCGCCTTGGCGAGCGCGGCAAGCGCGATATAGCCCGGGCGAGCGGTTACGCGCATCTGCTGGATGCCCTCGGCAACCAGCGCGCGGTTCTCGGGCGTGAGCGGCATCATGTCGGACACGGTGCCCAGCGCCGCGACCTCGATAAGCGAACGCCAATACGACGGCTTGCCCAGACGCTCGCCCAGGACTTGCACCAACTTGAGTGCCACGCCGGCACCGGCAAGCTCACGCGAAGGACCATCGTCATCGAGCTTAGGGTCGGTCAGGGGTACGCCCTGCGGCACCTGATCGGAGGGCTCGTGATGGTCCGTGACCACCAAATCGATCCCCAGGCTCTTCAGATAGGAAACCTCTTCCTTGGCGGCAATGCCGTTATCGACGGTCACGATCAGCTGGGGGCGAGCGAGCTCGTTAACGCGGTCGAGCGCCGCGCGCGAAAGACCGTAGCCCTCATCAAAGCGATGCGGAATAAACGGCGTGACATCGGCGCCAAACGTGCGCAGCGCCTCGGTCAACAGGCAGGTCGACGTAATACCGTCAACGTCAAAATCGCCAAAGACTGCAATGTGCTCGTGGTTGCGAATAGCACGCTCGACGCGGTCGGCAACGACCGACATGCCCGGGATAATGAGTGGGTCGGCCCAGTCGCGATCGAGCGAAGGCGTCAAAAACAATTGGCCCTCTTTGATGGAGCCAATGCCGTGCGCGACCATAATGCGCGCCACCAGCCCGGGAATGCCCAGACCAGCCGAAAGCTCCTTTTCGAGCTCGGGATTTTGCTGAGCGACCGCCCAGCGATGCGTCGTCTTAAGCGATGACATAGGCACCCACCCCCGATAGGGGCAGGTCGCCGCGATACCTCTCACGGTTCATAGCGATGAGTCCTCTGTGTATGCCCGCTTCGGCAGGCAGATCTGTTGAACGGATTTATTATACCGTGCGGCGCGGACGCAAATCGCCGCAGCACGCCGCGGTTTCGGTAAACGATGCCGGTAATACCCTCGAAATAATCGAGCGTTTCTGACGCACGGACACATGCAAGCGTCTAGCATATCCATTCAAAACGGATTCACGAGCAAAGGGAGTCACAAGAGCATATGAAGCAATGGGTTGGACTGGGCAAGTTTCTCGCGGGGCACATGCAAATCATCGTTCCGATTTGCGTGGCGCTCGGCGTGCTCTTTCCTCAGCAGATCGGCGTTCTCAAGCCCATCGTTCCCACCCTGTTTGCCTTTATGACGTTCCAAGGCGCGCTCAGCAACACCTTCCACCAGGTAGCTGAGGTGTTCCGCCGTCCCCTGCATCTGATTTTGGCGTTATTTGTCTCGGCTGTGATCATCCCCATCGCGGCGTATGCCATGGGCTCACTGTTCTTTGGCTCCAACCCCAACCTTGTCTGCGGCATCGTGCTCGAGTACAGCGTACCCGTGGCAGTCACTGCCTTTATGTGGATTAGCATGTTCGGCGGCAACGGCCCGCTCGCGCTCACCATCATCCTGACGTCCTCGGTTATATCGCCCGTAACGATTCCGCTCACGCTCAAGCTCCTGTTGGGCGCCACCGTCGCAATCGATGTTCCGAGCATGATGCAGAACATGGCCTTTATGATTGCCATCCCCGCCGTGCTCGGCATCGTGATCAACGAGCTCACGCACGGCTGGGGACACGAGAAACTCTCCCCCGCGCTCTCGCCCGCCTGCAAGTTCATGATGATGGGCGTTATCGCCTCCAACTCCACCGCCATGAGCGAGTACATGCTGCACATGAACGCGGTGCGCTTGGAAGTAGCCCTCTTTATTTTGGTCTTCGCCATCAGCGGCTTTGTCGTCGGCATTCTGGTCGCCCGCGCGCTGCATCTGCCATATAGCGAAACGACCACCATGTGCTTTACCTGCGGCATGCGCAATATCTCTTCGGGCGCCGTCATCGCCACGCAATACTTTCCGGGCGAAGTCGTGTTTCCCGTCATGTGCGGAACGCTGTTTCAGCAGGTGCTCGCCTCGTTTATCGGGCACCTCTTTGAGCGTCTGACCGGCGAGGAGCGCGCCGCCCAGCGCAAGCGGGTCGAGGCCGGCCGCGACGCCATGGGGCGCTAGACTGTCCGCATTACGCGGGTGTTAGTCTTGCTATACGAGCGTTTCCAGATGCGCACGCAGGCGCTCAGCATCGACATCGAGCGTGGTCTCAGCATTGACCTGGGCCAAACGATAGCCGACAAAGTAGGGCGAAACCACCCAACGCGGCAGCGCCTTGGCAATGGTCCGACCGCCCAGGTGATAGAAGAACAGGTTGTACGACTCTGCGCGACCACCGTGGTGCTCGTTCAGGATATAGCGCAGAGCTACCTGGATCGCATCGGCGAAGAGATCCGCCTCGGCTTGGTCTCGCATGCCATCGCTGGCGGCGATTCCCTGCGGGGCTGAAACGTTGACCTCAAAGAACCCCATAATCGGTTCGATTGAGATGTTGACCGAGATTCTCCCCTGTTGCCAGACATTGATGCCTTCGAAATTGGCGGAAGTCAGCGAAGCATAGCCGTCTTCCTGCTCCAAACCCACAATCTGCATGTGCGGATGAACGAGGCTGCCGCCCGAGAGCGGACCCTTGTTCTTGTACATGAGCACGCTTCGATACTGCTGTGAATCGATCATCTGCTGCCAGCAACCCAGGGCAAACCGCATCACATGGTGGAGTTCATCCGGCTCATAGGTCACCAGGTCGGCATCGTGATCGGCCGACTCGATTAGCACGGTTTGATGGGTGGCGCGCAGGGTTTTGAACTTATTCTCGAGCCAGATGCAGTCACCGTCGCGCCGGATGATGTTGGTGAGCCCCTCCGTGTTGCAAAAGGGACACGCGGTACCGGGGCGACGGTTGTCGTCGGGCTTGCCACTCGCCCGCTGAACATCGAATACAAGCGCCACGGGCTACACCTCCAGCGGTACGATCCTTGTGCCATGGAGCTCGGAGACGCCCAGTGCCGCCGCCACGGTATCGCGGTTGGCCGTGGAAATGCCGCCGCCGGGAAGGATGGTCAAGCGGTCGCCCGCATACTCGATCAAGCGGGCCAGGTTTTCGAAGTTGTCCTCGATCGGCGTACCGGCAGCGCCGCCATGCGTCAAGATGCGTGTGATGCCGCAGTCGACGAGTATGTCAATCGCGTCGAGCTGAGCCTCGGGCGAGAGCTGATCAAACGCCATGTGGAAGGTGATGTCGATGGGCCCACGCTTGCACTCCTCGGTCGCGCAGCCCGCAGCCATCACGAGGGCACCGAGCGTGAGTTCGTCGAGCGCCCAGCCGCCGGCGCAGGGCTTGCAGCAGCCAAAGACCAAGCTGTCAACGCCGGCGCTCACGGCAAGGCCCAGGTCCATCTCCATCATACGCAGCTCGTCTTGGTTGTAATGAAAGTCGCCGCCACGCGGGCGAATCATGCACACCACTCGCGCGTCATGCTCGTGAGCATAGCTGACTGTAGCGCTGATAACACCGGCCGAGGGTGTAGTGCCACCAACGGCAAGGTTGTCGCACAGTTCAATACGCCTTGCACCGGCATCGATAGCCGCCGGCACCCGCTCAAAGTTCTCGGCACAAAACTCGTACAGCATAGATAGACCCCCAAAGACAGCAGATGTTTTCCAGCGGGCATTGTCACACATCCCCATGAAGTTGCGGTGGAATAGGGACTGTTTATGGTGCAAAGTAACCTGACCCCCTTGCACCAAAAAAAGGGGCGCTGACCGGGATAGTCAGTGCCCCTTCGTTGAATGAATTAACCACCAAGATATGCTTTGCGGACGTTGTCGTCGTGCAGCAGCTCTTGACCAGTGCCGGTCATGGTGATCTTGCCGGTCTCGAGCACGTAACCGCGTGTGGCGATGGAAAGAGCCATCTGTGCGTTTTGCTCGACCAGAAGCACCGTGGTGCCGGCCTTGTGCAGATCCTCGACAATCTGGAAGATCTGCTCAATCAGAATCGGCGCCAGGCCCATGGAAGGCTCGTCGAGCATGAGCAGCTTGGGGTTGCTCATAAGGGCGCGCCCCATAACGAGCATCTGCTGCTCGCCGCCCGAAAGGGTGCCGGCGACCTGTCGACGGCGCTCCTTAAGGCGCGGGAACTGCTCGTAGACGCGCTCCAGGCCCGGAGCCACCGTGGACTTGGGCTGCGTGTAGGCGCCCATCTCCAGGTTCTCCTCGACCGTCATCTGCAAAAAGGCGCGACGGCCCTCGGGGACCTGAGCCAGGCCCTTGCCCACCAGCTTATCGGCGGGCGTATGGGTAATGTCCTCGCCCATAAACTTGATGGAGCCGGTCTTGGAACGCAGCAGGCCCGAGACGGTCTTGAGCGTTGTGGACTTACCGGCACCGTTCGCACCGATCAGAGCAACGATCTCGCCCTCGTTGACGTTAAAGGAGATGTCCTTGATGGCGTGGATGGCACCGTACCAGACGTTGATGTTGTAGACGGAAAGCATCGGCTCTGCCATTTAGTTCTCCCCCTTATCCTGCTTGCCCAGATACGCCTCGATAACAGCGTCGTTGTTCTGGATTTCCTCGGCCGTGCCCTTGGCGATGACCTTACCAAAGTTGAGCACGCAGATGCCCTCGCAGATGTTCATAACGAGCGACATATCATGCTCGATAAGCATGATGGCAATGCCAAAGGTGTCACGAATCTTGACGATGTTCTCCATGAGCTCCGCGGTCTCGGACGGGTTCATGCCGGCGGCGGGCTCGTCGAGCAGCAGTAGCTTGGGGTTGGTGGCAAGCGCGCGGACGATCTCCAGACGACGCTGAGCGCCGTAAGGCAGCGATCCGGCCTGCTCGTTTGCCAGATGCTCCATATCAAAGATGGACAGCAGCTCCATGGCGCGCTCGTGGGCGGCCTTCTCGTGCTTCCAATACGTCGGCAGGCGCAGCACGCCCTCAAAGCCGGAGTAGCGCTCCTGGTTGTGCAGGCCGACCTTAACGTTATCCTCCACCGTCATGGTGTTGAACAGGCGAATGTTCTGGAAGGTACGGGCAATACCCATGCGGTTGACCTGATAGACCGACTTGCCCGAGGTGTCCTCGCCGTCGAGCAGGATGGTGCCGTGCGTGGGCTGATACACCTTGGTGAGCAGGTTGAAGACCGTGGTCTTACCGGCACCGTTGGGGCCGATCAGACCGGCGATCTCGGTCTTGCCGATGGTCAGGCTAAAGTCGTCGACTGCCTTAAGGCCACCGAACTCAATGCCCAGGTGGATGCACTCGAGTGCAGGGCGCTCGCCCAGGTCGCGGTCGGGAACGATGGCGCCAGAAGGATACGGGACCATCTTGCCCTTCTTGAACTCAAATTTACTGGGCATCGGCTGCCACCTCCTTCTTGGAAGCAAAGCGATCCTTGACGCGACCGAAGAACGCCTTGAGCTGCGGGTTGTTGGTAAAAATCATGACCAGGATCAGCACGATGGCGTAGATGAGCATGCGGTAGTCCGAGAACTGACGGAGCAGCTCGGGAAGCACCGTGAGCAGCGCCGCCGCGATGACGGAGCCGCGCATATTGCCCAGACCGCCCAGGACCACGAACACCAGGATGAGAATGGACGTGTTGAAGTCGAACTTGGTGGCGGAGAGCTGCGAGAAGTTACCGCCGAAGAGGGCTCCGGCAGCACCGGCGAGGGCAGCGGAAACCACGAAGGCGATCATGCGGTACTCGGTGACGGAGATGCCTACGGACTCGGCTGCAATCTTGTTATCGCGCACGGCCATAATGGCACGGCCGGTACGGCTGCGAACCAGGTTGAGCACGATCACGAGTGCGACCATGACCAGGATGGCGCCGGCGAGGAAGGTCGAGTACGTCGACACGCCCGAGGCGCCCTGGGCGCCCTTGATGATGGCGGTGCCGTCCTCGAGCAGGTGCAGGTCGTCGATCGTAGAATTGCCCGTGATGTTAAAGATCACGTGCAGGCCGCGGGAGTCGACGCCCACAATGAGGCAGGTGACGATCTCCTTGATGATCTCGCCAAAAGCCAGGGTCACGATAGCCAGATAGTCGCCGCTCAGGCGCAGGACCGGGATACCAATCAAGAAGCCCAAGATGGCGGCAGCGATGGCACCGACCACGATGCTGATGACAAGACGTATTGGATCGGAGGGAACGGCGCTCTCGAGGGCGACCGCGGTGACGATTCCCGTATAGGCGCCGACGCTCATAAAGCCCGCGTGGCCCAGCGACAAGTCGCCCGCGATGCCGACGACGAGGTTGAGGGAGATGGCCATGACGATATAGGCCGTGATGGGAACCAGCTGACCGGCGATCATGCGCGGAATCATGTGGTTAGACTGCATAAAGAACACGATGGCGAACGCCACTAGGCACATGGCGTACGTAACAAAGTCGTGACGCGTCTGCTTGTCTTTAAGAAACTTCATAACGCTCACCTACACCTTCTCGGGGACGTACTTGCCCAAGAGGCCGGCAGGCTTGACGAGCAGGACGATGATCAGAACGCCAAAGACGATGGAGTTGGCAAGGCTCGTGGAAATGTAGGCCTGCGCCATCGCTTCGATGATGCCGATGAGAATGCCGCCGACAAAGGCGCCGGGGATGGAGCCGATGCCACCGAAGACGGCGGCGTCGAAGGCCTTGATGCCAGGCATGGCACCCGTCGTGGGCTGCAGCACCGGCGAGTAGGAGCACAGGAGCACGCCGGCGATGGCGGCAAGCGCCGAGCCGATGGCAAACGTCATCGAGATGGTGCGGTTGACGTTGATGCCCATGAGCTGAGCGGCGACCTTGTCCTCGGACACGGCGCGCATGGCCTTGCCCATCTTGGTCTTACCTGTAAAGAACATCAGGCCGGCCATGATAACCAGGCAGGCGACGATGGTGACGAGCGAGACGGCGCTTACGTTGAACTTGGCCAAGAACTCCGGCACCTGGAAGGTGACGAGCGAAGTGAAGTTCTTGGGCGTGGCGCCCCACAGAAGCTGCGCGGCGTTCTGCAGGAAGTAAGACACGCCGATAGCCGTGATCAGAACGGCCAGCGGGCCTGCTTGGCGCAGCGGCTTATAGGCCAGACCCTCGATGAGAACGCCGAGAACCGTGCAGGCCACACAAGAAAGAATTACAGATACCCAGCCCGGGAGGCCGAGATACGACGTGGCACAGAACGAGACATAGGCACCGACCATGATAACGTCGCCGTGAGCGAAGTTCAGCATCTTGGCGATACCGTAGACCATGGTGTAGCCCAACGCGATGATGGCGTAGACGCTGCCCATGGACAGGCCGTTGACCAGGTATTGAATAAAGACCGTCATGTTCCACATCCCCCTTTCGAATAGGTTTCCAGTTAATGTATGAAACAGGGACGTTACACTGTCCCTAGATACCAAGCAAGCAGGGAAGGCCAAAACCTCCCCTGCTTGGGATCAAAACCGCTCTATGTAAGGCGGCCAATTAGGCCTGTACGTACTTGCCGTCGGTGATGACGTACGCCGTGGGCTCCTTCTGGACCTGGCCCTTATCGTTCCAGGTGAGCTTGCCGGTCAGACCGTCAACGGTAATCTTGAGCATAGCCTTGGACAGCTTCTCGGCGGCCTCGGTCGGGTCGGCGTCGACACCAAGACCGGCCTCCTTGAGGGCCTCGGCCACCGCGTGCACGCCGTCGTAGGCGTCGGCGGCAAACTGGTCGGGGGTATCGCCGTACTTATCCTTGTAAGCGTTGAC
Organism: uncultured Collinsella sp.; assembly: GCA_958429345.1. Classification (GTDB taxonomy): domain Bacteria; phylum Actinomycetota; class Coriobacteriia; order Coriobacteriales; family Coriobacteriaceae; genus Collinsella. The sequence continues at coordinate 33,182 of CAUAJK010000011.1, read as the reverse complement.
GAAGTCGGCGTTCTTCTCGTCGTCGGCGGAGAACGGGGTCATGAGCAGCAGACCCTCGGCAAGAGAGGTGTCGAAGCCCTCAACGCCCAGGATGCCGTCCATGCCGTCGCAGCCCATCATCTTGACGTCGTAGCCCATGTCCTTGGCGTTCTTGAGCAGGACGGACGCCGGCGTGTAGTAGATCGGCGCAAAGATCATGGTGGCGCCGGCCTGCTTGGCCTTGGTCAGCTGGTTGGTAAAGCTCGTGGCGGAGTCGTCCTTAAAGGTCTCCTCGTCAACAATCTCGAGCTTGGACTCAGCGGCCTGGGCCTTAAAAGAATCTGCGATGCCCGAAGAATAGGCGTCGCCGGAGTTATAGAACAGCACGAACTTCTCGTCCGCATACTTCTGCGCCAGGAACTTGGCAGCGTTGACGCCCTGGTTGGGGTCGGTGAAGCAAACCTGGAAGACACAATCCTTGCCGTCGGTGACGTCCTCGGAGGACGCGGACGGGGTGATCATGAACGTCTTGGGGTCGTTGCCACACTCTGCGGCAACGGCAACCGACGCACCCGTGGTGGTCGGACCGACGAGGGCCTGCATGCCCCAGTCGAGCAGGGTGTTGAAGGCGTTGACGGCCTTCTCGCCGTCGGCCTGGTCATCTTCGGCCTTGCTGGCAAGCGGCAGCTCTTTGGTCGAGAAATCCTTGCAGCCAAGCTCGACACCCTGGGTAACGGACTTGCCGTAGGACGCGTTGGCGCCGGTCAGCGGGCCGATGGTGCCGATCTTAAACGAAGCGTCGCTCGAAGCGGAACCGCTGTCGCCGCCGTTGGAGGAGCAGCCAGCTAGAATGGACATCGCCCCCAGACCTGCTGCGCTCGCGATAACGCTCCTGCGATTCATAACAGGGTTCAATGACTTACCGGTGAGGCTCGACATGCGGCTCTCCTCTCAAATCTCGTCGGGTTTCGGTTACCCGACAGGCCATCCTTCGCCGTGTTCGGCGTTCGCAAAATAGTAGACGCTTTAGTTGAGAAAAGTGGCGATTATTTCAACTTTTCTTTTGCTTTGTCCATTTATCCATATTTATGCGTATTTCTATCAGTTTATGCAGTTTAGCCACTTTATTATGTGAAAGTAATGTTTCTGTTCTGTTACAAGCGCCCTTGCCCTGAATAAAACGGCCTCACCGGTAGCGCTTTATGCGCACTTAGGCGGCGATGTACTTGCCATCCTGGATCACATAGGCCGTAGCGGGCTTTTCGACCTGGCCCTCGTCGTTCCACGTGAGCTCGCCCGTCAGGCCCTCAATCTTGATCTTGCGCATGGCCTTGGCAAGATCGTCGGCAATGTCGGCACCATCGGCCGTAATATCGATGCCCGCCTTGTCGATGGCCTCGGCGATGGCGTGGACACAATCGTAGGCGTCGGCGGCAAACTGGTTAGGCGTCTCGTCGTAGGCATCCTTATAGGCCTTGACGAAGTCGGCATTCTTCTCGTCGTCAGCCGAAAACGGGGTCATGAGCAGTACGCCCTCGGCAAGAGAGGTATCGAAACCTTCCACAGAGAGCAGGCCGTCCATGCCGTCGGTACCCATGAGCGTCATGTCGTAGCCCATGTCCTTGGCGTTCTTGAGCAAAACGGACGCCGGCGTGTAGTAGATCGGGGCAAAGATGAGCGTGGCACCGGCCTCCTTGGCCTTGGTCAGCTGGTTGGTAAAGCTCGTGGAAGAGTCGTCCTTAAAGGTTTCGGTATCGACGATATCGAGCTTGGACGCCTTGGCCTGCTCGGCAAAAGCGTCGGCAACGCCCGAGCTATACGTATCGCCGGAGTTGTAGAACAGGGCGATCTTGGCATCCGCGTACTTCTCGGCCAAGAACTTCGCGGCGCTGGCGCCCATGGTGGGATCGGTGAAGCAAACCTGAAAGACCGTGGTCTTGTCCTTGGTGACGTCGAGCGACGAGGCCGAAGGCGTGACCATGAGCATATCGTCGGCGATCTCGCCCGAGACGGCGACGGCGGCACCAGTCGTAACGGGGCCGACGAGAGCCTGCATGCCCCAGTCGCACAGGGTATTGAAGGCGTTGATGGCCTTTTCGCCGTCGGCGACATCGTCCTCGGACTTAAGCGAGAGCTTGAGGTCCTTGGTCGAGAAATCCTTGGCGGCGAGCTTGGCACCCTTCTCGGCCGAGACGCCATAGGTTGCCGCAGCGCCGGTCAGAGGGCCGATGACGCCGATCTTGAAGGTCTTGCCGTCATCGGCGGAGCCGCCGTCCGAGCCACCCGACGAGCAGCCAGCGAGCACCGCGGTGCCACCGAGCGCCGCGGCGCCAGCCAAGAAACTCCTGCGGTTAAGTACGTTGTTGATGCTAAACATGGTGTCCCCCTTTTCGCTGGCCGCGGTGCGGCCGTCTTGCGGTACAGGGCAAACCTTATGGTGCAAACGTTGACAGTTTGTTACGGAGTTCCGTTTGTAGCGAGCATGTTTCCAATGTTTCCGCAGCGTTTCGGGGGTGCCGTTTTGTGCGACTCCTGTTGCCTGGCGAGCACGCGCCCGCACTTCACGCTAGAATGCACTCAACCTTTAAGCGGTTAATCCATCCATAAGATGCACGAAGGAGCTATCTATGAGCGAACCCCTGCGCACCGTGAACGTCGGTCTGATCGGTCTTGGAACCGTCGGCGGCGGCGTGGCCCGTCTGATCAAGAGCCACCACGATGAGTACCTGGCCGCCTACGGCATCGACCTTAAGCTGACCCGCGCCTGCGCGCTTGCCTGGGAGCAGGCCGAAGCCGCCGGTATTGAGCGCGAGGCCTTTACGAGCGACTGGCACGACGTCGTCACCGACCCCGCCGTCGATATCGTCGTCGAGCTCATCGGCGGCGAGCACCCCGCGACCGAAATCTTCACCACCGCCTTCGAGAACGGCAAGCACGTCGTCTCTGCCAACAAGGCCCTGCTGGGCCGTCATGTCGAGACGCTCGCCGAGAAGGCACGCGCGTGCGGCGTGCAGATTAAGTGCGAGGCCAGCTGCGGCGGTGGCATCCCCATCGTGAGCACGCTCGAGCACGACCTGGTGGGCAACAAGATCCTGACCATCGCTGGCATTCTCAACGGCACCACCAACTACATCCTGTCGCGCATGGACGCCGAGGGCGCCGATTACGCTGACGTGCTCGCCGACGCCCAGGCAAAGGGCTATGCCGAGGCCGACCCGTCCGCCGACGTCGACGGCTTCGACGCCGCCAGCAAGACGGCCATCCTCGCCTCCATCGGCTTTGGCACCCGCGTGACCACCGACGATGTGTACCAGCAGGGTATTCGCACCATCGGCGCCGAGGACATCGCCCAGGCCCGCGAGCTCGGCTACACCATCAAGCTACTCGGCATCGCCCGTAACACCGACGCCGGCGTCGACGTCCGCGTGCATCCCACACTGATCCCCGCCGACCACATGCTTGCCAAGGTCAACGGCGCCATGAACGCTGTCTACGTGGTAGGCGACGCCGTGGGCGAGACCATGTTCTACGGTGCCGGCGCAGGCTCCTTCCCCACCGCGAGCGCCGTCGTGGGCGATATCCTGTCGCTCTCCGAACAGATCAGCCGCGGCGTGGCTCCGCTGCCCGAGATTGAGCCCTATGGTCACAACCTCGCCTTTAAGCCCATGGACGAGCTCCAGACCAAGTACTATGTGCGCCTGAAGGTCGCCGACCGCGTGGGCGCCCTGTCCGAGACGGTCGATATCTTTGCCAAGCACAACATTTCGATCTCGCTCATCAACCAGGTCGAGGACGGCAAGTCGGGCGCCAGCGATGCCTGCTCGGTCATCTTCCTGACGCACCGCGCGCTCGAGAAGGACGTCCAGGCTGCCGCCGCCGAGCTTGCCAGCGTCGACTGCGTGGCCGAGGTCGCCAACGTCCTGCGCATCGAGGACGTCGAGGCCTGGACCGAAGGCGTCATGGCCAACTAGTCCACTACTTCGAACCTCAACGGAGCTCAACGCAAAAGGCGCGCTGCCTGCATCAACCGCAGGCAGCGCGCCTTCTTCTGTTTGAAGTAGAAGCCGTGTCCCAGAATTCCGGCTCAGACCGGGACGCAGCTTCTCTCAGGGCCATGCTTCGGAAAGTGCGCCCCGTTTTGAACGCCGATTCTGGGACGCACTTTCCGCAACGAGCCTCTCGCGGAAAGCGCGTCCCACTCTGGGCGCCAATTCCGGGATGCATTTTCCGCAGCGGCGTTGGCTACCTGCCGTCGTCGTCCTGGGCTTCATCGCGCGCATAGAGCTCCAGCATGCGGCGGCGGTATTCGTGCACGGCGAGCTTGGCGCGCTCCAGGCGGCGGCGCTCACGCGGAGTCAGCTCGGACGGGTCGACCTCGTCTCCATAGGTCTTATCGGCAAGCAGGTGCGCCGCGTCCACGATGCGGGCATCGATGTGGCCGCTCGCCGCCTCGGCGGAAAGACGCTCGGCAATCGTATCGAGCGTAGGCAGGCCCTCGAATACACGACCATGTCCATGCGAGGTCAGCAGCTCGTGCTCGCGTGCGAGCAGACTCGCCAAATCGTGATGGGCGCGCAGAATGTCGAGCGCATCGGATGGATGCTCGGCAACTTCTGCCACGGCGGCGACCGGTGCGGCGTCGACCACGCGGTAGAAGAGCTGCGCGAGCAATGGCATCAAGAACACCGTGATGGCACCGGCGGCAACCATGACCGACGCAATGTCTTGCGACAGCGCGCCCGCGTTGACGGCAACGCTTGTCACGGCAACGATGATCGGCAGCGCCGTGGTGCAGTACAGGGCCACCGTAATGCGACCATACGCCGACACATCGCGCGTCACGGGACAAATGCTCATAGAGATGAGAATGGGCACGGCACGAATAATCAGCAGCGCCACGATAAAGCCCACGAGCAAGCCCGGGCGCGACGCCACGGCCGTCAGATCGATTTTCGCGCCCGATACGGTAAAGAACACCGGAATCAAAAAGCCATAGGCCAGGCCATCGAGCTTGGTCTCGAGCGTATGGTTGCCCTCGGGGATGATGTAGCGCAGGACAAAGCCGGCGGCAAAAGCGCCCAACACGATATCGAGGCTAAAAATAGCGGAAAACGCCACGAGCGTGACCAAAATAAGCACCGTCAGGCGCACGAAGGTCTGCGACGTGGTGTCGGCGCGCTCCTGAATAAAGGCGAAAAACCGGCTGCCGATGCGTTTGGAACGGCCGGGGACCACGGCAAGCAGCACACACACGGCGGCAAATAAGCCCAAAATCAGCAGCGTCTCGATGCCCGTACGGGCAGACAGCAGTACCGACATGGCGAGCACGGGGCCGAGCTCGCCCCACGTACCATAGGCGAGAATCGAATCACCGACGCGCGTTCCGGCAAGCGACCGCTCGCGCAAGATGGGCATGAGCGCTCCAAGCGCCGTCGAGGTCAAGGCGAGCGTCACGGCGATACCGTCGAAATGGCTGACCGAGAACCACGGCGTAAAGCGCACGGCAAGCCAGGCGATACCAAACGTGACGGCCCACGTCGCCAAGCCGTAGCGCCCCTCCACACCCGTAATGTTCTTAGGGTCGATCTCAAAGCCGGCAAGCAGGAACAAAAAGGCCAGGCCGAGCTCTGACACGAGCGAAACCTCGGCATCTACATGGATGACGCCGAGCATATGAGGTCCCAGCACCGCACCGAGCACGAGCAAAAAGACCGTCTCGGGAACGGGTTTTCCGGGAATCGCCGAGGCGATGAAGGGGCTTGCAAAGGCCACGAGCGCGATGATGGCGAGTGAAACGAATGCCATGTGATGCCTTTCTCTTGTTTGCGCTTCACTGTAGCACCCTCGCCGTTCTCAACGCGCCACGAGCTGTCGTATCATAGTGAGGTTTACAAACATGTGGCTCAAGGCGACCGCAGGGCAGACCCCGCAAACCGACCGCTGCCGCATACCGTACCGTACGCCCAACCGATCAGGAAGGCAGGAACCAATGGTCTCTCGTATCTACGTGGAGAAGAAACCCGGGTTCGACGTCGAGGCTCAGCAGCTCAAGGGCGAGCTGACCGAGATTCTCGGCATCAAGGGCATCGAGGCCCTGAGGATCATCAACCGCTACGACGTCGAGGGCATCGACGAGGAGCTTTTCCGCTCCTGCGTGCCGACCGTCTTTAGCGAGCCCCAGGTCGATGTGACCTACGACGAGCTCCCCGCAAGCGATGGCGCCGTCTTTGCCGTCGAATTCCTGCCTGGCCAGTTTGACCAGCGCGCCGACTCTGCCAGCGAGTGCGTGCAGCTCATCAGCCAGGGCGAGCGCCCCGCCGTGCGCTCCGCCAAGGTCTATATGCTCTCGGGCGCTCTGGACGAAGCCGCCATCGAGGCCATCAAGCACTACGTGGTGAACCCCGTCGAGGCGCGCATCGCCTCGCTCGACCTGCCCGAGACGCTGTACATGGAGACCCCCGAGCCCCAGCCCGTCGAGGTGCTCGACGGCTTCCGCGAGCTCGATGAGACCGGCCTTGCCGCCTTTATTTCTGAGCGCGGCCTTGCCATGGACGAGGCGGACATCGCCTTCTGCCAGCAGTACTTCCGCGATGAGGATCGCGACCCCACCATCACCGAGATCCGCGTGATCGACACCTATTGGTCCGACCACTGCCGCCACACCACCTTCGGCACCGTCCTGGACGACGTGACGATCGACGACGCCGTGGTGCAGCAGGCCTTCGACCGCTACATGGAGATGCGCCACGAGCTCGGTCGCGACGCCAAGCCCGTCTGCCTCATGGACATGGGCACCATCGGCGCCAAATACCTCAAGAAGACCGGCGTCATGACCGATGTCGACGAATCCGAGGAGATCAACGCCTGCACCGTCAAGGTGAAGGTCGATGTCGACGGCGAGGACCAGGACTGGCTGTTCCTGTTTAAGAACGAGACCCACAACCACCCGACCGAGATCGAGCCCTTCGGCGGTGCCGCCACTTGCGTGGGCGGCGCCATCCGCGACCCGCTTTCGGGCCGCAGCTACGTGTACCAGGCCATGCGTGTCACCGGCGCCGGCGACCCCACCGTCCCCGTGTCCGAGACGCTCGAGGGCAAGCTGCCGCAGCGCAAGCTCGTAACCACCGCTGCCGCCGGCTACTCCAGCTACGGCAACCAGATCGGCCTTGCCACCGGCCAGGTCAACGAGCTCTATCACCCCGGCTACGTGGCCAAGCGCATGGAGGTCGGCGCCGTCGTGGGCGCTACCCCGGCAAACCACGTGCGCCGCGAGTGCCCCGCCCCCACCGACAAGATCATCCTGCTGGGCGGCCGCACCGGCCGTGACGGCATCGGCGGTGCCACCGGCTCCTCCAAGACCCAGAACACCGAGTCCATCGAGACCTCGGGCGCCGAGGTCCAGAAGGGCAACGCCCCGGTCGAGCGTAAGCTGCAGCGCCTCTTCCGCCGCGGCGACGCCTGCCGCCTGATCAAGCGCTGCAACGACTTTGGCGCCGGCGGCGTCTCGGTCGCCGTAGGCGAGCTTGCCGACGGCCTGTATGTCGACCTTGATACCGTGACCAAGAAGTACGACGGCCTGGACGGCACCGAGCTCGCTATTTCCGAGTCCCAGGAGCGTATGGCCTGCGCCGTCGCCGACAGTGACGTCGAGGAGTTCATGGGCTACGCCGCCGAGGAGAACCTGGAGGCGACCGTTATCGCCGAGGTTACCGCCGAGCCGCGCATGCGCATGGCTTGGAACGGTGTCGCCATCGTCGACCTATCCCGCGAGTTCCTCAACTCCAACGGCGCACCCAAGCACCAGGTCGCCCACGTGTGCGCCCGTAGCGTGTGGCAGCCCAGCTGGGCCGGCACCACGCTCGCCGAGCGCATGACCTCGCTTGTCACCGACCTCAACGTCGCTTCCAACAAGGGCCTTTCCGAGCGCTTCGACTCCACCATCGGCGCCGCGACCGTGCTCATGCCCTTTGGCGGCAAGACGCAGCTCACCCCGAGCTCGGCCATGGTCGCCAAATTCCCCGTGGACGGCGAGACCACCACGGCAAGCGCTATGGCATGGGGCTTCAACCCCTACCTGATGGAAGCTGACCAGTTTGCGGGCGCCTACCTGTCCGTGGTCGAGTCCATCGCCAAGCTCGTTGCCGCCGGCTTTGAGCACAAGCGCGCCTACCTCTCCTTCCAGGAGTACTTCGAGCGTCTGCGCACCGAGGCCGAGCGCTGGGGCAAGCCCACGGCAGCCGTCCTGGGCGCCCTCATGGCCCAAGTCGACCTGGGTGCCGGCGCCATCGGTGGCAAGGATTCCATGAGCGGCTCGTTTGAGGACGAGGCCGGCGAGCTCAACGTTCCGCCGACTCTGATCAGCTTCGCTGTGGCCGTGGGCCGCGCGGCGCGCGCCGTTTCCCCTGAGTTCAAGGGCCTGACGCACCGCGTCGTCCGCATCGCCCCCGCCACCTACGGCGAGGACTACCGCCCCGACGCCCAGCAGCTGCTCGCCGCGTTTGACGCCGTCGAGGCGCTCACTGCTACCGGCGACGCCCTGGCCGTCTCCACGCCCGGCTACGGCTGCGGCGCCGAGAGCCTCTTTAAGATGTGTGTCGGCAACCAGATCGGTATCGAGCTTGCCGAGGATGTGGACGTGGAGAGCCTCTTCACCCCGCTCTACGGCAGCTTTATCGTCGAGCTCGCCGAGGATGCCGAGCTGCCCGAGGTCGCCGACGGCGTTGTCGTCGAGCCCCTGGGCACCACCGTCGAGGGCTATGTCATCGACACCGGCTCCGAAGTCATCGAGCTCTCCGAGCTCCAGGAGGCCTGGGAGAGCGGCATCGAGGGCGTCTTTGCCTACCGCAGCGCCGACGAGACCCCCGAGGTCGAGACCATCGACTTCCGCGCCAAGGACATCCACGTGTACGGCGGCGCCAAGATCGCCCGCCCGCGCGTGGTTATCCCCGTGTTCCCCGGCAACAACTGCGAGTACGATAGTGCCCGTGCCTTCCGCGCCGCCGGCGCCGAGGCCGACACCTTCGTGATCAACAACCTCACGCCCGAGGCCGTCGCCGAGAGCACCCACGAGCTTGCCCGCCGCATCCGCGCAAGCCAGATCGTCATGATCCCCGGCGGCTTCTCGGGCGGCGACGAGCCCGACGGCTCCGCCAAGTTCATCACGGCGTTCTTCCGCGCTCCCGAGGTCACCGAGGCAGTCCGCGACCTGCTCAAGGCCCGCGATGGCCTAATGCTGGGCATCTGCAACGGCTTCCAGGCCCTGATCAAGCTCGGCCTGGTGCCCTACGGCGACATCGTCGACGCCACGCCCGATGCGCCCACGTTGACGTTCAACACCATCGGTCGCCACCAGAGCCGTCTGGTGCGCACCCGCATCTCGTCCAACTTGTCCCCGTGGCTGTCGCAGTGCAGCCTGGACGACCCCTACACCGTCGCCATCAGCCACGGCGAGGGCCGCTTTGTCGCCAATGACGAAGTGCTCGCCCAGCTGATCGCCAACGGCCAGGTCGCCACGCAGTACGTGGGCGAGGACGGCAAGCCCAGCATGGATCTCTCCGTCAACCCCAACGGCTCCGCACTCGCCATCGAGGGCATCACGAGCCCCGACGGCCGCGTCCTGGGCAAGATGGGCCATGCCGAGCGTCGCGGCGACAACCTGTACCGCAACGTGCCCGAGCATGTCCCCGGCGATAAGTTCATGCCGATCTTTGAGAGCGGCGTGGCCTACTTCGCTTAAACCTTTCCCATCGGGTACAATCCCCTCGGGTAACAACACCCGCCACCGGCACCCCCGGTGGCGGGTTCTTTTTTGCTTTGCGCGTATAGGAGAAGGACATCATGGAAAGCCGCAAGCCGTATCTCGCCACCCTGCCCGGACTCATCCTGGGCTGTCTCGTTTGCTGCGCGCTCTGGGGCTCCGCCTTCCCCTGCATCAAGATCGGCTACGGCCTCTTTGGTATTCCCGCGCACGACAGCGCCTCGCAGCTGCTCTTCGCGGGCCTACGCTTCACCCTTGCCGGCATGCTGGTCATTGTTGGCATGAGCGTGGCCCAGCGCCGACCGCTCGTTCCGCAAGCGCGCGATATCAAGCCCATCTGCATCTTGTCGCTCTTCCAGACTATCGGGCAGTACTTCTTTTTCTACCTGGGCCTCTCGCGCGCCAGCGCCATGTCGAGCTCCATCATCGAGGCCAGCGCCAACTTCCTAGCCATCCTCTTTGCCGCCCTGGCGTTTCGCACCGAAAAGCTCGATGCGGCCAAAGTGCTCGGCTGCGTACTGGGCTTTGCCGGTGTCGCGCTCGTCAACCTTTCGGGCGCGGACGGCACCTTTGGCTTTACGCTCGACGGCGAGGGTTTTATCCTAGCCTCCACCGTCGCGGGTGCCCTTTCGACCTGCCTGATCGGTATCTTCTCGCGTGAGCACGACGGCGTCTTGCTTGCCGGGTGGCAGTTCTTGGTCGGCGGCCTGGTCCTCACCGCCATCGGCTTTTTGATGGGTGGCGCGCTCTCCCCCACGGCGATTGCCCCCGCCATCGCGCTCATCATCTACATGGCGCTTATCTCCGCGGTCGCCTACTCGCTGTGGTCGCGCCTGCTTGCCGTCAACCCCGTCAGCCGCGTCTCGGTCTTTGGGTTTATGAACCCCGTCTTTGGTGTGCTGCTGAGCGCGCTGCTGCTCGGCGAGGGCGCTGGCACGAGCCCCATTACCGTCATCGTTGCCCTGCTGTTGGTCTGCGGCGGCATCATCATCGTCAACAAACCCAAAAAAGCCTAGCGAGCTCACCTTTTTAAAGAGGGCGTTCGCACACTTTAGCTCAATGGAGCACACTGATTCTCGTTGATTTCGTACCGAGCCGCGGCGGCAGACGCTCGTCTTGCCGCACCGCGCCTGGGCGTTATGGCCGGTGGCCCCCGTCAACGCAAAAAGGGGGCGCACGACCATCGCAACGGTCGTGCGCCCCCTTTTTTCTAGCGTATCTGGACGCCGGCTTTCTTTTTCTCGGCCTTGACGCGGTAGAGCTCCGCATCGGCAGCGCGAAGTAAGTCTTGCCAGGTATCGACACCATCGCCAACCCGTGCGTAGCCGATGGACATCCGCAACAGATACGGCACCTCGGCACGAGCGAGCTCGTCGTTAATCGCCGAACACAGGTCTATGATGTCCTGTTCCGCCGCTGCCTTCTGGAGCACCACGAACTCATCGCCGCCATAACGTGCGATAAAACCACCAGACGCCGAGCAGACCTCTTTGAGCGTAGCAGATATGACCTGGAGAGCATGGTCGCCCTCCACATGTCCATACCGGTCGTTAATCTGCTTAAAGCCGTCGGCATCCATCATAAGCAGATACACATCTTCGGCCTGATCCACATTTGAGAAGAGCGACAGCATATAGGTCTCAAAACGGTTGCGATTGTTGAGGCCAGTCAACGGGTCGGTCGAGATGAGCTGCTCCTGGCAGATGATGTAGAGCAGCAACATGCTAATCATTATGCCGACACAAAGGCCGGGCACCGAGTATACGACCTGAAAGGTACCGCCCACCAGGGCCGGAATGGCGAAAAATGCCAAGGTTCGATAGATAGCCTTCGTCTGCAGGCTCTCGACCCTGCGAGATTGCACAAACGCATGCAGGACGTATGTATAACGTAACAGTAGCTGACAATGGGCTGGATCATATAGGCAAAGCCGCGACGATACACGCCCTGCGAATCGATATAGAACAAGGCGTGCGTCCAGTAACTGGTAAAAGCCAGCACGACCACCAGAGCCGTAGGCAACGTTACAAGCACCACCCTATAGCGCGAGGTCACAAGGCGAGAGCCCTGCATCGTCTCGGAATAGATAAACCAAATGAGACACGCGATGGCAAAGAGCGAAAACGAAACCGCGTTGGAAATCCAGTTGGCAGCAATACCCAACGTGCCGTCCGCACCATCCGAAAGCGTCCAGATCATATCGAATAATATGTACGCGGCAGAGGTGTAGCCAAGCATGCTAAACAATAGCTGCAGGGTGCTCGAGAACAAGGAGCGACGACTTCGCGCGGCAAGCCCGATAAGAACAATCATGCATAGCAGGAATATCTCAATCTTGAGTGCCTTAACCACTAGACGCCATCCCTTCAATATCCGAATGGTCAGAATCGCCCAATTCGAATCAGGGCAATAAACACCCCTTTACTCCGCAGGGGTAAAGGGAATCATAGCAAAGCGCCCGAACATCACTGCAAAACAGTTTCTGTTCGGGCGCTCGGACGGCGCGAATTGCACGCCGGAATCAATTATCGGTAACGGCCGTTACTCGCCGTCGATGTCGGTCGCGACGGCCTCCTCGATGGCCTCGACACCGGCAGGCGACAGGTCCTCCTTGCCCTGGCAGAACTTCTTGTCGACCCAGCCGGTCAGAATCGGAGCCATGATTGCCGTGATGATAACGGCAGTGGCAATCTGGGCGTACGCGGTGGGCGCAAGCTCGGCGTAGCGCGGCGCGACCTCGGCGAGAGCAACCGGCGTGGTCATAGCCGTGCCGGCGATGGTGGAACAAGCCACGGCAGCCTTGCCGTTACCACCGCACAGGCGCTCGAACGCAAAGGTGATGGGACCGACGACAAACAGCGTGACAAGGCCCAGCAAGATGCCGGAAATACCACCGGTGATAAAGCTCGACAGGCTCATGGACGCGCCAAGCTGAAATCCGATGACGGCAATCGCAGGGTTGGCACCGGGAACTAGCAGGTTCTTGATAAACGGGAACAGGTTGCCCAGAACCATGCCGATAACGAGCGGCAAAATGGAGCCGATGATAGTACCGACAGGGATGTTGGCAAGACCCGAAACACCAAGGATGATCATCGTGACGGCGGGGCCGGCCGTAAAGAACAGGATACCGACGGCGCCCTGCTCGGACTCATCGCCGAACTCGCCCATGATGCCCGTATAGAGCGCCATGTTGCAAAACGTAATGCCGCCGATGATAGACACGGAGCTCAGACCCAGGAAGTTATCGTTAAAGAAATATGCCACACCCAGGCCGAGAGCCGCTGCGACGACCAGCTTGGGAATCAGCACGACGATGCCGGTCTTGATGGCGCCCGGCGTGGACTTGAAGCTGATGCCGGCGCCCACAAACAGCAGGATCGCGGCGACGATGGTATTGGAGCCACCGCGGCAGGCAGCCGTAAAGAAGCCGCCGATCTCAAAAACCTGCGGGCAGAAGGTGTTGAGCAAAAGACCGACGATCATCGGATAGATCATGATGTCGCCCGGGATGCGCGGAACCTTGAATTTCTTTTGCTCGTTGGCGGTCGCTTCCTGTGCCATGAAACCCCCATTTCCGCTGACGCGGAACAAAAGCCCACGTCATGCTTTGCTACAGTAAAGTTTGACCATGGTACCAGAAGAAATAGACCAGCTCGGTGAAAAATTCGACAAGTTGGGATGGAACGAGATTCGGCGCCCGCGACGCCACCCCTATATAAGGCTCAAGACAATATAGAGTACGATGCCCGAGACGCAGCACCACAGCATCGATTTTGTCTTGACCGCCACGACCACGACGCCGACGGCCGCAATCCAGGGAACCAAGGCAGGCCAGAGTCCCGCGTCGAACGCGCCGGGGCTCACCAAGTCGTTGGCGACCAGCGCGGCAAAGGCAGCGGGCGGGATATAGCCCAGGGCCTCGGTAATGCGGGGCGACAGGGTCCGCCCGCGCAAGGCGAACGCCGGCGCGATGCGAAAGAACGCGATAGCAGTCCACGACGACAGCCACAGAACCAAGAACTCGTTAACGGGCATCGCGGGCACCTCTTCCGTCAAATACAGCATCGCACGCCAACGCAATGGCAATGCCGGCCACGACGCTTGCCGGCACGGCAATATTCGTGAGGCCCAAGAACTTGCATACGGCGACGGACACCGCGCCCGAAACCGCCGCGACAACGTTGCCGCGCGACAGCCGCTGCGAAAAGAGCAGGCAGATAAAGAGCGAGGTGCAGACAAAGGCTGCAATGGCGGTGGGAACATCGACAACGGCGCCGACGATGGCGCCCGTCGTACACGAAACGCCCCATGTTGCGATAAGGATCACGTTGAGCACGAAGGACTCACGCGGGCCCCAATCCTCCCCTTCAACCAACTTGGCAAGCGAGATGCCGTATGCCTCCTCGGTAAGTGTCGCGGCAACAGCCAGCGTCTGACGCTTCGAGGCACCCCTCAGATGCGGTGCGATCGATGCCGAGTAAAGCGCAAAGCGCGAGGAGATTGCGGCGACGCTCGCGACGATCGATGCTGCAGGCACACCCGCCAGCCACAGGTTGCAGATCATAAACTGCCCGCTGCCCGTCACAAACGTGCTGCTCAGAGCAAAGACCATCCAGGGCTCCATTCCCGTCTGCCCCATGATCATTCCGCACGGCGCGCCTATTGCAACATAGGTAAGCATCACCGGCCAGACGGTTCTAACGATTTTGAGCACCATACGCTTCTCATCCTGACAAGGTCTCCGAGCCGCATGTAGCGATACGGCAGAATCATCATCCGACAGCAACCGAGTTCACCTACAATTGCCACCGGATCGAAAGACACAACTTTTTAGGAAGTCATTATGACAGCTATCGATCGAGACCGGGCGCGCGCGGCCTTCAAAAGCTACACCGATGCCTACGACGCCACCAACCCACGCATCGCGCTCAAAATCGAGCATACGTACCACGTGGCCGAGGCATGCGATGCCGTAGCGCGCGAGCAGGGCTGGTCGTCAGAAGATATTGACCTGGCATGGCTTTGCGGCCTGCTACACGATATGGGCCGCTTTGAGCAGCTGCGACGCTGGGACACCTTTAAGGACGCCGAGAGCATGAGCCATGCGGCGCTGGGCATCGAGGTCCTCTTTGGCGAGAATCCCGCCGATGCACCCGCCACGACAAACATCCGTGACTTTATCGAAACCGGTGCGCATGACGAGCTCATCCGAGCGAGCATCGCCTATCACAGCGACTTTCGCCTGCCGGCACAACTCGACGAGCGTACACGGTGCTTCTGCGATATCGTGCGCGATGGTGACAAGATCGACATTATGCGCGCCATCGCCGACAGCACCGTCGACACCATCCTCAAGGTGGACGAGAAGACGTTTCTCGGCAGCCGTTTCTCGTCGCCGACACTTGCCGCCTTTGACGAGCACCGCTGCGTCGCACGCGATGAACGCAACGAGCCCGCAGACTACCTGGTGGGACTCATCTGCTTTATGTTTGAGCTCGTCTATCCAGCAAGCCGCGCGCTGGCGCGCGAACAGGGCGATATCCACCGCCTGCTCGATGCGCCCTTTGGCATTACGCGGCCCTTTACCGACCCCGCCACGCAGGCAACCTGGAGCCGCCTAAAGGACGAGATGCGCGACTGGCTGGCGCGCGCCTAGCGCTCAAGCTGGGCCAGCAGCTCCTCGACGACCTCGACGGCGTCCCCAACAACCTTGTACTGGGCAGCACCAAAAATGGGGGCATCCGGGTCCTCGTTGATGGCGATAATGCACTCCGCCCCACCGATGCCGGCAAGATGCTGGATGGCGCCCGAAACACCGATACTCACGAGAAGCTTGGGTGAAACCGATACGCCCGTCTGGCCAATCTGGTGGCGATACTCCAACCAGCCGGCCTCCACGACAGGTCGCGTGCAGCCAAGCTCGGCTCCCAGAGCCTCGGCGAGCCTTCGCATCAGCGGCAGATTTTTCTTGGAACCAATGCCGCGACCCACCACGACCAGGCGCTCGGCATCGGCGATCGAAGCCTGCTGTCCCCACTCCTCGGCGGGAATCGAGATCTCGACACGAGCCTTAGCATCATCCGCAAGTGATATCTGGGTGATCGTGCCGGAGCGGCCGTAGTCAAAGTCGGGAGCCTTAAAGATACCGGGGCGCACCGTTGCCATCTGCGGACGGTGGTTGGGGCAAATGATGGTGGCCATCAAGTTGCCGCCAAACGCCGGGCGCGTCTGCTGCAGTAGGCCCGTCTCCGCATCCATCGAAAGCACGGTGCAGTCGGCCGTAAGACCTGTCTGCAAACGCACGGCAACGCCGGGTGCCAGTTCGCGACCAAAAGCGGTCGCACCGTATAGGATGGCCTCGGGTTTGCGTTCGGCTACCAAATCGCAGATCAAGCGGGCGTAGACCTCCGCATCGTTTTGGCGCAGGCGCTCGTCGCGACAGGCCAGGACTTCGTCGGCGCCCGCGCAAACCAGATGCTCCAGGTCCCCGAGCGAGCCCTCGGGGCTCATGCCGACCAGTGCCACCAGACGGCAGCCGCGAGCATCGGCAAGCTCGCGCCCCTTGCCCATGAGCTCGTAGGCCACGGGAGCCACGGCGTCGTGTTCGTCAGTCTGCACGAAGACCCAAATGTCTCGATATGCATCAAAGTCCACCGCACCAGCGGCCTCGTCACGCTCGATCGTGATAGCGTTGACGGGGCAGGCGTCGACGCACCCACCGCATAGGATGCAGCCGTCGGTTACGCGGACGCATCGGTTGGGTCGCTCGCCTTCCACTACGATGCCGCCCGAGGCACAGGCGCGAACGCAGCGACCGCAGCCGATACAGGCTTCGCTATCGATAATCAGTCCGCTCATCTATGCCATCCCCTCGATAATCTTGGCAAGCTTTGCCGCCTGCTCGGACGCCGTCCCCTCAACGGTCTCGCACGTTTGGTCACGGTCGGGCACAAACGAGCGCACGACCTGTGTCGGCGACCCGGCAAGACCGCAACGCGCGGGGTCGGCGTTCACGTCGGCGGCACTGACCACGCGCACGTCTGCCTCCTCTGCCGCGCGAATACCGGCAATACTCGGCATACGCAACTGGCCAATCTCCTTGGCAGTCGTCATCGCGCACGGCATCTCAAGGTACACCGTCTCCTCGCCGGCATCGCATCCGTGAACGAGCGCCAGCGAGCCACAGGTCGTAAAGCCCGCGCTCTGCACGCAACTCACGTCGGTCACGCAGGGAATCTCAAAGGCACCGGCAAGCTCGGGACCAATCTGGGCCGTATCGCCATCCACCGCCATCTTGCCGCAGATGAGCAGGTCGAAGTCCTCGTCGAGCGCCTCGATGCCGCATTTGAGAGCATAGGTGGTCGCCAGGGTATCGGCACCTGCAAAGGCGCGATCGGTCAGCAGCAGCGCGTCGTCGGCGCCTCGAGCGATGCAGTCGCGCAGCAGCGATTCGGTCGCGGGGATGCCCATCGACACCACCGTCACGCGCACGTCCATGCCAAAGCCGATAAAGTCGTCCTTCAGCGCCAGCGCGCATTCTAGGGCACTTGCATCGAAGGGATTAATGACCGCCTGCTTGCCATCGCGCACGATGGTATTGGTCTTGGGGTCCATCTTGACCTCGGTGCTGCCCGGCACGGCCTTGACGCACACCACCATATGGAAATCGCTCATCTTCACGCGCCCCCTTTCTGGACGAGCTCATCCAAGAGCTTCTCCGAAAACAGGTTGCCGCGACCCAGCTGCCCGTCGGGATCGAGCTGGAGCTTGAGCCGCGCCGACTCGACCATGGCCTCGTGACCGTACATCGTCTCTAAGAAGCCCGCCTTGATCTTGCCGACGCCGTGCTCGGCAGAAACGGCACCGCCCATGACCGTGACCTCGGAAGCCCACTGGGCAAAGAGTTCTCCGCCGCGGCGATAATCCTGTGCATCGCGCGGCAGAATGTTCACATGCAGATGGTTGTTACCGATATGCCCCCAGGCGGCAGATTCAAGCCCACTTTCCGCCAGCGTGCGGCGATAGAGGGCGATAACATCGGCCAAGTGCGCGTTGGGCACCGACATGTCCGAGCCCAGTTTGGTGATGGTGGGATCCATGCGGCGGCGCTCGTCGATGAGCATGTTGACGCTCTCGGGCACCGCATGGCGGAAGAATCGCTGACACTCGCGATCGACCTCGGTGCGCGCGACCCATGTCGCATCGTCGCTGCCGCCCGCAAACTCGAGCACCCATCCCAGGTGGTACAGTTCCTCGGTCGCCTGGGCCTCGTCATCGCAGTCGAGCTCCACGTAGACACAGACCTTGGCCTCTTTGTCGAGCGCCGGCAGCGAGGCAAACGCCGTCGACTGCTCGCGCTGGCGACGTAGAATATCCAGGGCGCCAGCGTCGAAGTACTCGATGGCAGCCGCATGGGACAGGACGGGACGCACGGAATCGGTAAAGGACACGGCCTTGTCTTCGCTATCGAAAAAGCAGCTCACACCCCAAACGACCGCAGGCGTCGCCTGCAGGGCAATCTCGAGCTCGGTGATAACGCCGAGCGTGCCGCAAGCACCGATAAAGAGGTCGATGGCGTCCATTTCGTCCGCAACGAAATAGCCTGAGGCATTTTTTGTCTTGGGCATGGTATAGCCGGGAAGATCGAGCTCGAGCGTACGGCCCGCTGCCGTTACGAGCGACAGGTGGCGGCCCTGGGCAAAAGCCTCGCCGCGCTGAAGCTCAAGCAAATCGCCATCAGCCAGCGCGACGTGGAGTCCCGTGATATGTGGGCGCATGGGGCCGTAGGCGTAGCTGCGGGCACCGGAGGCGTTACATGCCGCCATGCCGCCCAGACAGGCAGACGCCTCGGTGGGATCGGTGGGAAAAAACTGCTCGGGAGCCTCTTGGAACTCCTCGTAGGCCTCAAGCGATGCCTGGTCCCAACCAGCGGTCGGCAGCACCTTCTTGCTCAGCTGCTTGCGCAGCTCCGAGAGCACAACGCCCGGCTCCACGCGCAGCAGAAATTGGCCTTGTTCATCGCGGCGAAGGCCCAAATAGCGATTCATACGGGAAGTATTGAGGATATGCCCGCCGTGGGGCACGGCGCCGGCGGCAAGGCCGGTTCGGGCGCCCTGAACCGTTACCGGGACACGCTCAGCATGGAGCTTTTCCAAAATGGCACGGACCTCGTCTTCCGTTGTCGGAAACGAGATGCTCGAGGCCTCGCCCGATGCGCGAGATTCATCGCGGCCATACTCTTCGAACTCGTCGGTGAAGGGTTTGATGGTTGCAGACACGCGAACTCCCCCTTTAGCTAACTACAGTGTTTGCAGGGAGATGTTACCGCATCGTTTCGTCGACGTGTTCGAGACCGTCTCCATAATTGGCGTTTTTTACGTTCGTGCAATTCGGCGAGCGGCTTGATTTCCTCGGCAGACGATGCTTTTGACACATATGGCCCCGCCGTCGCCGACCGCGCGATTGTCGCTCGAAAAAAGTTGGAGTATTTTTTGCCGCCTTTTACCTGCGGAGACGCCAATCCGTCAAGCATTTGGTCAGAAATTGGTCAAGTAGCGGCTGATACCGTCGGCGTCGACAGCCAAAACCGATAGAAGTTTTGGCCCAGAAGCAGGGAGGTTCCCATGGCATATTACTGGCCCCAGTACGGCATCGCCATCGAAGTCGACGACGATCCCCATCTCCTGCCTTTCGACGAAGAGGCATTCCCCGATACGACGGTCTACCACGTTACCACCGATGTGATCTGCGACCCCGAGTCGTTCTCGGCGCTCGCCCACCACATCGCGCATATCCACGACATCGAGCTCCCTCCCGACTTCGACGAGCTCGTCTACTCGCGCCGTCTGATGCTTCACATGCTCTTTGGAGCGGACCCGTCCACCTTTGCGCGCGTCTATACCGCCAAGGATGCCGCATGAGCGCGAAGAAGCCACCCCACTTTGCAGGCCTGGGTCGTCGCAAGAAGCTCATCGTTGCCTGCTTGGCCATCGTCTGCGCCCTTGTCGCCGTAGGACTATACGCTTGGCAGTCGCAGCCCGTACCCGAGGCGGGCGCTTCGGTCACGACGGCCGAGGGCAAAACGCGTCAGGAAATCCAAGATGAGCTCGACGCCATCGTCCGCGACAACATGATGACGATTTCGGTCGCGCCGGTCGCTCAGCTGCAGGAGGACGGCAAGCTGCGCGTCAACGTGCAAAACGTCCAAGACAATAAATTTCCCCAGCGATTCCGCGTCATCCAAAACGACGAGACCATATACGAATCCGATGTGGTCGAGACCGGCAAAACGGTCGAGACATGCCCCGCCGGCGACATCGAGGAAGGTGAGGCGTACATCGAGATCCAGGCGCTTGAGGCCAAGACCTATGACAGCCACGGCAACCCGACACGCGTCAAGGTACGGGTTGAGCAAGCCGAGAACTAGCTTTCCGGTCGACGCGGCACCGCACGCGATTCACCAGCATTCGTCCAATCATCGCGGGGACGGCCCGCGGCGAATAGAAAGGAACGACCATGGACATCACCAGGAATATGAACGGAGCCAGAGCGCTCGTCGTGGGTGCAGGGCTCGCGCTCGCGCTCGCAATGGGCGCCGCCCCGACGCCAGCTATGGCAGCCGGGCGTGTTGGAACCACGAAGGTAATGGTCAAGACCGAGATCGACAACATCAAGTTCAACGCACCGACGGTTATTCCCTTCGTCGCCCAAGCCGACGGCACGCTTCAGGGTCCCTCAGAAGACGCGATCACCATCGACAATCTTTCGGCCTACGGCATCCATGTCACTAACATGAAGATCGACGCCATGAACACCTGGACCATTGCTGCCGACGCCAAGGCCGGAACCGCGCAGAACTCCATCGACTTTAAGGTCGGCCCCGACGGCGCACTCCAGAACGCCAGCGCCGCAATGCAGGGGACGGGCCTCGATCTTTCCAAGAACGCAGCCTTCGACATGGGCTACCAGGGCATTGCCGGCGGCACGGACAAAATTAAGCTCAAGACAAGCGGAAACGTCGCCCGCGTCACGCGCGACATCTTCCGCGTAACCGGCGAAGGCGATCAGGTTGCAACGATCACCTGGACGGTCGAGCCCGGTGCGCACACGGCATAAGGCCGTCGCCCTGGCCGCCGCCGTCAGCATCCTAGCGTTTGGGCCAGCCATGGCCTTTGCCCAGCAAGAACAGGCGCAGGCCGCCACGCAAGTGACGGTCGACCTCTCGGAGCTCGACCGCGGCGACCGCGAGGAACCGTTGGCGCAGACAGGCGACAAACGATGGCTCTTGGCAGCAGGCGCCGCAGCAGCAGGCGCGGGAACCGCCGGCCTCGGTCTGCACATCAAACACAGCCAGAAACAAAACATGAACAGGCCGCACTAAATTAGCTAAGGAGACCCCATGGCATCGAAGAACCTTTTGCCCGTCGTCGCACTCTGCGGCGCGCTCGCAACCGGAACGCCTGTCGCCGCTTGGGCGACTCCTGTCATGGCAGACTCCTTACCAGCAGCCCTAAGCTCCGCACCAAATCCGTCGAGCGCCATTGCGTGCAAGCGTTTTTCGATCGCACAGGCCGCAATCTCGACCTCGGGATGCCTTCGTCGTAATACGGACGGCTCGATAGTCGTGGATATCAATCGTTCGAACAAGGCAAACGGCTCCCAGGCGGGGTGCGCCGTCTGCACGTGGCGCTCGGTTGTGCTCGATGCAGATGGCGATCCATGCAATTTAGAGCTGCGCATCGACATCGCTTCGATCGATGACTCGGCGAACGGAGCGAAGGTCGCCTTCGACGGTACGTTTTTCGAGAAAGGAGGCGGTATATGTCTGGGCTGCGCCGCCGCGAATGCAGACGACACGCAGCCCATCCTCTCATTCACGGCATCGTTGCGGCTGACCAAAGCCGACACCGATGCCATCGCGGCGGGAGAAGCGTCCCTGCTGTTCTACGCCGTCAGCGCCAAAGACACAGACGCTCATTTCGAGAAGCCAGCCGGATCACTCAGCCTTACACGAGGGATAGAGGCAGGCCCTATTGAAATCGATGCCCACGCGCAAAGCAGGCAACGCATTCTTGCCGACCCGGCGCTTCTCGAAATGGAGTGGAACGGATCCGGAGCCATCGGAATTCTTCCCTCCGCGCTTGACGCCAAGACGTTCCCCTCAAACGACGAACCCATCAACGCAACCATACAAGAAGAGAGCGCGGACAAAGAAGCAGGTGCGGGCGACACGCCGTCGCCGACAAACAGCATCCCAGCTTCTCTCGAAGCACCGAATGAGCCCGCTACCGATCCAAACGATCCCGAGCTCGCAGACAGTCTGGGGCTTGCTGATCCTCAAGAGATCGATGAAGGTAACTGCTGCGTGCTTGCCGCGCTCGACCACACAGAGGTCATCGACGCTGCGAACATCGAAGTTGCCGCCGCCAATCAGCCCGTCCGCAAGTCGGCCATCATCGCATTTCCTGAATCCATCGAAGTCGTCTTTTTGCCATCGGGCGAGGTCGTGGCCCCAACACTGCTCACCTTGTTGGGCGCCAAGAATACTCGAAACGAAATTAAAAAGGTCACGGTTGTCGACCCTGCAACCACCGCCAAGCTGCGTCTATACGCCGTTGCTCCAGACGGAGGCAAGACCTTGGAATTCGATGGTGACACACTCCTGGCCTGGCGACGTCTGGACATTATGCAAGACGTCTCGTATCAGATCGAACTCGAAGGGCTTGATCGTGCCCGCGATGCCAATATCATCGCCGCGGCTATTGAATCCCCACAGCGGCTTATGACACTGCGCTTTGACTACTATCCCTATGTCCCGACAACCACCTGAGGCTAAATGCTGCGCATCATTCCTAACACCACTTATATAACGTATTAGATGAGTCGCGATGTGCCTCGCATTTCGTTCTGCTACGATTGCCACGTTGGCATCAATACAGGAGGGCTCATGCCGGGCTTGGGAACAATCATCAACGTTGTGCTTTTAGTTGCGGGCGGTCTTTTGGGATTAGCGGGCGGCCGCTTCATTACACCGCGCATCCAAGACACGCTCATGAAAGCATCGGGGCTGTGCGTCCTGTTTATCGGCCTTGGCGGCACCATGCAAAAGATGCTCCTTATCGATGGGGAGGCGCTGGCGACCACCGGTACCACCATGCTCATCGTCTCGTTTGCCCTTGGCTCGCTCATCGGCGAGGCCATAAACCTGGAAGCCGGCATCGAAAACCTGGGCGAATGGCTCAAGCGCAAAACCGGCAGCGAGGGAGACAACGAGTTCACCAATGCCTTTGTCTCGACATCGCTGACCGTCTGCATCGGCGCCATGGCTATCGTGGGATCAATCCAAGACGGCCTGCTCGGCGACTGGTCCACGCTTGCCCTCAAGGGCGCGCTGGACTGCATCATCGTCTGCACCATGACGGCTTCACTCGGCCGCGGCTGCATCTTCTCCGCCCTGCCCGTTGCCGTATTCCAGGGAACGATTACGCTCTTTGCCGGCGCGCTCTCCCCCATCATGACCGCCGCCGCCCTCGACAGCCTATCGCTCGTGGGCTCCATGCTCATCTTCTGCGTCGGCGTCAACCTCATCCGTCCTCAGACCTTCCGCACGGCCAACATGCTCCCCTCCGTTGTCATAGCCGTCATCTACGCCCTCCTGTTCTAAATCTATCTACATAGCGGTATCTCGAACACCTGTTTGATGCTGTGCTATGATATGAGGTCACCGAAGCTGCGTTAGGAGAGGAGAAGCGGTGGCCGACCAGGACATCAAAATGCTCATCGAGCGCATTATGGCCGAGGCTCGGACCCATCAGTCCGCCCGTTTCTCAAACGAAATCTACGCAGACGAGCCGATTCTCAAAACCGGCCGACAGATGCAGAATTTCCTCCCCGACCAGTACCGCAAAATGCGCGAGATATCGCGCTGGCAGGATGACCCCAAGGGCGGTGCGGGCCGCTGGCTTTCGGAAGCCGAGCTTTTTTACCGCCAGGGCCTGCTGATGGCCGACTTTGAGGACGACTGTCCCTACAACGGCACCTTTAAGTCGTACTTTCCCACCTACAACGCCATGAGCGACCGGCAGCTGCGCGGCTACTTTACCTGGCGTGCCCAAGTGCGCCGCGGAACCGTCGAGGAAACGTCTACGTCCTTTGCCTTCCTGTATCTCTATGAACTGATCTGCGGCATTGGCGTAGATGGCCCGCTCGACGGCTTTAGCAAGATCAAGGCTTTTTGGGATGCCTATCGCGCCTTTGAGCCCGGCATCGACCGGTTTGCACGCGTGTGGCTGCAGGATTACGCCGTTTTTCACGGACTCGATCCCAAGCTGCTTCGCGACTCTAAAACCGTCATGTTCGATAACGCCCTTATCGAGCTGCGACGCGCTGCTCGAGACCTTGCGCCCGCACCGGCGCCGTCCAGGCAGGCCCCCAAACGTCGCAAGAACTCCGAGCCCACGCTCCCCCTTCCGCCCGACGAGGCGCGCGAGGAGCGACTCATGGCCGCCATCAACGCCCTCTCCACGTATAACCTCAATAACTCACGGCTCGATCGCAGCCACCATCGCGACCTGCGCCACGTGGCATGCGCCGTGTATGTCCGTATGGCGCGCTACTATGACACGCACCGAAAGACCGGTATCGTGGCGAGCTTGTTTGGGAAGGAGACGGCCATGCCCTATACCATGTTTGCCTCGGCCGTGTTCTTTGCGCCCAATCGCCACGAAGACTGCGAATACCGCTTGGATCCCATCCATATCTACCGTTGCCAAAACGGTTTTTGGGAATGCATACGGATTCACGGCAGCAGGCAAAAGAGCAGCAAGCTTGGCGAGATGATGCGCGCCTGCGACCAACGCCTGCGCCTTGCCCTAGACCCCACCCACCCCCTGAAGGAGGAGAAGGTCCCCAAATATCTGGCCAAGATCATCGATGACGAAATCGTGGCATGGCTTTCGTGGGACGCCGCGCACCAGCCCGTCAAGATCGATATCGATTTGAGTCAGCTGGGACACATTCGGAGCGCCGCCGCACAAACGCGTGAGGCGCTTTTGATCGATGAGGAGCGCGAGGACGATGTGCTCGCAGAGGTCGATACGGTGAGCTCCGAGCAGCCGAAAGCCGAGGCCGCAGCCGACGTGATGGCCGAGCCGATCGCGGCACCCACGGAGCGCAACGAAGCCGACGAGCCAACCATTTCCACCGAACAGTTTGGTGTCGTGGCACCGCTTCTCGCGCCGACACCCCCGCTCGCAGCGGCTGCGTCCACTGACGCCGCGACCGAACTCGCGCCTGCCGCAACCGCGTATCTGCGCGCACTGCTCGAGCAAAACGCAGCGCAAGCGACATCGGCAGTGGCACAGTCGGGCAAGAGTGAGGACATGCTCGTCGATAACATCAACGAAGCGCTCTTTGACCTGGTGGGTGACACCGTTATCGAGTTTGGAGCGGCAGGACCGAAGATTATCGAGGATTACGAAGCAGACGTGAGAGGATACCTAGACCATGAGTGACACCGCATCCGCAGCGCCCCGCGTGCCCAAGCGCGTCGCCGCCGTCATTCTCAACTCGCTCAAGGGCGGCGTGGTCCCGCGCATCGGCCTTCCCTATATCACTGTGGGACGCGAGGTCGAGATTCGCGCCCTGCTCACCGATTTGAGTCTCATCGCCGATGGCGGCGCGAGCTTCCGCTTTTTAGTCGGTCGCTACGGCGCCGGCAAGAGCTTCTTGCTTCAGACCATCCGCACGCACGCCATGGGCGAGGGATTCGTCGTCGCCGATGCCGACCTGTCGCCCGAGCGCCGCTTGCAGGGTGGTCAAGGACAGGGCCTTGCCACCTACCGCGAGCTCATCCGCAATATATCGACCAAGACGCGCCCCGAGGGCGGTGCGCTCAACCTTATTCTGGATCGCTGGGTTGCCTCGTGTGCCGACGTCGACGAGTCGGTCGTCAATGCCCAACTGGCCCCGCTCGAGGAGATGGTCCACGGCTTCGACTTCACCCGCATGCTTCGCCGCTATCGCACGGCCGTATCCGAGGGCGACGAGGAGGCCATGAGCCGCGTGGCCAAATGGATCCGCGGCGAATACCGCACCAAGAGTGAGGCACGCGCCGAGCTGGGCTCCTCGACCATCATCAGCGATGACGACTGGTACGACTACGTTAAGCTCATTGCGCGCTTTTTGGTCTGCAGCGGCTACAAGGGCATGCTGGTGCTCATCGACGAGCTCGTGAATCTGTATAAGATTCCCAACGCCATCACACGCCAATACAACTACGAGAAGATCCTGACCATGTACAACGACACGCTCCAGGGCAAGGCGCAATACCTGGGCATGATCATGGGTGGCACGCCAACCTCCATCGAGGACCGTCGCCGCGGCGTGTTCTCCTACGAGGCCCTTCGGAGCCGTCTCGCTCAGGGCCGTTTTGCGCGCGAGGACCTTAAGGACATGCTCGCGCCCATCATCCGCCTGCAGCCACTCACCTATGAGGAGCTGCTGGTGCTGATCGAAAAACTCATGCAAATTCACGCCGGTTACTTTGGCTGGACACCCACGCTTACCGAGAACGACTTGGTGGACTTCCTCAAGATCGAATTCGGTCGCGTGGGAGCCGACACACATCTGACGCCGCGTGAAGTCATTCGCGACTTTATCGAGCTGCTCGACATCCTATGCCAAAACCCTGACGCCAACGTGGCCGAGCTGCTGCAAAGCGTCGGCGGCGACGCGCTGGCGCCGGCAACCGCAACAGGCGACACCGACACCGCAGGCGGCGACCGTAATTTCGCCGAATTCACCATCTAACCTGCCAAAAAGGGACAGGTTTATTTTGGCAGGTTTTATCTGGGAAAACGTTGAGGCAGTCATGCAGCAAGCCGTTGCCAGCCGCGCTGAGAGATTCGTTTTTGAGAGGAGGCCCCGTGAACGCCTTTGACCGCTACGCCCCGTTTATCCAAGACTTCATCTACTCCCACGATTGGGAGAGTCTGCGCTCTATCCAGGTTGCGGCAGCAGATGCCATCTTTAACACACAAGACAATGTGCTCCTAACGGCATCCACAGCTTCCGGCAAAACCGAAGCGGCCTTCTTTCCCATCCTGACTGAGTTTTGGGAGAACCAGCCCGCAAGCGTTGGGGCCCTCTATATTGGCCCCCTCAAGGCACTCATCAATGATCAGTTCGTCCGTCTCAATGACCTGTGCGAAGAAGCCGCCATCCCCGTCTGGCACTGGCATGGCGACGTTTCGCAGTCGCACAAGGCAAAGCTCATCAAAAAGCCGAGCGGTATCCTACAGATTACGCCCGAATCACTCGAAGCACTCCTGATCCACAAGCACATGGCAATCCCACGTATGTTCTGCGACCTGCGCTATGTAGTCATCGATGAGGTTCACTCGCTCATGCGTGGCGACCGTGGTGGACAGACGCTCTGCCTTATCGAGCGACTCTCGCGCATGGCCGGCGTGCAGCCCCGCCGCATTGGCCTTTCAGCCACCATCGGCGACCCCGAGCGCACGGGCGCCTTTCTCTCGCAGGGAACGGGACGCGACTGCGTTATCCCCCGTTTTGAGGAACCGCGCCGCGTGTGGCGCATCTCCATGGAGCACTTCTACAACTCGGGTCCCCAGGCACAGCAGCGGGGATTCGAGATCATGGGTCCTCAAGAGGCCGAAGTGCTTGCGTGCGAGCGCATTGAGGCAGCGGCACCCGCGGCACTGCCCGCCGGCGCCCAAGACATGCGTCACAGCGGACAGCTCACACAGGAGGAGCGCCGTCAACGCCGTGATCAGGCACGGGGCAAGGCTGCCCCCAAGGACCGTCGCACTTCCTCAGCCCCCGAGGGCGATGTCAACATCCCGCAGGCAACCGAACAGGCACTACTCAACCCCACCGACACCGCACCCGACAACGCCGACCCCGGCATGGGCTACATCTTTGAACATACCCGCGGCCGCAAGTGCCTGGTCTTTGCCAACTCGCGCGAGGAGGCAGAGGCCGTGTGCTCCATGTTGCGCAGCTACTGTGAAAGCCGGCACGAGCCCGACCGTTTCCTCATCCATCACGGCAATCTTTCGGCATCGTTGCGCGAGACGGCAGAAGAGCTTATGCGCGACGAGGAACAGGCACAGACGACCGTCACCACCTCTACGTTGGAGCTTGGCATCGATATCGGCCGTCTGGAGCGTGCGTTTCAGATCGATGCGCCGTTTACCGTCAGCTCCTTTTTGCAGCGAATGGGCCGCACGGGGCGCCGCGATCTTCCGCCTGAGATGTGGTTTGTCATGCGCGAGGAAGAGCCCGAGCCGCGCACGATGATGCCCGAGACCATTCCGTGGAAGCTCCTGCAGGGCATCGCGCTTGTACAACTCTATCGCGAGGAAAAATGGGTTGAGCCGCCCGAGCTCGATCGGCTCCCCTACAGCCTGCTCTATCACCAGACCATGTCGACGCTCGCCAGCACCGGCGAGCTCACACCGGCCGAGCTTGCCCAGCGCGTGCTCACGCTCAGTTATTTCCATCGCGTCTCGACCGATGACTATCGCGTGCTGCTGCGCCACCTCATCAAGATCGACCACATCCAGGTCACCGAGGGCGGCGGGGTCATCGTGGGTCTCGCGGGCGAGCGCATCATTAACAACTTTAAGTTCTACGCCGTGTTCCAGGAAAACGAAGAGTTCACCGTTCGCAGCGAGTCGGCCGAGTTGGGCACGATCGTCAATCCGCCACCGCCCGGTGAGCGCATCGCCATCGCCGGACACTGCTGGATTGTCGAGGAAGTGGACTGGAAGCGTCATACCGTCTTTGCCACGCAGGTCAAGGGCCGTGTGCCGGCCTACTTTGGCGACTGCCCCGGTGACATCAACACACATGTACTCGAGCGTATGCGCAGGGCGCTCAACGAGCACGCAGCATATCCGTACCTTATGGGTAACGCACGGGCACGCCTTGCACAGGCTCGTCATACCGCCGAGATTTCGGGCGCGGGAACTAAACCGCTTATCAACCTGGGCGGCGACACCTGGGTACTCTTCCCCTGGCTGGGCAGCTACGCCTTTCTGGCGCTCGAACGTATGCTCAAGATTAAATGCGCCGCGGAGCTTGGCCTTCGCGGGCTCGATCCGTCACGCCCGTACTTTATGCAGTTTAAGATGAAGGCCGACGAGGAAACGTTCTTTGAGGTGCTCGCAGCCGAGGCCGAAAAGGACTTCGACCCCATCGAGCTCGTCTATCCCGGCGAGGTGCCTTACTTTGATCGTTACGATGAGTTCGTTCCCGAAGAGCTCGTGCGCAAGGGCTTTGCCGAAGGCGTGCTCGACATCGAGGGTATGAAGCAGCGCGTCCTCAGCTGGCGCGACCGCGCCTAAGACCAGTCTTTTTGGGACGGGGTGACTTACTTGTCGTGAAGGACGGTGCCGAGGAAGTCGGTGTCAAAAGGCACGGCTTCGGCAAAGACATAGTCGCCGTCGCTGGCGACGAGCAGGTAGTTTTCCTCGCCGCCGAACTCCGTATCGCCACATGGGACCACCCAGGCGTGGGCGAACACCTCGAGCGCCGTGGCGGCGCAATCGCGCAGGAACGTTACGTCGCTCCCCTCGTTCGCGCTCACGATATTGGCAACGTAGATACCCCCGGGGTTCAGGCTGCCTCGCACCAAACGCAACGCCTCAACCGTCGCCAGCTCGCGTACGGGCTCGGCACCGCCAAAGCAATCGCTCACGACCACATCGTAGCGACGATGGCCCACGCTCGTCACACCCAGATACGAACGCGCCTCGGCGGTAATCACCCTCAGGCGATCGCCCGCCGCGCGCTCCAGCTCGTCTAGGTAGAACCAGCGGCGCGCCAGGCGTGTAATCTCTCCGTCATACTCGATAACGTCCATGCGCAAGCCCTCGTGCGACATCAGCGCAAATTTGGGATAGGCAAACCCGCCGCCGCCCAGCATGAGCATACGGTCGATACCATGCCCGTAAGCATCACGCATTGCGTCCTCGGCTTCAAACACATCGTCAAATGCACGATAGTACGCAAAGACCGGCTCCGCCCAACGATCGCCGACATAGCTCGCGCTTTGGTAGACGCCGCCCTGCGCGAGCACACGGACCTCGTCGCCGCTCTCATCGTGCACGCGCTTCACACGCGCCAGTCCATTGCGGGTCCTCGCGACCTGCAGACAGGCAGCATGAACAGCGACGGCGGCTGCTCCAAGCGCCGCAGCTCCCAGGGCAACGCCGGCAACGACGCCAGCAGAAACACTTGGCTTGTTCATCTAGAGCTCCTTTTGCAGATAGAGTCCGTGGTCATAAAAACCCAAATGGCGATAGTACTCGCGCGTACCGATCGCGCTGATCACGTTGATACGCGCATAACCCGCATCCCGGGCAATCTCGCATGCGCGCTCCACCAGCGACCGCCCCAACCCATGGTGCTGGGCCGCCTGGCCTTGATGCCCCACGCGCGCCGCCATGCCATACACGTGCACCTCGCGAATCATCGCCTCGTCCGGTATCGTCGGCAACTCGTCCGTATGCGCGGCAACAAAAGCACGATCGGGCAGAGACAGGCGCAAAAAGCCCGCGATCTTGCCCTCGGGCGTCACCCACTGCAAAAAGCGCTCGCGCGTCACCGGGGTCTCGTATGCGACCTCATCAAGAGATAGCTCATCCAAGTCGGCACCCGCCGTGCTGATCTCGCGATAGCGAATCTCGCGCACCGTCGCACCGTCACCCCGAGCGGCCAAGCGGTTTTCGACGAGCTGACGCAGGTTGGGTTTCTTGTTGCCCACCATGATGTCGTCGGAACTAAAGTCGCGGATCATGCGACTGATGCGGCAGAACGCCGGCGTCACCACGATGTCGTCGGCCAGCACATCGAGCAGCTCTTCCTCGGTATAGGGACGCCACTCGCCGCGCTCATAGCAGCCCACCAGACGCGAGCCCTCGATGAGCGCACACGGGTAAACCTTGACCTCGTCGGGCATAAAGGCCCCTTCGGTCATAAAGCGTTCGTAGTCGCGCTTATCCCCCTCCGGCGTGGCGCCCAGCAGGTTAAGCATAAAATGCGCATGGATCTTAAAGCCAAACAGGCGCGCAAGCGAAAACGCCCGCTCGATCTGCGCCACCGAAATGCGACGCTCGTTGATATCGAGCAGGTGCTGGTCGAGGCTCTGGATACCCATCTGGATCTTGGTGCAGCCCAGGCGGCGGATGAGCGTAAGCGCCTGCGGCGTTACGGCATCGGGGCGCGTCTCGATAACGAGCCCCACCACGCGATGCTTCGCCGTCTCGTTGATGCGCTGCTGACGCTCAAGTTCCTCCATCGTTGCCGTCTGCCACTTGGCAACCTCGCCCCACGGCGTACCGGGACCGTACAGACGACGCACCGCACGGTTATAGCCGCCCACGGCAGCATCCACACGCCCCTGCTCGTCGGCAACGCCGGCAGCAAGCTCGACCTCGTCGGTCGCAATGCCGGCAGCCCGATAGCGCTCGCGGCGCTCCGTCACCACCGGCGGCAGGGCATCGACGGGAGCGTCATCGAGCAGACGCCCCGCCTCGGCACGACTGATACCCGGACGCGCCAACATTGGGTTAGCCGCCACACCAGCCACGGCATCGTCATTGAGCGCCCGGAAGAGCTCCGACATAAACCACGTCTGATACCCTTGCGGATAGTCGCTCCAGGTACCGCCGAGCACAATGAGCTCAATCTTATCGGTCGCATGCCCCATCTGCGAAAGCGCCGTCAACCGGGCACTCACCTGCAGATACGGGTCAAAGCAATTTTGCTCCGCACGGGCGCACGCCGGCTCGGCATGCAGATAGCTTTTGGGCATGCGCAGATCGTTGGGGCAAAACAGGCAATCGCCCGAGCATGGCCAGGGCTTGGTGATGACGGTAATGGTCGCCACGCCCGAAGCCGTGCGACGAGGCTTCATGCGCAGGACCTGCAGCAGTTGACGTTCCAGCTCGGTATCGACATTCCACCCAGCCCAACGAGCCGGCTCCTCACGTTTTACCCGCTGGTAAAACGGCAGCAGACGGCGCTTGGCCAAATCGCGTTTGTCGGCACCCTCGCGGCGCGCCTCGGCATGTATCAGTTTGACGAGCGCTTTGTCGTCCACGGTCTCGCCGCGACGCAGAGCCTCGAGTATGTTCAAGATAATCTGTTCCATGACCCCATTGTAAAGGCAAAGGCGCCGGAGCCCGTCACGGCTCCGGCGCCTCCATCAAACAGCGCAGCTATGGTATATAAGTCTTCGATAACCGCCCGTCACTCTGAATCAAATGACATGTCGCCCGAACCGACCTCAAAACGATACGTAGCAGACTTATCGCCGTTATCGAATTCAAGATTCAAAATGGTCTCGCCGTCGTAGCCAAGCGGAAGGAAATCGCTCTCGAAGTCGCCGCTGCCCAAGGTAAGGCTCGCCTTAAAGCCCGTCGAGTTCGGAACCATCATCTCCACATCGCCCGAGCCCACACTCACGTCCATCGACTTCGCGGGGGCCTGGTAGAGCTCGAACGTCACATCGCCCGAACCGACCTCAGCACTGAGCGCATCAGTCACGCTGCCCGCAAACTCTACATCTCCCGCACCCAGGAAAAGGTCGAAACCATCACAGGTGACACCGGCAATCTGCAGATCACCCGAGCCCACGTGCGCGTTGACTCCCTTCAGATG
Source organism: uncultured Collinsella sp. (assembly GCA_958429345.1). Taxonomy (GTDB): domain Bacteria; phylum Actinomycetota; class Coriobacteriia; order Coriobacteriales; family Coriobacteriaceae; genus Collinsella. Next base: position 754 of record CAUAJK010000011.1, on the reverse strand, counting down.
TTCGGCAACACGGCGCGGCAGCTCGACCGTAACTGAGCGATCGATTGCCTTACCGTCATCACTTCCAAACTGGGAAACCTTGAGCGTCGAGTCCTCGACGGATGCGATGTTCTGCGTCGCGGCCTTGGAGGCATCCATACCATTGGCAACGCGTCCCCGCTCGATAACGCGAGCCTTGTTACCATCAATAACCTTGACGTCCACCGTAGCCGCATCGATATCGAAATCGAGGTAGCGAAACTCATCGGCATCAAAGGTCGTACACGAAAGCTGCTGAGGCCGAGCGGAATAGTTACCGCCATCGTTCATAAAATCGTCGTCATCAACCACATCGTCCATACCGGACAAGCCGGGTATAACATCGTCGAGATCCCACGGGCCATCAAAATGAATCAAAGTCCGCGAAACGCCAAAAACAAGCCCGATAATCAGTACAAACGCTCCGATGCCGACGCCCAGGCGCAGCTTGGATTCATGCGAAAGCTTCATCATTCGTCACCTTCTTTGGCACATGGCTCAGCGGTGGCCGCGGTAGCCACGTCAGCATCAGGTTCCGCAGAAGTATCCTTCCCCTGGGCCCTGACCGCCACCGGTGCCGGACCAACCTGAATATCCCCACGCGCCCAATCACCATCGAGTGCACGCGCCACCCAGTGATAGATGGGAATCGTGAAGAAGATCAGCGCAGCAAAGGGGCAAGCACCAAACAGGAACATCAGCAAAAAGAACAGCAGCCAACACACGGCCCAATACG
>CAUAJK010000010.1:0-52192 GCA_958429345.1 uncultured Collinsella sp. | reverse complement strand
GAACGGTCAGGCGCGGCTGCGCCAGCTCATGAAGGGCAGCGCGCAAAAATGCCATGTAACCGGCCACGACAAACACCGCACGCAGAGGCGTCGGCAAAAACCAGCGGCGCGCGTAGTGGGCGCCGATAAGTGTGGCAAGATCCATGACGAGCTTGTGCTTGCGTGGCTCAAGCTGCATCGCGTAACCCGTCTTTGCGTCGGCGATAGCTTGAGCATCGAGCGCGCCCAAGGCATCGAGCACGCTCGCGCGGCGCGGCTCGTCGTACTCCAGCGCCATCTGGCCAATGCGGCCATACACGCGCACCTTATGCACGCCATCGATGTCGCCGCCAAGCTTAAGAAGTGCATCGAGATCGCTCTCTGGCACAGGACCCGCCAATTGAAGACGGGTCCTGCCGGGGATCTCGCTAATAATCGAGAATCTCATAGTTTGTGCCTGGGAGCGTTACTCGGCTGCCTCGTCAGCAGCGGCCTCGCTCTGGGTGATGTAGGCAGCCTCGGCAACCATGTCATCGACATTGGCCTTGGCCTGCTCGACCATGTCCTGGTAGCAGTTCTTGACGCGCATACCGCACGCAATGCCCCGCACGCAGGCATTCTTTACCGGAGCGCTGGTGAGCAGCTTGATGCCGGCTGTGCCAAGCAGAAAACCGCCACCGACAAGCAGGGTATTGAACGTCGACTTCTTCATGTTGCTTCTCCCTTTTGCCGCATTGGACGCGGCACGGTGCCTCAGCACCCGAGTAAACAAGTTTGCTCGAGCACACTTTTGAGACTAGTTTAGTATAACTATTTGGTCAACTATGGCTAACTTTTTGAAAACATGCGGTCCAGACCGCCCGGTACTCGGCGGTTCACCCACCACGACGCAAATCCGCACTCCCACGGGTATCCGCCCCCGCCCTTGCCACAGTCCTACAGCTGCCAGTCCGCCGACTCCTTTTGCAGCGCAACCATGCGGGCGAATTCTCCGCCTGCTGCCTTGAGCTGCGCCGGAGTGCCCTGTTCGGCAACCACTCCATCCTTGAGCACAACGATTTTGTCGGCATTTTCCACCGTACGCATACGGTGGGCAATAACGATAACCGTCTTACCTGCAAGCAGACGGGAGAGCGCCTGCTGCACCACGGTCTCGTTCTCCACATCCAAGCTTGCCGTCGCCTCGTCCAACAGCACGATGGGCGCGTCCTTAAGCAGCGCACGAGCGATGGAGATGCGCTGGCGCTCGCCGCCGGAGAGCTTGGAGCCGTTCTCGCCGATCATGGTGTCGTAGCCCTGCGGCATACGACTCACGAACTCATCGCAGTTGGCGGCATGTGCGGCAGCCAAGACTTCCTCATCGGTGGCGTCACGACGCCCGAGGCGGATGTTTCCCATCACTGTGTCGTCAAAGAGCAGTACGTCTTGGAACACAATGGCGTAGTCGCGCAGGAGTACCTCGGGATCGACGCTCGCAACATCCACGCCACCCACGGTAACCTTGCCCGCGGTGGCATCCCAAAAGCGTGCGGCCAGGCGGCTCACCGTAGACTTACCGGAACCCGAAGGACCGACCAGCGCCGTAACTTCGCCTTCCTTGGCGGTAAAGCTCACATCGGTAAGAACTTTCTCGCCGGCGCGCCCGTCCTCGCCCGCACCATAGCCAAATGCCACGTGATCGAACACCACATCGTGGCCCGCGGGCTCAAATTTCTCGCTGCCCCGCGCCACAGGCTCTTCCATGATGGAACGCATGCGCTTGGCAGACGACTCGGCGACGAACAGCTCGGACATTAACATTAACGCCTGGTCAAACGGCGCATAGATACGGCTCACCATAAGCAGGAAGGCAAACATCACCAAAAAGTCGACCTGCCCGGAGGCGACCATCGCAGCACCCGTGACCAGCGTAGTGGCAATGCCCAGACGCAGGATGGCAAAGGCGGAGTTGACCAAAAGCCCGTTAGCGAGCTCGCCCTTGGTGGTCTCGCGCTCCTCGGCATCGATCACAACGTTGAGTCCCTCAAGATAATGGGCCTCTTGGTTGGTGGCGCGGATCTCGCGAACGCAGTCGAGCGTCTCTTGAATCGCCTCGGTAACCTTGACCTTCTCGGCGCGCACGCGATCGAACACCGGAGTCATGGGGCCGCGTGTTAGATACAGCACGGCAAAGGCCACGGGAACGCTCCAAAACGCCGCGATCGCCAGCTGCCAGCAAAAGAACAGCGACGCCACGAACACAATGGCGCTTGCGATGATGGCACCCCAAAGCTCTCCCAGCACGTGGCTGTAGGCGTGCTCCATGGCCTGGACGTCACCCATGATGGTCTCGGTTAAATCGGCCAGATCACGACGACCAAAAAACGACAGCGGCAGTTTGCGCAAGCGCTCGGCAATCTCCATACGCTGCTTACCGCACTCCTCGTAAAAGATGCAGTAGGTGTAGTAATACTGCTGCCAGTTAGAAGCGAAGAGCAACACAAAAAAGACCAGGAGGCCGCCCACGATCGGCAGGGCATCCGGCAGGTCAGCCCCGCTGGCGAGGTGTTCGACAAAACCGGCCATAACCAGGAATAAAAAGCCCATGCCGGCCATGGTAATAAGATTGGTGAGCGTGGTCCAGAAAATGCCGCGTTTTACGCCGGCGACGCCTTTATCGGATAGGAAATACTTCTTTTGGAATGAGGCGAACATTTAGGCCTCGCCTCCCTTCGTGACGGCGGCATCCGCGGTCGCTGCAGTGATTTTCCAGCTCGCGGCCTGTTCGTATTCGGCCCACATCTTGGCATACAGGCCATTTTGGGACAGCAACTCGGCATGGGTACCCGACTCCTGCACGCTGCCCTGGTTGAGCACCACGATTTGGTCTGCGCCCACCACGGTCGAAAGCCGGTGCGCAATCATAATGACCGTGCGACCCGCCGCCAGCTTGCTAAAGGCGCGCTGAATGAGCGCCTCGTTCTCGGGATCGGCAAACGCCGTGGCCTCGTCGAGCACCACGATAGGCGCGTCTTTAAGAATCGCGCGGGCGAGTGCCACGCGCTGGACCTCGCCGCCTGAAAGATAAGCTCCGCCGGCACCGAGCATGGTATTGATGCCCTGTGGGAGCTTGGCCACAATGTCGTCGCACTGAGCTGCGGAGAGGGCCGCACGCACTTCGTCGTCAGTGGCCGTGGGCTTGGAGGCGCGCACGTTATCGGCAAGTGTTTGCCGGAACAGCTGGTTGGTCTGGAACACAAAGGCGACCTGGTCCATAAGCTCGTGCGGATCCATATCGCGAACGTCCACACCGCCTACGAGCACTCGACCCGAAGAGACATCCCAAAAACGCGGAATCAGGCTTGCGCAGGTTGACTTGCCGCCGCCCGAAGGACCCACCAGGGCGAGGGTGCTACCCGCGGAAACGCTGAAACTTACATGGCTAACGGCAGGTGCTTCGGCGCCCTCGTAGGTAAAGCTCACATCCTCAAATCGCACGTCGCTGCCGGCAGGGTGCATGGGTTGGGCGGGCACGGAGAGCTGCTTGGAATCCATGACGCTTCGAATACGAGCCAGCGAATCGGCACTCATCTGAGAGGCCTCGCCCACAAACATGAGCTTGGTCATGGCCGTCGGCACCACAGCCGAAAATATCGCGTAAAACGTGAAGTTGGTCATAAAATGCGCGAAGTCCGTCTCGCCTGGCGCCAACAGCAACGCCACGGGCAACAGGAATGCCACAAGACCATTGAGCGCGGTAAGGTTGAGTACCTGCGGACCTCGGCAGAACGTGCCCGCATAGTTTTGTGCCATGTCGGCGTATTCGGCGATCGCATCGTGGAAGGCCTTAAAGGAGTAGACCGTCTGCTGAAACACCTTGACCACGGGGATGCCGCGTACGTATTCGGTGCCGGTCTTGTTCATCTTGACCAGCGCTCCCATGTAGGCCTTCATGAACTCGGCGCCTTTGCCGCTCATCATGGTGGCCATGGCGCCAAACGAAACGACGACCGAGATGAGGCATGCCGCGCCCAAGCGCCAATCGAGGGCGAAAAGCAGCACGAGCAAGCCCACGACCATGGCGGCGGCGCCTGCGATATCGGGCAGCATGTGTGCGAGCAAAGTCTCGGTGGAGGCGGCACACCCGTCTACAATACGGCGCAGCTCACCGGTGGCGTGCGTGTCAAAGTAGCCAAGCGGCAGCTTAAGCAGGTGCTCGCTCGTAGTCTTGCGGATATTGGACGCGCAGCGAAACGCGGACAGATGCGTGCACATGAGCCCCACGAAATAAGCTACGATGCTTGCCAGCGCAAACCCCACGGCCCACCAGCCATACGTCGCGATGTCGCAGGCTTCGCTCCAGTTAGGTGCCACGGCGATCAAATCGCGCGCGACAAGCCAGATGCACACGTACGGGCCAAAGCTCAGCAGCTGCGAGAGCGCCGAGAGCGCCATGCCCAAATACGTTAGGAATTTGCGGTCGCCGGCATATGCAAGCAGCTCGCCGATACCGCCGCCTTCCCTTTTTGATCCCTTTGCCATGAGATTCCTTTCTAACGGCTTGAGAGTTAACCGTACTCAACTTATCATTGATGTGTTAGCCATGGCTCACAATCAAGCCAGGCGTGGACGTTTCTGCAAAGGAAAGGGACGCTTTTGCAAATACGGCGGGCAGCGACCGACATAACCGAGCTCTACGCACCGCAATTTGAGCAGTTTGGCCTGGAGCTTACCGGCAAGGGCGCCGTCTTTACCGGCGAGGTGGCAAACGATCGGGCACACGGCCGCGCATGGATCATGCCTCTCTCCCCTGCCTGCATCGTCATGGAGCATTTCATTACCCCGACGCACGATATGTACCTGGCCGAATACACACCCGAGCCATACGCCTGCGTGAGCGAGGTCAGCGCGCCCACACTTACATGCATGCCCGAGGCTGGCATAACGCCCGCGAACCTCAAACCATTGAGTGGTCAGTGGCCAAACAATGCCGTTTGCAGCTTTATCCAAGATAGCTGTGGCGAGGAATTAAGCCCGCTGTTTGCGGGGGAGCTTTATCACTCGCGCTCGGTGCTCTTTTTGCCTGGATATTTTGACGAACTGGAGCACCGCTATCCCACCGAGTTCGCGGGAATCTTTGAGGCGTTTGCCGAGCCGTGGCACGAGGAAGCGACGTCTGCCATCTGCCACACGCTGCGCCGGATTAACGAGGACCGCGCCCGCACCGTAGGCGGACACGTCTATATGCAGGGCATCGTGGAGACCATGGTCGCGGAGCTCGCCTGTTCGCGCGCGGCCCACAAGCAGGCGCGGCAGGCGGCAGACACACGCGTTAGCATAACCATTGCCGAAGAAGCAACGGCAATGATTGAGCGCGCGCTCGACACAGGCAGACGTGTGGGTATCAACGAGGTGGCCGAGAGGCTCTACACAAGCCGCTCCAAACTATGCGCCACCTTTAAGGCCCAAACTGGCGAGTCCCTGGGCGCCTACATGCGCAGACGCCGTATGGAGCGAGCACAGGACCTTTTGGCCGATAGTGCGCTCACAATAGCGCAGGTGGCAGAGCGTCTAGGCTACCCTCAGCAGGCCGCCTTCGCCCAAGCCTTCAAACAACACACCGGCACCACCCCCACCACTTGGCGAAGCAAGCATCGCTAAGGCCCAAGCTCCCTGGCCGTAACGGAGCGATTAATTAGCCGCCGCCCGTCAGCTCACCCAGGATCTAAACGTCAAGATGCGCACAATCAAGCGCCTTTTTGATAAGAGGGACAGATCGATCAGCCAAATACAACGGAATGTTGAGCACCCCGTCGTCGAGCTTTAGGTTCTTAAGTGAGTAGCGGACCCTCAATGGAGTCGTCTCCGCATGCTTGTCGGCATAGTACTTAAGGCTCTTGGAATGAACGACCTCTCCCGATTTGACCTCGACGGGAACGATTTCGTTTCCGACTTGAATCAAAAAATCGACTTCGTGCTTCGGCTTCTCGTTTGTCCAATAACGCGGAGCAGCATCTAACTGTGAAAGTAATGCCTGAAGCACATAGTTCTCGGCGAACGAACCTTTGAACTCCGAAAATAGCGCATCCGAGATGGCAAAAGCGGACGCATCCAGCCTTGCCATGCGGCGCAGCAAGCCGACATCAAGACAGTAGACTTTAAATGCCTTGAGGTCATCGTACGCAGAGAGCGGCACACCACCGGCAGCATTAAGGCGAACCGCCGTGATGAGCCCAGCATCGGCAAGCCATTCCAGAGCATCCTCGTATTCTCGAGCACGAGCCCCCTCGCGCACCGCACCCCAAACGAACTTTTTGTTCTCGCGCGCCAACTGAGCTGGAATCGAGTTCCATATTTGCGAAAGCTTGGCGAACTGCGCACGGCCACCATGCTTGGCAAAATCGCGCTCGTAGGAATCCAAGAGATCAGACAACACCTTATCGACCTGAACGATATCGCCCGTCTCCGCCCACCGGCCAAGAGCCTCTGGCATGCCGCCGCATGCAAAATAACGACGAAGATGCTCGACGAGACGGACATGGAAGAAATCGGGCACTGTCTCGATCTGATCCAGGCCGCCAAGGTATTCGTCGTAGTTTGCAGCGCCCTCGGCTTTCAGAAACTCGGAAAAGCTCATGGGGCGCATCTCCATGAACTCGACCTTTCCCACCGGAAAAGCGCTGGTCTCACGGGACAAGCGAACGCCCAACAAAGACCCTGCGCATGCGACGTGATACTCGGGGGCCTCGTCACAGAAGTATTTAAGGGCACCGACTGCAGAAGGACAATCCTGGATCTCATCAATAATAAGCAGCGTCTCGCCAGGATCGATAGGCTGTCCAAGTGCCAGGGAAAGATTTGAGATGATCCGTCGAGGATCGCGCGTACCTTCGAAAAACTGAGCGTACTCGCTCTGTACCCCAGGCGACGGCTCCTCGAGCGTCAGATACACATAATTGATGTACGAGGTTCGGCCGAACTCCTTAAGCGCCCACGTCTTTCCAACCTGGCGCGCCCCCTTAAGGATAAGCGGCTTACGATATTCTGACGCTTTCCAAGCATTAAGCTTGGCAATGATATCTCGCTGCATGGCCGAACCTCCCGCAAAGAAACTTCCGTAAACGTGATATTTCCCACATTTTACCCTAGGTAAAACGTGACATTTATCACATTTACGGAAGTTTTAAGCTCATTTCGCCACACTTTCATCACATTTATTGCAATGTGACAAAGGGACAGTCCCTTTGTCACCCGCACAAAAATGGACGCGCCAACGGCGCGCCCATTCACTCTATTCCATTCAGCCCCACCTGACCCGAACGGCCGAGTCGTTGCCAGAACCCGGGAGCCCCGGCAGGGCGGGTGCTTGCTCAAAATAAGTTCCGCACGCAAAGAAGGCCACTTAATGTGGCCTTCGTCTTGCGCAGGACTGTTTGAAATTTTGAGGAAGCACCCGCCCTGCCGGGGCTCCCGGGCTCCGCTTATGAGAGCGACGTTCTCAGCAACTCGTTGAAGAGCTTCGGGTTGCCCTTGCCGCGGCTCGCCTTCATGCACTGGCCCACCAAAAAGCCGATGACCTTCTGGTTGCCCTCACGATACTGCTGCGCCTGATCGGCACAGTTTGCCAGCACCTCGTCCACGATCGGCTGCAGCGCGCCGGCATCGCTTACCTGACGCATACCGCGCTCGTCGACGATCTTGTTGGGGTCGTCGCCGGTCTGGGCCATGGCCTCAAAGACCTCGTGCGCCTGGTTGGAGCTGATGGCATCGGTCGCCAGCAGCTTGGCGAGTGCCGCCACCTGAGCCGGCGCAATGCCGGACTCGGCGAGCGAGACACCCGCGCCCTTAAGGTAGGCGATCATCTCGTTCACCAGCAGGTTTGCGACCGTCTGGGCCTCCTTGCCAGCCATGCCGGCAGCGGCGGCCTCAAAGAACTCGGCAAACTCGGGGTCGCCCGCGATTTGCTCGGCATCGGCAGCCTTAATGCCAAAGTCGGCCTCAAAACGGGCGCGCTTGGCATCGGGCAGCTCGGGAATCTCGCCACGGCAGCGGTCGATGAACTCGTCGTCCAGATCGAACGGCGCCAGGTCGGGATCGGGGAACAGGCGATAGTCGTCGGCCGTCTCCTTCACGCGCATGACCACGGTGCGCTTGCGGCTGGGCTCCCAATGGCGGGTCTCCTGGTAGATGATGCCACCCTCCTCGAGCACCTCGGCCTGACGGCAAATCTCGTAGGCAAGGCCGTCGTGCAGGCTCTTGAACGAGTTGAGGTTCTTGAGCTCGGTCTTGGTGCCCAGCTTGGTCTCGCCGCGGCGACGCAGCGACACGTTACCGTCGCAGCGCATGGAACCCTTCTCCATGGAGCAATCGGAAATGCCCAGCGTCACAAAGATGCGACGGAGCTTTTCCATAAACAGGCGCGCTTCCTCGGGCGTGCGCAGATCGGGCTCAGTCACGAGCTCAATCAAAGGCGTGCCGCAGCGGTTGTAATCGACGAGCGACTCGGCCGCGGCGGTAATGCGGCCCTCGGCGCCGCCCACGTGCACCATCTTGGCGGCGTCCTCCTCCATATGGATGCGCAGGATGCGAATGGGCACCGTGTAGGAACCGTCCTCGCGGCGCTCGGACATCTGCAGGTTGGACGCATCATAGCTGGCCAGGTGGCCGGCACGCTGATTGCCCTCGCGCATGGTCGACGTCATGGATGTGGACAGGCCCTCGGCGTTGGCCGAGGCGCTCGCCAGGCTCTGGGCCTCGGCCTCACCAAACGCGCAGTCGGGGCGCTCGGCGGCACCGCGACCGGTCACGTCCAGATCCAGGTGACCGTACATGGCAAAGGCAACCGGACCCTGCGTGGTCTGGAAGTTCTTGGCCATATCGGGATAGAAGTAGTGCTTGCGGTAGAACATCGAGTGGCGCTGGATCTCGCAGTTGGTGGCGAGACCGGCCTTGACGATGCTCTCGATGGCGCGCTTGTTGGGCACCGGCAGGGCGCCGGGCAGTCCCAGGCACACCGGGCACACATTGGCGTTGGGCTCGTCATCGTGGCTGAGTTTGCAGTTGCAGAACATCTTGGTATCGAGTGCGGTGAGCTCGGTATGGATCTCCAGGCCGATCACGGCCTCCCAATCCTGCAGGACCTCGGAAAGCTCCTTCATTACAGCTCGCCTCCCTTCCCGGCAAAATCGGGCGCGACGGAAAGCGCGGGCGCGCCCGTGGCGGCATCGGCAAAGCCGCGCTCCAGGGCGCGGGCAAACATGAGCAGCTGACGGTCCTTAAAGGCCGGACCCACCAGCTGGGCAGAAACGGGCAGCTGAGTGTCCTCGCCCAGGCCCAGCGGCACCGAGATGCCACCGTTGCCGCAAATGTTGAGCGAGATGGTGTACAGGTCGGAGAGGTACATCTGCGTGGGGTCGCTGATCTCGCCAAACTTAAAGGCCGTGCGCGGCGAGGCGGGCATGAGGATGGTGTCCACCTTGGCATACGCGGCATCGTAGTCCTGCGTGATGAGCGTGCGGGCCTTTTGCGCGGCGTAGTAGTACTTGTCGTACACGCCCGAGCTCAGCAGATAGGCGCCGAGCATCTGACGGCGCTTGGCCTCGGCGCCAAAGCCGTGGGCGCGCGAGAGCGAGCTCTGGTCGGACAGGTTAGCGCAGCCCTCCTCCTGATAACCGTAGCGAATGCCGTCGAAACGTGCCAGGTTGGAGAACGCCTCCGCCGGGCCGATGACGTAGTAGGCGGCGATGGCGGCGTCCAGGTGCGGCAGGTCGACCTCGACCAGCTCGGCACCCTGGTTCTGCAGCTCCTGAGCGGCGCGCTGAACAGCGGCCTTGACCTCGGGCGTCAGACCTTCGGCCTCCATAAACGCAGGGATAATGCCCACGCGCTTGCCCTCGATGCTGTCGTTGAGATGCTCGGTAAAATCGACGGCGCAATCCTGGCTGGTGCAGTCGTACGGATCGTGGCCCGCGCCGGTAAGCGCATTCATGGCCAGCGCGACGTCCTCGACCGTGCGGCCAAAGGGGCCCACCTGGTCGAGCGACGAGCCAAAGGCAACCACGCCGTAACGGCTCACGGCGCCATACGTAGGCTTAAAGCCCACCACGCCGCACAGCGACGCCGGCTGGCGAATGGAGCCGCCGGTGTCCGAGCCCAGCGAGAGCGCGACCTCGCCCGCGGCGACGGCGGCAGCGGAGCCGCCCGAAGAGCCGCCGGGCACGCGCTCGGTATCCCAGGGGTTGTTGGTGCGGTGGAACGCCGAGCTCTCGGTGGAGCTGCCAAAGGCAAACTCGTCCATGTTGGCCTTGCCCATGGGCAGGCAGCCGGCGTCGAGCATGCGCTGGACGCAGGTGGCGGTGTAGACGCTCTGGTAGTCCCCGAGCATGCGGGAAGCGCAGGTGGTGCGCGTGCCCACGAGGTTCATGTTGTCCTTGATAGCCAGTGGCACGCCCGCGAGCGGGGGCAGCGGCTTGCCTGCGGCACGGTCGGCATCCACGCGCGCAGCGGCCTCGAGCGCAAGCTCGGGCGCCACCTGCAGGAATGCCTGGACCCCGCCCTCGCGCGCCTCGATGGCGGCAAGGGAGGCCTGGGCCACCTCGGTGGCGGTAAAGTCACCAGCGGCAACGCCCGCGGCGATCTGGGCGGCGGTAAGGGAATCGAAGCTCTGGGCCATTACTCGCTCTCCCCCTCTCCCAAAATGGACGGCACGCGGAAGTAGCGGTCGCGCGCGCTGCCGGCGTTTTCGAGCGCGACGTCGAGCGGCAGGTCGCGCTCGGGCTCGCGCAGGTCATCGCCCATCACGTTGGACAGGCTTCCGATGGAATGGAACGTGGGCTCCACGTCGGGCAAGTCATATTGCAAGACGGGCTCGAGCATCTGGACGGCGTCGTTCATGTAGGACGTCATCTGGGTGAGCTCGTCATCGGTCAGTGCGATCTTTGCGTACTCGGCGATGCCGCGCACGTCTTTCTCGCTGAGTGCCATAGGCGCTCCCTTCCGCATAACAGATAAACCGCTCTAGTATACAAGGCAACGCCGGCTTGGAGCAGGCGCTTTACCCAAATGCAGCGAAAACGTAACGAGGACGGCGGTCTGGCAGGCGGCGGGCTGGCAGTTCTGCAGCGAAACCGCACCGTCCATAGCGAAAACCGCGTCGCCCACAATGAAGACCGTCTCACCCGCAACGAAAAGCATCACAACATTCGATGTTTTTCGTCGAAATCGCGATTTTCATCGAATGTTGTGATGGTTTGGAAGCCCCCGACCACCACAAAGGTGCCTGTCTCCATTGTGATGGTTCTGGAGAATGTCTTATGCCGAGGCCTTGGCCTTGCGGCGCTTGCGGACCGCGTGGATCACGATGTCCAGCAGCAACAGCACAATGGCCACGACCACGATAAGCACGGCAAACTCGCGCTTGCCCCAGTGGCGGCCGGCCAGCGACTTTTGCTTGTCGACGTCTTTCTTGTTGTACTTGGTGCGCACGCAATGTACCAGCAGGCGATGGTCGTTCACGCCGTAGGGCGTGCAGGTGACGAGCGTCACTTTGTCGGCGCCCGGCTCGATGGTCAGCGACTCCATCTCCTCGGGCAGCACCACCTCGGAGTCCACCATCTTGTAGGCGAGCGTCTTGTTCATGGTGTGCAGCAGCACCAGGTCGCCGGGCTCCAGCGAGTGGATGTCGTCGAACATGCTCAGGTTGCGCATGCCCGAGTGCGCGGTGAGCACGCAGTGCGTCGAGGTGCCGCCCACCGGCAGGCTCGTGCCCTCCAGGTGGCCGACGCCCGCCATAAGGACTTCTTCGCTCGTGCCGTGGTAGATGGGCATGCTCACGTCAATGGAGGGGATCTCGACCCAGCTCATCATGGGGTCGCGGTCAAAGATGAGCTGCTGGGCGTAGGGTTCGATCTGGTCGGCGGGAAGTTCGGTGGCCTCGCCCGCCAGTTGCTCGTTAAAAGAGCGCGCCTGGAGTAGGATGCGCTCGCGCTCCTCGGCAGACAGCGCGTCCACGGTGCTGGACACCGTGCTGATCTGGTTGAACACGCCCGAGGCCTCGAGCCGGTCCAAGATCCACGGCCAGGTCATAAGGCCCACGCCAATAAGGATGATGACGATGGTGATGAGCCGGTCGGCCCAGCGCGGCAGTCGCTTGCGGCGGCGCTTGGGCTTTGGTTGAGGTTTGGGCTGAGGGCTTGAGCCACCGTTGGCCGCGGCGTTATTGCCCTTCATATGTTTGGCGCCCTGCACCATCGCCAGTCACTCCTCTACAACTCAAGTTGTCTAAACAAATAATAGCCGATTAGCGAGCTTCCACGCCGGACAACGCAGCTAGACTGCACCGTCCGGGCCACGTAACCACACTCAACCAATCAAGCCATATGTTGCTTTCATCGTCTCAAGCAACTGCGCCATCGTTGCGCCCGCAACCCCGATCTGTTTCAGATTGACGTCGCCCACCTCACAATCTTTAACAAACGCAATCATATCGTCCTTCAGTTCTCCGCGCAGGTCGACACCTTCCGACTCGCCAAGCAGCTGAGCAAGCCTCAGCGCATCGCGTTTATGCTTTTTTACCTTCTTCGAATCAACGTTCTCCCCCGCTTCCCTTCTAGCTTTTAGGTCGAGATACGCCTTCGCTTTGAACGGGACAATGTATTCCGTACCCAGGACCGAAACGCCGCCTACGGTCCGAATTCCCTGAAGGAACAAGCTGTAGTAAGCATCGTCCAACAAAATTGCCGAAAGACTGCCTATGTTTTCATCAACGTGAATTGGCGCCACATCAATCCCCTCACGACCCTTTAGAAAGTCGGGGCACTTCGCGAAGAGTTCGATCATATGGGGGTAACCCGGCCTCTTAGGCTCTGTGAACCGATAAAAACATGAGCCTTTGCCTTCGCCCCAGCCGCAGCGGTAACCGCCATCACGCACCAAAGTCCATATGGCTTCTGCCGTCTGAGGCAACCGGTCATCGGCGACAATTACCACATCAAAATCGTGAGTCGCCCTAAACGGAAGTCCCGCCTCCGCGAGCAAAATGTCGCATGCCGTGCCGCCGATAAGGGCATACGATCCTGCAGCTTCTTGCATATGCTGCTGAAATTCTTGGAGGCCTTCTACAGCGCTTCTTGCCATGGATATTCCCTTTCAAACATTCGATCGACTTCGAGCTGAATTCGCTCATCGTCAATTGCCGCCAAAGATAGCGCAAGCGAAATGTTGTCGACACGGGAGGAGTCGGCAAACACGGGCGCATAGCGCCACACTTGGATCATCGCCGTCTCGTTATCCGGCAACTCCCCGTCTGCGACTTCGAGGTCGCTCAGTTGACGCCATGCACTTCTTAAGACGGCCTTTTGTTCCATGCCCGGCGCAGCGAGCATCGAACGCGCGGCGAGCGCCGTCTCCCCGGCGTCAACAAGACAGTCGATCTGCGGCGTCTTCCTTGCAAAAAAGACCTTCGAGACAGGCGAGGAGAGCTCTGCCATGTGCTCACTGAGCAAAAGATCAACAGCAACAGGGAACACGACGACACGTCGCTCGCGACGCTCGCGCCTCGCGAGCCCCCTGTCAACAAGCTCGGTTATGGCCTCACTCGCGCGGCTTGCCGAAATCCCAAGCGCACGACAAAGGTCATAGGGACGATATGGCTCCTGGGCTACTCCCCAGATTGCGGCAGCCTGTGCGTTGGGTGACATCTTGGTCGCGCGATTGCGAAACCGGGCACCGCCCCTCTCCGTGCAGGCTGTGCCCATAAATGGAAGAAAAGCCTGTCTACCTGGGCAGACAAAGGGAATCCCTTGTGCGATCAATGCTTTGCGCTGACGTGCATCGGCATCAGGAAACGAAACGACAACAGGAGTCTCCGCGCGTAAGGCTAGCTGACTATAGACTCTCTTAGCCTCGGGAAGCCCGACGCCAGTAGGCAAACTTGCAAGCAAAAACGAAAAACCGTTTGCGTCAACAGCGCGGACCTCAACCGCCCGCAGATGCAGCGGCAAGCGTGTGGATCCAGGCCAAGTTTTGGCCTTGGCGGAGAGGCCTAGTGCTTCTTGTAAGTAGATTAGCGCTTCGTTCATTTCCATCATTTTCGTTTGATTCCAGTTTATATTGGAATTATACATAATTTTCGGAATTGACGAGATTCCTTTCGTGCATAAGCCCGCATTTGAGTTTTCAGAATGTCCCGGATCGGCGGGGCGATTCGGGATACAATGTCAATAGAAAACGACGCATCCCGCGTAAGTGTACGAGAGCGCGGGCGGCCTAGTTTTCAGCTTTTGTTAAATGCCCGGGATCCGACCCCCGGGCATTCTTATTTGCGCTTGCGGCGCAAATGCCTTTTACCGTCCGCACCGCGCGTGCGCCTACGGACCTTAAACCGAACCTCATACGAGTCAAAAAACGCGATGACGAACGAGCCCACCGCCGCGAGGGCGGCGAGCACGTTAAGGAATTTCAGCATTTGGGGACCTCCGATCGAGTCGTCGGCCGCCCGCGCACGGAATGCGTCGCAAGGGTATTTTACTGCGAGCACTCGCACTTACAGCTGGTAAACGCAATATTAGCAAACATCTGTTCGCTAACCATACGCCCGATCCTACGCGCAACGGCACTCCGGCTGCTATGTCCAAAAAGAACGGGGCAGACTCCAGCGCGGAGTCTGCCCCGAAAAGAGAATGGCAAAGCAAGAACGTGGATGGACGAGAAAAGTGTCCGCAAGTCTCATGGCCATCACATCCCACCTGCCAAAGGGATGGTTGAATGAGCGTTACTCCTGCTCGGACTCTTCAGCCTGCTTACGGCTGCGGATGAGGTGCGCCACGCCGATGCACAGCACCGCGCCACCAGCGATCCAAGTGAAGGTCACGCCGTTAAGGCCGGTGAGGGGAAGGCCTGTGCCCTTCTGGTCGACAATGGTGAAGCTGAGCTTACCGGTAGCTGCAGTGGCATTATTGTCCTGCACGACGCCATCTGCCGCCTTGATTACGGATTCCGTGCTAGGCGTAACGTCCTCGCCGGTCTGATTAAGGCTGCGCTTGATAGTAAAGGTAACGCCACCTGCTGCGGAGTTGTTGTAGCCAGGCTTCGGGGTGACCTCTGTAAGGGTGTAGGTGCCCTCATCGAGACCGACAACGTTTATCTTACCGTTTGCGTCGGTCTTCAGCTTGGCCTGCTCGCTATCAGCCGTCTTGGTACCGTCCGCTTTGATAAAGTTGCTCGTATCACCGTTCTCCTGCAGCGTGAACTCAACGCCCTCGAGCCCCTTAGCTTTGTCATCAGAGCCCACCTTGGTGACATCGATGCCGTAGGTGTAGTCATAAGCAAGGTGCTCGACCGTGGTGCCGACACCCTCAGCATGCGGATTGTTGGAATAAGTCAGCGTAACCATATTCTTCTGGGCTTTACCAACCAAGCCATCGAATTCTTTTTTGATCTTGCCATTATCGAAGATCTTGGTGGAGTCGAGCTTGGCCTTGTACTCGACAGTCACCTTCGAGTCACTGTTCAACGAAATGGCAGTGCCTTCCACGTCCGTGCAATTCTTGAGATTGGTGAAGTCGACAGTTATCGTATCGTTCTCGTACTTGGCGGTGTAGCAGCCTGTCTTGACCTCGGCATCACCGATCTTGACCGTGACATCTGGCGTCGTGCTACTATCCTTAAACTTCGGCGTCATGGATTTGGGAAGCTTATCCGTGAAGGTGTACTTGTAGGTACTGTAAGTGTTGATGTTGCCCGCAACGGTACCGGTAAGCAGGTAGTCGACATAGTCGTCCATCTGAGAGTCCGCAGCCTTATTGGGATCCTCGGGTGCGCCGAACGTGCTGTCCTTTGCGTCGTCCTTTACGGCCTTGGTCACAGTGGGGACCTGCTTCTTGGGAGTTAAGATCTCATCGGAACCGCCAACAACGGCGAAAATGGGCGAAGTAAAGGTATCCGTGTTGACCTCGTTGTCAGCACTTGGATTCTTGCCGACACTCTTAGTCAAAAAGAGCCAATAGCCGGTATCCAAGCTACCAAAAGAGCCGTTAGCACCAGCATTTGCCCAGCCGCCAGCGCCTTCAGTAATATTCGCCTTCTCAACAGCAGCAGCGATCTTGTCGAGCACGCTTCCGGCCTTGACGTTGTTACTCTCATCAGCATCGAGCCCGTGCTCTTTGATGAACTGGGCCCACGCCTGAGCAGATTCAGCATCTTTGCCAGTCGGCAAGCCAGCAGGCTTGGGCTCATCGTTATTAAATGCCGCAGTCACTGCGATCTTTACGGGACCACTTGCCCAATCGATATCGGAAAGCGTCTTCTCCGCAGTGAGGTCCCAGGTACCATCATCCTTCTTGTCTTGCGTGACCTTTGCCGAGAAAATCTTGATTCCCTTAAAGGTCGTGTCATTGTAATCCTGCTGTATTATCTTCACGATGCCATTCGGAGCCACCATCGGCGTACCATCAGCAAACGCCATGGTCACCGGGGCCATTACGCCGCCGAAGCTCAGCGCTGCTGTGAGACCGGCGGTTACCGCCAGGCGTGCGATGTTCTTGCTCATGCTCATCTTCTTTTCCTCTGCTTTCTGCTCGAATTCCATTTGATCTAAATCTGTCTGTCTGTGTCTTAGCATCTGTTTCGCTACGTCTCGCCCCGCTCTCTGCAGGGCTGCCAGCTACTCTTTATGGCTGCCACCTCCCCGCTTGACCAGGAGCGCGACCACGATGAGCGCAGCTCCGGCGACCGCTGCGGCGGCCGCGGCGTACATTGCCATATCGCCAGTCGAGGGCATAAAGCCTCCGGTGGTAATGCTAGGGGGTGTGCCGGTGGGCGTGTTGATGAGCGACGCCTCCAGGCTGCCCATCGACCCGTCCGCGCTGTCGGCGCGCAGGGGCGACTCGGCCGTGATGGTGAGCTTGGGCTTGGCGGCGGCCACCTGGTCGACGTCCAGGCCCCCGGCCTTGACCGTCACGGAACGCGTGCCCTCAAAGGCGGTGTAGCCCTTGGGCGCCTTGAGCTCGCGGACCTCCAGCTTGCCCGAGTCCACGCCCGAAACGGTCACGCGGCCGTCCTCGCCCGTTGTGACGGTGGCCTTGCCCTCCGCATCCCACGTGCCGTCGGCCGCCAGTGTGCGACCGCGGTCGTCGGCGATGCTCAGGACCGCCCCGGCAAGCGGCTTGTCGCCGTCGCTGCCGCGCTTGGTGAGCGCGAGATCCCAGGTGTAGGCGCACGCGTCGTCGCTCGGCGTGCAGGTAAAGCCGGCGTCGCCGGACTGGTCGGCAAAGGGAGAGCGCGGGTAGCGCAGGTAGACCTCGTTGGGGTTGCCCTTCGCGATGCCGTGATTGCATGCGCTGTTGAGCGGCGCATTGTACACGACGACCACGCGGGCGCCCGCGGCAAAGGCGTCGGCCCCGCCGAGCGCGGCGATCAGGTCGCCGGTGCGCACGGTGAAGGTCTTGCCGTCGGCCGCTACCTTGGTAGCGCACTGAGCCGTGATGTCGGTCCAACCCTTCGCGGGTTCGGTGCCGGCGCGGCCGTCCTTGTCGGCCGAGACGGCGTCGAAGCCGCCGTCCGCGCCCGCCGCCACGTACACGCGCATGCTCGCGACGACCTTGGAGGGGTCAAGCCCCGCGCTCATGGTGTCGACGAACTGCACCGTATAGGTGTCGTAGGCGGCAAGGCCCGCCGGGACCGTGGCAGAGAGGCGCCAGTACAGGTCGTCGGCGACCGTGGCGTCGGCGGCCTTCTGCCAGGCGGCGGTGCCGTCCTCCAGCACGTGCTTGGCGACCTTGGGGGTCGCGGCCTTGGGCTTGACGGTGACGGCGCCGCCGCCCACCAGGGCCATGATCGGCGCGGTGCCGGCCTCGTTCTGGGCGATGGCGTCGTCGTCGGCGACGATGAGCCAGTATCCGCTGGGCAGCTCGGCCGCCGTGCCCGCGTTAAGGGCCATGGACACGGCGCCAGAGCTCTGGAGGGAACGAGCGAGCTGTGCGCTCAGCGCGCTCGTAAGGTGGGAATCGGTGTTGAGCCACTCGGCAGCTTCCTGCGCGGTGGTCTGGGAATTGGGCATGCCGGCGCTGTGCAGCACAGGCAGCGCAGCGTCGCGCACGGCGTCGCTTGCCCAGGCGAGGTCGGTGGCGATCTTGGCGTCGCTGTCGCCGTCGACGACGTTGGCGCTAAAGATCTGGTAGGCGTCGTAGCTGCTTGCCACGGTGCCGCTCACCGTGATGGAACCGGTCGAGGTCGGCACGGCCTGCGCGGATGCGGGGAACACAACCGCGCAGGTGCCAATCAGGAGGGCAAGCAGCGCAATCAAGATCGGGAAGGAGCAAACTTTCTTATTCACGACGCTTACCTCCCTTCGCATTCGCCTTGCGACGAATGTGCATCCAGGCCGCAGCAGCGCAAAGCACCGCCGCGCCGGCAAGGTACGTCAGAGTGACGCCCGACATACCAGAAAGGGGCAAAGAGGTGGAGTAGGTGTTGGTGAAGGTGGGGGTGGAATTGTCGGTGAGGTCGTAGGTCGTGCCGTTGGTCACTGACTTGCCGTCACGATCCTGAATCTGCTTGTAGGTAGCATTGACGTTAATCTTGCCTTGAGAGTCGTCAACCGCGTTGACCGTAATCTGATAGACCGACTCGTCGTACTTATAGTGCGCAAACGGCGTGTTCGGCTGCTGTTCGCGGACGTAATAAGTAAAGGTCTTGCTTGCACCGCGGCCAGTGGAATCAGCCGGAAGTTTGTTGAGTTGATCGAGTTTGTACGCGATCTTGTCGAAGCTCAGGGTCTGGGACTTGCCGCCGTCGGCAGTGGTGATAATCTCGCCCATGGGGTTGGTCACAACCGTCTTGGCTTCATTGAAGTCCAAGTTATCCGCAAACTCGAGCGTAAACTCCTTCATCTCGCCACCCTTAACGACCTTAGTCGCCATAGGCGTCCAGGTGCCTTTGGAGCTGTACGGGGTGTACCGGTTGGTAAATGTCGCGCCGCTGCCGCTAGCACTGCCGAGGGCATAGACCCCATCGGCGTCGGCGGCGAGCGGAACTGTGCTGTCGCCTTTTTTTGCCGTGACACTCGTAATCGTATAGTTATGGATGAGAAGTTTCTTCATTCCGTTCGGATTATTCTTTTCCGGGACAGTCATGAGCTCGGTCGGGTTATCCTTGACCGACACCACAATCTCATACACAGCGGGGTCATAAGTGATATCGGAATCATCGCCGGCATCTTCGACCAAGTAGTATGTAATTTTGTTAGCCTCAACAGTCTTATCAATGAACTGTTCGCCAAGGTCAAAGGTGATGTTGCCGTCCGCATCATTCCTGGCGGTTCCGACCAAGGTGCAGCCGCCACGGTTGAATGTCTTGTCATTCCAAAAGGGCTCCGTCGCGTCATCCGAATCCTTACGGTAGACCGAGAAGGAGAACTGGTCTTTGGCGAGCGCCATGCTTTCCTCGGACTGCTTATTTTTCATTTTCAGCGCCTTGGTCGCCTTCAGCTTAAGGCTCGGGTAGACGTACGTATCCGCAGGCACGCCTAGGTACAAGTCGCCATTTGACATGATGCCGCCGCCATGGTTCCAGGAATAATTGCCCGTGATAAACGTCTTTGCCTCGTTTCGCGCCTCATTGATCGCCGCGAAGTCTTGAGGGTCTTGAGCATTAACACCCGAGCTCAGGCCGATGCTATTATATACCTGCACGCCACCGTTAGCGGGGATAGTAATGGGACCTCTAAGCTCTTTACTTCCCGAGTACTTGGCATCACCGCCGCCAAGCATCTTGCCGGTCACTGCCGCGATTGGCTCGCGGTGACCCTCCGCCGCAAGGAAGAAATCGGCGTGACCGTTTTCGCGAAAGTCAGGACTATTGTAGGCGGTAGTATCCTGGTTCTTTTTGTGGACAAGGCCTTCGTAGCCACCAGCGGATAGGTGAGGGGTGCCTTCGTTGCCGCTATTTTTCTCAGAATTATAATCATCTTTTGCTTCACGCTGGTCTTTGGCAGACGTATTGCCAAAGATCGCTGTGCCGTAGGTGTTCGTCACCAAGGTCTTGCCCGTCGGGCAAACCGCAACGCCGCCACCGTAGCCACCGGCCTCATTGCTGCTTATATAGGAGTTATAGACAAATAGCCTGCCCGCATTAGATGCGGTATCCGAATCGCCCTGGACAAAGATACCGCCTCCGCCCCAGTCAAAGCGAGACATGCAGGAGTTATTAGTGATATAGACTGGAGTAGATTTTGACGCACCTTCTATCATCGCGTCAACCATCTGGCCCACGCGAATGCCAGCACCCTCGGAACGGTTGCTCACATTTGCGGCAATAGTTCCCCCCGTAATGTTGAGCCATGCCATTGTCTCGCGAGAACTCACCCCGTGTCGATCGACATCGGTAATGTAAACGCCGCCGCCTGCTTCCTCAGAATAGTTGCCCGTGATCTGGCCGCCCGAAATGGTGACATGAGTACCGTTTCTAGCGGCAAGTCCAGCGCCGCCATGATCGCCATAACCATCATGGCCACAGAAATTGGCATATTTATTGTTAGTGATGTAGCCACCGGAAACAGTGACGCTGCCGCCTTCGGCCATGATGCCGCCACCAAAGCCAGCAGAATCAAGCGTGCTGTTGCCGGAGATTACGCCATTAGTTATAGTGACCGTGGAGCCTTTAGCATACACACCACCGCCACTATAAGCGCTGTTGCCGGCAATTACGCCACCGGTCAAATTAAGGGTCGAGGCACTACCTTTCTCGTTGGAAACCATAATGCCCGCGCCCGCGGGCGAGCCAGAAGCGCCACACACATAGCCGCCGCTCATGTTGACAGTAGAGCCGTTCTCGGCATAGACCAAGCTGCTAACGCTGCCACCTTGTTTTTGCGTGATCACGCCGCTCACAAGGTTAAACGTGCCGCCCTTGCCGTTGTTGTTATACAGATTGATGAGCTTTAGATTTGCGTTGCCGCCGCACGCCACGATGGCACCCTTAATATCGACGCTATGACTGACAAGCGTCTCGATTGTCCCTGTACCACTCGGGGTCGATTTGGTCACGTAGTAGGTAAGATTAGACGGAATGCCATCAACGTAATTTAGCACGGCTTTCTTGCCATAATTATCGGGATTCAGCTTCTGCCCCTGATCAGTCAGCTGTTGGACATCGTTGACCGTCTCAGTCACCGGCGCGGAGTCCTTAATTTCGTCCTTAATTGTAAGTGTTGCGCCATTAGCAACATCAAATAACGGCTTATCGGTGTTCAAGCACTTGATCTTATGACCGTTTAAGTTCAGCGTTATATTGCTGCCGCTCTTCTCAAGTTTGATTTCACCAGCATAGTCAATATCAGCTGTAAGCTCGAAGCAGGCAGTTTGGTTTTCCCCAACGCCTTGAAGCTTAGCTGACAAATCATCGGCGTTAGCAATGTTAGTAATAGCTGTGGTTGTCTCTTCGCTCTCTGCAGCCTCCTCGGCTGACGCGACAGCGTTAACATCCATCGCATCATTATCTTCCGCCTGCGACTCGTCCTTGGACTGCTCCTCCGGCCGAGCATCGTCGTCGCTCGCAGCATCGTCGCTGTTCTGGTTTTCGGCGTCTGTGCCGGCATCCCCGTTAGTACTGTTGTCTACATCAGTAGACTCACTTGAGGAACCCCCCCCCATCACAGTTTCCTCGGCAGAAACTGTCTGATCATCGTTGGCAATGGCCTGCGAGATCGGAGGCATGACGAGCGACAGTACCAGGCTCAACACGGAGGCTCCGCACAAAACGCCTGCCAGTACACGGCGCGTCGCTTTATTACTCTGCTTAGATTTGTCTGAATTCGCTTTCATCGATGTCTCCTCCCCAAGAGACCGCGATCTTGCTCTTTCACTATCAAACGTATCTGCGCAACCTGTAATTGCGCACGTTTAGTAATCCATATTGTAACGATTGTTTGAACATCTGAGCAACAAAACCGACAATTTTGTAGCGAATTCTCAATTCTCTTGACATTTTCTCAGATTTACCTTCGTTTATTCGCTATTTATTTTTTGTTTCTACTGGTAATTTAGTTGCCAATCATTTTTTAATGGCATTAGATTAATTTGCACAACATTTTGCTCAAGAGTAAACATCCTGTGAACAGTCGAAAACGACCATGAACGGTAGATCATTAACCGGGATGAATATCCTACCAAATTGATGAGAATATCTTAAACCCATCGGTGGTTAGAAGCATGATGTTCAGACAACAATATTTGAATTTTCACACAGATTTTTGGTATCAATTCGCCCAAATCGCCTGAGGCCACCACAAAGGTGCCTGCCCACTTTGTGGTGGTTCTCCCCCTGCGCTACAGCAGATGTTCCTCGATAAAGATCGCGATGCCGTCTTTGTCGTTGCTGGCGGTTACAAAATCGGCGGCGGCACGGGTGGCATCGCTGCCGTTTGCCATGGCCACGCCCACGCCGGCGTCGGCCACCATGCAGGTGTCGTTGTCGGCATCGCCAAACACGCAGATGTTCTGGAGCTCCATGTCGTTGAGCTCCGCCACGCGCACAAGACCGCGCGTCTTGGACACGCGCGGATCCATGAACTCGTAGAGCCGCTGCGTGGTTTGCAGAGCCGCCGCCTTAACAGTGTCATCGGCAAACGTCGACGCCCGCTCAATCACCCGCGGCATTACCTCGGGCGCCATGGTAAACATCACCTTGGGCTGCGGCTCGCGCAACAACTCGGCAAAATCGACCACCTGGTAGGGCACACCGTCGACGCGCGACAGGTGCTCGACGCACGCGTTGCTCTCGGGCACGTAGAACACGCCGTCTCGGGGACAGACGGGCGTTGCCGGAAGGTCCGCCATGTGCTTGCAGATGCGCGCGATGGTCTCGCCCGGCAGCGGATAGCTCAGCTCGTTGATGTCGTGCGCGCGGTCGATGACCTCGGCGCCACCGCAGCCCACGAGTACGTCCACCAGGCCTTTGATGCCCCAGAGCTCGTACATGGCCTCGGTCGCGTGGGCGTCGCGCCCGGTGCACAGGCCAAAGAGCACGCCGCGCTCGCGCAGGGCGCGGATCGCCGCCACGGTGCGCGGGGACACCGTGTGCTGGCTCGTGAGCAGCGTGCCGTCGATATCGCAGAACACGGCTTTGATGTGGCTGAAGGTGGTGTCCATGGGGGCCTTTCTGGGTTGTGCGGCAGTGCTGAATGTGGTCGGAAATGGTGTACATGGTATACCAAGGCGCAGGCCGTTGGGGCCCGATCGCCACAAAGGTGCCTGGCCCCCTTTGTGGTGGCCGGACCCGAAGGGTGTCCCGGCCCGGAGCGCAAACCATCACAACATTCGACGTTTTTCGGCAAAAATGCGTTTTTCATCGAATGTTGCGATGGTTTTTACTGCCTTGCGGCACAATCAAAATGTCGGCGTCCAAACAGCAGCAACGCCGCGGGAACTGCCGTCACGACCATGCCCGCCCCTACGAGCGTCTGCTGCACGCCAAATGTCGCCGCCAGCCACGGGGCAATCGCCAGCGGGGCCACGCCGGCGAACATGTTGCCAAAGCCCATGACCGAGTTGACGCGACCGAGCTGCTCGAGCGGGGCCGTCGTTTGCACGATCGTGTTGTGGAGCGGGTTGACGACGCCCCAGGCCACGCCCAGGGCAATCTGGCCGACAAGGGCTACGCCTACGTACGGCGTCCCCACATAGAGCAAACTTCCCAGGCCCACGGACATAAGCGCCGCGAGCAGCGTTTTGAGGCTGACGAAGCGCGGCGGCAAGCGGAGCGCGACCACGGCGCCCAGCACCGCGCCCACGCCCGAGGCCGACGAGAGCCAGCCCATCCACTCAACACCGACGTGCAGGACATCGCGATAGAAAAACGACTCGAGCGGATCGAAGGCTCCATAGCCAAAGTTCGAAAGAAAAATGATGCAGAACAGCAGGGCGAGGATGCTATTGGTAAAGACTGTCTTGATGCTGGCTGCGAAGGTAGCGCGGGAAGATGTGTTGCGGTCGGGACTTTGGCTGGCCTTGACTGATGTGATGTCGCCAATCGCGGGTTTGCCTTCGTGTGTGGCGGCCTGACCTGCACTTTGTCTAAAGCCCCAACCGGCGACGAGTGCCAGCACTGTAAAGATCATCATGAGCACGAACACCGCGCGCGACGACGCAGCAGCCGCGACAAAGCCGCCCAGCGTAGGGCCAACGATGATACTCACGTTTGAAAACATGGCGATGGCGGAGTTGATGTCTTTGAGCTCGACAGGATCGTCGGTGAGGTAGGCCGGATAGGATGTGGCGATGGGCTGGGCGAACCCCATCACAAAGCCCAGGAGCACCGCGCCGAGCAGGACGATGCCGGTCGCGCTGCCAAAAACGAGGATCGCCGCGCCGGTTGCCAGCGTGCCCACGATGCTCAGCAAGAAATGACGGCGCGGGCCCCAGGCGTCGAGCGCCGCACCGCCCGCAAAGGATCCCAAGATCACGAATACGTTCATAAAAAGGACGGCCAGCGATGTCGCCACGACCGAGGCACCGTCTGCATAGGTGAGCGTTCCGATAACGCCGATAAAGTAGCTGGTCTGAAAACCGGTGTAGATGAGAAAGCGCATCGCCACCAGACGCTTGGCCTGCACGGACAGCGAAGGTTGAGGCTTTGAGAAAAGAGAGGCGAGCATGGAGACTCCTTGTTTCATACGAATGAGGACGGCGGGCATTCGCCGCCGTCTGTCAAATCAATCTGTCCGCATGAAACATTAAGGACGCATCAAGCCCCTTCTCTCCGTTTTTCGCCCGTCATGAACTACTTGGTAGATTGTAAGACATGTCCCACACATCTACTAAAGCAAAATCCACCACAAAGGTGCCTGGCCCCTTTGTGGTGGAAGTGACGTTTGCCCATATAAAACCTGCCAAAATAAACCTGTCCCTTGTTGGCAGGTTTTAGGCCAGATAATCTTGGATCAGATCGCAGATGGCTCGGGCGTCGTTGATGTTGATGGCTCGGGTCGCAAAGCCGGCGTCGAAGGCCTGACGCGCCAGGGCCTCGTTGCAGGCAAGGGCCAGCGTGTGACCGTCGACCAGGTCGAGCGAGCTCTTGCCGCGCAGACGGTCGACGCCGGAGCGCGCGACCACGATGTTGTCGAAGCCCTCGGTCTTGTAGCCCTCGATGATCACCACGTCGACATCGTTGTAGCGAGACAGCAGCTCACGCGCGGGCATCTCGTCCTCCTCGCGTGTGTCGGCGTACTCCGCCCAGCGCGTGGCGCAGATGAGTCCCACGTGCTTGGATCCGGCCTGGTGATGGCGCCAGGTGTCCTTGGCGGGCACATCGATATCAAAGCCGTGATGCCCGTGATGCTTGAGCGAACCCACGCGCAGGCCGCGGCGGGTGAGCTCGGCGATAACCTTCTCGACGAGCGTGGTCTTGCCCGAGTTCTGGTAGCCGATAAACGCGATCGCGGGGACGGCCGGAGCTGGAACTGCGGGCGCGACGGCGACGGGTGCGCTCGCGGGCGCATTGCCCGCGGCTCCCACGGCCTCAACGGCAGCGGCCTGACGCTCTGCGCGGTCCCATACGCCCGAGCGGCCGCCCTCCTTGTGCAGCAGGCGCACGTCGACGATCTCCATGCCGCGATCGACGGCCTTGCACATGTCGTAGATGGTCAGGCACGCGGCACTCGCGCCGGTCAACGCCTCCATCTCAATGCCGGTCTTACCCGTCACGCCGGCCGTAACCAGTACGTGAAAGCCAACCTGCCCGTCCGCGCGCGCCGGCGCCCAGCCCTCGGGCACGTCCTCGGCCGGCGTCCCCGCCGCAGCGATGGGCGCAATGTCGCACTTGCTCTTGGTAATGAGCAGCGGATGGCACATGGGGATGATGTCGCTTGTGCGTTTGATGGCCATAATGCCCGCCACGCGCGCGCAGGCAAGCACATCGCCCTTTTTGGCGCGATCCTGCAGCACCATGGCCTGTGTCTCGGGATGCATGAGGATGGTGCCCTCGGCGATGGCGATGCGATGGGTCTCGGCCTTGTCGGAAACGTCGACCATGCGTACCTCGCCCTTGGCGTCCACGTGCGTCAGCTCGTCGCGACGGGCGTCGCGGGCGGCACGGGCGGGCTCAGTGGCAGCACCGGCAGAGGGCTGCGTGCCTGCAACGGCATCGCTGGCCGCAGCTGTGGCTTTGTGGGCAGACATCGCGGCCCTGCGAGCGGCCTTGGTGGCATCGGCGTACCTGCTCTTGGCCATATGATCATCCTCCGATTTGGGACATAAATCGTTGCGTGCCCTCAATTATCGCGTGTTCCTGCGGTTTGTGGGCCACGGCATCGCGCCAAATCGAAAGTACCTGCATATCATCACCACGGCGCAGCGCCTCACGCACCGAATACTCGGCATCGCTAAACAGGCACGGACGCACGTTGCCATCGGCCGTCAGGCGCAGACGGTTGCAATTCGCGCAAAAATGGTTGGACATAGCGCTAATAAAGCCGACCGTTCCCGCCGCGCCCGGAAAGTGCCAGTAGCGCGCAGGGCCCGCGCCGGCAGGAGCGTCGTTGATGTCGAGCGGCTCGAGCTCGCCCAGTCCCGTCGCGGCGGCCCCGGCATTGATGCGCGCCCGCAGCTCGTCGCTCGGCACGGTATCGCTCGCGTCCCACAGCTCGGGATTGAGCGCGGGCGCATGCGGGTCCACAGCGCAATGCGAGCTCGTGCGCTCGTCGCCAATGGGCATGTATTCGATAAAGCGCAGGTGGATGGGGCGGTCGACGGTCAGCCGTGCAAGGGCCGCCACATCCTGGTTGAGTCGGCGCACCACAACGCAGTTGACCTTAACGGGTTCAAAGCCCCAAGCCAGCGCCGCGTCGATGCCAGCCATGGTCTGCTCAAGTCGACCCAGACGAGTGATCTTTCCAAAGAGCGTAGGGTCGAGTGTGTCGAGCGAGATGTTAACGCGGTTAAGCCCGGCATCTTTGAGCTGCGGCGCCAGCTTGGGCAGCAGGGCGCCGTTGGTGGTAAGCGAGATGTCCTCGATCTGCGGGATCGCACGGATGTCGCGAATGAGCGGAATGATACGGCGGCTGACCAGCGGCTCGCCGCCCGTCAGGCGTACGCGGCGAATGCCCTCCCCCGCCACCAAGCGCACAAAGCGGGCGATTTCCTCGGCGCTGAGCAGCTCGTCGTGCGCACGGGGCGCCACGCCATCGGCCGGCATGCAGTAAATGCAGCGGAAATTGCACTTGTCGGTAACGGCAATGCGCAGGTAGTTGATATCGCGGCCGAAGCCGTCATGTTGCACGTGCCCGTCCACGCGGCCCTCCCCTCGCACCGGTCTTTATTCTTCAGGGAATATAGTACCGCACGCGGGAATCGTGCCGACACCCGTACGACAGGACGGGTCACTTCGAGCAAAACCGGCTTCCCAAGCCCATCCTCAGCATACAAACCATCACAACATTCGATGCTTTTCCCGTTTTCGGCGATAAACGTCGAATGTTGTGATGGTTTGCGTGCCCGCAGCACCCCGTAGAAGGACCGAAGCGCCCCTAAAGGCCGCCGCCCCAGTGTCGAATCACAAATTCTCGCAGGTCGTTCTGACGTTTCTGGAACGCCTCACTTCGGTCACACTTGAGGCCCATAGCGAGCGCGATGGCGTTCATCGCCCGATGCAATTGCAGCTGATGGGCAAACTGAGTCCCGGTGAGGACGATCATGCTAAAGCCCAGCGCGCTCAGCACGGTCATACGCTCCGCATCCGACGCGCTGCGCTGTTTATCAAGA
Organism: uncultured Collinsella sp.; assembly: GCA_958429345.1. Lineage (GTDB taxonomy): Bacteria > Actinomycetota > Coriobacteriia > Coriobacteriales > Coriobacteriaceae > Collinsella. Next base: position 24,482 of record CAUAJK010000010.1, on the reverse strand, counting down.
TGGTCCGAGCCGTTGTATTCAATCCCCGTACCGCTCGCAGGCGCATATACGTCGATCTCGAAATACCCGGCCTTAGCGAGATACTTGAACTCGTTGGGAACATCGACCCGATGGTTGAGCTCGATCTTGGCGTATCCCAACCCTCCTTGGGAACGTTTCGCTACGACCATGATTGCGGTGGCTGTCTCCATGGGCGACCGCGCGCCATCGTGCACGCGCTTGAGCACAGCGGCCGCGCGTATAGCCCCCTGACGAGATCGGTTCTCATTGCAATAAGCAATCAAGTCGGCAACGGTATACCTCTGCCCCATCTCGATATAATCGCCTGTCGACAGATGATTCAAATGGTAACGGGCGCAGATTTCGTAGCCATATTCCAGCTGCTCGGGCTCGCTCATCCACGAACCCGCTTGGACAAAGCACATGGCCTCATCAACCACCAGAAGGCCCTCTGCCACCTCGATAAGATGGCATGGAGGTATCGGCGCCCCAAACACGTGGCACCTAAATCCAGCCGGCGTCGAGCGCTCAAAATCAAAGTTGACGAGCGTGTCGACATGATCGAGCTCTTCTCGTGGAATACCAAGCGAAACCAGATAGTCGGTAACGATTCCAACTGCCGTCGAAGCCCTCAGCCCCTTGGCATCGAGTCCCAATTTGGGCAGGCTCGCGGCCGGCTCCGCCTCGTTAGCAGGCGAGTCCTCATCGTATAGGCTGCTTGCTCGCGAGAGCGGCTCGGACGGGCGCGCCACGTTGTGGTACAGCCAGGCAGTCTTATGGGACAGGACGATCGGCAGGTCCATGAGCCCTCCAATGGAGTCGGATAACCAACCTTATTCCCCTGCCCACGGGTCCGCACACCTTCGTGCGCAAGAAAGCGAATCCACCCGGTCGAGCGGCAGAAAAACCATCACAACATTCGATGCTTTTCCCGATTTTGGCAAAAAACGTCGAATGTTGTGACGGTTTGAGGAGAGGTGAGGGGCACGGAGGGATCAAAGCATCGTGCTCGAACGGGTTAATCCAGCTCTTTTAAGCCATGCGCCAGCTGCCAGTACTCGCCGTGCTGGGCGAGCAGTTCTTCGTGCGTGCCGCGCTCGATGATGCGGCCGTGTTCGAGGACCATGATGGCGTCGGCGTCGCGGACAGTGGACAGGCGGTGCGCGATCATAAACGTGGTGCGACCGCGCATGATGCGGTCCATACCGCGCTCGATGAGCTTTTCGGTACGCGTGTCAATGGAGCTCGTGGCCTCGTCCAGGATGAGCACCGGCGGATCGGCGACGGCCACGCGCGCGATGGCGAGCAGCTGACGCTGACCCTGCGACAGGTTGGCGCCGTCGGCCGTGACCGGCGTGTCGTAGCCCCGCGGCAGGCGGCGGATAAACGAGTCGGCGCAGGCGGCCTCGGCAGCGGCGCGCACCTCCTCGTCGGTCGCGTCGAGCTTGCCAAAGCGGATGTTCTGCGCAATGGTGCCGCTAAACAGGTGCGTGTCCTGCAGCACAATGCCGAGCGACCCGCGCAGGCTGGCCTTGGCAATGTGCTTGACGTCGATGCCGTCGTACGTGATCTCGCCGTCATCGACCTCGTAGAAGCGGTTGATGAGGTTGGTGATGGTCGTCTTGCCGGCACCCGTCGAGCCCACAAACGCGATCTTTTGCCCCGGCTTGGCAAACAGGTTGAGGTCCGTGAGCACGCGGGCGCCCGGCACGTAGGAAAAGTCCACGGCATGGAAGCGCACGTCGCCGGCAAGCGGGACCAAGCCGCACGTGAGCTCGGTGCCGTCGGCGGCCACCGCGCGGCCCGACTCATCAACGGCTGCCACGTCATGCAGGTGCCCGTAGACGCCCACGCCCTGGCCCTCGGGAATTTTCCACGCCCACGCGGCATCGCCCGTCTGCACCAGCTCCACGCAGCCCTCGTCCACCTCGGGCTCAAGGTCCATAGCCGCAAACAGGCGCTCGGCACCGGCCAACGCGTTGAGCAAGAAGTTGCCGAGCTGCGTAAACTGGTTGATGGGCATGGCGGCCTGGCGCACAAAGACCAGGTAGCTTGCAAGTGCGCCCACATCGGCGAGCCCCTTGATGCAGAGTATGCCGCCCGCCACGGCGACGATGGCATAGTTGACGTAGCCAATCACGACGGTCATGGGCACCATGGAGTTGGCATAGCTCACGGCGGCGGTGCCGGTGCGGCGAAGCTCGTCGTTGCGGCAGGTGAAGCCGGCGACATTCGCTGCCTCACGGTTAAAGACCTTGATGACCTTTTGGCCCGAGACCATTTCTTCGATATATCCGTCCAGGTCGCCAAGCGATGCCTGCTGGGCAGCAAAGAAACGCTTAGAGCGCGCGCCCGAGTAGCGCGCATACAGCACAATGGCCGCATCGCACACGAGTGTGATAATCGTGAGCCGCCAGTTAAGGATGATGAGCATAGCCGTGGTGCCCACAACCTGAATGGCGGCCTGAATCACGTTGGCAAAGCTGTTGTTGAGCGCCTCGGAGACGGTGTCGACGTCATTGGTGAAAAAGCTCATGATGTCGCCCGAGCGCGTGCTGTCAAAATAACTGAGCGGCAGCGTCTGGATGTGCGCGAACAGGTCGCGGCGAATATCGGACACCACGTGTTGGGCCGCGCGCACCATGATCTGTGAGTAGCCCAGGGCCGAGAGCACGCCCGCGGCGTAGATGATCGCCGTCAGGATGACCTGCTTGGCGAGCAGTTCCTCCCCGCCCGTGGCCAAACCGTTAACGATGGGGCGCACCATGTAGGTGCCGGCGAGGCTCGCGATGGCGGCAACGGAGGCGAGCACGCCCACCGCGAGCAACGAGAACTTGGCATGCCCCATGTATGAGAGCAGGCGGCGCACAGTGCGCTTGAGGTCGGCCGGGCGTGCTTGGGCTACGGTCTTAGGCATGGCGCTCACCCCCTTCCAAGGGTGATCCGCATGCAACAGAGGAAAATGGATCATTCGCGCAGCCACCGTCGTTGCCATCGCCGGCGTCCGCGTTCCCCGCAAACTCCATCTGCGAGGCGTAAATCTCCTGGTATATGTTGTCGCCCGCCAGCAGTTCCTCGTGCGTGCCCACGCCGTGGACACGACCGTCGTCCAGCACCACAATGCGATCGGCATCCATGACGCTCGCGATGCGCTGGGCGATGATGAGCACGGTCGCATCGGGAATCCGAGCGATATGCTCGCGAATCTTTGCGTCGGTCGCCATATCGACCGCGCTGGTGGAGTCATCAAAAATGAGCACGCGCGGATGCTTGAGCAGCGTGCGCGCGATGCACAGGCGTTGCTTCTGGCCACCCGAGACACCGGCGCCGCCTTGGCCCAACTCGCCGTCCAGCCCGCCGATGCGATCAAGGAACTCGTCCACGCACGCCGCGCGGCAAGCCGCGAGGAGCTCATCGTCCGACGCCTGCGGATTGCCCCACTGCAGGTTCTCGCGCACGGTGCCCGTGAACAGCACATTCTTTTGCAGCACAATGCCCACAGCGTCGCGCAAGGCGGCGAGGTCGTAGTCGCGCACGTCGCGTCCGCCCACAAGCACGGCGCCTTCGGTGGCGTCGTACAGGCGCGCAATCAGCTGCACAAGCGAGCTCTTGCCCGAGCCCGTGCCGCCGAGGATGCCCACCGTCGAGCCGCTCTCGATGCGAAGGTCGATATGCTGGAGCACATCCTCGGCTGCATCCGCGCGGTATTTAAAGGAAACGTCGCGAAACTCGATACTGCCGTCCGCTGGCGCCGCAATCGCGAGGTCTCCCGCGGGGTTGGCGATAAAGGGCTCCTCATCGAGCACCTCTGCGATACGGCCCACACTCGTGAGAGCGCGCGTGAGCAGCAAAACACGTTGGAAATCATCATGAGCGAGTTCATGATCAGCAGCACGTAGCTCATAAAGCCCGTGAGCGAGCCCACGCCCAGCTTGCCGGCGAGAATCATGCGGCCGCCAATCCACAGGATAGAGAGCGCAGCCACGTACATCGACAGCTGAAACACCGGCAGGTTGAGCACCGCGCTGCCAAAGGTCTTTGTCGCAGTGCGCGCAAGCTCGGTATTGACTGCGTCGAACTTGGCCTCCTCGTGCTCGGTACGAACGTAGGCCTTGACGGCACGCACGGCGGTGAGGTCTTCCTGTACCACGCCGTTGAGGTGGTCCATCGAGGTCTGGAGTTGGCGGTAGAGCGGACTGACGCGATAGGTGATGACGCCCAGTACGATTGCCAGCACGGGCAAGATGATCGCAAAGACGGTGGCGAGCGGGCGCGACAGCATCAGCGCGTAGATAAGGCCGACGATAAGCGTCACCGGGCCGCGCACCATAGGGCGAAAGCCGTTGCCCACAGCATTTTGGATAACGGTGATGTCCGTGGTCATGCGGGTGACGAGCGAGCTGGCGTCGTAGTTGTCCAGGTTGCCAAAGGCGAGCGTTTGAATCTTTTTGTACTCGGCCTCGCGCAGGTTAGCGCCTAGGCCCGAGGCAACGCGGGCGGACGTGCGGGCATAACCCAAGCCCAGTACCAGCGAAAGCGCAGCGCACACCAACATGTACGCGCCCTGTAGCAGCATGTAGTTGATATCACACACAGGCACGCCCACATCGATGATGTTGGCCATGATGACCGGGATAAACAGCTCGAGCACCGTCTCGACCGACACAAAGAACACGCCGAGGATGGCATCGCGACGGTATGCCCCTAGATAGAAAAACAGCATTTTGAGATTGCGCACGCAGGTTCAACCCCCATCAAACGTTGTTCGCAAACGCACGTATTATTGCGCGCCGAATAATGGTGTCAAGTATTCCGAAATCGTTTTCTGCAAGGTTAGCGCCGGCGGCGAGTTCTCGTGATGTGTGTCCATATTCACTCGGAATAATGGTGCGCGAGACTTTTTCGCTCCGGCGTCATCACAAACCTTGACTCTACAATCGTTATAGGGTTTTCACTACACTGGTGCGTAAACAAACCCAGCCAGAAAGCCCCGCCCATGGAACACGACCTCACACGCGGCAATGTCCTTAAGACCATCGCGGTCTTTGCCCTGCCCTATATGCTCTCGTACTTTTTGCAGATGCTCTACGGCATGGCCGACCTGTACATGATGGGGCAGTTTAGCGGTGCCGCCGGCATCACCGCCGTGGGTAATGGCGCGCAGACACTCTACATCATTACCGTGACGCTCGTGGGGCTGGCCATGGGAACGACGGTTATCGTCGGCCACGCTGTGGGCTCGCGCCGTTTCGATCGCGCCGAGACCGCCATCGGCAACACCATCACGCTCTTTATGGGCGTCTCGGTGGTACTGGCCGCTGTCCTGCTCGCGCTGTGCCCGCAAATCGTGGCACTCATTGGCACGCCGGCCGAGGCGGTCGAAGGCACCGCTGCCTACCTGCGCATCTGCTTTATCGGCATTCCCTTTATCGCCGCGTACAACATTCTTTCGGCCATCTTTCGCGGGCTGGGAGATTCGCGCTCGCCCATGTACGTGATCGGCGTGGCGTGCATCATCAACATCGCGCTCGACTTTCTGTTTATCGGCCACATGGGGCTCGGCCCCGTGGGCGCGGCGCTCGGCACGGTGACCGCGCAGACAGCCAGCGTTGCCCTCGCGCTCGTGTGGCTCAAGAGCCGTCGCACGAACATCCACGTTAAGCGCAGCGACCTGCGCCCCCAGCCCGAGGTGCTCGGCAGCATTCTTAAGATCGGCGTGCCCGTGGCCGTGCAGGACGGCTGCATCCAGGTGGCGTTTATGTTCATCACCGTCATTGCCAACCACCGAGGGCTCGTCGACGCCGCCGCCGTGGGCCTGGTCGAAAAGATGATCAGCTTTTTGTTCATTGTGCCGAGTTCCATGGGCGCTACCGTCAGTGCGCTCACGGCGCAAAACGCCGGCGCGGGCAAGGGCGACCGTGCACGTCAGGTGCTCAAGGATGCCATGACCATCTCGGTAGTATACGGCTGCCTGATCACGGTGCTGATGTGGCTGGTGGCGCCGGCGTTTATCGGCTTTTTTGCCAAGGACGCCGCGGTAGTCGCGGCCGGCACCGGCTATATGCGCAGCTATATTTTCGATGCAATCTTTGCCGGCATCCACATTTGCTTTAGCGGCTTTTTTGCTGCATACGGCAAGAGCTACATCGGCTTTGCGCACAACGTGCTGGCCGTGGCGCTCATTCGCGTGCCGGGCGCGTGGCTGCTGTCGAACGCCTATTCCGATACGTTGTTTCCCATGGGCATCGCCTCGCCGTGTGGGTCGATTTTGTCGGCGGTCATCTGTGTTGTCGCGTTTACCGTGCTCAACCGGCGCGGGGCTTTTGACAAGTTGGTGGCGTAGCGGGACGACGCGAGATTGCCCTGATCGACGACATCATCAGCGACGACCCCACAACCTACGTGACGCAGATCACGGTGCCTGTATCGCTAGGCTAGACCGAGCCTCGTCTCCAGCTCGGTCAACGCCTCAAAAGCATCGCGAGACACACCTGCCGAGCGCTCACGTTCCGCGATGCGAATTCGCGCCATCAGGTGCTCTTTTGCCTGCACTTGAGCGTGCTTCGTGCGCCCTTCCGCCTGTGAGCAATTACGATTCTCTATATCCATTACGCCTCCGGCACCTCACCAGTCGCAAGAATCTGCTCGAGTGCGTCCTCATCCAGCACGGGCACACCCAGCTGCTCGGCCTTGGTGAGCTTGGAGCCCGCTTTGGGACCGGCGACCAGAAAGCTCGTCTTCTTCGACACGCTGCCCGAAACCTTGGCGCCGAGCACCTTGAGCGCCGCGCCCGCCTCGTCGCGCGTGCGGTTGACGAGTGTACCAGTGAGCACGAAGGTCAAACCCGCAAGCGGCTGTGCGTCGGCGAGCTCGCCCGCCACGCCAGCGTCGGCTGCGGCTTGCGCGTGCGCGGCGCCCAGGTCGACCTCGAGCGACAGGCCCGCCTGACGCAGACGCTCCAGCACGGCAAGATTTTCGGGCACGGCCAGGAACTGCTTGACGCTCGCCGCAATCTTGGGACCGATGCCCTCGCACTCGGCAATATCCTCTTCGCTCGCCAAGATGAGCTTGTCAATCGACAGGAATCGCTCGGCGATAACCTCGCCCACGCTCTTGCCCACGTGGCGGATACCCAGGGCAAACAGCACGCGACCGAGCGGCTGGCTCTTGGACTTGTTGAGCTCGGCGATGATTTTCTCGGCCGTCTTGAGGCCTACCGGAATGGGGTCGCCCTTCTTGACGCCCTTTTTGCTGTTGGAGCTGGCATAGGTGCGCCCCGTGTCCAGGCCGGCGATGTCGTCGACCGTGAGCTGGTAGAAGTCCGCGACATCGTGAATCAGGCCGGCGGCGATCATCTTGTCGACAATCTCGTCGCCTAGGCCATCAACGTCCATGCAGCCGCGACTCACCCAGTGGAGCAGGCGCTCCTTGAGCTGCGCGGGGCAATCGATGGAGACGCAGCGGTAAGCGACCTCGCCGTCCTCGTGGACCACGGGGCTGCCGCACACGGGGCAGACCTCGGGCATGTGCCAGTCGACCGAATCGGCCGGGCGCTTGTCGAGTACCGGGCCCACGACCTCCGGGATCACGTCACCCGCCTTGTGCACGATGATGGTATCGCCCTCGCGCACGTTTTTTCGGCGGATCTCGTCGATGTTGTGCAGCGTGGCGCGCGCGATGGTGGAGCCGGCGACCGTCACCGGATCGAACTCGGCGACCGGCGTGAGCACGCCGGTGCGGCCCACCTGGATGCGAATTTCGCGCAGGACGGTCTGCTTTTCCTCGGGCGGGAACTTAAAGGCGATGGCCCAGCGCGGCGCGCGGGCGGTAAAGCCCAGATCGAGCTGCTGCTGGAAGCTATCGACCTTTACGACCACGCCGTCGATGTCGTAGTCCAGGTCACCGCGATGTTCGAGCGCCTGGGCACAGAACTCGTGGACCTCGGCGGGCGTGGCGCAACGGGCAACGTTAGGGTTGACGCTAAAGCCAGCGTTGCGCAGCCAGTCGAGGAACTCGCGCTGGCTGTGGACGTGCAGCGGATCGGTATCAGCGATGGCATAGATAAAGGTGGCAAGATCGCGGCGTGCCGTGATCTTGGGGTCCTTTTGGCGCAGGCTGCCGGCGGCAGCGTTGCGCGGGTTGGCGAAGGGGTCGCGCCCCTCGGCATCGGCCTCTTCATTCAGGCGAACAAAGCTGCCCTTGGGCATATAGACCTCGCCGCGCACCTCAATGGTGCGCTCACGGTCGGCGCCCATGTGAGCGAGCGCCGGCTCGGACAGGTGCATGGGCACATCCTTGATGGTGCGCACGTTGAGCGACACATCCTCGCCCGTGGTGCCATCGCCACGTGTGGCCGCACGTACGAAGGTGCCGTTTTGGTAGGTAAGGGCCACGCCCAGACCGTCGATCTTAAGCTCGCAGGTATAGGTGACGCTGCCGGCACCGAGCGCATCCTCGGCGCGCTGGAGCCACGCGTCGAGTTCGTCCAGATCCATGGCATCGTCCATGGAATACATGCGCGCCATATGCGTGACAGGCGTAAACTGCTCGCTCACGTAGCCGCCCACGCGCTGGGTATAGCTGTCGGGCGTCACCAGGTCGGGGTAGGTCGCCTCGATTTCCTGCAGCTCAACGAGCATTTTGTCGAAGGCGGCGTCCGTGATCTCGGGCGCATCGAGCATGTAGTAGCGATAGGCGTGGTAATCGAGCTCGTGGCGCAGCTCGGCCGCACGCGCTGCCGCCTGGGCACGGGCGTCGACCGGTGCGGTGGCATCCGCGCTCGCGGGCGTTTCGGTATCGATGTCCACACCGTCACCAAACAGGCTCGATTGCTCCATAGCAGCACTCCTTCGCTCGATTTCAAACGGATACTAGAGTACCACCGGTCGCAATGGGGTCGAATAGCCCTTTCGAACCGCACCGAATCGGCAGCCGCCAGACTGGGGTGGACAGTTAGTTCAGATACGTATAAATCCTAGAGCTGAATCAGGCACGAACACCCCTGTTTCAACTAATTTGGGCTCCTCGAGACCATGTAAACGTCCCGCTCTCCCTTCCAAACACCCATTCGAGCCCCATCCCAATCAAAAATTGCTCAAAACGCATCCCAAGCTGCCCCAGATTTATACGTATCTGAACTAACTGTCCAGACCATTACGAACCAGGCCTCTTGTCAGCCCCAAGTAATCCGTTTTCCTCCGTCCCCAACGGATCAATAAGAAAAGAGGGGCTGTCCCGCGTTGGTGGGACAGCCCCTCTGGCATTGGTATGTGCGAAACGGCTCGCTAGAACCCCTGGCCGTAACCTTGACCCTGGCCCTGCTGGCCCAGCAGCTCCTCCAGATACTGGCGCAGCTGCTCGTCGGTAATACCGCCGTTGCCGGTGTCGGTCGAACTGTCGTCCTGCTGCTGGTTCTGCAGCTCCTCGTCGGAGCCCAGTTCAACCGTGACCTTCTTCTCGTCCTTGCCGCGCATAAGCGTGATCTCGACCTTCTCGCCCACCTCATGGCTGCGCAGTGCGATGATCAGGCCATCGGCGCTCGTGATCTCGTCGTCGCCCAGCTTGGTGATGACGTCGCCCTCCTGAATTCCGGCCTTAGCAGCAGGACCATCCTCAACGACGCTCGCCACATACGCGCCGCTATCGGTGCTCAGCTTGTTGGTGCGGGCGTTAAGCGCATTGACGCTCGAAAGCGTAGCTCCCATGTACGGATGCACCGGCGTCTTGCCGTCGATGATCTGGTCGGCAATGTTCTTGGCATAGTTGACCGGAATGGCAAAACCCACGCCCGAGCTGGAGCCCGAATAGCTCTCGATGAGCGAGTTGATACCCACGAGCTCGCCATTGTCGTTGACGAGCGCGCCGCCGGAGTTGCCTGGGTTGATGGCGGCATCGGTCTGGATCATGTTGGCATAGATGGTGTTACCGCTGGTAGAGCTCATGGCCGTGGAGCGATACAGCGCCGACACGATTCCCGTGGAGACAGACTGCTCGTTGCCGAAGGGCGAGCCGATCGCCATAACCCACTCGCCCACGTTGAGCTTGGAGGAATCACCAATCTCGATTGGCGTGAGCTTGGAGGCGTCGGCGTCCTTGAGCTTGATGACGGCCAGGTCGCTCGAAGCGTCATTGCCCACGAACTCGGCCTCGTAGGTGGTGCCGTCGTCCATGGTCACCACGTACTGGTCGTAGCCATCAACCACGTGGTTGTTGGTGAGGATGTGACCCTCGGTATCGAGCACCACGCCCGAACCGACGCTGCCCGAACTATCCGACTCGTCGGCAGACTGCGAAAGCGAGCCATTCTGGCTACCGCTCGAAGTGGCGGTAATGGAAACCACGGAGGGCAGGGCCTTGGCGGAAACGGCCTCGGCAAGTGTGGTGTCCTCGGAGTCGATCGTGATCTTTTGCGTCGATGAACCCGAAGCACCCGCCGTCACGGCATTCTTGCCGCCGCCAATGTTGAGCGTGCCACTCATAATGAGCGCAATGACCAGCAGGGCACCGCATGCACAGCCGGCGAGTGCCGTAATAAAGATCGGCAGCTTTTTGGTCTTGGTCTTGACCACCGTGTGCTTGTTTACAACCTGCTGGCTGCCCAGCGGCTTGCCGGTCTGCGTGTCGTAGGCCTGCACGTAGGGAATGTTGCCGTCGGCAGGCGTCGACTCCACCTGCGCGCGCGGCTGCTGCTGGGTCTCGCCAGCGTTGCCCGCATCCTGGGGACGCTGGGAATCGTTCTCGCTCATGGCTGCGATCCTTTCGTCTAATAACCAAAGGCCCGCCAAACATGTGGCGGGCCATCATTGTTCACGTTGAGTTGTACCCCAATATGCGGGCGTACGTGTATGAAAACGCAATCTTTTAGGAAGGCTTAAGTTCTGTTGCAGGCCCGAAAGGACCCGGTCTGCGGCAAAACCACCACAAAGGTGTCTGTCCCCTTTGTGGTGAAAAGCTAGTCCTTAAACAGATAGCCCACGCCGCGGACGGTGGTGATGTGTGCCGCAATCTGCGGGCCCACCTTGGAGCGAATGCGTCGGATGTGCACGTCGACGGTACGCGTACCGCCGCAGTACTCAAAGCCCCACACGCGGTGCAGCAGCACCTCGCGGCTGTAAGCACGGTTGGGGTGCGTTGCCAAAAAGCTCAGCAGCGAGTACTCCATCAGCGTCAGGTCGATGGGCTCATCATCGAGCGTCACCTGGTAGGTGGCCAGGTTAATCTCGAGGTTATCGATGTTGAGTACATCGTCGGCGGCAACGGTCTCCTCCTCGCCCATCAGGCGCTGCGCGCGAGCCTTGAGCTCGTTGGGCGTCGCCGTGGGGCACACAAAGTCGGCATGCGCGTGATTCGGCAGGCGCAGGGTGCCAAGGGCCTCATCGTCGACGATCACCAGCATGGGGACGCCGCCGCGATCGTCAAGCCACTTGGCAATCTGATCGATGCGGTCGCTGCGAATGCCGTCGGAATCGAGGATCAGCAGGTCAAAGTCGTGCGCCGCAGTCGGCGAATCGGGGGTTGCCAGGCTCACCTCGACACCCAGGGTGGTCGTCAAGCTGCGGGCAAACTCGTGGAAGCGCGTCGTGCGCGCCATGAACAGGGCACTCTTTTCGGACATATCGGCCTCCAAAGAAATGAGCTCAATCGTACTGGAACAAGCCAGCGCGATTAGGAGTTCGCCAGGTAGTGCTTGATCTCCCACTCGGTGATCGTGGACTCAAACTTATGCCACTCGTCGCGCTTCTTTTTGAGGAAGAAGCTGTGGATGTGCTCGCCGAGGGCATCCTTCATAAACTGCGAGTCCTCAAACACGTCGAGCGCCTCTTTAAGCGAGCGCGGCAGCGGCGTGTAGCCGGCCTCGAGCATCTGACGATCGGTGAGCTTGAGCGTCTCGGCCGTGGCCTCGGGCGGGAGCTCCAGCTTGCGCTCGATGCCGTCCAGACCAGCCGCCAACGTGACGGCGTTGACCAGGTACGGGTTGGCCATGGGGTCGGGGCTACGAAGCTCGATGCGCGTGGACAGCTGCTTGCCGGGCTTGTAGACCGGGATGCGAACCATGCTCGCGCGGTTGCGCAGGCCCCACGTGGCGTACTGCGGCACGGAGTCGCCGCCCGTGGTGATGCGCTTGTACGAGTTGACCGTGGGGTTGGTGATGGCGCTGATCTCGCGCGCGTGCGCCAGGATGCCGGCCATGTAGTGCTTGGCGATATCGGAGAGATGGTACTTCTCGTCGTCCTCGCCCCAAAAGACGTTGTTGCCGTCGTGGTCGAATAGCGACTGGCACAGGAACATGGCGCTGCCGTCCTCGCCTGCCAACGGCTTGGGCATAAAGGATGCGTGGCAACCGCTCTCGTAGGCCTGCTGCTTAATGATGAGTTTGGCCGTGGTGATGGCGTCGGACATGCTCAGGGCCTCGGCGTGGCGCAGGCTCATGCCGTGCTGCGAGCGGCCGGCGGCGTGGAAGGTGTACTCCACGGGCACGGACATCTTCTCGAGCGTGAGGACCGTGTTGCGGCGCAGGTCGCGGGCGGCATCGCTCACCGAAAGATCGAAGTAGCCCACGTTGTCAAGCGGCTCGGGGGTGTGCTCGTCGGGGAAGTAGTAATACTCCAGCTCGGCGCCCACGTTGAGCAGGTAGCCAGCCTTCTCGGCCTTATAGAACATGCGGCGCAACGCATCGCGCGGATCGCCGGCGAAGGGCTTGCGGTCGGGGGTGCACACATCGCAGAACACGCGGGCGACGCCGTTGTGGCTCGGGCGCCACGGCAAAATCTGGAAGGTCGAAGCATCGGGAAACGCCAGCATGTCGGCTTCCTCGGGCGTAGCAAAGCCCTCGATGGCGGAGCCGTCAAAGCCAATACCCTCCTCAAAAGCGACCTCGAGGTCCTCGGGGCTGATGGCAAAGTTCTTGAGGCGGCCGAGAATGTCGACAAACCACAGACGCACAAAGCGGATGTCACGCTGCTCTACGGAGCGGAGTACGTAATCGATGTTCTGCTGGTTCATGTCGCTCCCCTTTCTTTCGGGCGGGTTTCGACTGGTCTATATCGCAGATACTATCGCAGAAAAATGTTTCCGCAGGGTTAAAGCGTATCAAGCGCTCAAAAAACGTGCGCGAACAGGCGGTTGCGAACGAGCGGCTAGCGTTCAGATTCGGAGACAATTTGTCTACAGGCTCGTTCCAGCGTAGGGAACTCCATCGTCACTGCATCCCAAACAACCGAGCGGTCGACATTGCCGTAATCATGCGCAAGATAATTTCTCATGCCGATAATTCCACGCCATTCGATTTCGGGATGAAGCCGCTGCGAGCGTTCCGACAACTTGCCCGCCTCTTCCGTCACCCTAAGCGCACACATCAAAAGGGAGTCCGCCAACGCCCTCGTCCGCACGTCATTCGCATGCAGAAACTGGTCCTCAGTGATATCAAAAACCTTGATGCGCTCGTTCGTTTCGGAGATGGCATCCAAAACCTCTTGGGCGCGAAGGCTGTCTGACTTACGCGCGATCATAAAGGATCACTCCTTCGCGCTCGATTACCGCGGCAAGATCGTCATCAAGATAGTCACTCGAGACAAGGTCAACCTGCTTCCCGGTTTCTTTGCGAACCGCCTCACCAAATGCCGACAGCGCGAAAAGACCAAAGCCCCGCTCGCGATCGACTTCGAGGCGCAAGTCAATATCACTATCGGCGTGCGCCTCGCCACGGGCATACGAACCAAATAGAATCACGGTTTTGATGGCGGGAATCGAGCTGGCCGCCTCGCGGACGGCGGACTCAATCTGGGCAGTATCCAAAATGCCCGCCGCGGCGCTTTCGCTCGCAGAGCTTTTACCAAGTGAAGGAACAAACGGCAGAGAGCGCTCGCGCAGCATCTGCCTCATGAACATATTGACCGCAACGGACGAAGTCATGCCGAGTTCTTCGCACAGCTCCGCAAATGAATCTTTAATTGACGAGTCTACCCGCACACTCAACACAGACGCAGCCATGGATACCTCCTGTATGACATTGTCTATATATTATCATACATGCTAGCGCGAGGTCGATGCGCGGTGTTCGATGTGGCCGGGAATCTCGATGCGTTTGGGCGCCAGCTTTGCGGCCTCGCCCACGGTGGTGGTGACGACGTCGATGCGCTCGGACAGACGCTCGACCACGCGCTCGGCAATGGTGAGGGTGTCCTGCGCGGCCGTGGTCACGCCACCAAAGAGCACATGGTTCCAGGGGTAGTCGTCAAACGTCGCGATCTTGAGCCCCGCCGGCAGCGAGGGTCCCAGCTGCGCTAGCGCCTCGGTCAGACGCAGGAAAACCAAGCCGTTGACAGCAATGAGGCCGAGCTTTTTACCTGCATAGCCGCGGATGGTCTCGTCCAAGCGGCCAACGCCCGTGGCACCGCCGTCGGCCAGGGTGACGACCTCGCCCGCAAGGCCGCGGCTCGAAAGTTCGTCGGCAAAGGCCTCGGCACGCTCGCGACGCACGGGGCTGTCGTCGCTTGCCTCAGTGAGCAGGCACAGGCGCTCGCTGCCAACGGCGGCGAGCTCGTCTACCAAGCCAGCGACCAGCTCACGGTTGTTAGATGTCACCAGATCGACACCGCCGTCGGCAACATCGCGGTCGAGCAGCACAACAGGCAGACGTCCCGCTGCCGCGGCGATCGCCTCGTCATTGCCTCCGCAGGTGTTGACGACCAGACCGTCCACGCCAGCATCGATAAGTCTGGCGAGCGACTCGGCCTCCTTTGCGGGGTCGTTGCCGCTAATGGCCGTCATGAGCGAGCAGCCGCGCGCGGCGGCGCTGACGGAAAGCCCTTCGAGCATGGCGCTGGAGAACGGGTTGGCGATGTCGGCAAGGATCACGCCGATGAGGTTGGTGCGCGAGCTGCGTAGATTGCGCGCGGCGGCACGCGGGCGATAGCCGGTGCGCTCGATAACCGCCGCGATGCGAGCACGGGTCTCCTCGGTCATTTGCCCGGGGCGGTTGTTGAGATAGCGCGAGACCGTGGCCGGGCTCACGCCCGCCTCGGCGGCAATGTCCTTGATTCTCATCTGCGCCATAGCGCACCCCGTTTCCCAATGTCGGCAGTCTGAGCCATTTTAGGCATTTTTTAAAAATCTCGGTTGCAAAACGCTGTAGGTGAGTATACTACAACTCGAAACGAAACCGATTTCGTAAACCGATTTCGGCGAGCGTTGGCACGCAGGTGCAAAGACGCACCCTACCGTCTTGGCACCTGCGTGCCAACGCCATATCAAAGGTGTACGCACGAGTAAAAGGAGCTGCGCGACCATGGGTAAAACGGTTCTTACCTTCGGCGAGATCATGATGAGACTCTCACCCAAAGACCACCTGCGTATTGAGCAGGCAACCGAGTTTGACGTCCGCTACGGCGGCGCCGAGGCCAACACTGCGCTTTCCCTGGCCTACCAGGGCGACAAGGCCGCTTACGTCTCCGTTGTCCCGGCCAACCGTCTGGGCGAGTGCGCCCTGCGTTCGCTGAAGGCCTACGACGTCGACACCACGCGCGTCGTGCGTCAGGGCGACCGCCTTGGCTCCTATGTGTTTGAGGTCGGCGCCTCGCAGCGCGGTAACGGTTGCGTCTACGACCGCAAGTACTCTGCCATCAACATGGCCAAGCGCGACGTCTTTAACTGGGACGAGATCCTCAAGGGCATCGATGTCTTCTATTTCTCCGGCGTGACCCCCGCCGTCTCCGATGAGATGGCTGCCGCCTGCAAGGATGCCCTCACCGCCTGCCGCGCCAAGGGCATCACGACCGTGTGCGACGTGAACTATCGCGGCAAGATGTGGTCGCCCGAGAAGTCGCAGGCCACCATGAAGGAGCTCCTGCCGCTCGTCGACATCTGCATCGCCAACGACGAGGACGCGCCTGCTGGCCTCGGCATGACCTGCGTCTCCGGCTCCCTTGCCCACGGCATCGAGGAGCGCGACACCTACGTCGAGATGGCCCGTCAGATTTGCGCCGAGTACGGCTGCAAGAAGGTCGCTTCGGTCGTCCGCAACATCTCCTGCGTCGAGCGCTCCATCTGGATGGGCATGCTCTATGACGCCGAGAGCGGCGAGCACTGGTTCTCCCCTGCTCACGATGTGCACGTGCTTGAGGGTGTTGCCGCCGGCGACGCTTTCAACGCCGGCCTCGTCCATGCCCTCATCAACGACTTTGACCCGCAGGACGCTGTCAACTATGCGATTGCAGCCTCGATCCTCAAGCTCACCATCAAGGGCGATTCCAACTTGGTGACCGCAGGCGAGATCGCATCCGTGGCATCCGCCGCCGACGGTGGCACCCGCGTCGCGCGCTAGTCCGTCTCCATTCCGCGGGCCGCAGCTTTCCAATCCCATACCCCTGCGGCCCGCTCCCCGATTCCTCCGGCCGGGCAAAACCACCAGTCCCATTCCGGTTTTGTCTGGCATTCCCTACATGACTGGTCGAGCAGCCGGTTTTGGAATTGCTTGAACCCCAAGCAGTGCCTCCGATAACCAATCCAAAATCGGCTCCTGACCAGCACATTTGGTAATCACGCGCCCATGCGCGCCACGCATCGAAAGGAACATCATGTTCGATCAGTTCTACACCACGCTTGAGTCCCTGGGCATCGTGCCGGTCGTTGTGCTCGACAAGGTCGAGGACGCCGCCCCGCTCGCCCACGCTCTTATGGCAGCTGGCATGAAGTCCGCCGAGGTCACCTTCCGCACCGCCTGCGCCGCCGAGTGCATCGCCGCTATGGCCGAGGCCGAGCCCGAGATGTGCGTTGGCGCCGGCACTGTCCTGACCGTCGAGCAGGTTGAGCAGGCCCGCGCCGCCGGTGCCAAGTTCATCGTCTCCCCGGGTTACAACGAGGACGTCGTGAAGCATTGCATCGACATCGAGCTGCCCGTCCTTCCCGGCACCGTGACCCCCTCCGAGGTCACCGCAGCCGAGAACCTGGGCCTCAAGGTCACCAAGTTCTTCCCCGCGTCCCAGTATGGCGGCCTGAACACCATCAAGGCCCTCGCCGCTCCGTTTGTCGGTCACCGCTTTATGCCTACCGGCGGCGTGAGCACCGCCAACGTCGAGGAGTACCTGAGCTCCTCCGCCATCATCGCCTGCGGTGGCACCTGGATGGTCAAGCCGGCCCTGTTTGCCGACGGCGACTTCTCCAAGGTCGAGCAGATCGCCCGCGAGGCCATGGACGTCGTCAAGAAGGTCCGTGGCTAGGTTTAGCTCTCTATCGTGAAAGGGGGCGTGCCCTAGACCTCGCCCCCTTTCTTTTAAAGCGGCTCGGAAGCGCGCCGTTTCCGTCACGAACAAGAACCAAAACCGTCTTGTATGCTGATAGAACGTGACGGAAGCGACACGCCCCCGAGCCGCTTTGTATAATCGGCTGGCAGTCGCGCTCAACTGAGCCACTTCGGTAAAAACCGAGCCACCAAAACAGCTGCGGCGCCGTCTGGAGAAATGGACCCTTGCTTCCGGTCTTTTCCTCCAAGCGGTGCCGCAGCTTTGTGCCCCGGTTACGCCCCAACGCAGTTGCGGTGAAATAGGGACTGTTTGCGCCACCTAGGCCGCAAAACAGTCCCTATTTCACCGCAGCTTATATGGGGATTGATTAGATGGCCGAGTCTTTGGACAGCTCAAAATAGTCGGGATGCAAGGCGATAACCGGGCCCTGCTCCTCGGGCATCAGGTGCAGGTGTGTCTCTGCCAGATAGCTCGCCGCGTCGGTATCGCCCCTCTTAATGGCCTCGAGAATCCGGCGATGCTGCCGACGAATCGGCTCCCAATCCAAATCCTGCGACACCATACGCAACCAGTTATATCGCTCAAAATGCGTGTTGATGCTCTTCATCCAATCCCACAACATGTGACGACCGGCAATCACGAAACACGTCTCATGGAACAGGTTATCCAGGTCGAAAAAGCGACGCGTTTCGCTATGGTCGAGCGACTCGGACTCGGCAAGAATCTGCTCAAGCCGATGCTTTTGCTCGGGCGAGGCGGCCGAACAGCATTTAATAAGCACGCTTCTCTCGAGTTTCTCGCGCAAGAAACAAGCATTCTCGGCGCGTTCCATGCTGATCTTAGAAACGTAGGTCCCGCTTTTGGGACGCGTTTCCACCAGCTCCTGCTCGCGCAGGCGCACAAAGGACTCGCGAATGGGCGTGCGCCCGATTCCCGTCTCCTTTTCCAGACCAATCGCCGAAAGGCGCGTGCCGGGCTTGAGCTCGGCATAGATGATCTTGGAGCGCAATGCGTTGTATGCCTGATCTTGCAGGCTCTGATAATGCTGGTGCTGTTCCATAAAGCCCTCGGATGAAGCCTCGGTTAATCGAATACCACCATGCAATACTATCGCATCCCCCGCCCCATCATAAGTTGCGGTGGAATAGTTCCTGTTCAAGGCCTTCAGCAGCAAAAACAGGAACTATTCCACCGCAACTTCCAACATTCTTTTTGGGACGTGGCTTTTTGGCTACCCTGAGCCGCAGGTCGGCCCCTTGCCACAAAAGGGGCCCATCTACTACGTTAACGCGGAGAGCCCAGACCATGCTGAAAAGTGCGAAAACAAAACCGCAGGTAGACAGCTTGTCGATTTTCGAAAAAGCCGACTATGGTTGACCCCTGCGGCTTAAACGTAGTAGATAGGCCCTTTTCGTGGCGCAGCACTACTGCACCCCAAATTGGCACCCCGAGCCCTCGTGAGTTGCCAACAAGCTGTTCGCCCAGCGCTTTATCCGCGCGGCATTCGGAAAATAGCACCACCGCAAAACCCGCGAGTAGCGCTTACTTTGCTATATCTTGCTATACTTTGCTATATCTTGCTATATCTTGCTATATCTTGAGCAAAGGTGGCTCACATGCAAACAAACCCTTTTAAGCCCACAGCAGGTAAAACACCTCCCACGATTATCGGCCGCGAAGATGTACTTGAAGAATTCAGTGAAGGCCTCACCAACGGGCCTGGTGCCCCTGGGCGCCTAATGCGCATAGCCGGCGTCCGTGGAACGGGCAAGACGGTCCTCCTTGACGAGTGCTCACGTTTGGCGCAAAGCCGTGGCTGGACGGTCATAAAAGAGGTCGCAACCGAGGGACTTTGCCAGCGCATTCTCGAACAGCTGCAGCCCAAATTCCAGGCCAAACACGCCAGATTTGAGCCCACCGTAGCTGGCATATCCATCGGCAGCATAGATATTGAGCGAATCGGCCCATCGCTACGCGACGCCATGAGACAGACAATATCCAAGAATGGAAATGGCCTGCTCATCACTCTCGACGAGGTTCAAGACGCAGAGCTCGATGAGGTCCGAACGCTCTCCATTGCGATTCAGCAGGTTATCGGCGAAGACCTTGATATCGCCTTTGTTTTTGCGGGGCTGCCTTCGATGATTGAAAGCATCATCAACGGAAAGTCACTTACGTTTTTGCGCCGTGCCCTCCCCTTTGACCTGAAGGCTGTGGCAGTAACCGAAGTGTCGTACTCCCTCGAGGAAACCATTGAAGCGTCTGGCATGGAGTTGCAGCCAGGTATTGCCGGCCAACTTGCCGAGGCAACGCAAGGCTATCCTTTCATGATCCAACTCGTTGGATACTACGCATGGCAGTTGGCGAGACGCGCACATACAGCGATTATTGGAGAAGAAGAAGCCGAGCGCGGCATTGCAACGGCACGCGAACGCTTCTGCGCCATGGTGATTGAGCCCGCGCTGCGGCGCATTCCGCCCACGTGCATCGCTTATCTGCTGAGCATGGCGTCTTTGGGGCAAACGAGCTCGACCAGCATGGTTGCCGATGCCCTAAACAAAACGCCTCAACAGGTGAGCTCCGTCCGCAGCCGCCTGTTAAGAGAATCGATTATCGAGGCTCCCTCGTACGGCAAGGTCTCATTTGCCATCCCCTACATGCGCGACTACCTCTACGAACACAAAGCCGAACTGGAAGTTGAACTGTAGAAACGACAACTGCCCTGCAAGACGAAAACCGTTTTCGTACGGATTTAAAGCAGGCGTAAACGGTTTTCGTCTTGATTTGCGTACGGAATTAAGACGTAAATTGCGCTTTCGTACGCTTATTACCAGACGCAAATTGTTTTCGTCCGGCCATGCGTCCCCAATCTAGACGAAAAGAGCCCCGAGCTCAAAAATCGGGGCTCGATGTAAGTTCTAGGGTGCCAGAAGTTACATCAGCCGCTTACGACCGCTCTGTCTATCTCTCCGAGCGGGACGGGCGCCGATGCCCTGATCTCTGCCATGTCGAGGTGCGAGATCAAATCCTTGGCGCGCTCGCCGGAGTGGTATGCCTTGTTCGGCGCCACCTTCCTGTAGAGCTTCTTGAGCTTCGTCTTCCCCTTGTTGCCCGACGGCATCTCCGTCTCAGGTGGCAGCCCTAGGAAGGACAGGACGCCGGGCAGGTCGCACAGCATCACGTCCTCGATGTCGGCCTTGGCCGCCAGGTCGACGACTCTCTGCGCTGTCGGCGAGATGTTCGGGGTGCTGCTACCGCCCGCTGGTTCGGAAGCTGGCGGGCAGTAGCGGGCAGTAGCGGTGTGGCTCGATAGGCCCGAATATCCGTAAGGAAGGTGCTCGCTCTCATATGTGCTGATATGCCTCGCCTCGCGAACCTTGGGATGCTTCCTGAGGTAATCCCTCAATTCGAGCCACTCTTTATGCTCATAACGCTTCGAAATCGTTTCCCCGTCGACAGTTTCCTTCACATAATGGTATGTTCGAACGCCTTCGAACTTGCCGAACCCGTTCTCGACGCTGAAGTTTCTGAACCAGCGCGAAAACCCATTCAGGTCCATGAAGTTGACTTGGGGATGCCTGTCTTTCGTTCGTTCGAATGAGTGGACGAGCGGAGTGCCTTTGACTTGTTCCAGGCCGAAGGCTTCCATTTCGCGGGCCTGCTCCTTTTTCCAGAATTCGAGATACGACGTCAGCGTCTCGCTTATCGAGATCCTCCGCACGCTTTTCTTGCTTTTGGGCGAGCGAACGCTTCGATCGGCCGCGAACTGCTGCTCAATGAGGATGCTTCTGTTCTCGACGGAGACATCGGACCACGTCATCCCGAGGGCTTCTGCCCTTCTCATGTCGGTGTCGAGCATGAGCATCACGCATGTGATGTGCGCGTCCGGTTCTCGATTGAGTAGGATGTCGAGTAGGCGAGCGGCGTGATGGTTCCTTCGCGGTTGTCGTGGAACTTTTTTGCGTACGAGCCGACGGTGTCCCTCGATTTTTGGACGTAGGTGCCGCTGTTGAGTTCTGCCTTGTAGGCTTCGAGTGCGGCGTCGACCTCTCGGCTTTTGGTGGTATGTATGGTCTGCCACGGCGAATAGCGGTATTTGCCCGTGACCGGATCCTTGCCGAGGCTGTGACGGTAGCGCCACGTGTATTTGTCGCGGCGTTGCTTCGTTCCTTTGCCTATGACGAGAGGTCGGTCGTTCATCGTGCTCCTTGCCTGAAGTGCCTGAGAATCGCGCTCGGTTGCGCGGAATGGCGCAAAGGGCTGGGGCGGGTGGGCATTACCCTTGGTGGTGGGCTGCGTGGGGTCACACCCCAAGGGTAATGCTCCGCCTGACCGCTTTCAAGCTCGTTGTGGGTCGAATTTGGATCGAATTATTCCGCGTACTTTTCTTTCGTAAATCTATGAAAACATCAAATGACCTGGAGTTATATTGACTTCAATTTGGGTCGAAATGTCTGAATGAAACAACGTCGTAGCGACCTCATAACCCGAAGGTCGGTGGTTCAAATCCGCCCCCCGCGACCATGAAACTTCAGGTCGGAAGCATAAAAGCTCCCGACCTTTTTCTTTGTCTAGGGGTTTCGGCATCTCTCGTTCTTTGGGTACCTCGAGGCGGGCAATCAGATAGATGCTTACGAGTATCATAGGGTCTTTTTACGTCGCAGTCGTGTCTCGTACTGGTGCGCCGCTCTTTGTGGGACGTGTCACTTTGCCATAGGTTGTCCGGCGGCGGGGCGCAGGTCGTTCCCCGTGGCGTCGCTCCTTTCGACGCTACGCTGCCTGGCTACTCGTTCCACTGGTGCTTTTTCATGTCGACGCAGCCGTTGTCTCGGAAGGCGACTCCTTCCTCCGTCAGTAGTGCTCGCTGGTCGGGGAAGTTTGGCGCGAGGCGTCTCGCGTGGTTGACGACGCGGTGGCAGGGATAATCGCCGTAGCGATCCGCCTCGCTCAGCACCGCTCCGACCAGGCGAGAGTTTTTCTCCCTGCCGATGAGGCGCGCTATCTGACCGTACGAGGCGACGCATCCCGCCGGAATCTCTGCCACGACGGAGAGAATCTCATAAACCAAATCTTCGTCCAGGACTTTTCCCATCGTATCGCTCCCGTGTTCGCTTTTGCCTTCGGGGGCGCGGCGCCGATCACCCGTGCTGCGATTTTCGCAGCTCCCCTTACCGAAGCATCGAGGGAAAGCACGTGCGTGTCAAGGTTGTCTGGTCCAGTTGCTGGCTCGATGCCTCGAGATGTTCGCCTCAAGTGCGACCTGCCCCTATTGGAAAAGGATGCCGAAGATGTATTTGGTGATGGCGGAGCGGCGGATGACCCCCACGAGTTTGCCCTCGTCATCAACCACAGGAAGCTTCTTGAACTTCTTCTTCGCCAGCAGCGCGGCGACGCGGGCGATGCTCTGCTCGGGACGGGCACACACTACCTGGCGCGTCGCGAAATCCATGACGCAGCGATCCTTCAGGTCTTCGATGCGCTGCTCAAGGCTCTGATCGTCGAAGTACAGCATGGACGCGTCGCCGCCCGTGAAGATGGTGTGAGCGCGATGCTGCGCGATGGCTCCCATGACATCGCCGTCGGAGATGAACCCGACCACCTGGTTGCGCTCATCGATTACGGGCATGCTGCTCACCTCGTTTTCGGCGAGCATGCGCACCACGTCGGAAATCGTGCAATCCTGCGTGCAGGTGAACGGCTCTTCAATCATGATGCTCGAAACGGGCGTCCCCTCGAGCTCGAGCGGGATGCGCTCGGACAGAATCTCGGACATCGCTTATGCCTCCTTCGTTTTCGGTGCGGTTTTCTTGGTGCGCACGCTGAATATGGCGCAGATAAGGGAAACGAGGCCGATTGCCGCGCACACCTTGTAAGCGACGCCCGCGCCCACGGCGGTGGCTACTTGGATGCTCGCATCGACGCCGGCCGACGCGGTGACGCTTGTCATGACCGTGATGATGAGCGCCGTGCACAAACCGCCGGCGACCTGGCGGCCGGTGTTCGCGATGGCGTTGCCGTGGGCGATCATGTCATTTTTCAAGGCATTGACACCCCATGTGTTCACCGGCATGTTCGCGAGCGACTGGCCGGCGGACTGCAACATGCAGAACAGCGCAACCACCAAGATGGGCGTGTTTACCGTCGAAAGCGAGAGCAGGAACAGGGCGCCAGTCATGAGGGCCAGGCCGACGATCGAGATGGCACGCGGACCGAACTTGTCGAACACCACGCCGGAGATAGGGCTGATGATGATGCCCACCGCCGCGGCGGGAAGCATGGCCATGCCGGTTTCGAAGGCCGAAGCGCCAAGCGAGGTTTGCAGCAGCAACGGCAACAGCGTGTTGGTGACCAGGCATGCGGCGTTGATGAGCGTGACGATGATGGCGGCCACGCGGAACTCGCGCGTCTTGAGCGTGCCCAGTTGAAGCAGCGGGTCCTCGATTTTGCCCTGGCGTACGACGAACAGCACCAAGCACACGACACCCGCGACGATCGAGCCGAGCACCACGGGGTTGCCCCAACCCATCGACGAGGCGCTCGAGAACCCGTAGAGAAGTCCGCCGAAGGCGATGGTGGAGAGGACGACCGAGGGCAGGTCGAGCTTGGGGTTCTTCAGCTCGCCCACGTTTTTCAGCATGAACACGCCCAGCACCAACACGAGAATTGCGAGGGGGACGATGGCGCCGATCATGGTGCGCCAGCCGTACGCGTCGATCACCGCACCGCCTACGACGGGGCCGACCGCGGGACCCGCCGACATGACGATGCCCGCCATGCCCATAGCCGTTCCTCGTTTCTCGACGGGGAACACCAGCATGGGAACCACCGAGACAAGCGGCATGAGCACGCCTGAGCCCGCCGCTTGCAACACGCGACCGATGATGAGGAACAGGAAATCAGGGGCTGCGGCGCACAGCAGCGTGCCCAGCGCGAACACCAGCGTCGCCCCGAAGAATAGCGCGCGGGTGCTGAACTTGTCGATAAGGAACGCCGAAACGGGGACCATGATGCCGCTCACCAGCGGGTATATGGACATGATCCACTGGGCAGTCGAGGCATCGATGGCGAAATCGGACATGATGACCGGCAGCGCAGGCGACATCACCGTTTGATTCAGTAGCGCCAAGAAGGCACCCAGGACGACGACCGCGACGATGCGGATCTGGGTACCGGTAATGCGCCCATTGGCGGGCGCGACCGTACAATTATCAGACATAAGCTTCCTTCGTATCTATTCGATTC
>CAUAJK010000009.1:0-57668 GCA_958429345.1 uncultured Collinsella sp. | reverse complement strand
TGACGTCGGCCATGAAGGAGATCATGGTAGCGGTCTCGCGGACGGTCTCGCCGTGAGCGATCTGGGACTTCTTCTCGTCCAGGTCCTGCAGCTCAAGGCCGAGCAGGTTGGCGGCCTTAGAGAAGGAGAAGCGCGTACGGGTGGAGTTGTCGCGGAACAGGGAGACGGCCAGACCCGAGTCGAAGATCTTGGACGAGACGTTGTTCTCGCGCAGCTCGCGCAGGGCGTCGGCGACGATGTAGAGAGCCTTGAGCTCATCGGTAGTCTTGTCCCAGGTGTGCAGGAAGTCGCTGCCGTACATACCCTTAAAATCGAGGCCGTTCAGCTGCTCGACGAGCTCGGTAAACTTAGCGTCCATGGAAATGTCCTTTCTAAAGATGAAACGATCGCAATGAGTAGATGTGCTCCGGCATGCGCGTGTGGCTAGAACATGCAGAGCACCATGACGAGGACCCGCCACCGTTGAGGAAGCATGGGAGATAACGACCGCGGGCCCCAAGTCAACAGGGGGTGCCGGGGACACGAGCAGCCCCCGGCTCAACAAAATCGAGGAATGGGACTAATCAATCTTGTTGTTGGTCAGACCGGCGCGGAACACGGTGGCGTCGCCATCGGCCTTGCTCGGATCGTAGAGGTTCAGGGCAGCCACGTACATGGCAGCAGCGGTGACCAGGTCGTCCTTGTAGGTGACCTCGTTGGGAGCGTGAGCCTGAGACTCGGCACCCGGGCCAAAGCCCACGCAGGGGATGCCGTAGCGGCCCTGGATGGAAACGCAGTTCGTGGAAAAGGTCCACTTGTCGCACAGCGGGCGACCGGTGCGCTTGTCCATGCTGGGCTCGCAGCCGATGCGCTCGTCACCGAACATGGCCTTGTGGGCGTCGACGAGAGCCTTGACGTGCGGAGCGGTCTCCTTGTTGATCCACGTGGGGAAGTAAGCCTCGGTCTCGTAGACCTCGCCGGTCCAGGACGGACGGTCGTACATGTACATGGAGACCTTCACGTCGTCGCCGTACTTCTTGGCAGCCGGCAGGTTGCGGATCTCGTCCAGGCAGGACTCCCAGGTTTCACCGGCGGTCATGCGACGGTCGATGGAGATGGCACAGGAGTCGGCCACGGCGCAACGGCTGGGGCTGGTGTAGAAGATCTGGCTGACGGTGCAGGTGCCGCGGCCCAGGAAGCGGGCATCCTCGAAGTGCTCGGGATTGTACTTGGGGTCGAGCATCTTGACGAGACCCTTGATGTCGGTCGACTCGTCGCAGCCGTTGTTGTTGAGGGCGCGGACGTCGGCGATGATGTCGGCCATCTTGTAGATGGCGTTGTCGCCGCGGTCGGGAGCGGAGCCGTGGCAGGAGGTGCCGTGAACGTCGACGCGGATCTCCATGCGGCCGCGGTGACCGCGGTAGATGCCGCCGTCGGTGGGCTCGGTGGAAATGACGAACTCGGGCTTAATGCCGTCCTTGTTGTAGATGTACTGCCAGCACATGCCGTCGCAGTCCTCTTCCTGGACGGTGCCGACGACCATGATCTTGTAGCCCTCGGGGATGAGGCCCATGTCCTTCATCATCTTGGCAGCGTAGGTAGCAGAAGCCATGCCGCCCTCCTGGTCGGAGCCGCCGCGGCCGTAGATGATCTCATCGGTCTCGTAGCCCTCGTAGGGATCGGCATCCCAGTTCTCGATGTTGCCGATGCCGACGGTGTCGATGTGGGAGTCGATGGCGATGATCTTGTCGCCCTCGCCCATAAAGCCCATGACGTTGCCCAGGCCGTCGACCTTGACCTCGTCATAGCCAAGGCTCTCCATCTCGGCCTTGATGCAAGCGACAACCTCGCCCTCCTCGCAGGACTCAGAGGGGTGGGAGATCATAGCACGCAGGAAGCGAGTCATATCAGCACGGTGGGACTCAGCAGCAGCCTTGATAGCGTCGAAATCGAGTTCTTTAGCCATTGTTCTTAACCTTTCAAACGAAGGAATCTACCTGTGAGGTGGCGGAGCGATACCTATTTATTCCGCCCCAACGATTAGCAAGTGGGATATTCGCCTTCCCAAACAATTCGACGATACTGGTCGGGGTCCGTGTCGCCCTCGGTGGAGAAGCAGAGCACGGAGCTCGTCTTGTCCAGGCCGATGAGTTCCTTGAGCTCAGCATACTCGGGATCGAGCATGAGGGTCTCGACCAGGCCGGTGGTCACAGCGCCGGACTCGCCGGAGATGACGCGCGGGTCGCCCTTCTCGGGAGCGCCCAGGGTGCGCATGCCGCGAGCGGTGACCCAGTCGGGGCAGGACACGAAGGCGGTGGCGTGGTTGCGCAGGATATCCCAACCCAGGATGTTGGGCTCGCCGCAGCACAGACCGGCCATGATGGAGGGCATGTCGCCGTCCACGATGCGCGGATCGCCGTCGCCGGCGGCAGCGCCCTTGTACAGGCAGGCGGCAGGCGCGCATTCAACCACGACGAAGGTGGGCGGGTTATCGGGATACAGGTTGGTGAAGTAGCCCACCACGGCGCCAGCGAGCGAACCCACGCCAGCCTGGACAAACACGTGCGTCGGGCGGTTGATGGCCATCTCGCGCAGCTGCTCGGCAGCCTCGGAAGCCATGGTTCCGTAGCCCTCCATGATCCAGGACGGAATCTTCTCGTAGCCCTCCCAGGCGGTGTCCTGAACGATGACGCCACGCTCGCAGGCGTCAGCCTCGGCGGCGGCCATGCGCACGCACTCGTCGTAGTTGACCTCTTCGATGGTCACCGTTGCGCCCTCGGCGGCGATGTTATCGAAGCGGGGCTTAGTGGAACCCTTGGGCATGTGAACGACGGCCTTCTGGCCCAGCTTGTTGGCAGCCCATGCCACGCCGCGGCCATGGTTGCCGTCGGTGGCGGTAAAGAAGGTGGCCTGGCCAAAGTCCTTGGCAAGCTGATCGGAGGTCAGGTAATCGAAGGTGCAGTCGGCAACGTCCTTGCCGGTCTCGTCGGCAATGTAGTTGGCCATGGCAAACGAGCCGCCCAGGACCTTAAAGGCGTTGAGGCCAAAGCGATAGCTCTCGTCCTTAACGCACAGGTTGGACAGGCCCAGGCGCGCGGCCTGGCCGTCCAGGCGGGCAAGCGGAGTGACGGTGTACTGGGGGAACGACTGGTGGAAGGCACGGGCCTTCTTCACGTGGTCGAGACTCATGATTCCCAAGTGCTTGTCATCGCTCTTGGGCATCGTGTTGCTCGCCCACTGGATCTTATCGGCCATACGGTGAACTCCTTAAGTCCTCTCTTGCCGGCCCCCGCATACGCGTTTCAGCCCGATCCCATTCACACGGCTGAACTTTTATGTGGATGCCAAACAAAAAGTTTGTTAGTAATGTTCTATCACACTTTTTGATTGGCATACCTAACGAATTGTTTGTTGCCGTAATCGGTACTTTTTCGCCGCCGAACGGTCATGAATTGCCTTGTTGATGGATTTGTTTGCGGTCAAGTGTGGTTTATGGCAAAGTGTGCCCAAACTAATTTTTAGGAAGGCACCCATGACCCCCGCACAGATTGAGTTTTACAAGCGCCTAGCACACGGCCTGGCGCTCCAATTTGGCCCCAACTGCGAAGTCGTCGTCCACGACCTAGAGACCGAGGACGTGGACCACTCCATCGTAGTGATCGAAAACGGCCACGTCAGCGGGCGCAAACTGGGTGACGGCCCCAGCCATATCGTGTTTGAGTCCATGCACGAGGGCGCCACCGACGTGCACGACCGCGAGCCGTACCTCACTAAAACCACCGATGGCAAGCTGCTAAAGTCCTCGACCATCTTTATCCGCAACGACGAAGGCAAGCCCGTCGGCATTTTGGGCATCAACTTTGACATTACGCTTATGAAGGCTTTTGAGCGTTCGCTCGACGCCTTTACCGGCACCGGCGGCACGGGCTATACCGAGCCCGAGCCCATTACCAAGAACATCGGCGACCTGCTCGAGGACCTGCTGCACGAGTGCGAGCAGTTTGTGGGCAAGCCCGCGGCACTCATGACCAAAGACGAGCGCATTCGTGCCATTGGCTACCTCGACCGTCGCGGCGCCTTCCTCATTTCCAAGTCGAGCGAGCGCGCCTGCGAGTTCTTTGGCATCTCCAAGTACAGCTTCTATAGCTACCTCAATGAGGCCAAGGCGGCGGCCGGCGACAAGTAGGCACTCGCCTGGATTGCCCCTCCCCTTTTGGGTGCGAGTTCTGGAAAGCACGAATCCAAGACCGGGCCGCTTGGGAAGTTCCATATAATCGATGTCATTAGTATTTCGAAAGGATGGAACAGAATGGCGTTGAGCAAGGCATCATGCACCGGTCGCGGATTGATTCCGGCAATTGGTGGACATGTGCACCGCATGTTCGATGAGGGTGAAGACGACCTGTTTTCGCTAAGCCTTGACGACGTGATGGATGATCGCCCGTGGACCGCCGACGAACTCATGGGCGGCGGGGCTCGCCCGTCAAGCCCCGATCCCACACTTGCGCCTAAGCCCGCATCTGCGCCGACTCCTGCGCAGTCGCCTGTTTCGACGCCCGCGCCTACGCCCGCACCCACTTCGGCGCCCACGCCCGCTCCCCGCCCCGCAAGCGACCCGTCCGAGACTGCGGCATTTCTCGCTGCAGCGACGCAGGGCAAATCGGCCGACAGCACCGTTATGTACAGCGCCCAGCAGTTGCCTGTTCCTGCGGCACGCAAGCCTCCGGTCGCAAGGCTCGATGAGCCCGTTGCCCATCAAGTTGCCTACGATTCCTGGGCTGCAACCGATCTGGATGAGACCTCTGCCGGCATGCCGGCGCTCGATGTTCCAGTTAACCCGCTTTTTGCCGCCAAAACGAGCGCCGCGGACTATGAGGGCGCTGCGGCATATTCCGATTATTCCGATGGCTATGCTGGCACCAGTCGCATCGAGACCGAGGATTATGGCACCGCATCGAGCGATTATCTCAACGATCCGTACGCTGCCACGCACGCACCGGAATATGACCCGGAGGCCGCGTCCGCGCCGGCGTATACCAAAAGCACGGGCGAAGAGCGCTTCGCCGATTATTACGCCGAGGAAAAGGCGCTGCGTTTCTCGGAATTTCCGCAGGCAGTCAAGGTTGCCTTTATCGCCATTATCATTGCCCTGCTCGGTGTCATTGCGTTTGAGGGATTCCAGCTGTTCCGCGGCCCCACCGCGTCCGAATCGGCAACGCAGCAAAAAGAGGACGACAACCAGTACCTGGACATCAACACCCTCAAGGGCGACCCCAACGACGGAGACGATGAGTAGCGAGAGCTGAAGGCGGCCGCAGGATCCCGCATCCAGCGCCGGCTTCTAAGTGCTGTTTTGTCATCCAGCTACACTTTTCCGAAGTTTTAAGGTGCCTATTTCGACACTTTTCCGGATTTTATACTCTGTCCCTCCAGATGCGCTTTACGGTGCAGGCGTTGGAAGAAGGGCCATATGCCGCTGGCGGCCCACATGTTCTGCAGATCAAGCTGCTCGGAGACGGCTCGCGCGAGCTGTCCAGCTGGAAGCTCTTTGCCGACGGCGCGTGCGCTGCGGACGGATCCGGCGCCTTTGCCCGCGAGTGCTTCTGCGAGGGCGCCGAGGTGTTTCTGGACCTGTGTCGCGACGCCGTACGCACAGCCGAGCTGCGTCAGTGGAGCCAAAGGGAGTACAAGCTGTTGAGTGCCGCGCGCGGGATTGCGATGGTGTAGGTGGGCAGATAAGCCATCGGCAATTCCGAGATGGCAAGGGCCGAGAATTAGATTCCCGGCCCTTGCCTAGCACTGCTTTATAAGATCGAGTACCGCGGGAATGTCATCGGCATTCCGAAGGGCAACATAGGTTGGTAGGCCCGGGCCAAATCCACCCTGTGTGCGTTTGTCCTGGCATATGTCCTCTGGATCCGTTAGATCATCCACACTCTTTGCCAGGCCGACGGCAATCCAACCACCGTTGCTGGTCCTGCCTTCTAGCACGGCATGCAGTTTTCGCTTGCCCGACCTGAAGCCTACATAGTACTTAGCTATGTAGGACTCCCACGAAGGGTTACCACTCAGAACGGACTCGCGCACCTCATCGAAAAGCTTCTGGTTGAGCCCACCTTCGGCAAAGGTGGGGTGATTCTCCTGCAGAGTCCAGATAGGAGCCTCGTCAGACTCCCCGCGAGAGGGGCGATACTTGTCGACGACATCTGCCGGAAGGTCGGGATATTTCCATATCTCACACGCCTCTTTCGCCAGCTCGTCCGCGCGCTGTCCAATCTCTTCCTCACCCCATTTTTCATGCGAGGCGATCGACTTGTTCAGGTAGAGCGGACTGCACTTAAGCCCCACGTCAGGAAGATTGAGCTTGTCCGAGAACGACCGGTTTGAGTACTCCTGGTTGTAGCCCGTCAGCGTTAGATTTCCCAAGTTGTTGCACAGCCTGTCGTGGATGTCTTCCCAGTTCTCGCCAAGCGATTCCTTCCAGCCGTGCACATCATCGATCGTTTGGGGCATGACATGCTCGATCTGGTAATTGTCAGCCGAGATGGGCTCCTTCGGGTGGTGCCAGTTCTCCATGCGCTCCAGGTAATAGCGCTTTTTGGAGAAGCGGTTGTAACAGTCGCGCGTCTTAAACTCCTCGACAAAATGCTCGTCTGTCGGGAAGTACGCAGTCATACCGCCGCTATGGATAAGGAGCATCGCCGTAACGTACTCCTCTATATCGTCCTGCTGCTCGAGATTGCGATACATGCCGGCAAAGAAATTATTTAGACCCGTGGTAAGCCTGCCGCAAACCGCCCGCCTGAACAGGAACGACTCGATAGTCTCGCAGATACGCAGAAACGCATTGCGGTCTAGCCCATTCCCCTCGTAAACCGAGTAAAGCAACATTAAGAGGGGCCTTATCTGCTTCACGTCGAGGCTTACGATTCTGCCGAACACTCGGCGTAGTCCGTCGTCCTTCTCCTTACCAAGGAACAGACTGGCGTATCTATGTGCATACCCGCGCAGCTCCTTAAGCAGGCCCTCGGTGTCACCATCGTAGTCGTCGGCGAAATAGCGCTTAAACTCGTAGTAGGCCTCGTTCTCCTTCGGCATCCTATTGGGAACTTTAAGCCACAGCCAGTACCAGATAAATGCATTGAACTCGTCCTCGCCGCCTTTTCCGAACAAGCACTCGAGTGGATGCCAATAACCCTCATAAAGCTTGGTCTGTTCGTCGTTGGGAAGCGACATTAGAACGTAGTTACGGATGAGGTCAATGGGCGTGAGCGGCTTGCCCTTGGAGTTCATGGACTCAAATATGAGCTGGGCATTATCAACGCCAGCGGTGAGCTTAGTGTCGATGACCTGCACGCGGTTTAGCCCCGCCCAAAGCCTTGCAGGGTCGAATGATTTCCCGTGCATCTTTTCGCGGAAGAACGCATGGTTCTCGACAATGCGATCCGATTTTTCATCTGGCACGGGAGCCCCAGACACGATGGAGAATAGCGTCTCTTTATCGTCCTGCGAGAGCACCAGCTTGTAGCGTGCCAGACCGTTGTAGTCGTCATCGTTAAAGAGGTAATTTTTCCTCAGCGCCGAGATTTTGAGGTCGCCAAGGAAGCCAGCCTTGTCGGGGTTGCTCTCCAAATAGTCAGCCAAAGCTGCAATCATCAACGAAAACGTCGTCATGCGCTGCTGTCCGTCAATCAGAAGCACGCGCGAAATGCTCGTGGCAGAGCTCTCGGACTCGGGGATATAAAGCATTGACCCCACGAAGTGCGATACGCCATCACGACCCGCTCGCATGACGTCATCCCAAAGCACCTCGCACTCTTTTACACTCCACGAGTAAACTCGCTGGTACACGGGAATGACGCACTGCATCTTCGCCACGCCCATAAGGTCGAGTAGATTTGCCTCGGTTGCTTTCATTTGCGTTTGCTCCCTTTTCTTGTTTTACGTCACCTACCGTCAGTCCTCCACCGAACGGAGGGCGCTAAAGACGAGAGCATCGAAGCGCAGAAGCAACCGGGATGCTCATATCACTAGATTTTACAATGCTTGTTGCGAACACAATTGAACGTCTGATCGGTTCCGATGGCTCCCCCTATGAGAAGAGGGTAGATGCCAAGGGTCGCGTGACTAGCGACAAGTGCATCGCGAACGAAGTGCCGTTTGAGGAACTGCCCAAGGGGTGGTGCTGGACAAAGCTATCGAACGTCGCCTCTATCCAGCTGGGCAAGATGCTTGACAAACAGAAAAACCAAGGTGATCTCGCGCCATACCTTGGAAATGCCAATGTTCAATGGGGCAGATTCGACCTCGCCAATGTGAAGACCATGCCCATGGGCGAAACGGATTGTGCTAAGTATGCGCTCTCTGATGGTGACCTAATCGTCTGCGAAGGCGGCGTACCGGGGAGATGCGCAATCTGGACATCGAACGAGACGATGCATTATCAAAAGGCGCTTCACAGGATTCGCTGCAGCAAAAGGCTGCTGCTCAATACTTACTGCGAGCTGTATATTTGCTTTATAGTGCAATCGCATATATGGGATAGTTGCTTTACCGGAACCACAATCAAGCACCTTCCCGCGCAAACGTTGTCGAGCTGGCTTCTCCCCCTCCCGCCTCTCGCCGAGCAGCGCCGCATCGTCGAGCGCGTGAACGAGCTCATACCCCTGGTCGAGGAGTACGGCAGGGTCGAGAACGCCCGCGAGGCGCTCGACGCCGCGCTGCCCGGCCGCCTGCGCAAATCCGTGCTGCAGCTGGCGGTGCAGGGCGGGCTGGTGCCCCAGGACCCCGCAGACGAGCCCGCGAGCACCCTGCTTGAGCGCATCCACGGGCAGCGCCGGCAGCTCGTGGCCGAGGGGGAGATGAAGGCCCCGAAGGGCGGTGAGTCGATCATCTTCGCCGGTTCCGATGGCCGCCGCTATGAGAAGAGGGTGGACGCCAGGGGCCGCGAGTCCGAGCCCGTCTGCATCGAGGACGAGATCCCGTTCGAGATACCCGAGAGCTGGGAGTGGGCGAGGCTCGAGAGCGTCACCACTTACATCCAGAGGGGCAAGTCGCCGAAGTATTCGACCGTCGAGAAATACCCCGTGATCGCCCAAAAGTGCAACCAATGGAGCGGATTCTCCGTGGAAAAGGCGAGGTTCATCGACCCAGCCACCGTATCCAAGTACGCGGATGAGCGGATTCTGAAGGATGGTGACCTTCTCTGGAACTCGACCGGCCTCGGCACGTTGGGCAGGATGGCGGTCTATGACTCGGCGAAAAACAGATACGGCTGGGCCGTCGCCGACAGCCACGTGACGGTGATCAGGACGCGGGAAGATTGGCTTGATCACCGGTTTGCCTTCGCCTATTTCGCGGGGCCGTCAGTCCAGTCTGAAATTGAAGACCAGGCAAGCGGCAGCACGAAGCAGAAAGAGCTTGCGCAGGAGACGGTCAGAAACTACCTAATCCCAGTTCCGCCCCTCGCCGAGCAGCGTCGCATCGTTTATGAAGTTGACTGGCTTTTCAAAATACTTGTCTAACTGTTTTCATGACCTCGTCGAAAGGAAGATGTCATGAGAATGTTTGTACAATACTTGCAGGAAAAGGGTTATGCGGAAAACACTGTTGATTCTTATTCCTTTGCAATATGCCAGCTTATCGATAAAACTCAGTCTCTAACAAACCAGTCACTTCTTGCGCACAAAGAGTGGCTGGTTTCTTCATTCGCTCCGAAAACGGTTAACAACCGCATCGGCGCAATTAGCACCTACCTTGATTTCATCGCTTTCGATGGAATCCGACTCAAAGGAGTGCGAATTCAACAGAAGCCGTTTCTCGACAATGTCATCAGCAATGAACAATACATGCAGTTAATCAGCGGCCTGAAGCAAGACGGTGATTGGTTTTGGTATTTCATCGTTCGCTTTCTTGGTTGTACGGGTGCGAGAGTAAGTGAGTTAAGACAGTTCAAAGTAGAACACGTTACCGCTGGATATATGGACATTGTTTCAAAAGGCCAGAAGCTCAGGAGAATTTGGATACCTGACTCTTTGCGTGAAGAAAGTCTTACATGGAAAGCCAAGCCAATGAATGGCCTTCTATTTCCAGGCAAAAACGACAACGCGATTACTTCGCGCGGCATATCCGTAGGGTTGAAGCGTGCCGCACTGCGCTATGGCGTCGACCAAGACGTCGTATACCCGCATTCATTTCGGCACTTGTTCGCAAAAAACTTTATCAACCGCAACCCAGATATTTCACTGCTTGCTGATCTTATGGGACACGAAAGCATTGAGACAACGCGAATCTATCTGCGGCGCACTGCCGATGAACAGCGCGCCGCGGTTGATGAAGCAGTCAATTGGTAAGAGCAAATACTTCGGTGACTCTAGAAACAATTCGTTTCTGCTCGCTGGCCGGGGGAACAGGAACTAGAGCGCGATACAGCCTGTTGTCATTGATTGCCGGATAGGCAACCCCCTTCGCGTTCTCATTGGCATTTGCATAAGAGTCAAAGCTAGGAGAAACCAAAAAGTAGAGAAGAAAACTAGGAAGGAATCCGTCAAGACATGAAAGGACAGCAAACCCAGTACTTGCGATGGGCTTAATATTAAAATCCTTATCTACGATACAGGCATTATGCAAATAAGGGCGGACGGTCGCATAGAGCACATCATTCTTTGCGACTAGCTTTCTTGCTCGTGAGGGCGCGTCAGCTGCATTTATAACAGTTTCTTGTCCGAGCTTTTGGTTCACATTGTCAATCGACGAGATGTCGATATAGGCAAAACGCGCCTCAGGCCTCTTCTGCCCGCGATTCAAGACAAGAGACCCTAAACGATGCCACTCCCAGCTCTCGGGTATCTCGAACGGGATCTCGTCCTCGATGCAGACGGGCACGGACTCGCGGCCCTTGGCGTCCACTCTCTTCTCATAGCGGCGGCCATCGGAACCGGCGAAGATGATCGACTCGCCGCCCTTCGGGGCCTTCATCTTCTTCTCGGCGACGAGCTTTCGGCGCTGCCCGTGGATGCGCTCCAGCAGAACGCCGGCGGGCTCGTCTGCGGGGTCCTGCGGCACGAGCCCTCCCTGAACCGCCAGCTGCAGCACCGACTTGCGCAGGCGGCCGGGCAGCGCGGCGTCGAGCTCCTCGCGGGCGTCCTCGAGCTCACCGTACTCCTCGACCAGGGGCATGAGCTCGTTCACCCGCTCGACGATGCGGCGCTGCTCGGCGAGAGGCGGAACTGGGACCAGAATGACGTTCAATGACTTCTGATTAGTCTTTGGCATTTTGACACGCGTATCACCCTTAAGCGTCTCCTCAGTGAAGAAATTGCTGAGGAGAACCGTGAGGACATATTCAGGTTGCAGCTTGGTGTTGAGCGGATACATATCCGCACTACACAGCCCATCAAAAGGGGCGATAACCGCCTTTCGAAGAGCTGGACGAATCTTCGAATAGAGAATCTGTCCTGCAGAGAACAGGTGATTGGCGCTCTTAACCTCGTCGGCCTTAACACTATGACAGAACAAGAGCTTTCCGGTGCCTTTTTGGATGTTGTCAGGCGCGATATGAGGAAAGTCCTGATATTTCAACGGGTCGACCAAACGCGCTGCAATTCCAATGACTTCACTAAATCTCGCCCAGGCCCAGCTTTCCGGAATCCCAAACGGAACCTCGTCCGCGATGCACTTGTCGCTCAGAACGCGTCCCTTAGTGTCCACGTGCTTCTCATAGGGGGAGCCATCGGAACCGATATAGATAATGCTCTCCCCGCCCTTCGGGAATTTAGCCTTACCCTCAGCAATAAGCTTATGCTTCTCTTCACGAATACGCTCAAGCAGGACGCTTGCAGGCTCATCACTCGGGTCTTGTGGAACGAGCTTTCCCTCAATCGCCATTTGCAGGATTGAGTTCTTCAGGTC
This sequence comes from uncultured Collinsella sp., assembly GCA_958429345.1. Classification (GTDB taxonomy): domain Bacteria; phylum Actinomycetota; class Coriobacteriia; order Coriobacteriales; family Coriobacteriaceae; genus Collinsella. The sequence goes on along the minus strand of CAUAJK010000009.1, from coordinate 45,779 downwards.
TTTTGCCTTCATCTACGCCTCAATCCCAAGAATCTCGCAAATACGAGCAAGCTTCTGGTCAATCTCGGCATCGAGCTTAGCGCGCTCTTCTTTGTAGTTCCTGATCAGTTCGTCAGGCGGTAAGATCTCCTCTTCCTCGTGAGGATAGCCGCACACGTCAAAGTTAAAACCGCCGTCTCGCAACTCGTCAACCGTATAGTACTTGGCCTTGGGATTGCCGTCTTCCTCGATATCCCGACGGTTCTCCCACCATTCCTTTACAGGTGCAAAATGTTCGATCCTAATGGGCTTGGTCTTAGAGAAGTGTTTATACCCCTCGGGCATGTCCATGCGATAGAACCAAACGCCCTCAGAGGCCCCCGTATTATCGAAGAACAGAACGTTAGTAGTGATGCTCGTGTACGGAGCGAAAACACTCTGTGGAAGGCGCAAGACAGTATGCAAGTTCATGTCCTCAAGCAGGCGACGCTTGATCTCCGTCTTTGCACTATCCTGGCCAAAGAGAAAACCATCCGGAATGATAACAGCAGCGCGGCCGCCTCGCTTAAGACGATAAAGAATGAGTCCAAGGAATAGATCTGCGGTCTCGGAGCTACGGAGTGCAACAGGGAAGTTGTTTTGCACCGATGCACTCTCGGACCCGCCATAGGGCGGGTTCATAAGTACGACGTCAAACTGGCCGTCAGGCTTGTGCTTCCACTCGCGAACATCCTTCTCGAGAGAGTTATCGTGAAAGACTTCAGGATTATCGATATCGTGCAACAGCATGTTGGTCACGCACAGCAGGTAAGGGAGCTGCTTCTTCTCGATGCCGTAGACCGATCTTGCATAGAGTTCACGATCGGCTGGAGTCTGAACCTGGGAGTCGAGAATCTTGAGGGCGCTCGTCAAAAAGCCGCCCGTGCCACACGCGAAGTCAGCCACAGTCTCGCCGAGCTTGGGCGCAAGTGCCTGGGCCATAAAGTCAGTCACCGCTCGGGGCGTGTAAAACTCGCCGGCATTACCCGCGGACTGTAAGTCTTTCAGGATGGTCTCGTAAATTTCACCGAAGGCGTGGCGCTCTTTGTACTCGGTAAAATCAACCGACTCGTCAATCTCGTTGATGACTTGACGAAGTAGAATCCCATCCTTCATGTAGTTGTTGGCGTCAGTAAAAGCAGCCTTGACGACGACGTGTCGCAAAGGCGCATCAGGTGCAAGCTCAAGACTCTCAAGAGTCTTGAATAGATCGTTGTTTACAAAGTCGAGAAGCTCATCGCCAGTAAGCGCCTTGCCGTCTTTCGCATCGTGCGCCCAGCTATACCAGCGCAGGCGCTCGGGGATGATGGACTGATAGGAGTCATCGTGAAACTCCCACTCCTGCTCCTTGGCATCGTAAATCTTGAGGAAGAAAAGCCAAGTCATCTGCTCAATGCGCTGCGCATCGCCATTGATGCCGGCGTCTTTGCGCATGATGTTCTGCAGGGTCTTTACGAGAGATCCCAGTGCCATTTGCTATCGTTACCTTTCTCTATGCGATGTAGAGCTCGTCCTCGAGCATCTGCGCTGCCTGAATGTACTGTTGTTTGCCGCCGAATGCGGCGACGATCTTCATTGGGCTGCCAAACCGACGGAATTCCTCGAGGTCGAGGACGTGGGTGTCGTCCAAGTCTACGAGGTTCGACGTCGCATATTTGTCGAGAAGCGCTTCAAGGACCTCACGCGCGACGCCGGCATACTCATAGAGCACGCCCTTTTTCTTGACACTATTGGCTCTCTCGCTGCGCGTAAGAGGTCTCTGGTCGTAAGCAATGTGGCAAATGAGGTCAAAGTCGCTCATTTGCTCCTGTCCAGTCTCGAGCCGCAGCTCATCCAGGAATACGCCACGCGCGCGCAGCTCATCGATAATCGCTTGTTTCTTATGTTCAGAGTTCCACGCCGCTAGGAAGTGGTCAAGAGTGTCGTATTCGCCGAGAATGTTTTTTCGCGTATAGTCCTTAAGGCTCTCAGTTACAAGAAGGCCATCGGAGGAGTAATACTGCACCATCTCCGACACTACATAGACGTCGGCCCCATGAACGTGATATTTCACATGGGAGGACGGATCGTCCGGCGGCAATACGGGTGGGTCTACGATCGGAGACGGAGGCGGAACGGGACTGCCGCCATTGCCGCCGGGACCCGGATCCGCAATGGGGTCACCCGGATTAGGCTCAAACACAACAACAGGTTCGCCATCAAACTCGGGATCTGCAAACAAACGCGATGCGTCACGAAAATCGAGGATGGTGAAATAGAGTTTGTCGTAGTCCTCACAGATACGGGTTCCGCGGCCGATAATCTGCTTGAACTCCGTCATTCCGTGCTCACCGAACTTGTTGTCGAGCACGACTACCTTACACGTCTTGCAATTAACACCAGTGGTGAGAAGCTTCGAAGTCGTAACGATGGTCGGGTATTTCTCGTCGGGGTCGATGAAGTTATCTAACTGAGCCTTACCTTCCCTGTCGTCACCCGTAATCTTCATGATGTAGGTGGGGTGATCTCTTACGATATCGGCGTTCTCGTTTACAAGGGCACGTCGCATATTTTCGGCATGCTCGATGTCAACGCAAAAGACTATGGTCTTGGAGTAACGATCCGTCTCCTTTAGAAATTGAGTTATCCGCTTGGCAACTTCCTCGTAGCGCTCTTTGATGACAATCTCGCTGTCGAAGTCTTGCTTCTCGAAAACACGTTTGGGCAGAGCTTCGCCGCGATCATCTATGGTGCCTTCCTCAGTACGGTATCCGTAAATGTCGACGTTCAGCTTAGGACGAATAACTTTATACGGGGCGAGAAAGCCATCCTCGATTCCCTGTTTAAGGGAGTAGGTGTAGACAGGTTCGCCGAAGTAGGTAATGTTTGAAACCTCTTCAGTCTCCTTTGGCGTAGCCGTCATACCGATTTGAATTGCACAATTGAAATACTCAAGTACCTTACGCCATGCGGAGTCCGCCGCGGCGCTTCCGCGATGGCACTCGTCGACGATAATCAAATCGAAGAATTCCGAGTCGAACTCGCGGAATATTTCTTCACCGTTTTCTCCAACAAGCTGTTGGTAGAGCGAGAAATAGACCTCGTAAGCAGAATCGAGCTTTCGACCTACGACCTTGGTTGTAACCCTCTTGAGAGGCTTGAAATCGCCGTCTATGGTCTGATCGACGAGAATATTGCGGTCCGCCAGATAGAGAACCTTACGAACCTCGGTAGTCTGTCGCAAGCGATGAACGATTTGAAAAGCCGTAAAAGTCTTTCCCGTTCCCGTTGCCATAACGAGCAAGATGCGATTCTTACCTCGCGCAATAGCTTCAAGCGTACGATTGATGGCGATGCACTGATAGTAGCGAGGATGATTGCCGCCGTGCTCCTGGTAATACGGAGCGGTCACAATCTCCTGGCTATACGGATGTTCAAGCCCCTTAGCTTTTGAGTATCGTGTCCAAAGTTCCGCCGGAGTGGGAAACTCGTCCATGGCAAGAGCGCGCTCTTTCCCGGTAAGAAAATCGTGCTCAACAAAACCCTTTCCGTTTGAGCTGTACGCAAACGGAATATCGAGCAGCTGGGCATATCCCATCCCCTGTTGGAGACCGGCATCAACGGTGTGCTCCGTATCCTTAGCCTCGACGATTGCGATAGGGATGCCCGGAGCATACATCAGAAGGTAGTCAGCCTTCTTCTTGTCTTTACGGGTGACCATACTTCCGCGCACAACAATCTCGCCACTGGTAAAGAAATACTCAGTGAAGACTTGGGTATTGCGATCCCACGACTTCATAATCGCAGGATCAATGAGTTTAAGCCGTGTGTCAGACTCGTTCATACGTCTCGGAACCCCTCATTGCGCAAAGCGACAGCTATTGATGTTGAGTTGATTAATTTTATCATCACTATGCAATCTAGCAGCCGCTTTATACTAAATGAGACGAAGTAAAGTCAGCCCCGTGAGAAAGCTCCAAAGAAAGCAAAATGAGCCCCGTTGACTTGAGTCAGAGGTCATTCCCGGAGCCCCGCCTACCTCCCCTCCGCCTTCAGCTTCAGCAGCAGGTCGCCCAGCTCGGGGCACTTGCTGGAAAGGCGCGTCTGGGCTCGCTCGCCCATCCCCCACCGCTGGCGGATCTCCTGGGCGCGCGGACTCACGCGATAGTCCCCGTCCATCACCTGCTTGAGCAACTTGGCGGTCACGCGCGCGTCGGCTAGGGCACTGTGGGCGTGACCCGTCGACTCGTCAAACTCGATGCCAAACCACGTCGCCGCGTCATTCAAAGAGACGCACTCGTGGCTGCCCACGTCCATGATCGAGGTGTAAAACGCCTGCAGATCGGCCCAGTCCGTAGGAAATGCGGCAAGGTCGATTTGCTTTGCCTGGCACTCGGTCATAAGCTGTCGACGGTCCGTCCCGCTCCAGCAAACTATCTGGGCGGAGTAGCGGCCGATCCAATCGCTGAGCCTTTTGATCACCACATAGAGCAGATCGGCCATCGCGGTGTCCACAGCCGATATCCCTGTGAGCTCGCAGACGGGGAACGCAACGCCTTCGGTAAATTCCGTCTGCACAAACTGCGAGAACTCGCCCATAACGTTGCCGTGGTAATCGAGCTTGACGGCACCGACCTCGATAATCTCATTGCGCAGTCCACAGCGCTGACGCTGCTTTGGCACCGGCGCAAACTCAAAGTCCAGCACGATCTGGCGCGCAAAGTTCGTCGTATCGATAGCCGAGATACCCGGCGTCTTTTCAGCTGACACGATTATGGCCTCTCTCCGTCAACTGCCGCTTGCTACATAGGCGGCTACATTGCCGTAAGGATAGGCGCCCGTGCGGACATGAAATCGCCCAGCGCGGCTACCCGGCATCCTTGCGTAAAGCTGCGTTTTGAGATGGCCAGATCGCTGTTATTATCGAACATATATTCGTATTTATGGCTGCAGTTTGATAGACTGGTTATTGTTGACGGCAGTTCCATGTGCCGGGCAGCGCCCTCCATGCGACGGGAGGTGATGCCCATGACCGATCTGATTGATTTCGTGAAGCTCCTGACCGCTTTGGTCTCGCTCCTCACGGCGCTTATCGGACTTTCCGAGGCACTTAAGCAGCGTACGAAGCAAAAGAAGAGGGGTCGACGCCGTTAAGGCATTGACCCCTTGAACTAAGTAACGGCGCTGCCCAGCTATCACCCTTGGGCTGCCGTCGACTTTATTCTACCCACGGTTGCCAGGTTTAACAAATGAATTTTCAGTAATGGAGCCTCGGAGCCCGCTCGCTCAACCACCTGGCCATCGGATTAGCCGGATTCTGGGACACGCCTTCCGTCCCAGGCCTCTACCGGAAAATGCGTCCCACCCTGAGGCTCGATTCCGGGACACGGTTTCCGTTTGAAGCCCCGATGGGAAAGCGTGTCCCGTTCCGAGAGCTCATGCCGGGATGCAGTTTCCGCTAGAGATGCCACCGGGAAAGCGTATCCCGTTTTGGAGCCGAATTCCGGGTCGTAGTTTCCGCCTGAGGGCCGATCCGGAAACGGCATCCCATTCTGAAGCCGAAATCTGGAACGCACTTTCCGCCAAAGGTCGCAAAAGGAAAGCACATCCCATTCCCAGCATCAAATCAGGACGCGCTTCATTATCCCCGCCCTCACATCTCGGCAAACGAGATCAGCTTGACGTCTCCCCTGCTCTCCGCGGCATCCCGACATCCCTGCGTAAAGCCGCTTTTTGAGAAAAGCGCATAGCTTTTTCGTTGCCGTCTAAAGAGCTCGCTTCGGTGCACGAGCTTTTGCAGCACGTCTTCACCCGTCGGTTCATTGCGCCATTTGCACTCCGCAAACAGCGCAGTGCCCTCGCCATCATCAACAATCAAGTCGATTTCTTCCTGCGTATGCGTACGATTATCCGTCCCCCACCAGCGCCCGACGCTCGCCGGAACCACATCGAGCCGGCCTGCGCGCGCGAGTTCGTACACGTATTGCCTGCATATAAGCTCAAAGACCGTACCCATGTAATCCGATACGTACGGCTCAATGCGCTTATACGCCATCTCGGCCATATCGTTTTGAATCAGCCCAATGTTCTGCGGAACAAACTTGTACCAGAACCTAAACATCTGGTCGCTCAGCAGATACACGGCTCGCTTATTGCTCGTCTCGTTTAGGGGCAGCTCGCGCTCGACAATCCCAAGCGACGCCAACTTATCCACATAGCTCTTTACGTTGCTCGCAGGGATTCCCGTGGAGCTCGCAATCTCCGAGATCTTCGAGCGCCCCCGAGCTATTGCTTGCACGATCGCATCATATTGCTCGGGATTGCGGCACTCTTGCAATAGCAGGTTACTCGGCTCTTCAAAGAGATAACCCGTAGGGGTAAGAAAAAGACGTTTGATGTTGTCCTTGAGCGGTGCAGCAGGATCGACTTTCTCGATATATGCAGGAATGCCACCCGTCATGCCATAGCAAACCGCAGCGTCTTCGCGACCCATGCTATGCCACAGGCCGAGGGTCGTCGTAAAATCGAGCGGCATGATCTTAAACTGGGCCGTACGCCTACCGTATAGTGGACTCTCGTAGCCCAACACCTGTTCCTCCATAAACGAAAGAGACGAGCCGCATAGGATCAGCATGAGCCTGGTCTCTTTGTACAAGTGGTCGATCTTGTCTTGCAGCAACGAGCTGATTTCGGGATTCGATTGGGCGAGATAGGGATACTCGTCAATCACGACAACCAAACGTTCTGTGCGAGCCATGGTGGCCAATGCATCGAGTGCTTCGTCAAAACTACGAAACGACACGCCTGCAGCACCAACCGAGTCTGCAAGTATCGCCTGGCTAAAGCCGTGCAGGTTTGCCTCCGCATTGGTACGACGAGCTTGAAAGTAAATAGCCTTCTTGCCTTGGATGAACTCTGTGATAAGGCGCGTTTTACCCACACGACGGCGGCCGTAAATCACAGGCATTTCAAAGGAGCCCGTGCCATACAGTCGATTGAGCTCGGACATTTCCACTGTTCTTCCGATAAACATAGGGCCATCCTTCCTTTACGTTATAGCTAGCTATATTATACCTTCCTATAATATAGCTAGCTATAACGCAATTCGACAAGCGGCGCACGAAAAGGGGCGATACACCGCCGCACGTGAGCTGTTCCGGAAAGCGTATTCCGTCCTGGAGCCAAAAACTGGGCCGTAGTTTCCGCCAAGCATGCCATCCGGAAAGTGCGTCCCGCTCTGAGCCTGAATTCTGGGATGCGGTTTCCGCTGAAACTTCTACCGGAAAACGAATCCCATTCCGAGCGCTCATTCCGGGACGTAGTTTCCGCATGCGGCCCCGTTGGGAAAGTTCATCCCGCTCTAAGCGCTCATTCCGGGATGCAATTTCCGCTTGAGGCCCGATCCGGAAACGGCATCCCACTCTGAGGCCGAAATCTGGGATGTAGTTTCCGCTTGAAGGGCGATCCGGAAAGCACGTCCCATTCCGAGTGGCAATTCCGGGTCACAGTTTCCGCAGATACAAGGCGACAGTCCGCCGCCCTTATCACATACCTTCAAATATGCGATCCAGAAACACAAAACAGCAGATAGAATGCTCTTTTTCAAAAAGTACACGTCCCGAAACTTACCAAGGTTTCATATCTAGCTACCGTTCACGGTCGCCGATTACCGCCCACCGATTCAAACAAGAAATATGTCGCCAAAAGCAGGTCATCTACCTGCATGGTTAGATTTTGGTCAGCTTTTGGTCAGCTGAGCGGCAAGTTCCAGCTGATACGTTTTTGCTACCCAAAAGGAGGCGGTAGCTCATGACCCATTGCAATGACCAGCTCATCGACCAACTGCTCACTCAAGCCGAACAAGAGGGGCGCTGTCTGATTCCCCCGAGCACGGCGATCCGAAAAGCGCTCCTTCGGCGCACCGGCGGCACGGTTGTCTCGCCCATGCCGGGGTTGTTTGCGCGAAAAACGCGCTGGGATGAACTCAACCGAGCGCAACGCCATTGCGAGATTATTCGCGCCCTTGCGATCATCCATCCCGATTGGACGTTCTGCTCGTTTTCGGCAGCTTGCCTGCTGGGGCTCGAGGTCTCGTGGCGACACTTGAATGTCGTGCATGTCTGCAGCTCGACAAAGCCGTCGGCTCGCCCGGGCGCACATATTCAGCGGCACCAGATTGAGCCGGCCGGAGCAATACGCAGAGCCGGCATATCGGTAACGCCGCCCATCCAAACGGCCACAGATTGCCTGTTGCAGACCGGTTTTGCCGACGGCATGCCCATTGCCGATTCGACGATCTTAAAGCTCGGCCTTGCGCGGGAACAGCTGATGGAGGCCGTCGAGCAACGAGCGACCGCCCGCAATGGTCGCACGATTCGCACCGCCCTCACGACACTTCGATATGCCGACGCCCGCGCCGAGAGCGGCGGGGAATCGGTCGCCCGAGCCGTCATGATCGAGACGGGCTTTGCACCCGACTGGCTTCAATACGAGCTGACGGACCCCTTCGATTCGGCCAAGCCCATACGAACGGACTTTGCCTGGGAGCGCCAGGCGCGGGAACTCACGCTGGGCGAGCTCGACGGGCTCATCAAATATACCGACCAGACCATGCTGGCCGGACGCACCACCGCCGAGGCGCTCGTTGCCGAACGACAGCGCGAGGCGCACCTATCGCTCTACGGTCACCCTCTGCTGCGCTTTACCATGAACGAGGTCCGCTCGACAGGAATGCTCGCCAAAAAGCTGCAGACGGCAGGCATCCGGCAGACCGCGCTGCCGACATGGCTCAACGAGGTAGACCTGTAGGAGCTGCTAAGCCACGCATCGCCAGATCGCATCCCCCTATCTGGGCCGCGTTTTACCAACGACCACGCCAACGGAAAGCGCGTCCTAGCCTGGACGCTCAAAACGGGATGCACTTTCCGGATGGCGGGCCTAGCGGAAAGCGTGTCCCGGAATCAGGTCTCGGAACAGGCCGTGCTTTCCGGTTGAGTCCTTCAGCGGAAACCGCATCCCGGAATAAACGCTCAAACTGGGATGCACTTTCCAAACGGCCGGCCAGCGGAAAACACATCCCATTCTGAGGCACGATTCCGGGACACAGTTTCCGTATGCGGAGGCGCTCCAAACAAAAGGCCCCGACTCGCGATGGAGCCGGGGCCAAAGGCGCAGCGTATGTAGTTGATGCTGAGCGCGAACTGCCCGTCAGCAATGCCGTCCGCGCTCTACCCTACCCGCGGTGACGAGCGCGGCTGTAGGGCGTATCCACCATGGGCAGATCCGGACGCAGCTTGCCGTCAAATGCGCGATAGGCGTTCTGTACGGCGGGCGCCGTGGGGATCGTTGCGATCTCGCCAATGCCCTTGCCGCCATATGCCACGGGCAGCAGCTCGTCCTTCTCCACGTAAATGGCGTGGATATCCGGGATCTCGGGCGCACGGAACAACCCGAGCGTGCCGTACCTTGCCTGGGGTACGCAGTCCTTGAGCGGCCAGTCCTCGGTAAGCGCATAGCCCATACCCATAAGCACGCCGCCTTCGATCTGACCTTGGATGGAGATGGGGTTGACCACCTTGCCGGAATCGTGCGCGGCATAGACCTCGCTCACGCGGCCGTCATCATCCAAAATGACCACATGTGTGGCAAAGCCGTAGCAGATGTGGCTCTTGGGGTTGGGCACGTCGGCGCCCAGCTTGTCGGTCGGCTCCAGGTACACGTAGCCAAACTCGCATCCCTCGAGCGCCTTGATGGCGGCCGCGGGATCCTGAGGATGCATACCCTGGCCGGCGACGAGCTCCTGCGTGCGCAGCTGATAGGCGCGGCCGTCGTCATACTCGATCTTGACGCCGTCGCCATGCGCACTCACGGGAGCGGCGGGCGCAGACTTGCCGGCCTCGATGTCAAGCATGGCATCGCGCAGCAGGAAGGCGGCACCGCGCACGGCCTCGCCGGTCACGACCGTCTGACGCGAACCAGACGTGGTGCCGGAGTCGGGAGCGTTCTCGGTGGAGCACTCGCCGTTGGCAATGCAGCTCAGCGGCAGACCGCAGGCCTCGGCAACGTCCTGCAAAAAGACCGTGTTGCAGCCCTGGCCGATGTCGGACGTAGCGGCATAGACCACGGCGCGGCCATCCTCGACGCGAATCTTGCAGCGACCGGCATCGGGCAGGCCCACGCCCACACCAGCGTTCTTCATGGCGCAGGCAATGCCGGCGTGCCCGGGATGCGCGTAGTAGGCATCCTTGACCTCGAGCAGTGTCTCCTTAAGCGCCGTGGAGCAGTCGGCAATCTGGCCGTTGGGCAAAACCTCGCCCGGCTCGATGGCGTTTCGGTAACGAATCTCCCACGGATCCAGGCCGACCTTCTCTGCCAGCAGGTCGATCAGGCTCTCGAGCGCAAACTCGGACTGGCAAACGCCAAAGCCTCGGTACGCGCCGGCGGGCGGGTTGTTGGTGTAGTAGCCAAAACCGCGAATGTCGGTGTTCTGGTACTTGTAGGGGCCGACGGCATGCGTGCAGGCGCGCTCGAGCACCGGGCCGCACAGCGACGCGTAGGCGCCGGTATCAAAGTTGATCTCGCAATCCAAGCCGGTAAAGTTGCCTTCGGCGTCGCAGCCCAGTGTAAAGGTGCCGTCCATGGCATGACGCTTGGGATGAAAAGCAAGCGACTCGGCACGCGTGAGCTTGCACTTCACAGGACGCTGGAGCTTATAGGCAGCAAGCGCGGCCAGGTGCTGGATCGAAACGTCCTCCTTACCGCCAAAGCCGCCGCCCACGAGCATGGTCTCGACGACCACGCGCTCGGGTTCGCTATCCCAGCCAAACATGTGGGCACACTCTTTGCGCGTATCATAGGCACCCTGGTCGGTCGACTGCACCTTGACGCCGTTCTTGTACGGGAAGGCAACGGCACACTCGGGCTCCAAGAAGGCATGCTCGGTAAAGGGCGTGGTAAAGCGCTGCGTCACGGTGAACGCGCTTTCGGCCAGCGCCTTGGCGGCGTCGCCGCGCGTCACGTGGCGGCTCTGGCACACGTTGTCCTTGAGCTCCACCGTGTTGCCAAAGGCAAAGAAGCTGTCATGCAGGCGCGGAGCGTCGGCGGCCCTGGCCTCGACAATGTTGCGCACGGGCTCCAGCGGCTCGTAGTCAATCTTTACGAGCTTCTTGGCCTTCTCGAGCGTCGCCTCGTCCTCGGCGACCACCAGCACGATGGCATCGCCCACGCAGCGGGTGATATCGCCCTGAGCGATCATGACGTCCCAGTCCTGGATAAGGTGGCCGACCTGGTTGACCGGCACGTCCTCGGCGCGCAGGATGCCCACCACACCGGGCAGGGCCTCGGCCTTGGAGGTGTCGATGGAGAGCACGCGGGCGCGCGGATACTTGGAGCGCACGGCGCTGGCATAGGTCAGGCCCGGCTGATCGAGCTCGTCGATGTCGTCGGGATACTTGCCCTCGCCGAGCACCTTCTTGCGCACGTCAATACGGAAGGCGCGCTTGCCCACGCCGTAGTCATCGCCGCGCTCCAGGTCCTCGTCGATCTGCTTTTCGCCACGGAGCACCGCAGCGGCCAGCGAGATGCCCTCGATAATCTTTTTGTAGCCGGTGCAGCGACAGACGTTACCGCGAATGGCGTACTTGATCTGCTCCTCGGTGGGCTCGGGGTCCTCGGCGATGAGCGCCGCACCCGCCATGACCATGCCGGGAATACAAAAACCGCACTGCACGGCGCCCACGGCGCCAAAGGCGTACACAAAGGCCTCGCGCACGTCCTCGGGCAGGCCCTCGACGGTCACGATGTTGCGGCCGGCGGCAAGAGCGGTGGTCAGCACGCACGCCTTGACGGCCGCACCGTCCACATGGATGGTGCAGGTGCCGCAGGCGCCCTCGGAGCAGCCGTCCTTGGCGGAGTGAATGTGCAGGTCGTCGCGCAGATAGCGCAGCAGTGGTTTATTCTCCGTCGTCGTGTGCTCGACACCGTTAACGGTAAAAGTGAATTCCTGTGCCATGGTGATTCCCTTCTACACGCCGGCGGCGATGCCGGTGCGGTCGTGGATGGCGCCATGCGGGCAGACGACGGCGCACATGCCGCACGACAGGCAGTCCACGCCGTCGATATGGGCGCAGTTGTCCTCGATGCGGATAGCGCCGGCAGGGCACTTTTTGGCGCACATACCGCAACCGATGCAGCTCGTGTCGCAAATCTTGCGGGCGATGGCGCCCTTATCGGTGTTGTTGCAGCGCACCAGGATGTTCTGGTAGCCGGGAACAAAGGCAATCACGCGCTGCGGGCACGCCATGCCGCACAGGCCACAGCCCGTGCACTTGGAGCGGTCCACGCGGGCGACGCCGTCGACCAGCGCAATGGCACCGTGGGGGCAGGCCGTGACGCAGGCGCCACAGCCAATGCAGCCTTCGCTGCAGCGGGCGTCGCCGCCTGCGGAGGCGCAACCGCTTCCGCAGGCAACGTAGGCCACATTATGTTGAATGGATTTGGCCATAAGAGACTCGCCTATTTCTTAAGAAGGTACGAATAGTTGTCGCGCACAGCCCTGATGGTCAGGCGGACGGCCTCGGGAAGACCGGTGTTGACGGCATCGACCGAGACGGTGCGGACCGTGCCGGCGACGCGAACCTTAAAGTGGTCTTCGTCCACGGCCAGGAAGCCCTCGTTCTCGGAGTTCTCCATGTCCTCCTCGCTCCAGAACAGGGTGAGCTTGTCCTTGTAGGGACGACCCTCCTGGTAAGGGCAGAACACGGCGCAGTTGCCGCACTCGTTGCACATGCCGTCGACATGGACGACCTGATGCTTGGCCAGGCCCGGCACCTTAATTGCCACGTTGGCGCGGTTGGGGCACACGTCGCAGCAGACCTCGCACACCGAGCCGCAGCCCAGGCAGCGGGTCTTGGTGCAGTTGCGCTTGTCGCGGCACAGCGACCCCTTGCGCTCGTAGCAGGTGTCCTCGCGGCCGGCCTGCTCGTTGCAGTCGGCGTACTTGTTAAAGTCCACACCGGCGATGGCACGGGCGACCTCGGCAGCATCGGCGATAGCCTCGACCACGGTGGCAGGACCGCGACGGCAGTCGCCGGCAGCCCAAACGCCCTCGACGCCGGTGGAGGTGGCGGCAAGACGGCCGCGACGGTCGTGCTCGACGCCCGCGGCATCGTACAGGCTGGCATCGATGCCCTCGCCCACGGCGCAGATCACCGTGGTGGCGGAAAGCTCGACGGTCTCGCCCGTGGCGACGGGGCTGCGACGGCCGCTTGCATCCGGCTCGCCGAGCTCCATGACGTCGCAGGTCAGCACGGAGCCGTTGAGTGCCTTGGGCGCCAGCAGCTCGCAGAGCTCAACGCCGTCGGCAAGAGCAAGATCGAGCTCTTCCTCGTCGGCGGGCATCTGCTTCTTGGTGCGGCGATACACCAGGCGCACGTTCTTCACGCCGGCCAGGCGCTTGGCCACGCGAGCCGCGTCCATGGCGGTATTGCCGGCGCCGATGACCACGACATCCTCGCCCAGCTCGAGCTTCTCGCCCTTCTTGGCGGCCTCGAGGAACTCCAGTACATCGAGCTCGGCACCCTCGCCCAAGCCCGCAGAGCCGGGCATCCAGGCACCGGTGGCCACGACCACGTCAGTAAAGCCCTGAGCCTTGAGCTCGTCGATGGACTCCACGCGGGCATTGAGCTGCACCTTGGCGCCAAAGGCCAGGCAGAGCTCGGCATCGTGGGAGATATCGTCGCTCGCAATGCGGAACTCGGGAATCACGTGACGGACCACGCCGCCGAGAGAGTCGCGGGCCTCGAAGATGGTGACGGGCACGCCGGCACGCGTCAGGAAGAACGCCGTCGCCAGACCGGCAGGGCCGCCGCCGATAACGGCAACGTTGCGCTCGCTGTCGCTGGCGATGGCCTGGGCGCGCAGCTTGGGCAGCACGGCAGTCATGGCCTCGCGGGCGGCCTTGAGCTTGCTGGCGCGAATCTGGGCGCCCTCGGGCTCGTAGAACGCACGCTCGCAGGCACGGCCGCAGGGATGCGGGCAGATGGTGCCGGTAATGAACGGCAGAGCGTTGCGCTCGATGATGATGTTGAGCGCGTCCTCGTAGCGGCCCTCGTCAACAGCCGCCAGATAGGCGGGAATATCCTGCTGGATGGGGCAGCTCGTGCGGCACGGCGTGGTAAAGCAATCGGAAAGCGGGCTCTTGCCGGCGACCTTGCGGTCGGGCAGCGGACGCAGCGGCTTCTTGTAGAGCGGGTTGGTGAGTGAGTCGGTCTGGATCGCAGGCACAGCCTCGAGCGAGACGCCCGCGAACGGCTTGCCATCCAGGTCGGTAAACTCGCCGGCCATCTGGCTAAAGCGCTCGTAGCCACCAGGCTTGAGCACGTCGGTCGCCAGGGTGACGGGCCAAATGCCGGCATCGTACAGGGCGCGGATGTTGTAGACCGTGGCGCCTCCGGAGTAGCTGATGCGCAGCTTGCCGTCGAACTGCTCGGTAATGCGGCGGGCGGCCTCGATGGTCAGCGAGAACAGCGAACGGCCTGACATGTACATCTCGGTGGAAGGCAGCTCGTTTCTCGTCACGTCGACGGGGAACGTGTTGGTCAGCTTGACGCCAAACTCCAGGCCGCGCTCGGCGCACAGGGCAATCAGGCGCTCGAACATAGGCACGGCATCGGCCCACTGCAGGTCCTCGCGGAAGTGCGTGTCATCGAAGACGATGTAGTCAAAGCCCAGCTCGTTGAGGCGCTGGCGAGCAAACTCATAGCCCAGCAGCGTGGGGTTGCACTTGATGTAGGTGTTGAGACCCTTCTCGGTAATCAGATAGGTCGCGATGCGCTCGATCTCCGCCGGCGGGCAGCCATGCAGCGTGGACTCGGTAATGGAGTTGGAGACGCGCTCCGGGATGGACTCGACAAACGCGGCATCGACATGCTCAAACTTGTCCAGATTAGCGAGCGCCCACGTGCGGCACTCGTTCCAAACCTCGGAGCCGCTGGCGTCCTTCATGCCCTCAATGTACGCATCGACCTTGGGGCTCTTGATGCCTTCCAGGTCATAGCCCACGGACATGTTGAAGACAAAGCCGTCCGGGCTGCCCAGACCATACTCGCGGGCAATCAGGTGGCAGGCAAACCATGCCTTCACGTACTCGGCAAAGGCCTGCGGAACCTCGAGCTCGGTCGACCACTCGCAGTTGTAGCACTCGTCCTGCGCCACGATGCAGGGTTTGTTCACACACTTGGAGAGTTCCTCGCCGTCCATCACCTGAACGGTCTTGAGCTCAAAGAAGCGTGAACCGGCCACGTAGGATGCCACGATGTTTTGGGCAAGCTGCGTGTTGGGACCGGCGGCCGGGCCAAACGGAGTCTCGATGCGCTCGTCAAAAATGGGAAGCGCGCCCTCCTGGTTGGTCGTGACCATCTTGCGCACGCCAAAGACGGCGCCCTGAGTCTTGTGCTCCTCGATGATCCAGTTCATCAGTTGCGAAAACGGGATCGGCCTCATGATGTCGCTCATAATGAGCTCCTCTCTGTAACGCCCGGCGAGACCGCGCGGCGGGCGCAAATACGGTGTAGCGCTAGCACAGCGCCGGCGACCCCGCGGAGGCCGCCTATACGCGCGTCAGATGCGGCGAAACATCCGGCGCGCGTGAATCTACTTGTGAATTAGTAGGTGCGATCGTTGAGCGTGCTCCAGAGCTTCTTGGACTCGGCCATGGTCCACGCGTTGATCTTGTCCTCATCAATGCCAACGAACTCGCGATCCTTGTACAGGACACGGCCGTTGATGATGGTGGTGCGGCAGTTTTTGCCCATCATGCCAAAGAGCATGTGGCCGTCGATGTTCTCCTCGCTCAGCGGCGTAAAGGGCTTGTAGTCCATAACGATGACGTCGGCGGCAGCGCCGGCCTCGAGCACACCGAGCTTGCGATCGAAGTACTTGCTCGCCATCTTGGCGTTGTTCTCGAACAGCATGGTCATGGCCTCACACCAGCCCACGTTGGGCATGGCGGCGTTGTGACGCTGAATGATCAGGAAGACCTTAAGGCTCTCGAGCATATCGTGGGTGTAGGCGTCGGTGCCCATGCACACGGGAATGCCGCGGCGGAAGAACTCGAGCACGGGGGCGCAGCCCACAGCGTTGCCCATATTGGATTCGGGGTTGTTGACGAGCCAGGTGCCGGACTCCTTGACGATATCCATCTCGGCAGGCGTCACGTGGATGCAGTGGCCCAGCATGGTGTCGGGACCCAGCAGGTTGTGCTGCAGCAGGCGCTCGACCGGGCTGATGCCACCGCGGTTGAGGCGGGAATCCCACACGTCGTTCATGCCCTCGCACACATGGATGTGGAAGCCGGTCAGGCCGTTGTTGGCCTCGGCCATCTTGTCCATGGTCTCGTCCGACAGCGTAAAGGTGGCGTGACCGCCAAACATGGCGGCGATCATGTGGTTATCGTTATCGCGACGCTCCTTGGCGGCCCACTGGGCAAACTCGGCGTTCTCGGCAATGGCCTGGTCGCATTTTTCCTGGCCGCGGCGATCAGAGACCTCGTAGCACAGGCACGAACGCATGCCCAGCTCCTGAGCTGCGTCCTTAATGGTAAAGAGGCTTCCCGGGATTTCGCAGAAGCTCGCATGATGATCGAAGATCGTAGTGACGCCGTCACGGATGGAGTCCAAAATCGTGGCATAGGCGCTGGCCTTGGTGCCGTCGAGCGTCAGGTTGTCGTCGATCTTCCACCACTGCTGCTCAAGATTCTCCAGGAAGTTGGTGGGGTTGCAGCCCTTAATGGCAAGGCCGCGGGCCAGACCCGAGTAGATGTGGGTGTGGCAGTTGATGAGTCCGGGCATGATGAGGTTGCCCTGGGCATCGACGTACTCGGCATCCGGGTACTTGGCCTTGAGCTCGCGCTCGGGGCCCACTTCGACGATCGTATCTCCGTCAATGGCGACCGCACCGTTTGGAATGAACGGGGTCTGAGCGTTGCGGGTAAAGACGGAACCGTTAGCGACCAGAAGCATGGATGCTCCCTTCAACATCAGAGGCGGGGTTTGACACCTCTGACATGGCGGAGTGCGAAGCGCCGGCCTACACCGGAAACGGGCCCTCTCCCGTCAACGCTTCACCAAAGGGACAAACCCTTTGAAGTGCGGCTTGGTGCCGCATGGCGTCGGCGGACGAGGCGATGCGTCCGCCGACGAATAGCACCGAATTGGTTACTTCTTGCTCTCGGGCAAGACCAGATCCACGGCAGCGTCCTTGGCAGCATCGATGTGCTGAGCCACGACCGGCGTCTGCGGAAGGATCAGGTTAAGGACAATGGCCATGATGGCGGTGGGGGTTACGGCATTGGAGCCGATGACGGTGGACACCCAGGCGGGCATACCCTCGCCGGCAAGGCAACCGCTGGCCATCCAGATACCCAGGCCAAAGACGACGGAGGTGCCGACGATAGTGGTAGTGCGCTGCGTGAGGCCCTCGCGGGTGAACATGCGCACGCCGTTCATGGTGATGGTGCCAAAGACGCCGACGGTCGCGCCGCCGATGACGGGCTGCGGGATAGCGGAAAGGACGGCAGAGAGCTGCGGGAACAGACCGGCGATGGCAAAGACGGCAGCGATGATCACAAAGACCCACTTGTTGACGACCTTGTTGGAGCAGATGATGCCCACGTTCTGGCCAAGGGCGCTGGTGGGAAGACCGCCCAGCAGGCCGCCGACCATAGAGGTGAGGCCCTGGGACACGATAGCGCCGGAGAGCTCGCGCTCGGTGGGCATACGGTCGATGGAGCCCAGGCAGGCGGCGGAGACGTCACCGATAACCTGGATGGCAACCATGGGGAACACGACGGCGAGGGTAATGCAGACCTCGGGATCAAACTCGAGCGCGTAGGGCATGAGCTTGGGAAGAGCGAAGACCTGAGCGGTGGCGACGCTGGAGAAGTCAATCATGCCAAAGGGGATGGAGACGATCATGCCAACGATCATGCCAAAGAACACGGATCCCAGCTTGAGCGTGCCCTTGCCAAAGTTGGCGAGCGCAAAGACCACGGCGAAGGTGATAAGAGCGACGCACCATGCCTGCGGGGTGCCCCACAGCGGCGTACCCATACCGCCGGCCATATACTTGACGGCCGTGGGATACAGCGAAACGCCGATGGAGAAGATGACCGTACCGGTCACGACGGGCGGGAACAGCCACTTGATCTTGCTGTAGGCCAGACCAAAGAGGACCGCGACGGCGCCGCCGACGATCTCGCCACCCAGCAGCGCACCAAAGCTAAAGCCCGAGGCACCCATGGCCTGCAGGGCCGGCAGGAACGCGAACGAAACGCCCATGACGATGGGCAGGCCGCCGCCGATGCGACGGAAGGGAGCGAAGGCCTGAAGAGCCGTGTCGATCGCCGAAAGAATGAGCGCGACCTGGATGATGTCGGTACTCTGCTGGCTATTAAAGCCGTAGACGCCTGCCATGATGACCGCCGGGGTAATGATGCCGGCAAACGATGCCAGTACGTGCTGAAGGGCACACGGGATCATTTCCTTAACGGGAGGCATGCCTTCGCGAGTGAACAGGGCTTCAGTGCCGTTCGTAACCGTCTCCTGGGTCATTTGACCACCAATCCTCGAAGTAGTTGTTTTCGCATCTAACGCTCTATTGTGACGCAGTGCGGGGTTGAGGTTGTGCCTTCATTGCATATCGTATTAAAGATGATTCTCATTCTCAATAATAATTTTTTGTTATCAGACTATTCTTCAGCTGAAATAACGCATTTCCGCAGGTCAGGAAAGTGTCTGGTCAAAATAACATCTAACTTTTCTTTTGGTCAACCGTTTACCGCTAAATTCCTACCGTTCGTCTGCATTACGCAATGTACCTGCGGATATACGAGATGATGGGCAGCGTGTTACCATGAGAAAAAATTGTTATGAACATTTCCGATTTCACCCAAAGGAGTTACCCGTGAACGAGACCGTACGTCGCTTTTTGCCGATGGTCGATTTTCTGGAGCAGATACTCGGCAAAAACAGCGAAATCGTACTGCACGATTTCTCGGATCCCGACCACGCCATCGTCGATATTCGCAACGGCATCGTGAGCGGCCGCAAGGTCGGCGGTCCCGCCACCGATCTGGCACTCAAGATCATGCACGACGCCAAGTATCGCGACCTGCCGTTTATTACGGGCTACGAGGGGCGCGGTGCCGGCGGCAAGACGTTGGAGTCAGCGACGTACTTTATCCGCGAGAATGATGAGATCGTCGGTATGCTCTGCGTCAACACCGACCTCTCGACCGTGCGCTCCATCAACGCCATGGCGCAGCAGCTCATGGCGTGCTTCGACGCGGCGCCGACGCGCACGGAGCCCGCCCCTATCGAGGTCGAAAGCCTTTCGGAATCTACACAGGAGCTCATCGACCGCAGCATTGCCGAGTTGCTGAGCGCGCGCGGGCTGGATGTAGCGTCGCTTGGTCAGAGCGACCGCGTGGACGTCATTCGCCACCTCAACGGTAACGGGGTGTTCATGCTCAAGGGCGCCGTGGCCTGCGCCGCCGCCGCGCTGGGCATCTCTGAGCCCAGCGTCTACCGCTACCTGCAAAAAGTCCGCAAGGAAGGCTAACGAGCAAAATGGAGTGCGGCTCCACAAGCGATCCGTCACTTGATAAAAGACCCTGCAGCTCGCACGCGCTGCAGGGTCTTTTTGCATGTCATGTTGAGTTGTTGCCAACGCCTTAGAGGGCGGCGACGACCTCGATCTCGACCAGACCGCCAGCCGGAAGGGCGGCAACCTGGAAGGCGCTGCGCGCGGGGAACGGGGCCTCGAACTTGGAAGCGTAGATCTCGTTCACGGCAGCGAAGTCGGCAATGTCGGCCAGGTAGACCGTGGTCTTGACGACATCGGCAAAGGTGGCGCCGGCAGCGGTCAGCAGGGCCTCGACGTTAGCAAGGGACTGCTTGGCCTGGGCCTCGACGCCCTCGGGCATCTTGCCGGTTGCGGGATCGATGCCCAGCTGGCCGGACAGGAACACCATGTTGCCGGTCTGGATACCGGGGGAATACGGACCGATGGCTGCGGGCGCGTTATCGGAAGACACGACGGTCTTGCTCATGTTTTTCTCCTTACGATCAATTGAGAGAGTGTGAGCGCGGTGTTCACACCGGGAGGCACAGTTCGGTCTGAACACCGCGCTTGATTGGGATAGTAATCAAGGTTTCCGTGCGATGCAAGAATATTATCAGTTTGCGAGAATATTTTATCGCCCAACGGTTTCCCCGAACCGCTGAACGGTTCTCCACGGGGTCAGCCAGCCCAAGCTGCTGAAGACTTTATCCCGCTTGGAGCACGGGCATCGCCTGCCGCAACGGCACCACTATACTTTTGAATATCTGAGCATTTTGAAAGGCAGGATATGACCGCAACCGCCAGTCGAACCACCAACCGCAGACCCGAGCTTTTGGCGCCCGCCGGAGGGCCCGAGCCCTTTGCCGCCGCACTCGCCGCGGGGGCAGACGCCATCTATTGCGGCATGGGCAGCTTCAACGCCCGCCGCAAGGCCACCAACTTTACCGACGAGGCCTTTGAGCAAGCCTGCCGCGCCGCACATCTAGCCGGGTCGCGCGTCTACGTCACGGTCAACATCGTCATCAAACAGTCCGAGATGGGCGATGCGTTGCAACTCATCCATCGCTGCTCCACGCTGGGCGCCGACGCCTTCATCATCCAGGACTGGGGCCTGTTCTTTGAGGTCAAGCGCACCATGCCCGGCATCGAGACACATATCTCGACCCAGGCGAACATCCACGACGACCGCGGAACCCTTTGGTGCCGTGAGCAGGGCGCCGACCGCGTGACTCTCTCGCGCGAGCTCTCCATCGACGAGATCGCCGCCATTCACAACGCCGCGCCCGATGTGGACCTCGAGGTCTTTAGCCACGGTGCCATCTGCTTTTGCTACTCGGGCCTGTGCCTGCTTTCGAGCTTTGCCATGGCGGGACGATCGGCCAACCGCGGCATGTGCGCCCAGCCCTGCCGCCTGCCCTACGAGCTGATCGACGAGAACGGCCGCTCGCTCTCCCCTGCCGGTCGCGAGCGCGCGCTGTGCCCGCGCGACACCAACACGTCGCAGCTTGTTCGCCGTCTGTATGACGCCGGCGCCGCATCGCTCAAGCTCGAGGGCCGCATGAAGGCCCCCGATTACGTGTATTCCATCGTCGATGTGTATCGTCACCAGATTGATGACATGCTGGCCGGGGTCGCCGTAGATAAGGACGAGGTAGCCGCCCGCCAGCGCCAGCTCAAGCGCTGCTTCAACCGCGACTTTACGCACGCCTATCAGGACGGCACCTCGGGCGACGAGATGATGAGCTATGAGCGTTCCAACAACCGCGGCCAGATCGTGGGCACGGTACTGGGCAGCCGTCTGGCCAACCGCGATGTGCGCGGCCTCAAGCCCGACGACCGCCGTCGGCGCGCCGCCATCGCCCGCATTGAGTTGTTTGAGCCCGTGGGCAAGGGCGACCTGCTGGAGCTTCGCCACGATAACGAGTTTGACCAGTTCCTGACCACCATTGCCGCCGATGATGCCGCCGCCGGTGACATCATTGAGTGCCGCGTGCCCCGCAGCATGCCCGAGGGCTGCCGCGTCCGCGTGATTCGCAGTCAGCGCGCCATCGACGCCGCCGGCGCCGCGCTCAAGCGCGATGTGCTGCGCCGCCGAGCTGTTGACGTGTCCGTCGTGGCGCGCCTGGGCGAGCCGTTTACTGTCACACTCACCTGCTGTGACAACCCCGCGCTCACCGCCACCGCCACGGGCTTCACCGTCGAGGCCGCCAAGACCCGCGCCGTCGAGGCATCCGATCTGGTTGAGCATGTGGGCCGCATGGGCTCCTCGCCCTTTGAGGCCGCAAGCTTTGACGTTTCGCTCGACGCCGGCTGCGGTATGGGCTTTTCCGCCGTGCACAAGGTGCGCGCCACCGCTTGTAAGGCGCTGGAAGAGGCCATTCTGGCACCGTACGAGGAGCGCGCGAAAACGCTCGAGCTGCCGGCGATTGTAACCAGTGATTCCCGCCCCGTGCCCGAGCACTACTGCGATGAGCCGCAGATCTGCGCCACCGTCACCTCGCTCGAGGCCGCCGAGGCCGCTCGCGCGGAGGGTGCAACGCGCATCTACATGACCACCGACGCGCTCGATGCGGCGGAGCTCTCCCCCGCCGATGTATTTGAGCAGGGCATCGTACCCGTACTCGACGAGGTCTGCCGCGCCGTCGACCACGAGCGCGTCGATCCCTGGGTTGTTGCCGGCGCCACGGTCGCTATTGGCAACATCTCTGAGCTTGCCCTGGCCGCCCAGGTTGGCGCCACGGCCGAGATTCGCTCTTGCCTGCCGGTGCACAACACGCCCTGCATGGAGGCGCTTGCCGAGCGCGGAGCCGGTGCGTTTTGGCTCTCGCCCGAGATCACGCTCGACGAGATTGTCTCACTCGGCGCCGCCGCGCCCGCAGCCCTGGGCATCACTGTGTTCGGCCGCCCGCGCGTTATGACGAGCGAGCATTGCATTCTGCAGGTTGCCAACGGCTGCATCCACGATTGCGCCAACTGCCGCCTGCGTGCCCGCAAGCTCTCGCTCAAGAATATCGACGGAAAGGTCATGCCGGTGCGTACCGACATCCACGGCCGCTCACGCCTGTACGACGCCTACCCCATCGACCTCACGCCTCAGGTTCCTCAGCTGCTCGATGCCGGCGTGCGTCGTCTCATGGTGGACGGAACGCTGCTCGAGACGGATGAGATCGCCCGTGCCGTCGCTCGCGTCCGTCGCGCCGTCGAGGCAGCTCAAGCCGGCCGCAAGCCCGCCGCCCGCCTGCGCGGGGCGACTTCGGGCTGCATGTTTGTGGGAATTAGCTAACCGAAAGGCTTACACGTGAACGAAGAACCTCAAATCCTCTACTGCGACGCCTGGCTTATGGCCATCGACAAGCCCGCCGGCATGATCGTCCACGGCGACGGCACCGGCGAGCGCACGCTCACCGACTACGCCAGCGACCTGCTGCTGGCGATGGGCGACGGCTTTGCCGCGACCGACATGCAGCCGCTCAATCGCCTGGACCGTGACACCACCGGCGTGGTGCTGTTCTCGCTCGACAAGCAGACGCAGCCCGCCTTTGACCAGATGGTCATCGACCACGCTTTCGAAAAGCACTACCTGGCGCTCGCCGAGGGCAAGATCGACTGGAACGAGAAGCTCATCGACAAGCCCATCGCCCGCGACCGTCACGACAGCCGAAAGATGCGCGTCGGCGCCAGCGGCAAGCCGTCTCAAACGCGCGTGAAGGTGCTCAAACGCCTTAAGAGCCGTCGTGGCCTGCCCGCGCGCTCGTATATCGATGTCGAGTTGCTCACCGGCCGCAAGCACCAAATCCGTGTGCACCTGGCAAGCGAGCATCATCCCCTGGTTGGCGACGACCTGTACGGAACGCCGCGCCCCTGCGGCCTGATGCTCCACGCCCACAGCGCGTCCTTCACGCATCCCGTAACCGGCGAGCATATCTATATCGAAGCCCCCTGCCCCTGGGAGCCCTAAACCACCACAATGGGGACAGGCGCCTTCGCGGTGGTTTTGGCCTTAGCCCGTCCCCTGCTGTTAGACCGTGATGACGTTGTCCATTGCCCGGTACTTGGCGGGGACCTCGCCTGCGGTAATAATCGTTGCATCGCGGAAGTCCGCGAATTTTACGGGAGCCACCATGCCAAACTTACTGGCGTCCGAGATTACGAAGCGTTTGGCTGTATGGCGCATCGAGATACGCTTGCCCTGCGCTTCCTCGATATCGGGCGTCGTAAAGCCCTGCTCGGCGGCAATGCCGTTAGAACCCCAAAAGCCGCAGTTAAAGTTGTAGCGGTCTAGGGTTGCCAGAGCATCGGGGCCAACGAGCGCCTCGGTCTCGGGTTTAAGCTCGCCGCCCAGCACAACGGTGCGCATGCCGCGCAAAGCGAGGTGCTGAGCGTGGAGCACGGAATCAGTCACATAGGTGACGCCCTCAAGGCGCGGAAGATGCTCGATGAGCTTGAGGGTCGTGGAGCCCGAATCGATATACACAAAGCTATCGGGCTCCACAAGCACCGCCGCACGGGCGCAGATACGCTCCTTGTCGTCGTTATGGAGATCGCTGCGCTCGCTGATCGTTAGGTCGCGCGTCACGTGCGCGCGCTCAAGACTCGTCGCCCCACCGTGGACCTTGGCGATGCGGTGTGCGCGGTCGAGCGCCTGCAGGTCGCGCCGAATGGTAGACGCCGTCACGCCCAGGGTATCGGCAAGCTCTGGCACAGTAACCGAGCCAGCCTGCTGCACCATCGACACAATCGCATTGAGCCTATCTTCCGCTAGCATCGCTTACTCCTCCTCGGGGTACACGACTCCCCAATCGGCGCGAAGCTTGGTCATCAGCTCCATAACATCAGAAGCATAGCCCAGAAGCTCGCACTTCGAATCATCGCCGGCAACGGCCTTCTCCAGGTCGGCCATCTCGTAGCACAGAGCGTATGCCTCGGTGCCAGCGTGGACCTCCTCACGGCGACCGTCCGCAGTCCACACGATGGTCGCATGGTCGGCGCGCGGATACTCGTTGACCTCGATATAGCATTTGTCGAAGCTGATAACCGAACGCTTGGGCTGCTTGGAGTGGAGCGTAAGGCTCACCACGCCCAGCTGCTGTTCGGCGTTACGGCAGACAATGCCGCCCGCAACGTCGACACCGGTCTCACAGGTGTTGCCCAGCGAGACAACCTCAGCGGGCTGGCTCGCCATAAAGAGACGCATGACGGAGAGCGCATACACGCCAATGTCGAGCATGGCGCCGCCGGCGAGACTACGGTTGTAGAAGCGATTGGTCAGATCGCCGTACTCCTTATAGCTACCAAAGTTGAGCTGAGCAAGGTTCATGTGGCCAAACTCGCCGGCATCCATGCGGCGGCGCAGCTCCTGATACAGCGGCATGTGAAGCACCGTGGTGGCGTCCATAAGGACGACGTTGTGCTCGTCGGCGATGGCACGCGCCTCGTCGAGCTCAGCGGAATTGAGGGTAATGGCCTTCTCGCAGAGCACGTGCTTACCAGCTGCCAGAGCGGCTCGCAGGTAGGTGATATGCGTGTTGTGCGGCGTGGTGATATAGACGGCGTCGATGTCCGGATCGGCGTAGAGGTCCTCGACCGTCTCGTACACCTTCTCGACGCCATACTGCTCGGCAAAAGCCTGGGCTTTGGAAAGCGTACGGTTGGCGACACCCGCGAGCTTGCGGCCGGCCAGCGCGAGGGACTGGGCCATTTGGTTGGCGATAACACCGCACCCGATCACTGCCCAGCGGAGCTCGGGGGCCGTAAAAATATCGTTGGGGAACGGCTGATTCTGGACCGAGGCAAACGCCGCCTTTGCGGCTGCCTCGGCGTCGAGCGGAGCCTGTTTGGAATCTGCCATGATGTGCCTCCTGAGTCATCGGAAGTCCTTCATTTCTAACAACCCTATAGTCGCACAATTGCGCGCGTATCTGCTCGTGTTTGCGTATTTATTTGCTTATCGGTCATTATTTAGCCATAGTTGGCAGATGTTTGCGCGGCTATGCGCATTATCGCGCAAGGCTATGCGCGTAAATGCGCATGCGACGATCCTTGTGAAACATAAAGGGGCGGAACACCAAAGCCCTAAAAGACAGACCCAGCTGTATTACTTCACCCCTCTGGGGGCATCAGACATCAAAGGATCGTCCCAAACTGCCGACAAAAAGGGAACGTCCCTATGTGCCGGCAGTTTGGGACGGTCCCTAAGTGCCGCTTTCGCTGAAGCCTATCCCAGATGGCCAGATATACAAATCTAAAGACTGTCCCCATCAACTAGCCGTTTAAGAACGTCCCCAACGACTAGTCATTTAAGTCTGTCCCCAATGAGTATGGGCATTTCAACGGCCACTCATTTAAGTCTGTCCCCAATGAGTAGGGATAGAAAAAGGCCCGGGTGCCATAGGGCATCCGGGCCTTTGCTAGCAACTTGATGTTGCGGGCAGCTTAGAACTTGTGGCCGCACTTCTTGCAGACGCGCAGCTTGTTCTTGCCGTCCTTCTCGTGACCGACGCGGGTAACCTTACCGCACTCGGGGCAAACGAGATTGACGTTGGAAGCGTCGATGGGAGCCTCCTGCGAAACGATGCCGCCCTGCTGGTTGGCAGCGTTGGGCTTGACGGCCTTCTTGACGACCGAAACGCCCTCGACAACGACCTTGTTCTCGGCGGGGAGAGCACGCAGGACAACGCCCTGCTTGCCACGATCCTTACCAGAGAGAACCTGGACCTTATCGCCCTTCTTGATATACATATATCTCCCCTAACTACAGGGTCTCGGGAGCGAGCGAGACGATCTTCATGTACTTCTTGTCACGAAGCTCGCGCGCGACGGGCCCGAAGATACGGGTGCCGACGGGCGAACCATCGTTGTTGATGACAACGCAGGCGTTCTCATCAAAGCGAATGTAGGAGCCATCCTTGCGGCGGATCTCCTTAACGGTGCGAACGACGACGCAACGGACAACGTCCTTCTTCTTGACGTTGGCGCCAGGGGTAGCCTCCTGGACAGCACCGATGAACACATCGCCGATGCCTGCATAACGACGCTTGGAACCGCCAAGCACCTTGATGCAGCGAATCTTGCGAGCGCCGGAGTTGTCGGCGACGTTCAGCATGGTTTGCATCTGAATCATGGTAGATGTTCCTCCGAACTAAGAACCGAAGAGAGGTGCGCTGCCTTTATAAGGCCTGTGGTATGCAAGCCAGGCATACGCACATCTTCGGAAACGTACAAGTCGTAAGAGCGACTGCTTATTTAGCGCGCTCGACGACCTCGATGAGGCGCCAACGCTTCATCTTGGACATAGGACGGGTCTCCATAACGCGGACGGTGTCGCCCACGCCAGCCGTGCACTCCTCGTCGTGAGCGTGCAGCTTCTTGGAGCTGGTCATCATCTTGCCGTACTTGGGGTGACGCTTGCGCTCGGTGATGGTGACAACAATGGTCTTGGCACCGGAGACGGAGGTAACGACACCCGTACGGACCTTACGCGAGTTACGCGAATCAGTCATGTTCTCTCCTTAGGTCCTACTCGGCGACAGCGGACTTCTCCGCTGCGATCTCGCGGGCGCGCTGCTCCGTGAGGACGCGAGCGATGTCCTTCTTCACGGTGTTGACGCGAGCGGTGTTGTCCAGCTGGCTGGTGGCCATCTGGAAACGAAGGTTAAAGAGCTCGGCGCGCATTTCCTTCAGCTTCTCAACGAGCTGAGCGTCCGAGAGCTCACGAATCTCTGCGGGCTTCATTAGTTCTCCTCCTTGGCGGCGGCGGCGTCCTCAGCAGCCCACTTGGCCTCGAGAGCGGCCTCCTCAGCCATCTCCTTCTCGATGCGCTGCTCAGCGTTCTTGGCAGCAACAATCTTGGTCTTGATGGGGAGCTTGTGCTGCGCAAGACGCAGAGCCTCGCGAGCGACCTCCTCGGGAACACCCTTGACCTCGAACATGATGCGGCCGGGCTTGACGACGGCCACCCACTCCTCGGGGTTACCCTTACCAGAACCCATGCGAGTCTCGGCAGGCTTCTTGGTGATGGGCTTATCGGGGAAGATCGTGATGTAGACACGACCGCCACGCTTCATGTAGCGGGTCATGGCAATACGAGCGGCCTCGATCTGACGGTTGGTGATCCAATGGGCCTCGAGAGCCTGGATACCAAACTCGCCGAAATGCAGCTCGGTATTACCCTTGGCCTGGCCCTTCATGGAGCCACGCTGCACCTTGCGGTGAAGAATACGCTTAGGGGCAAGCACTACTGACCCCTCCTCTCGGAGTTACGACGACGAGGACGGGAAGAGCCCTCGAGTGCAGGGTTGGGAACAGGCTGGCCCGGGAGCTTCTCGCCCAGGTAGATCCAGACCTTCACGCCGCAAGCGCCCATGGTGGTGCTGGCGACAGCCGTGCCATAGTCGATCTTGGCACGGAGGGTGTGCAGAGGCACGCGACCCTCACGGTACCACTCACGACGGCCCATCTCGGCACCGCCGAGACGACCGGAGCACTGAATACGGATGCCCTTAGCACCGGCCTTGCGGGCGGACTGGACAGCCTTGCGCATAGCGCGACGGAAGGCAACGCGGCCCTCGAGCTGCTCGGCGATAGACTGAGCAACGAGGTTGGCGTCGAGCTCGGGGCGCTTGATCTCGACAACGTCGACAGAGAGCTGGCCCTTGGAGACGCCAGCGACCTTCTCGAGCTCGGTGCGGAGGGTATCGATCTCGGCACCCTTCTTACCGATGACAACGCCGGGGCGAGCGGTGAGGATGATGACCTTCACCTTGTCGCCAGCGCGCTCGATCTCGACACGGGAGACAGCTGCGCGGGAAAGACGCTTCTCGAGGTACTTGCGGATCTCGAGATCGTTACCGAGGGTCTTAGCGTAATCCTTCTCTGCGAACCAGCGGGAGCGCCAGTTCTCGGTGATGCCAAGACGGAAGCCGGTGGGGTAGACTTTCTGACCCATACAGCTTTACGCCTCCTTTCGAGGAGCAACGACGACGGTGATATGGGAAGTACGCTTCAGAATGCGAGAAGCGGAACCCTTGGCGCGGGGACGGATGCGCTTAAGCGTCGGACCCTCGTCAACATAGGCAGCGGCGACAACCAGGTTGTCGGCACGCAGACCGTTGTTGTTCTCGGCGTTCGCAACGGCGGAACGGAGAACCTTCTCGACATCCACGGCGACGGCGCGGTCGCAGAAGTGGAGGATGTCGAAGGCCTGAGCAACAGGCTTGCGGCGGATCAGATCGACCACCAGGCGGGCCTTGCTGGGGGAAACACGCACGTACTTAGCGACGGCGCGAACCTCGGTGGCCTCAGTTTCAATAGACTTAGTTGCCATTTACGGTTAACCCCCTATTTGGCCTTGTGGCCACGGAACGTACGAGTCGGCGCGAACTCGCCGAGCTTGTGACCAACCATGGACTCGGTAACATACACGGGCACATGCTTGCGGCCGTCGTGGACGGCGATGGTGTGACCAACCATCTCGGGGAAGATGGTGGACGCGCGGGACCAGGTCTTCACGACGTCCTTCTTGCCAGCCTCGTTCATCGCGGTGATACGCGAGAGAAGGCGAGTCTCCACGAACGGGCCCTTTTTGAGACTTCTGCTCATAAGTGCTTTCTCCTAAAACTCGGTATCCGAAATTACTTCTTACGGCGACGAATGATGTGCTGGTTCGAGACCTTCTTCTTCTTGCGCGTACGAAGGCCCTTCGTCGGCTTACCCCAGGGGGTAACGGAGGGACGACCAGAGGTGTGGTTCTTGCCCTCGCCACCGCCGTGCGGGTGGTCGACAGGGTTCATGACGGTACCGCGGACGGTCGGGCGCACGTTCATGTGACGCTTACGGCCGGCCTTGCCGATGACGATGTTGGAGTGATCGGCGTTGCCGACCTCACCGACGGTGGCGCGGCAGGTAACGAGGATGCGGCGCATCTCGGAGGAGGGCATACGGACGATAGCGTACTTGCCCTCCTTACCCATCAGCTGGCAGGAGTTACCGGCGGAACGGGCGATAGCAGCGCCCTTGCCCGGCTGGAACTCGACGGCGTGGATGAGCGTACCGACGGGGATGTCGGCGAGGGGCAGAGCGTTGCCCGGCTTGATGTCGGCGTCAGAACCGGACATGATGGTCTGACCGACCTCGAGGCCCTTGGGGGCCAGGATGTAGCGCTTCTCACCGTCAGCGTAGTGCAGCAGAGCGATGCGAGCGGAACGGTTCGGATCGTACTCGATCGTGGCAACCTTGGCGGGCACGCCGTCCTTATTGCGCTTGAAGTCGATCACGCGGTAACGACGCTTCACGCCGCCGCCCTGGTGGCGGGTGGTGATGCGGCCGTTGTTGTTACGACCGGCCTTCTTGGGCAGGGGCTCGAGAAGAGACTTCTCGGGCTTGGTGCAGGTGATCTCGGAGAAGTCGGAGATCGTCTGCCAACGCCTACCAGCGGAGGTCGGCTTAAGGTGCTTTACAGCCATTACAATCCCTTTCAATAGGAATCCGTTAGCCATCGCAGACAGGGATTCGAGGTTCTGCCTCGGGTGCGATGACACCGGACGTATACACGGTTCCGGGCGTGTCCATTTTATACGCCAAAAACCTTGAGCTCCCGCCTCCCCTATTTGGGAGGCATGAGCTCACTCAACAGCAGCGAGTCTTAGGCCTGGTTGCCAAAGACCTCGATGGTGTCGCCCTCGGCCAGCGTGACGATGGCCTTCTTCCAAGAACGGGTCTTGCCGGCGACATAGCGCACGCGCTTGGTCTTGGGCTTGACCGTCAGGGTGTTCACGCGAACGACCTTGACGCCGAAGATCTCCTCGACAGCGTCCTTGATCTGATACTTGTTAGCATCCTTGGCGACCTCGAACGTGTACTTGTTCAGCTCCATGCCGGAGAAGGAACGCTCGGACACGATCGGACGGATGATGATCTCGTGGGCGGTCATTTATGCAAGCACCTCCCCGAAGTGAGCGGCGATGTCGGCGGGCATCAGCACAGCGTTGTTGTTGACGAGATCGTAGGTGTTGGCCTCGTCAGCGGTGATGATGAACGTCTTGGGAATGTTGCGGAACGACAGGTAGGCGTTGACGTCCTCATCGCGAACGATGATGGTCAGACGCTTGCCCTCAAGGCCAAGAGCCTTGAGCATGGCGACGGCAGCCTTGGTGGAAGGCTTCTCGAAGCCGTAGTCGTCGACGAGCACGAGCTCGCCATCGGCCAGCTTGGCGGACAGCGCGGAGCGCATAGCCAGCTTGACCTCCTTGTTGTTCATACGCTTAGCGTAAGAACGGGGCTTGGGGGCGAAGACGACGCCACCGTGACGCCACTGGGCAGCACGGATGGAACCCTGGCGGGCACGGCCGGTGCCCTTCTGACGCCAAGGCTTCTTGCCGCCACCGGAAACCTCAGAGCGACCCTTAGCAGACTGGGTGCCCTGACGCCAAGAGGCCATCTGGCACTTGACGATGTGGTGCATAACGTGGATGTTCGGCTCGATGCCGTACACCTCAGCGGCGAGCTCGGCCTCGGCGACCTTCTTGCCCTCGCTGTTCTTTACTTCAAACTTTGCCATTTAAGTGTTCTCCTTGGTATGACGCTGGGCTAAATGGGCTGGGCCCTTAGGCCATACGGATGGCGACGAGACCATTCTTGGCACCCGGGACAGCGCCCTTGACCAAGATGAGGTTCTGCTCGGCATCGATGCGGACAACGGAAAGGTTCTTGACGGTAACGCGCTCGTTACCCATGTGACCGGCCATCTTGACGCCCTTGAGGACGCGCGCAGGATAGGCGCACTGACCGATAGAACCGGGGTGACGCTGGAAGTGAGAACCATGCGTCATAGGACCGCGGCGCTGACCCCAGCGCTTGATGCGACCCTGGAAGCCCTTACCCTTGGAGGTACCGATGACGTCGACCTTCTCGACATCAGCGAAATCAGCGACGGTGACGACCTCGCCGACCTTGTGCTCCTCGCCGTTCTCGACGCGGACCTCACGAAGGAAGCGGACGGGCTCGACGCCAGCCTTAGCGAAGTGACCAGCCATGGGCTTGTTCACGTTCTTGGCCTTGATGTCGCCGAAACCGATCTGGACGGCGTCATAGCCGTCGGTTGCCTGAGTTTTAACCTGCGAGACAGCGCAGGGGCCAGCCTGGATGACCGTGACGGGAACGACGTTGTCGTCCTCGTCCCAAACCTGGGTCATGCCAATCTTGCGGCCGAGAATCATGCTGATCAAGATATGATCCCAACTCTCGCGTGGTCTTGGGACAATGCGTACACCACCGAGCGTACGCCCCTAGAGGACCACTACTTACACGACGTGCTCCCCAGCCTTGTATTTCGCCCGGACTACCTGACAACCCTATTAAGCAGGCATTTTGTCCAGCCAGAATACTCCCCTGGTTACACACAGCTGTTTAGTATACACGGCTGCGGGCGTATCCATCGAGATTCATATTTCACTCACATTGTTTACGCAGGTAAAGTGCGTGGCACGTTCCCAGTGTGCGGCGGAGGGGGCGGGCCTGAGACATATTAAGGTTGCTGCTCTACAGTCCTGCTCACGACGGAGAGCACATTAAGTGCTCTCCTGTTCGTGCGGAACTCGCGACAACCTTAATATGTCTCAGGCCCGCCCCCTCCGCCGCACACTGGGAACGCCACGTTGATGTCTGCTTAACTCTGCTCGCTCAGGCTAATGACTTTGTTGAGAGTCCACAATTTGTTGCAAGGTGAACTTGCATTGGGGCGTATCGTCCTCTTCTCGCGCATCGTCAAAACCGAAGATCATGATGGCGCAGTTGGGGAGTTTTGTTGGGAGCTCAAAGTCCTCTGGGGCTGCGGCCTTGATAAATTGGCGGCTGGCGCTGCCGTGGCTTACTGCTAGGAGGGTTTCGATGCCCTCGGAGCCCATGAGATTGGTGAGGGCGCCTACCATGCGTTCTTGCAGTGCGCGGCTTCCTTCTCCTCCGAAGGGGACCAGGTCCTCGCCCGGATCCCAAACGTCGGTGGGCAGGGCGTCGTGGGGGCCTTCTTCGAAGGTGCCGTAGCTGCGCTCGATAATGCCTTCACAGGGCTCGACTGCGGCGTCCGGACCGAGGAGTTCGCATGCGACAAGACTTGCCGTGTCCATGGCTCGGCCTAAGGGTGATGAGACCACTTTGTCGGGGACGACGCTGTGGGCTTTGAGCCATGCGGCCGCTGCCCGTGCCTGCTGACGGCCCAGATCGGTGAGCGGTGAATCACAGCGACCCTGGACGAGCTTTTTGACGTTGAATTCCGTCTGGCCGTGGCGGAGTAGGTATAGGCGCTTCATGCTCTCCTCTTCTGTATAACTTGCTTTGCCGGCACAGCCCTACTCGTGGGTATGCCCTACGTAGTCTTCGTCGATCGTGATCTTGGCAATCGACTTGGGGTATTCCGATTCGACCCTCTGGGCCAACGCATGTTTGAGCTCATCGGCATCCATGTCCAAATCCGAGGGACGCACGCAGTCAAAGATCACGTTGGTGTGCGTAGGACCCGGCACGCAGCGAAGGTCGTGAATCGAAAGGCGGCTATCGATCTCTTGAGCCATTGCGTTGATGCGCAGGCGCATGCTCGCCACCTTTGGATCGTCGGTCACGATGGGATCGTAATGGAGCGTGACGATCATGCCGTCCTCGTTCCTAAACGACTGCTCGATGTTATCGAGTGTGTCGTGACTTTCCAGCGGGCTGGCCTCGGCCGCCATCTCGGCATGCGCACTTGCAAACTTCCTGCCCGGGCCATAGTCGTGAACCATCAGATCGTGAACGCCCAAAACGCCGGGATAGCTCATGATCTTGTCTCGAATGTGCTTGACCAGCTTAGGATCGGGCGACTGACCCAAAAGCGGGCTCACCGTATCTTGAATAAGTTCAAAGCCGCTCCAGCCAATATAGGCGCCAACGGCAAGGCCGACCCATGCGTCAAGATTGATGTGCGTCACCTGCGAAACAATTGCGCACGCTAACACGGCGCCCGTGGCTAGGACATCGTTCTTGGAATCCTGCGCGGTCGCATGCAGCGTATCGGACTCAATACGGTCACCGAGCTTTTGGTTGAGGGCCGCCATCCAGAGCTTTACGGCCATCGAAAGCACTAGAACTGCCACCAGGGCAAGCGAGAACTCGACAGGTTCAGGGTGGATGACGCGCTCAACCGAGGACTTCACCAGCTCAACGCCAATCAGCAGCACGAGTGCCGCCACGACCA
The DNA here is from genome assembly GCA_958429345.1 of uncultured Collinsella sp. Classification (GTDB taxonomy): domain Bacteria; phylum Actinomycetota; class Coriobacteriia; order Coriobacteriales; family Coriobacteriaceae; genus Collinsella. Next base: position 11,941 of record CAUAJK010000009.1, on the reverse strand, counting down.
GACCCGAGAGATACTCGTAGCGACCGTGGCCGTAAGGATGCTCGGGATCGGCCGGCTTGCTCGCCAGCTTAAAGCCCAGCACGCTCACGATATTCGAGCTGGCATCGGACAGGTTGTTCATGGCATCCGCCACGATCGAAACCGATCCCGAAACCACACCAATTGCGCCCTTCGCAGCACAAAGCGCAACATTGGCGAGAATACACACCACGCCCGTCAACGTGCCCACGCGCGCACGGTCGCCCTGTGCGCGCTTAACAATCCACTCGACCATCTACATCCGCCCCCACGGTACTACCTATATATCTATTGCTCAAACGGATTGTAGTGTAGCCACTTTGTCCCCCAGATACAAAAAGGCCGCAACCCACACGGGCCACGACCTTGGAATGTGACATGTGAGACTGTCCCTTTGTCGATCGATTTATGCGCTTACTTCAGCAGCGCTCGCCACTGTTTCGGGCGAATCGGCTCCATCCCCCGTCGTCTGCCCCTTCGTCGGCACCACGCCAAAGCAGTAGCTCAGCGCCGCAGACACCGCAAATGCCACACCGCCGGCAGCACAGCACCACAGCAGGTTCGAGATGCCGCCCGTGGCAAAGCCAATGACCATGAGGACATTCGTCATGCCGATGGTATAGGCCGTAACGTGGCCCACGGCCGCAACAAGGCCTCCGACGGCGCCGCCAATGGCCATGCACGTCAGGCACCTGCCATATTTAAAGCCGCAACCGTACAGCGCCGGCTCGCTTACGCCACCAAGCACACCCGAGATCGAATAGCCCAGCATGAGCGCCTTCTCGTCCTTATCCGCAACGCGGAGCGACGCGCCAAAGGGCATGCCCCAAACGGCGAACGTCGCCATCGTCGCGGCGATCAGGATGCACGAATCCGTTCCCACACTCATAAACTGAGCATAGGCAAGCGATAGGACAACGTTGCTGACGCCTGCAATCTTAAGAAACTCCCAACCCGCGGCAAGCCCCATGAGCGTGAGCAGCGACACGATGCCACCGGAATTGCCAAGCATAAACATAAGCTGGCCCAACAGCATGCCCAGATAGCTGCCCGCCGGCGCCGTGATACACAGCGAAACCGGAACCATGACAAGCATGGTTGTAAACGGAACAAACGAAAACGCCACGGCCTTAGGGATAACGCGCTTAAAGAAACACTCCACTCGCCATAGCACGGGCACCGAGATGAGAACCGGAATAACAGTCGTCGTGTAATCGTTGACCGGCGCGGGAAGCAGACCATACACGGAAGTCATCGATGCCCCCGTCGTCGATGCGGCATCGACGAGCTTAAGCAGATCGGGCGCAATCAATACGCCGCCCAGCATCATGCCCAGCTGCTCCGAGCAACCGAGCTGGCGGGCGGCCGCCCAACCAAGATAAATGGGCAAAAAGTAGTAGCCGGCGTTATAGAGCCAACTGTAGAACAGGCGATAGATTTCGGAATCGGCAGACCACAGGCCCAGCATGCCTTCGCCCATAATGACGGCGACGGTGCGGAACAACGCCGCGCAGACAATAAACGGCAGCGCCGACATCATGCTTTTGGACAGGTAGTCCACCACGGCCATGGCGTTTGATGAAGCCGTCGTTGTAAACGAGGTGTTAGAAACTTGTGACATGGAACGCCTTTCCCAATGTGACATGCGGGCTATCCCCCTGTCACATCGTGCGGTATTGACCGATTGCGCGGTACTTTTCGTAGCGGAGGTTTGTGAGGGTCGCGTCGTCGAGCCGCCCAAGCGTATCGAAGGCATCAAATGCCGAGGACATGACGGCACCAGCGATCTCCTCATGCGACAGGCCCCTATCGTCAACAATGCCGTCGATGATGCCGAGCGCCAACAGATCGGGAGCCGTGAGTTTAAGCGCCTCGGCGGCCTCATTCGCGCGCTCGGTATCCTTCCACAGGATCGACGCACAGGCCTCGGGGCTCACGACCGAATAGGCCGAGCTCGAGAGCATCAGGATGCGGTCGGCCACGGACAGCGCCAGCGCGCCACCAGAGCCGCCCTCGCCTGTCACCACCGAGACAATCGGCGTCTTAAGGCCGCTCATCTCCATGAGGTTCTGGGCAATCGCCTCACCCTGGCCGCGTTCCTCGGCACCGATGCCGCAAAACGCGCCCGAAGTATCGACCAGGCACAGAACCGGTCGACCAAACTTTTCGGCCTGGCGCATAAGGCGACGCGCTTTGCGGTAGCCCTCGGGATGTGCCATACCAAAGTTGCGACGCATGCGCTCTTTGGTCGTGGTGCCGCGCTCGATGGCGATGACCGTTACGGGGCGTCCGTCTTTCCAGCCAATGCCAGCCACCACAGCAGCGTCGTCGCCAAAGTAGCGGTCGCCGTGCAGCTCCACAAATCCATCCAGGCCCAGCGAGATCATCTCGCCTGCCGTGGCGCGATCTGCCGAGCGGGTCTGCTTGACAATCTCGAGCGCGGTTTTTGGTGCGGCCGAGCGCTTGAACAAGTGTCCCAGCTTTTTGCCGCGGCGACCCGTATGCACGATCTCATGCGGTGCCCCCAGGCCGGGCGCGTGCCCTTCGTGCAGCGCCAGCAGCTCGCCTACCGTGAGCGCAATCTCGCCACGCGGAACAACGGCATCGCAAAAGCCGTGCTCCAGCAAAAACTCGGAGCGCTGGAATCCCTTGAGCAGGCGCTTGTGCATGTTCTGCTCGATCACGCGCGGGCCGGCAAATGCCGTCAGGGCATCGGGCTCGGCCAGGATAATGTCGCCCTCCATGGCAAAACTCGCGGTTACGCCTCCGGTCGTGGGGTCGGTGAGCACCGTGATATACAGGCCGCCCGCCTCGCTGTGGCGCCTAACCGCCGCAGAAATCTTGGCCATCTGCATAAGCGACGTCACGCCCTCTTGCATGCGCGCACCGCCCGAAACGGTAAAGCCGACAACTGGCAATCCCAGCTCGGTCGCACGCTCAAATGCGCGACAGATCTTCTCGCCCACCACTGAGCCCATCGAGCCCATCATAAAGTTGGCGTCCATAAAGAAGAGCGCCGTATCGCAACCGCAGATTTTGCCCCTGCCGCACACAACGGCATCGCGCTCGCCCGAACGCTCGCTCACGCTCTTGAGCTTATCGGCATAGCCGGGAAACGAGAGGAAGTCCTCCGACGCCAGATTGGCATCCCATTCCTCAAACGTGCCCTCGTCGACCGTCATGCGCATGCGCGCGCGACCGCTCACGCGAAAGTGTTTGCCGCAACGAGGGCAGACCTCGAGGTTGTCGTGTAGGCGTGCCTCATCGATCACACGGCGGCACTCCGGGCACTTGATAAACACGTGGCGCGCGGGAAACTCGGCGCACGACTCGGTTATCGGCCCCTCAAGGACATTGACCGTCTTCGCTTTTCTATTCATCAGCATAGAGATGCCCCATCAGATCGGTGTGATACATGCCCGACAAGAACTCGTCGTTTGCCAGCACGTCGAGCTGAAGCTCGCTGTTTTCGCTCACGCCCTCAATCACGAGCTCGCCCAGGGCCGAGCGCATCTTGCGAATGGCACCGTCGCGCGTGGGCGCACACACGATGAGCTTGCCGAGCATGGAGTCGTAGTACGGCGGAACGTTCGCGCCGGTAAACATGGCGGAATCCCAGCGCACGCGCGGACCGCCCGGCACGCGCAACGCGGTGACCGTTCCGCATGACGGCAGAAAGTCCGGCGTCTCGGCATTGATGCGGCACTCCATGGCGTGGTTGCGGACCGGCATGTCCTCCTGCTCAAAGGGCAGAGGCTGGCCGGCCGCCACGCGCAGCTGCCACTTGACCAAGTCGGTATCGGTCACAAACTCCGTAACCGGATGCTCCACCTGCAAGCGCGTGTTCATTTCCATAAAGTAGAAATTGCCGTCATCCGAATACAGGAACTCGATGGTACCGGCTCCTTCGTAGCCGACGGCACGAGCCAGGTCACGCGCCGCCTTGTGCATGCGAGCACGAATGTCGTCGTGTCCGTCGAGGCACGGCGCGGGGCTCTCCTCGATCAGCTTTTGGTTGCGGCGCTGCACCGAGCACTCACGCTCGCCAAGCGAAAACACATGGCCCTGCTTATCGGCCATAATCTGCACCTCGACGTGGTGCGCCGGCGCGACAAACTTCTCCATGTAGCACTCGCCGTCGCCAAAAACGGCCTCGCCCTCGGCACGCGCCTCGATAAACGCCTTTGCCGCATCTTCCACGCGCTCGACCTTGCGAATGCCGCGACCGCCACCACCGGCACGCGCCTTAATAAGCACGGGGCAGCCAATGCGCTCGGCCTCGGCCGTTGCCTCCTCGGGGCTTTTGAGCAAATCGCAGCCCGGAACGATGGGCACGCCCGCCGCGGCAGCCGTTCGACGTGCGGCGTCCTTGTCGCCCATGCTGTCGATTACCTCGGCCGAAGGACCGACAAACGCCAGGCCATACTTGTCGCAGTCGCGCACGAAGCTCGCCTTCTCGGAAAAGAAGCCATAACCGGGATGAATTGCCTTAGCTCCCGACTTTACGGCACAGGTGAGCACGGCATCGTCGTTGAGGTAGCTCTCGGCAAGACGCGGGCCGCCGATGCAATACGCCTCGTCGGCAAGCTGCACGTGCAGCGCGTCCGCATCGGCCGTGGAGTAGACGGCGACGGTCTTGATGCCCATATCGCGGCACGCGCGGATAACACGGACCGCGACCTCGCCGCGGTTGGCGATGAGCACTTTGTCGAACATGAAGCCTTCCTTAACTTTCGTGCATGAGTGCAAAAGACATATCGGCGCGGCAGCAAACCTCACCGTTGACGCTCGCAGTACCCGTCGCAAAGCGGAACGGCCCGCGCGCACGCGTGATGGAGCACACTAGATCCACCGTGTCGCCCGGGCGCACCGGACGCTTAAAGCGCACCTTGTCCAGACTCGTGTAGAACGGCGTCGCGCCGCGCGCCTCCTCGTCGCCCATCAGCAGCACGCAGCAGTTCTGGGCGAGCATCTCGCACTGGATCACGCCGGGGACGACCGGGTTTCCCGGAAAATGCCCCTGTAAAAAGTACTCGTCGCCCGTAATCGTTATCTTGCCGTGGGCCTCGTCGCCCACCAGCTCGGCTTCGTCGAGCAAAAGCATCGGCTCACGATGCGGCAACAGTTCTTTAAGCTCTTCTTTGTTCATGGATATCACCTATCCGATCCTCATGAGGCAGCTGCCAAACTCCACGAGGTCGCCGTCGGCCACGCAGATCTCGAGCACCTCGCCATCCGCCTCTGCCGTCACCTCGTTGAGAACCTTCATGGCCTCGATGATGCAGAGGGTCTCGCCTGCCTTGACCTTGGAGCCCACGTGCACAAACGGCTCGTCGCCCGGCGCCGGGGCGGCATAGAAAACGCCGACCATGGGAGCGGTCACCTCGGTGCCCTTGGGCTCCGGTGCGGCGGCAGGTGTCTGCGCGGCGGGCTCGGGTGCGGCAGGCGCGACTGTGGGAGCTGCAACTGGAGCGGCCATAGCGCTCGGCATGGGCATGGGCACGGCAACCGGCTGCGCTGCACTCGCGCGCTCGAGCTCGACCGCAGTGCCATCGGGCTCCTCAACACGCACGCGCGTAAGGCCGCGGTCCTCCATCACATCGGCTATCTCGGCAAGTCTTTTGGAATCCATGCTCTAGCTCCTCGTATATCTACGCAGCGCGATGGCGGCGTTGTGCCCGCCAAAGCCCAGGTTGGTCGAAAGCGCCCAGGTAAGGTCGGCGCGAACCGCGCGATTGGGCGTGTAGTCAAGATCGCAGGCGGGATCGGGCGTGTGGTAGTTAATGGTCGGGGGCACCACGCCCTGCTCGAGCGCCATGGCGCAGGCCATGACCTCTATGGCGCCCGTGGCACCGATCATGTGGCCGGTCATCGACTTGGTCGACGAGACGTGCGCGGCGCGCGCCGCGTCCTCGCCGAGCGCCCGCTTGATGCCCGCCGTCTCGGACGAATCGTTGAGCTTGGTCGAGGTGCCGTGGGCGTTGATGTAGAGACCCTCGGAAGGCTTGACGTCGCCCTCGGTCACCGCCAGCGATATCGCGCGGGCAATGCCGGCAGCCTCGGGATCGGGGCTCGTGATGTGATAGGCATCATCGGTGTTGCCGTAGCCCACGACCTCGGCATAAATGTGCGCACCGCGCGCCTGTGCATGCTCCATGCTCTCGAGTACGAGCACGCAGGCACCCTCGCCCATCACAAAGCCGTCGCGGTCTGCATCGAACGGACGGCAGGCCGTCGCGGGATCGGGGTTGGTGGTCAATGCGCGACAGGACGTAAAGCCTGCAACGGCATCGGGGATAATTGCGGCCTCGGCGCCGCCCGCGAGGATCGCGTCGGCATAGCCATGCTTGATGGCGCGGAACGCCTCGCCCACCGCATGGGCCGAGGTTGCGCACGCGGTCACCACGGGCAGGGTCGGGCCCTTTGCCTTGTGGCGGATTGCGATATTGCCCGATGCCATGTTGGGGATCATCATCGCGATCATATAGGGCGATGCGCGGCGGGGCCCACGTTCGGCAATCGTATGGACGTTGTCGACGAGCGTCGTCATGCCGCCCACGCCCGAGCCCACGTAGACGCCCAGGCGCTCGCGATCGATGGCGCCTTCGACATCAAAGCCCGCATCGTGCATGGCTTCGTCCGAAGCCGCCATCGCAAACTGAACGCAGGGGTCCAGATGCTTGGCGTCACGCTTGCCAAAGTACTCGTTGCCGTCAAAGCCCTTGACCTCGGCTGCCACCTTGACGGCAAACGCATCGGTATCGAAGTGCGTGATCGGGCCGATGCCGCACGTGCCGGCGCACATGGCCGCCCAGGTGGCAAGCGCGGTGTTGCCGAGCGGCGACACGGCACCGATACCGGTAATTGCAACTCTCTGTTCCATCATGGTCTCCTCATCCAAGCCGTTCTTCGGCCCTGGTTTCTACATCGCCATTCCGCCGTCGACGCGTACGACCTCACCCGTAATGTAGGCAGCCGCATCGCTCGCCAAAAAGCGCACCACGCCGGCCACTTCCTCGGGGTGCGCCATGCGCTTTAGGGGAATCTGCTCCTCGGTTACCGTACGCACCTTCTCCGAGAGCTTTGCCGTCATATCGGTCTCGACAAACCCGGGGGCGACCGCGTTCACTCGTACGCCGCGGGGCGCAAGCTCGCGCGCCACCGCCTTGGTCAGACCGATCACGCCCGCCTTGGAGGCGGCGTAGTTGGCCTGCCCGGCATTGCCCATCAGGCCCACAACCGAGCTCATGTTGATGATGCAACCGCCGCGCTGGCGCATAAAGGTCTTGGTGAGCGCGCGCGTCGTGTTAAACGTTCCTTTAAGATTGACATCGAGCACGCGATCGAAGGCGTCATCGCCCATGCGCATGAGCAGGCCATCGCGGGTGATGCCAGCGTTGTTGACGAGCGCCCAAATGGAGCCAAAGTCGTTGAGGACCGTCTCCACGCAAGTGTTGACGGCGGCGGGGTCGGCCACGTCACATTGATATGCGCGCGCCGTGGCGCCAGCCGCCTCACAGGCTTCGCACGTCTCGCGCGCCGCATCTGCGCTACCGGCATAGACGACGGCGATATCGTAGCCGTCCTCCGCCAGGCCCACGGCACAAGCGCGACCGATGCCGCGCGAGCCGCCCGTGACAAGCGCCACGCGACGTGAGTCGTTGCGCTCGAGCGCGCCGTTGTTCAAGTTGCCCATGTCATTCCTTTCGGGTTACAGCCCTGTGGACTATGCGAGCTCGTCGGCAATAGCTGCGACCTGCTCGGCCGTTTCGCACGAATACACGCGAACGTCGCTCAGCGTACGCTTGACCAGGCCCGACAGCGTTTTGCCGGGGCCGACCTCAATAAACGTGTCGATGCCTTGATCCTGCAGAGCATGCAGCGTGTCGACCCAGCGCACGGCATGACTCACCTGGTTGGTCAGCACCTCCGATGCCGCCTGCGGGTCGGCCGGATAGGGCGCCGCCGTCATATTTGCCATAACAGGAATGAGCAACGGGGACGGCGCGTGACCGGCATCGATATATGCAGCAAGGCCACAGGTCGCCTCGGCCATATAGGGGCTATGGAATGCACCCGACACCGCGACCTTCATGGCCCGGCCACCAGCCTCTTTTACCAGGACGTCGAGGGTCTGCAACGCATCGGGCGCTCCGGCCACAACCGTCTGCTGGGGACTGTTGTAGTTGACCGGCCAGCAGTCCTCGCCTGCCTGTTTTGCCAGGCCCTCGACCTGCGCCGCATCGAGTTTGATGACGGCGCGCATTCCGCCGGGGTGACGCTCAGCCGCCGTGGCCATCAATGCCGCGCGCTCACACACGAGCTCAAAGCCCGCTCGCGTATCGAATGCCCCCGCAAAGGTGAGTGCAGCGACCTCGCCCAGCGAGAATCCCGCACAGGCGGCAGGCACCACGCCGCGCTCGCGCAGGGCGACAGCGACAGCCAAGTCGTGCACGAACACGCAAGGCTGCGTGTTCACGGTCTGCGACAGTTCCTCCTTGGAGGCGCTCCGGCACTGCTCACTGGTTCCCGGACGCACCTCGTCGGCGATCGCGAACACCTCCGCAGCCGCCGGCGATGCTTCGATAAGATCGACGCCCATCGCGGGATGCTGGGCACCCTGACCGGCAAACAAAAACGCTACGCCACCCATGCGGACGCACCCTTCAGGACATGCTCGGCGCCATCGACCAGATCGTCGACGATTTCGCGTGCGCTCTGGCGTTCGTTGACCATGCCGGCAATCTGTCCGCACAAATACGAACCCTCTTCGTAATTACCGTCCTTTGCGGCTTTACGAAGCGCGCCCGTGCCCATGGCCCCGAGCTCCTCGGGACTTGCGCCCGCCGCCTCGTTCTTGGCATACGCGTTGGTGAAGGGGCTCTTGAGGGCGCGAACCGGATGTCCCGTCGAGCGACCGGTCGCACGCGTCGACGTGTCGCCCGCCTTGAGCACCAGCTCTTTGTACTGTTCGGATACGGTGCACTCGTTTGCGACCAGAAAGCGTGTTCCCACCTGGACGCCGGCAGCGCCGAGCATAAAAGCGGCCGCCACGCCGCGGCCATCGGCGATGCCGCCAGCCGCAACCACGGGAATATCGACCGCATCGACGACCTGCGGCACCAGTGCCATCGTCGAGGTCTCGCCAATATGGCCGCCCGATTCGGTACCCTCGGCAACAACCGCCGTGGCTCCACGACGTGCCACGAGGCGCGCCAGCGCCACCGAGGCAACGACCGGGATGACCTTGATGCCCGCCTCGTTCCACGCCTTCATGTACTTGGCGGGATTGCCGGCGCCCGTCACGACGACCGGCACTCGCTCGTCAATCACGACCTGCGCGACCTCGTCGGCAAACGGGCTCATGAGCATGACGTTGACGCCAAAGGGCTTATCCGTCTTGGCGCGCAGCTCATGAATCTGGTCGCGAAGCCAGTTGGCGTCGGCGTTCATGGCCGCGATGATGCCTAAGCCACCCGCCTCGGACACTGCGGACGCCAGCGAGGCATCGGCAATCCAGGCCATACCGCCCTGGAACACGGGCTTTTCGATTCCGAGCAGATCGCAGAGAGGAGTCTTGAGCATCTCTACTTCTCCAATGCCGCCTCGACCGTATCGGCGAACTCGCCGACCGTCTTGGGGTTCTCCTCGGTATCGAGTTGGATGCCAAACTCGTCCTCGACGGCAACGAGGATCTCGACGGTGCCCAGGCTGTCGAGACCAATCTCCTCGAGCGTGGACTCGGGCTTCATCTCGACATCGTCAAGACCGGCGGTCTCGCGGATAACGTCGCAAACGCGCTCGAATGTCTTCTGATCTGCCATGGTAGTTCTCCTTTGGTTGTGCCCTAGGGCGTTTTTATTTCCTATGTGCGACTACTTCCAACGAAGCAGATAGCCACCTATATCCAGGCCGGCGCCAAATCCAACGAGGGCGATGGTGTCGCCCGCATTCAGTGCATCGGTGCGTGCCAGCCGGTCAAGCGCAAGGGGAATGCAAGCGCTCGAAATGTTGCCGGTCTCGCGCAGCGTTCGAACCACGCGCTCGTCTGGCACGCCCAGGCGCTTGACCGCCTGGCTCAGGATTCGTTCGTTAGCCTGATGGAATACAAAGTGGTCGATGTCTTCGACCGAAATGCCCGCATTGCTCGCAAGCTTATGGACCGTGTTGCAGATGGCGTTGACGCCGAACTTGAACACGCGGCGGCCATTCATGGACAGCACGCTCTCACTATCTACGGAGGCCTTAAACGGCGAGGTGCCGACCAGACCGGGAACGCGCAACGTCTCGACGTCGGGCGCCGTCGAAAGCTCAACGGCAAGGGGGTTATCTCCCCCAGCCCCAATCACTGCGGCGCCTGCCCCATCGCCAAAGAGCACGCAGGTGGCGCGGTCGGTCCAGTCGAGCGCGCGCGTCATCTGCTCGGCAGCGACGACAAGCACGCGCTCGGCACGGCCACGGGCGATATAGCCCTCGGCGACATCGAGCGCAAATACGAAGCCGGCGCAGGCCGCCGAGACATCGAAGGCAGGACATGTCGCGCCTAGTCGCTCAGCAACGGCACACGCCTCGGCGGGAACAAGGTGGTCACCCGTCGTCGTCGAGCAGACGATCAGGTCCAGCTGGCTCGCGTCGATTCCGGACACTTGGAGTGCCCGCTCGCTCGCCGCTACGGCAAGGTCGTCAAGTGACTCGGTGGTGCAGACATGGCGGCTCTTGATACCGGTGCGGGTAAAAATCCACTCATCCGAGGTATCGAGGAACTCGGACAGCTCGTCATTGGAAACGCTGCGCTCAGGAAGTGCCGAACCTGTTCCAAGAATCGTGAAACCCATCACTAACCTCCTTTGAGTTGTTGACGTGTTTACATCGACCAAGAGAGGATAGCGCATTTCGGTCGTTGTTGACGTGTTAACATAAAATTGTCCAAATGCGACAAAGGCTTCACATTGCGTCTGTCTCTCGACACCATTGCGTTATTCACTTATTCAATAAGGAGGTAGCAGCCGTTATGGATGCCAAATTAACGATAGTCGACGTAACCGGATCGACCAACGATGACCTGCTCGAAGCAGGAAAACAGGGAGCGCCGCACGGCACGGGGCTTGCCGCCCGGGCTCAGACGGCAGGACGCGGCCGGCGCGGCCACAAGTGGGATTCAACCGCCGGCAACCTATTGCTTTCGATTGTCCTGCGTCCATGCGTTAATCCTGCAAAGTACTCTGGTCTTGCCGCCGTCAGTGGCCTAGCGGTACTCGAGGCGCTCGAAAAGCAAGGTCTTGCAAACGAGATTCGCCTCAAATGGCCCAACGACCTTGTCGCGCGAGGACGCAAGCTCGGCGGCATTCTGGTCGAGGCCGCACGCGATAACGAAGGCAAACCTTTCGCCGTATGCGGCATTGGCGTCAACGTAAACTACACGCCCCAAGAGGTGCCCGATGGCGGCCTGGCGGCAATTGGCCTCTCGGACCTCAACGAGAGCGTTCCCGCCGTCGACATGCTCCTCGATGAGGTCTATCACGCAGTTATAGACGCTGTAGATGACTGGGCAGAGCGCCTCAACGCCAAGGAAGAAGACGCCGGTCCGCTCGCGCCCGTCCACGGCGAATATATCGCTCACCTCAATTGGATTGGGGAGCACGTTATCGCCCGTTCCCCTGCTGGTGACGAGCTGGCACGCGGCATCTTTAAAACCGTCGATGCCTTTGGTCGCGCGTGTATCGAAACGGAAGACGACTTGCAATTCTTCCATTTTGAGGAGGCGTCTTTGCGCCCCTTGAGCAAATAGGGCACCACAACCACCTACTCGGCAGCCTTGCCCGGCGATCCAAAACCATCATTCAAAACAAAAGAGCCCCGCTACCGTAATGAACTGCCTCCCATTTCTTGGACATGAGAAATGGGAGGCTTTCTTTATGCGCGT